>NZ_FXAX01000001.1:600000-1200000 GCF_900177805.1 Fibrobacter sp. UWB13 | reverse complement strand
CAATGGATCATCAAGTATCTTACCTCGTCCATTGGTAAGAAGCAGATCATGGGATGCACTGGCGCCTTCTTGGCTCTGTTCATCTTTGGCCACATGTGTGGTAACTTCCAGCTCTTGAACTTCGACCAGGCTGCGGCACAGGCGTCCTACAACGCTTATACCGAATTCCTGACCGGATTCAACCCGCTCCACTTCCCGGTGAAGATGATTTACCTCGTCGAACTGGTACTCGTGGCTGCTTTTGCCATTCACATCTTCCTTGCTATCAAGTTGAAGATTGAGAACAAGAAGGCTCGTGGCGGAATTGAATACGAAGTCAATGCACGCAAGGGCAAGAAGACTTTCGCAACTTTCACCATGATCTGGTCTGGTCTCTTCATTCTCGGCTTCCTCATCCAGCACCTCATGATGCTCAAGTTCGGTGAGCACTATCTCTATGTGAACGACAAGGGCGAAATCATCCGCGACATGTGGCTCACCACGATCCAGATGTTTGCAAATCCGGGCTGGGCTGCTTTCTATGTTGTTAGCATGTTCGTGATCGGTATGCACCTCTTCCACGCTATTTCGTCTGCGTTCCAGACGATGGGTATCGCTCACCAGAAGTGGACCCCGATTATCGACATCGCCGGTATCGTTTATAGCGTCGTCGTTGCTCTTGGCTTCGGCATCACCGCTGTTGCCTCTTACTACCTCGCTAACCAGCCTGAAACCCAGGCTCTTATCGAAAAGTCCCGTAGCCTCCAGCAGCAGTACGAACAGCAGAAGGCCAAGGCCGACAAGGCTGCTTTCGTCATCCCGTCTGTTGGCGAAGTACAAGTTTCTTTCAATATTGAAAAGTAAGGAGCCCACTAATGATTCTTGATTCTAAAATCCCCGGTGGTTCCATCGAAGAAAAGTGGACCAAGCACAAGTTCGAACTCAAGCTCGTGAACCCGGCTAACAAGCGTAAGTTCACAGTGATCGTCGTGGGTACTGGCCTTGCAGGTGCTTCTGCTGCCGCATCCCTCGGTGAACTTGGTTACAACGTAAAGTCTTTCTGCATTCAGGATAGCCCGCGCCGTGCACACTCCATTGCAGCCCAGGGCGGTATCAACGCAGCAAAGAACTACAAAAACGATGGCGACTCCGTTTATCGTTTGTTCTACGATACCGTTAAGGGTGGTGACTTCCGTGCTCGCGAAGCTAACGTGCACCGCTTGGCAGAAAACTCCAACTTGATTATCGACCAGTGCGTCGCTCAGGGCGTTCCGTTCGGTCGTGAATACGGTGGCCTTTTGGACAACCGCTCTTTCGGTGGTACGCAGGTTTCCCGTACGTTCTACGCTCGTGGCCAGACGGGTCAGCAGCTCCTCCTCGGTGCTTACCAGGCTCTCATGCGCCAGGTTGCTGCCGGTAAGGTCAAGATGTTCCCGCGTCGCGAAATGATGGACCTCGTCGTGATCGACGGCAAGGCTCGCGGTATCATCGTCCGTAACCTCATCACTGGCGAACTCGAAAGCCACGTTGCAGACGCTGTCTGCCTTTGCACTGGTGGTTATGGTAACGTCTACTACCTTTCTACCAACGCCCAGGGTTCCAACGTCACGGCTGCATTCCGTGCTTACAAGCGCGGCGCTCTCTTTGCAAACCCGTGCTACACGCAGATCCACCCGACCTGCATTCCGCGCCATGGCGACCTTCAGTCCAAGCTCACCTTGATGAGTGAATCCCTCCGTAACGACGGTCGTATTTGGGTTCCGCGCAAGGCTGGCGACACCCGTTCTCCGGACCAGATCCCGGAAGAAGAACGTTACTACTACCTCGAAGAAAAGTACCCGAGCTTCGGTAACCTCGTCCCGCGTGACGTGGCATCCCGTAACGCCAAGCAGGTTTGCGACGCAGGCCTCGGCGTGGGGAACACCAAGCAGGCTGTGTACCTCGACTTCGCCGACGCTATCCAGCGTATGGGCGTTGCAGGCGTCTCTGCCAAGTACGGCAACCTCTTCCAGATGTACGAAAAGATCACAGACGAAGACCCGTACAAGGTCCCGATGCGCATCTTCCCGGCTATCCACTACACCATGGGTGGTCTCTGGGTCGACTATGATTTGATGTCCACTATCCCGGGCTGCTTCGTTCTCGGTGAAGCAAACTTCTCCGACCACGGTGCAAACCGCCTCGGTGCATCTGCTCTTATGCAGGGCCTCTCCGACGGTTACTTCGTGATTCCGTTCACCATCGGTGGTTACTTCGCAGGCACCAAGCTCGAAAAGGTTTCCGAATCTGATCCTGCTTTCACTGACTGCAAGAAGCAGACCGAAGAACGCATCCACAAGCTCCTCTCCATCAAGGGTCACCGCACTGTTAACGATATCCATCGTGAACTCGGTAACATCATGTGGGAATACGTTGGCATGGCTCGTAACGAAGCCGGCCTCAAGACGGCTCTCGAAAAGATTCCGGCACTCCGTCAGGAATTCTGGGAAAACGTCAACGTGCTCGGCTCCGAAGGTTCCTTCAACCAGAACCTCGAACGTGCTGGCCGCGTTGCTGACTTCCTCGAATTCGCCGAAGTCCTCACTCTCGACGCTCTCCATCGTAAGGAATCTTGCGGTGGCCACTTCCGTGAAGAAAGCCAGACTCCGGAAGGCGAAGCAAAGCGCGATGATGAAAACTTCTGCTACGTCGGTGCTTGGGAATACAAGGGCGACGGTATCGCACCGGAACTCTCCAAGGAACCTCTTACCTTTGATAACGTCCACCTTGCTACTAGGAGCTACAAATAATGAGCGGACTGAATTTGACTTTGAAGATTTGGCGTCAGAAGGATGCCAAGACCAAGGGACAGTTCGAAACTGTCAAGATCAACGATGTTTCTCCGGACATGTCCTTCTTGGAAATGCTCGACATTGTGAACGAAGAACAGATGAAGCAGGGCAAGGAAGGCTTCGCTTTCGACCACGACTGCCGCGAAGGTATCTGTGGTATGTGCTCTCTCGTCATCAACGGTATGCCGCACGGTCCTGACCATGCAACGACTACCTGCCAGCTTCACATGCGCAAGTTCAAGGATGGCGACACCATCGTGATCGAACCGTGGCGCGCTGCTGCATTCCCGGTTATCCGTGACTGCGCTGTCGACCGTACCGCTTTCGACCGCATCATCCAGGCTGGCGGCTTTGTTTCCGTCAACACCGGTGCTGCTCCTGAAGCTTCCACGATTCCGGTTCCCAAGGCTGATGCCGACCGCGCATTCGACGCTGCCGCTTGCATTGGTTGCGGTGCTTGCGTCGCTGCTTGTAAGAACGCATCTGCTATGCTCTTCGTCTCTGCTAAGGTTTCTCACCTCAGCTTCTTGCCGCAGGGCAAGGTCGAAGCCAAGAAGCGCGTTTTGGCCATGGTCGCTCAGATGGACAAGGAAGGCTTCGGCAACTGCACGAACCTTTACGAATGCCAGGCTGCCTGCCCGAAGGGTATCACCGTCGATTACATCGCCAAGATGAACCGCGAATACCTCGGCGCAACAGTCACCTACGCCGAAAAGGTGTACGGAAAGGATTAATCCCTGACATGTCATCCCGGACTCCGTTCTCTTTGACTACTTGCAGCTTTGCTGCTTAGTAGTCATGATCCGCGAATGGGGACGGGATCGCCATTTAAAAAGGACCGCAGCGATGCGGCCCTTTTTTGTATGAAAACGGCAATCGTCCAAATCTCTCGGGAATCGGTCATTTTTTCGAGGTATCTCTGAAAGAAATTGTAGCTTGATGGCATTTGCGGCGCCTTATAGCCACTCGCTTTCCTATATTTCCATTAGAAATTAAAAAAGGAATCTAAGATGAAAAAGATTTTTGCGATGCTTGCGGCTGTTGCTTGTGCCGCGGTTCTTTCTGCCTGTAACGACCAGAAGTCTGAAACGAAGACTGCTGCAGATGACTCCTTCAACAAGGTCAAGGCCGCGGGCGTGTTTGTGCTCGGCCTCGACGATTCTTTCCCGCCGATGGGTTTCCGCGACAAGGACAATAACATCGTGGGCTTTGACATTGACCTCGCCACTGAAGTTTGCGCTCGCTTGGGCATCAAGCTTAAGACGCAACCGATTTCCTGGGACGCTAAGGAACAGGAACTGAATACCGGCAAGATTGACTGCATCTGGAACGGCATGAGTGTTGACTCTGCACGTGCCAAGGCAATGAACTTGAGCGATGCTTACCTCAGGAACCGCATGATTTTCACGGTGAAGGACAAGGCTATCACGAACCTCGCTGCTCTCGCTGGCAAGAAGATTGCCGTGCAGAACGGTTCTACCGCACAGAAGTTGCTCGATGCTTCCGAAGCAGGCAAGGCTGCCAAGGAAATCGTTCCGTTTGACGACAACCAGACAGCTCTCATGGATTTGGACAAGGGCGGTGTCGATGCCGTGTTCCTCGATGAAATCGTTGCCAAGTACTGGATTGTCACGAACGCCAAAGACTACACGGTGCTCGAAGAAGGTCTCTCCGACGAAGTCTACGCTGTGGGCTTCCGCAAAAAGGACCAGGCTCTCCGTGACTCTGTGAACAACGTCCTTGCTGCGATGAAGGCTGACGGCAAGTTCGCCGCAATCTCCTCCAAGTGGTTCGGCAAATAGGTGTGGGCTCGCTCCCTACGGGAGCTTTGATGTATGAGGTCGGCGCTGTGCGCCGCTGAGGTTTTTCTTTTATGTCGGAACTATCAACGCTTTTGCCTATTCTCTGGGGCGGCTTCTGCACGACGCTCGCGATTTTCGCGCTCACGTTGTTGTTCTCGATTCCGCTCGGCTTGCTTGTAGCGGTTCTCAAGATGAGCCGCTACCGCATTGTGCGTTACCCGGTATCGTTCTACATCTCGGTGATGCGCGGCACTCCGCTTTTGCTCCAGATTGTGGCGATTTACTTTGGCTCGTACTACTTGAGCGAATACACGGGAGTGGAATTCTCGTTTGACCGTTTTCCGGCAGTGATTGTCGCCTTCTCGATAAACTATGCCGCTTACTTTGCCGAAATCTTCCGCGGTGGCATCCAGTCCATTCCGAAGGGCCAGTACGAGGCTGCAGCAATGCTCGGCCTTACGCGCGGTCAGACATTCTATCGCATCATTCTCCCGCAGGTGGTCAAGCGTGTTGTGCCTGCTAGTGCAAACGAAGTCATCACGCTTGTGAAGGATACTTCCTTGGCGCAGGTCATTGCTGTGACGGAACTTTTTGCACTCGCGAAAAAGCAGCAGGCTGCTTACGCAAGCATTTATCCGTTGTTTGTCGCGGGCGTGTTCTACTACATCGCCAATTTGCTTTTGAGCATGGTCTTTGCTTACGTTGAACGTAAGTTGAATTACTACAAGTGAGGCGTGTCATGGATTCTCAAGTTCAGTCTGTTATCATTAATGACGCGTCTCTGGATTCCACTCCGATTCTCGAAGTCAAGCATTTAAAGAAGTCCTTTGGCGATTTGCATGTGCTCAAGGATATTTCGTTTGACCTCAATGCGGGCGAGGTACTTTCGATTATCGGGCCTTCCGGTTCAGGCAAGAGCACACTCCTCCGTTGCCTCACGCAGCTCGAAACCTTTGAAGCGGGCGAGGTGTGTGTCGATGGCAAGGACATGGTCATTCCCGGTTCTTGCATTGGCGGTAAAATCAAGTACGCTCCTGCAAAGACGCTTCGTGACATTCGCCTTTCTACGGGGCTTGTGTTTCAGAACTTTAACTTGTTCCCGCACTTGACCGTACTCCAGAACTTGACGCTTGCGCCGATCCGCGTGCTCGGCGATTCCCGTGAAGATGCCCGTGCGCTGGCTCGATTCTTGCTCAAGCAGATGGGGCTCGAAGGAAAGGAAAAGTCTTACCCATGTGAACTCTCGGGCGGTCAGCAACAGCGCGTGTCCATTGCGCGTGCGCTTGCGTTAAAGCCTAAGATTCTCTTTTTTGATGAACCGACGAGCGCTTTGGACCCGGAACTCACGGGCGAAGTCCTCAAAATCATTAAGAAACTTGCCGAAGACCGCATGACAATGGTCATCGTGACTCACGAAATGGCTTTTGCCCGAGATGTGGCGAACAAGGTTATGTTCATGGACCAGGGCGTTGTCGTGGAACAGGGAACACCGGATTTTGTGTTCAACCAGTCTCAGAACAAACGCTTGAGTTCGTTCCTGGAAAGATTTTCAAGAACATAATACATCCAAATTTGCTGTTTATCTTCAAATTTTGACGTGTTGTAGACTTTTAAAACATTTTTGGGATTTTTTTGTAAAAAGTTCTAGAAATGTTGTCTACCATTTTTGTATTTTATCCTTCATCTAACAAATTTTGAATTTTTAAATAACATTTGTGTTATTTGAAGGAGATTAAATGAAAAAGCTCTTTATTGCATCCGCTATCGCCATGATGTGTCTTAGCGCAAACGCCTTTGCCGAAGATGATGGCTACGGTAACGATATCCCGGCGGCAAGGTCCGAAGGAACTGTCGATGACGGCTATGGCAACAAGCTCCCGTCGTCAAACGAACCTGAATACAAGAGCTTCGAAGAAGCCCGCTCTTCTTCAAATAACGGTCAGCGTCCGAAGTTGCAGGTCGGTGTCCACATGGGCATTGGCTATGCCGGTTTTTATGATTATCCGACTGATGAAGATTTTGTTGATGAGTTCGGTAAGAATGAATGGGGTGGCTTATCCTTTGATCTCGGTATTGTGCTCAAATACCGCCTGAACCCGCTGATTTCTTTTGTTCCTGAAATCAACTTTGGCGTGAGCTACTTCTCGGAAGAAATTAAAGGCTCCGAAGGTTATGACAGTTATTGGAAATGGTACAAGGTCAATGACACGCGTACCCTTGTCAATTTTAATATTCCGCTCGCTCTCCGCTTGAATGTCCCGTTTGTTTATCTGGAAGCTGGTGCTCGCCTTAACTTGAATTTCGTAACATCTCATGACTATGAATACACCGATGAAAACGGCAACGCTCTTCAGTACTATGATAGAGAAGAAGGTGAGTACAAGAACGTGACGCGTAAAGCCGATGATGAATGGGAAGTCAAAACTTTTGTTCCGTCCCTCATGGCAGGTTTAGGCACGACATTCCTCATCAATGGTCATGAAGTTGACTTGGGCATCCGTGCTTTCTGGGACTTGACTGCAATCGAAGAACACGACAAGCTTTTCTATGAAACTGATGATTCCCGTTATCTCAAGGCGGTCGATGTCGGTTCGAAAATCTTCTCAATTCAGTTTGTTCTTAACTACTTCTTCTAATGTTTAAAAAGGCGGGCTTTGACCCGCCAAATTTTTTTCAAAAAAAAGTGAAATTTTTTCCTGAAAAAAGCGTGTTATATAGTAGACACTTTTAGCAGGAGAAAAAATGAACCATAACCAACTTGCGTTATATGCCAAACCCGAATTTCATTTGTTGCCTCGTGAAAAAATGGAAAATATAGGTGTAAGCGCATTGAGCAATGAAGAATTGTTAGCCATTATTTTGGGGAGCGGCAGTCACGAATGTAGTGTGTTCGAACTGTCGAGAAGGCTCTCGGATTTTTTGTCGACCGAAACCTCGATCCCGACATTGGCTCGTCTCAAAGAAATTCGTGGACTTGGAAAAGTCAAGGCGGCACAGATTCTTGCCTGTTTGGAACTTTCGGGGCGCTTTATTTTGAGTGACAAGGCTGTTCCTGTTTCGACTCCCGAAGATGTGCTCTCTCGTGTGGCGTACTTGAAGTATGAATCGCAGGAGCATCTCGTCGTTGTCTCGCTAAATTCCGCCAATTACGTTATTCGCGTGCATGAACTCACAACCGGACTTGTCAACCAGACTCCGGTCCACCCGCGAGAAGCGTTTGCCTTAGCTATCGAGGACCGCGCTGTATCGGTCATTTTTGTCCACAATCACCCCTCAGGATCGCTAGAACCGAGCCCAGAAGACATTTCAATTACGCGAGTCCTTTGTGCATCAGGTAAAATTTTGCAAATACCGGTTTTGGACCATATTATCATTGGTAAAACTGGGTTTACAAGTCTATGCCGTCTTTACCCAGAAATGTTCGAAAGTACATTTTTTAAGTGAAAATGTGTAAAAAAAAAGACATAAATAGTCAAAATACAAAAAGTATGTATTATTTATCAATTAAATCGAACGACAAAAAGTGCGGACTTTTTTTTAAAGAGTTATATTTTCGTTAAACATTACTATAAAGGACCACTCTATTTAAGGGTTGGTTAAAACAAGGAGACTCTATGAAACGAGTAGCAATGGGATTGGCCCTGGCTTTGGCGGCATCATCCGCCTTTGCTGGTCACGCCAATACGATTAACAAGACGGGCTTCGTCGGTGTCAATAAGACACAGTCAGCTCAGTCTCTCGGTCATTCAAAGCTTGTGTTTACAGCTTTGGGCGACTATGCTTTTGGCAATAGCATGTTCAAGAATGAACCGGAAGCCGGTTACAGCCATGTGTTGCTTAATGATAATGCTCCTGGGCTGCAGCAGAGAGCAAATGTTGCCCAGTATAACGGTATCAGCGCTTATGTTGGCCTCGCTATTGGTCTTTTGGACTACTTCGACATCGGTGTGACGTTGCCGGTCTATTATGACAAGTTTAACGGCAATACCGCTTGCGAACCGTCTGAAATTGATGGTGGTAAGTGCGATGGCAATCCGCTTGCTGGTACGAGCAACGCATACGTCGGTAACGTGACGGCTAGCTTGAAGGCTCGTGCTCCGATCCCGGCTGATGTGCCTGTCGACTTCGCTGCTTTCTTCAGATATTCTTTCAAGACTTCTAAGAATACCAAGCAAGGTCTTTGGGTTCGTGAACCGGAATACTTCCAGAAGGAAACCGGTATTGCTTATCCGTACGGCTCTGCTAAGTCTGTATTCACCGTCGGTGCTGCTTTGACGTTCGACCTTACCAAGGCCGACATCATGCCTCTCCTCGTCCATTTCAACGGTGGTTACCGTATGTCCATGGACAAGGCTTACTTGTCCTTCCCGTTCGCAAGCGCAGCTCTTGAATTCTATGTGCTTGACTTCCTCTCCTTCTTCGGCGAACTCTACATGGATATTCAGACTGATGAATTTACATGGAATGTTGGCAATGAAGGCAAGTACAACGCTCCTGAAAAGCTCGACATGAAGCAGGTGACTGCTGGTGCCGTGTTCCACCTGCCGGTGGGCCTTGACATCCAGCTCGGTGCTTCTTTCTATGTGGGCAACGACAACTTTGTTCATTATGCTCGCGTGATGCACAATGAAGAAAATTTGAACAAGGCTGCTGAAAGAGCTTCTGCTGGTGACCAAAGTGCTGTTACCGCTGATGGTCAGCTCAAGTCTGGTATCGAAGTGATGAAAACCCGCGTGAACCCGCAGATCGCTTTGTTCGGTGGTCTTACCTGGTCGGGCTTCCTTGCTCCGCAGGACCGCGACGGTGACGGCGTGGCTGACTCTGATGACCGCTGCCCGGATGACTATGGTCACCGTTTGAACGGCGGCTGCCCGATGGGTAACCCGGATAGCGACGAAGACGGTGTCTGCGACGCTTGGGTTTCTGAAAAGGGTATGCTTGACGAATTCCGTAATGTTTGCGAAGGTATCGACCAGTGCCCGACCGAAAAGGGTAACAACTCTAACGGTTGCCCGAGCGATGATCCGGACCCGGATAAGGACGGCGTCTGCGATTCTTGGGTAAGCCAGAAGGGTCAGCTCGATCAGTTCAAGGATATTTGCGAAGGTATCGACCAGTGCCCGGCTGAAGCTGGTACGCTCGTCAACAACGGCTGCCCGGAAGACAATCCGGACCCGGATGGCGACGGTCTCTGCTCTCCGTGGGTTACCGACAAGAACAAGCTTGACCAGTATGCTGGCGTCTGCAAGGGCTACGACATGTGTCCGGGTGAAGCTGGTGCTGCCGGCAATAAGGGCTGCCCGTGGGATGATCCGGACAGCGACGGCGACGGTATCTGCGATGAATGGGTTGTACAGAAGAAGCTTGGCTACTACTTCGAAAAGGCTGCTGAAGACGAAGCTCTCGCTAAGGAATGGTTCATCTCCAAGTCCTGCAAGGGTCTCGACAAGTGCCCGCTCGAACACGGTGCTGCTGCCAACGATGGCTGCCCGCTCCCGGATCCGGACCTTGACAAGGATGGCGTCTGCGATGCTTGGGTCACCGAAAGGAACATGTTCAACCTCTTCGAAGGTGTCTGCGCTGGTCTTGATCGCTGCCCGAATGAAGCTGGCGATGATGGCTTCGGCTGCCCGAAGAAGAAGGTAGAAAAGCTCGAAGGTATCTCCTTCAAGAGCGGTTCTGCAACTGTCAACGCTAACGCTAAGAGAATCCTTAAGGGTATCGCTCAGAAGCTTAAGGAAGACGAAGCATACAAGGATCTCAAGATTGTGATCCAGGGTCATACCGACAACCGCGGTAAGGCTAAGAAGAACCTCAAGCTCTCTGACCGCCGCGCTAAGGCTGTTATGAAGCAGCTCACGAAGTTCGGCGTTGCCAAGAACCGTATCAAGGCTGTTGGTCTCGGTTCTACCTGCCCGGTTGACGACAACTCCACGGCAGATGGTCGCGAAATGAACCGTCGTATTGAAATGCACTTCGTCACACCGGAAAATGACGGTATGAAGTGCGAAAGCAACTACGTTGGTGACTAATAACTTTTAGAGTCTCAACCAAAGCCCCGGGCATTAGCCCGGGGCTTTTCTACATTTACGGCATGACAAAACTTGATGAAATTCTGACCGCAAATAACTTTAGCAATCACGATCTCGTTGAAATGCTCCCCGTAAACTTGAACCATAAGATGGTGCAGAAGGCGCGCCTCGGCAAGAAGCCTGTGCCCAAGCACACGCAAGACCTAATTTTGCAGGCTTTGAACAAACTCTTGCAGCAAACCGCTGCTGAAGTGGAAGGTAAGGTCGCTAAGCAGTACAAACGCGTGGACGTGTTCGGAAACGACGAAGTCGCTTAGCAACTTTTATTACATTAACAATATGCAGCAATACTTAGATCTTCTCAAAGATATTATCGATAACGGTGTAGATCGTTCTGACCGCACTGGCACCGGCACTCGTTCTGTGTTTGGCCGCCAGACCCGCTTTGACCTTTCCAAGGGCTTCCCGTGCCTCACGACTAAGAAACTCCACTTGCGCAGTATCATTCACGAACTGCTGTGGTTCTTGAAGGGCGATACGAATATCAAGTACTTGCACGATAACAAGGTTACGATTTGGGACGAATGGGCTGATGAAAATGGCGACTTGGGTCCGGTTTACGGTCACCAGTGGCGCTCCTGGCCGACACCCGATGGCGGACATATTGACCAGATTGCGAATTTGATCAATAGCCTCAAGAACAATCCAGATTCTCGCCGTCACTTGGTTTGCGCTTGGAACGTTGCCGAAGTCGACAAGATGGCTTTGCCTCCGTGCCATTGTCTGTTCCAGTTCTACGTGGGCGGTGTAGGCGCTAGCGGTAAGCGCAAGCTCAGCTGCCAGCTTTACCAGCGCAGTGCCGACATGTTCCTCGGCGTGCCGTTCAACATTGCATCGTACTCGCTCTTGACGATGATGCTTGCCCAGGTCTGCGGTTACGAAGCGGGCGAGTTTGTCCATACTTTTGGCGACCTGCATTTGTACAGCAATCACTTTGACCAGGCTCGTGAACAGCTTTCGCGCACGCCGCGTGCGCTCCCGACGATGAAGATGAATCCTGATGTCAAGGATTTGTTCGATTTCAAGTTCGAAGATTTTGAACTTGTGAATTACGATCCGTGGCCGACCATCAAGGCTCCGATTGCGGTTTAATGAACGCATCGATTGACTTCATTGGCGATATTCATGGGCATTACGATGAACTCGTTGTGCTCCTTAAAAAGCTGGGTTACGAAGAACGTGGAGGCGCGTTCCGCTATCCGGGCGATGAACGTACGGTCGTATTTTTAGGTGATTACATCGACCGCGGAAGTCGAGTGCGCGATACGGTGAATCTCGTGCGCGCCATGCGCGATGCGGGTTCTGCTGTGGCGTTGTTGGGCAATCACGAGTTCAATGCGCTTAGCTTTTGGCACGAGAATGGAGCCGGCGGGCGACCCATAAAATCGATTCGTGGCGGTTATTTGCGTGAGCATTCTTTTAACAAAGTAGCGATTCATGTGAAGACTGTCGAAAGCTATCGCGGGCGCAAGGCGGAATTCCAGGAAATGCTTGATTTCCTCAAGACGCTCCCGTTTTACTTGGAAACAGACTTGTTCCGTGCGCAACATGCCTGCTTTGACTTGAAATGCGCTGAAGTGCTTAAAGCTGAAGGTATCCGTTCTTTTATGGATGGCGATTTCGACGAGCTTATTGCACGTGCGAACGACAAAAATGACGAATACGACGATTCGCTGTATTGGCCGATAAGTTTGTTCTTGAAAGGTCCGGAATTAGATTTGCCGGAAGGTGTGACGTTCCGCGATGCTGAAGGTGTCAATCGCAAGCGTACGCGAATCCGCTGGTGGATCAATCCGAAGAACGTCACTTTGCAGGAGCTCAGCTTCCAGCCGGGCGTAGAATTGCCTCCGCGCGAAGTTCCGCTCGAAATTCAGACTCGCGATTTCTATGGCGAAAATGAACGCCCTGTTTTCTTTGGGCATTATTGGTTGA
Source organism: Fibrobacter sp. UWB13 (assembly GCF_900177805.1). Taxonomy (NCBI): domain Bacteria; kingdom Pseudomonadati; phylum Fibrobacterota; class Fibrobacteria; order Fibrobacterales; family Fibrobacteraceae; genus Fibrobacter; species Fibrobacter sp. UWB13. The sequence goes on along the minus strand of NZ_FXAX01000001.1, from coordinate 1,187,364 downwards.
CGGGGATGCCTGAACTTATTCGTGATAACGTTTGCTGTCTGGATTACAGTGTGGCTGGCTATCGCGGTGACGGGCGCCTGGTTGCTTATCGTTTTGATGGCGAACAGAAACTTGATAACCGAAAGTTCGTCTCGGTCGCCGCTGGCTCATCCTAAGTTCTGCCTACTAAGTTCTAAGTTCTGCCAACTGCGTCGAAGACGCTATTTCTATATTTGATAATATGCTACAATGGGATACGCTTCTTTCTGCAACGCGTTACGGTCACCCGGCCGATCCGGACCCGAACCGTTCTGACTTCCATCGCGATTACGACCGCATCGTTTTTTCTACCGCATTTCGTCGCTTAGGCCGCAAGACTCAAGTTCACCCGTTCTCGGTGAATGACCACGTTCACAGCCGCCTCACGCACAGCCTCGAAGTTTCGAGTGTGGGCCGTAGCCTCGCGATTACGGTGTATCACCTGATTAAAAAGCATTTGCCGAAGTACGTGAACGAATACCAGTTCGGTACGATTGTGCAGTCGGCATGCCTCGCTCACGATATTGGTAACCCGCCGTTTGGTCATGCGGGTGAAGCCGCTATCCGCGAATGGTTCCGCAAAAATCGCCATTCCGCACCGATGTCTGAACTGAGTGACAAGGAAATTGCAGACTTCGAAAACTTTGACGGTAACGCTCAAGGCCATCGCATTTTGAGTAAGCTCGAATACCACTTCCTTGATGGCGGTATGCGACTCACGTATGCGACAATCGGTTCGATGATCAAGTACCCGCGACTTGCGTATTACGGTTGCCCGACGAGCTTGTTCCGCACCGAAGCAGAACTCTACCGCGAAACGGCTGAAATTCTTGGAATCCCGGAAATTGGCAATGGCGTGTGGGCGCGTCATCCGCTTGTGTACTTGATGGAAGCTGCAGACGATATTTGCTATTCCATCCTTGACGTTGAAGATGCGATTGAACTTGGCATTTTGACGTTTGGCGATGTGCGCAACATGTTCAGTTTCTTGTGCGGCCCGGAAGTCGATATCGACCGCGAGTTCGAAGAAAACGGCCAGAACTTCAGAGACTTCCTCAGTAGCATTCGCGGGCGTGCTATTCAGAATTTGATTGATGACGTGGCGGTGCTCTTTGTAAAGCATTACGACCGCATCATGGAAGGGACGCTCGACAAGCATTTGATTGACCTTTCCCGTTCCGATACGATGGAAGGCATCCGCATTGCAAAGCGCTTGGGCGTAGAACGCATTTACCCCGACCGCCGTAAGACGGAACTTGAAGTCGGTAGCTATACGACGCTCAGCACCGTGCTCGATGCGTTTATCAACGGTGTTTACGATTATCGCCAGAACGACCGCAATTCGTACCGCGCAAACCGCATTGTGCGCTTGATTGGGCAAGCCAAAATTGGTCAGAGCGTAACGACCGCCGAAGCTTACCACCAGGTGCTCGACTTTGTGAGCGGCATGACGGACAATTATGCCACATACCTTGCTCGTCAAATTGGCGGGCTTGCGATGGGCTACTAAGAGGTCTTGCTCCGTGAGTGCGCTGGATATCGGCATCAAGAACGATGCTTCGAAAATTTGGCTGTTCGATTATGACTTGACGCTTTACGGCGAAGAGGAACGCTTTGTATTAAATTCGCTCGATCATCGCATTGCTGAATTTGTCCAAAAGACCGTGGGCGGGACGTTTGAAAGCGCTACGGAAATCCGCAAGGATTATCTGCACCGCTTTGGCACGACGCTTTCGGGACTCATGGCGATGAACGGTACTCATCCGGACGATTTTTTTGACTTTATCCATGAACCCGAATACCTCATTTACCCGAAGGTCGCGCCTGAAAAGCTCGAACTCCTGAAGTCGCTTGTAGGGCATCGCTTTGTGTTTACGAATGGGCGTGGGGATTGGAGCCGCGCGGGCATGGCGCACATGCAGCTCGATTCTGCGATTGAGGATGTTTTTGACCTCAAGCTCATGGATTGGGAAGGCAAGCCTCACGTGAGCGCATATGATAAAATTGAAAAATGGCTTGTGGCGCGGGGCGTTTTGGCTCAAGAATCGTCAGAAAAGTCGCAAATTGTGCTGCTCGAAGATTCGTTACGCAATTTGGAACCCGCTCATGAACGTGGCTGGACGACTGTTCTTGTGAATCCGAACATTCAAGCGCCTGGTTGGGTGGATTTTCATATCCCGCATTTACTAAATTTACGGGAGAAGTTAATTACGAATCTATAACAGAGGTCTTTAGTCAATAGTCATTGGTCTTTAGTTTTTATAAGACGCCTTGGACGCGATTATTAAACAAAAGTCTATTGACTAATAACCAATAACTAATAACCAAAAGCTAAAAATATGTTCGACTTACTTTCCATGGATTTTATGCAGAACGCCCTCATCGCAGCGGTGCTTGTTGCCATTGCTTGTGGCGTTATGGGAACGTATGTCGTGGTGAACCGCTTGACGGCTCTTTCGGGTGGCGTGGCGCATGCCTCGTTTGGTGGGGTGGGGCTGGCTTGCTTTATCGGTTTTTCGCCGATGCTTGGCTCGCTTGGTTTTGCGCTTGCCTGTGCGATGCTCATGGGTGCGCTCACGTGGCGCGACCGCAAACATGCCGATACGTTTATCGGAATTATTTGGGCGGCAGGCATGGCACTTGGCGTGATTTTAACGGATTTGACGCCTGGTTACAGTGGCGAAATGATGAGTTTCTTGTTCGGTAGCCTTTTGACCGTGCCGACAGAACTTCTCTGGTGGATGGGGGCGTTGCTCGTGTTCATCTTGGGCGCTGTTTCGGTTTGCTTCCGCAATTTCCTTTCGATTTCATACGATCCTGAGTTTGCTCGCGTCCGCGGCATCCCTGTGCTGAATTACTACATGCTTTTGATTGCGCTAATTGCGCTCACGGTCGTGATTGCCGTGCAGGCGGTGGGCATGATTCTCGTGATTGCGCTCCTCACGATTCCCGCTTACATCGCGGAATGCTATGCCAAAAATTTACTCCAGATGATGGTTATTTCGGTTCTGGTTTCGCTTGTACTTGTGGTGCTTGGACTTTTAGTCGCATGCCAGTTGAACTTTGTCGTTGGACCTACGATTATCGCAGGTGGCGTCATCTTGTACTTGCTCAACTTTGCCGTTAAAAAGATTGTGAAAAAATAGGAGAGGGAAAATGTTTTCAATGTTGCGCGTTTCTGTAGCTTTAGCCTGTTCGTTCTTGGCGACGTCTGCATTCTCTGCCGTTGCCCGTAATTCGTTCGACAACATGGACGTCAAAACGTCTTATTCCGAACTTTTGCAAGAGAAAAACGCCCGTAACGATTCGCTCTTGCCGGCATTCGATGGCGACAAGGCTTTTGCCGAAGTGCTTCGCCTGAATCCGAATTTCTGGAGCTTGGGTAGCGCCATCAACAAAGAAGAATCCCTCGTAACAAAGCTTCACGTGAACTTGATTTTTGTGGATGGTACCCGCGAAGAACCGTTCTGCGAACTCGACAAGGCGGCGAAAAATACCGCTGACGAATGGAACGTGCGCATCGGCGCGGACTTCGTTTCTGCAGGTTCCAATACGGTCCACATTCACGTGCAACAGTGCTTGGATTACGTGCGCGACCAGCTTGGCTACGCCATTAAGAAAGGCGACAAGATTATCCACGTGCCGCCTAAAGAAACTCTTGACAGAATCAAGAAGAGCGAAATTCCGGATGCGATCGATATCGATTTGCAGCAGACCCTTCTCAAGGCTCACGAAGACGTGAATCTTACTGGCAAATGCCCGAAGGATATCGAAGCTTACATCATCCTCATGAATGTCTACAATCAAGTCAAGAAGATGAAGATGGACTACGTGGTCATCAACGACCAGCTGAACAAACAGCGCAATGGCGGTTCCCGCGTGCAGTCCTGTGCCTTTAGCCGCGAATGGAACAAGCGCTACCAGGAAAGCGCAAGCTTCGAATGCGATATCGATAACGACCGTTGCATCTACCGTCAGGAAAATGACGGCGATACAGAATGGTCCATCAACTACGAAAAAGACCGCTTTGAATACATCAACAAGAAGTTCCTCTTCTTCAATCGCGATCCGATGAGCATTCACAAGGGCGGAACCATGATGGATTTGCGCCTGATTCGTCTCTCGACCACGCTTTACCTGGAAGCCTACATCAATTTGAAGGGCGAGCCGGTAACTCTTGGACTTATCGTTGTGCCGGGCGACAAGACCATCAAGGATTACGAAGACGACCGCCCCTCTAATGAAGAAGCCCGCGAATTGACGGAATAATTTTTATTTTTCTAGCACGCGATTCCCGTACTTCTTCTCGAATTCCGTTACCAACTTGTGCGGTTCCGGGAAGTAGTATTTGAGAATGTTCATGCCGACCGTGTAGATCTTTTTCGGGATGCCGAATACCGGTTCTGCAATGCCTCCCGCAATGCAGGCGAGAGTATCGCTATCGCCACCAATGGATACTGCGTTTCTAATGGCATCTTCGTAATCGGTAGCTTCCAAAACGCAGCGGATTGCTTGCGGAACCGTACCCTGGCAAAGTGCCGCTCCCGGGTAGTTCCAGCTGTATTCTGGACGCAACTTGTCAAGCGTGAAATTCAGATCGTAGCCGAAATCGCTCTCGATTGCCATCTTGATTTCGTCCTTGCTGGCGCCCATGCGTGCCATGAAAATCGCAAGTGCCGTTGCCTGCGCCCCCTTGATCCCCTCGGGATGATTGTGCGTGCATTCGGCAGATTCTTTAGCCTTCGCAAGCACCTCTTCTTTGGTATTGAACGCCCAGCCTACAGGCGAAATGCGCATGGCGGAACCGTTACCGCAGCTGTTGTAAGGCGTGCCAAAGCCGTCGCGACGGGCTCGAGCGACATATTGCGTAAATCCGCCTCCGTAACCACCGACCGGGCATTCGTACTTGCTCGCGTAAGCGACGTAATACTTCCACGCTTCGCCCCCGCGCATAATCCAGTCTGCCGTTGCAAACGAGAGAATACTATCGTCCGTGGGCGAGACCCCGTCCGGGAACAACTCGAAATCCTTAGCTTTGTAGTTTTCAAATTCGTAAATGGAACCGACGGTATCGCCGATGATTGCTCCAATCATAAAAAACTCCTTATTTCTATTCTAATAATAATATCGCGTTATGAGGGGGAAATGTAAAGTGAAAAAAGTTTTTTGGATAGCTTCTAAAGAAGAGGCTTCCAGTGAGGTTGTGAATAATTAGACTTGGTTTGCAATGTAATCGACATGTTCTAGCAATTTCCCCTCCTTTAACGTCCTTTGGGGCTCATATTTCTAGTGTATGTCGCTTGAAATAGCAAAAATTTAATGTATATTAGTGAAGTAAAAATTTAAGGAGAATATTATGAATTCTTTCGTTAAGGCTTCTTTGATTGCTGCAATGATGACTGCTCCGCTTATGGCTGACGAATCCTTTGGTGGCGTCGGCATCACCATTTACCAGGTGCGCGAAGGTGTTCACGTGGCAGAAGTTATTCCGGGTACGCCTGCTGCTGAGACCAATCTCCGTGCTGGCGACGTGATTACCTCTGTTGACGGTGTGAGCCTCAAGGGTCAGGATATCGAATTTTCGAAGTCTAAGCTTCGCGGTCAGGTCAACAAGCCGCTCGAAATTACCTACACGAGCAATGGCGAAACCTATTCTGCCGTGATTCGTCGCGCTCAGATTACGGTGAAGGACTTGGATAACAAGGCTGTCAAGAGCTGGTATGGCGACAAGGAACGCGTGAACGCTCAGGAACTTGAAACGTTTGCTAGCGCTACCGAAAACGACAAGCAGCTCGTTGCAGTGCTTAGCCGTGGCAACCTCATCAAGAACGATGTTGCTGTCGCTTCTGCTGATGTTAACGGAATTTATGTGGAAAAGGCAAAGACTGCTCCGAAGTTTACCAAGACGACTCCAGTCCGCACGGGTGATGCAAGCCTCCGCTTCTTCAACCGCAAGGCTATCGCATTTACGCTCAAGTCTCCGGGCCGCGCAACGGTTACGATCATGAGTGCTGATGGCGAACAGGTGGCAACGCTGAACCTCGATAATGCTATTGCAGGCGTGAATACGCTTAACTGGAATGGTGCTCAGGTGCCGAGCGGCCGCTATGTTATTTCCATTGACCACAATGGCGCTGTGAGCGGTGCAAACGCTGTGCTGAAGTAATTCGCTGCGATTCTCGCATGCGGTATTAGTTTCTGCTTTACACAAAAAATTTGATGAACGCTTCGTATTTGGAGCGTTCATTTTTTCTATCTTGTGGAACCGTGATTTTATCCAAAACCCATTGCGTTCTGTGGGCCGTTATCGCATTGTTTATCGCTGCGGTCTTTGCTCCTTGCTCTTACGGCGAGGAAATGACCCGCTTTGAACTTGAAGAACGCGAGCAGCCTGTCGAAGACACGACTGAAGTCGATTGGATGAACGATACGACTGGGGTGGATACGATTGAATATCATGCGGTCGATCTTGTGTACGATGTGGAAACTTCGACGTTCAACTTGAACAAGTCGGCTCAGCTCAAGTACCGCACGGCAACGCTGGAATCAGATACGATTTGGATGGACCAGAAAAATCAGATTCTCGCCGCAAGTGGTAACCCGATTCTCCGCGAAACGAAGAACCCCTCGCTTTCGGGTATGCGTCTCAAGTACAACCTCAAGTCCAAAATAGGCGAGGTGTATTACGCGACGACGTTCCAGGATAACCAGCAGCTGAACGGCATGGAAGTCCGTCGCTTGCCGGATACGCGAATCCAGATTGCTCGTGGTGACTTCAGTACGTGTAACGATACGACGCATCAGCATTTCTACTTCTATGGCCGCCGCATGGTGGTAAAGCCCAAGGAAACGATTACTGCAAGACCGGTGGTGTTGAATATTGCCGATGTGCCGGTGGCGGTTCTCCCGATGATTGTGGCTCCGCTTAAGAGCGGGCGTAAGTCGGGTCTTTTGACGCCTAAGTTCGGTGGTGACCAGAAGCAGGGCTATTACATGCGTAATATCGGTTTCTATTACGCTGCCAACGATTACTGGGATGCAACTATCGCTGCCGACATTATTGAAGGTGACGAGGCTCGTTTTGAACGTTCGACGCTCACGGGCGAGGTCCGTTACAAGAAGCGTTATTTGCTAGATGGGTACTTGAAGTACACGAGTTATCTCAATGAATTTGATTTTGCCAATAGCGATTACGATATCCAGTTCTCGCATAACCAGAACTTGACTCCCGATGCCAAGCATACGTTGAGTGGTCAGGGTTCTTTTGTGAGCAAGCAGAGCGTTCGTAAGGATAACTCGCTAGAAGCTAGTACGATTTTGAACCAGCAGGCAAACGCATCGTTGGCGTATTCCGGAAAGTTCGGGAATAACAAGAGTTTGACGGTCAAGATTTCGCAGAGCCATAACCTCACGACGGGCATGCTCGAAAGGGATTTGCCTGATATCCAGTACCGCATGAGCGGGAACCTTTTCAATTTTGAGCTGGAAGAAGGCGAGGTGGCTGCTGAGGACGGCTCGTTCCAGTCGTTCCTAGAAAAGTTCAATTACAGCTTTACGAACCGCTTTAACTACAAGTCGCATCGTGAACGTGATACGACGCTCAACAAGGATACGACCGCACAATACTTGGGCTATACGGGTACGTACACGTTGGATTACTCTGGACGACTTTTTGACGTCATTAACATTACTCCGAGAGCGACTTTTACGGGCTATTGGACGGGTACGTCTTGGCGCAATCCGAACGATTCTCTGTACAAGAGAAAACGTTATATGAGCTTTAATCCGGACGAGGGAACGTTTGGTAATGTCGCGTACAATCACAATTACAGCTTGACTGCCGACACGAAACTTTATGGTATCTGGGTGCCTGAAATTGGACGATTCACGGGTGTTCGCCATGTGCTTTCTCCGAGTGTTTCTTACACGTACGCGCCTGAAATTGATACGGTCAAGAAGTTTGCTCCGCATCCGTATTTGGGACAGTATCCGTACCAGCAAAAGCAACAGACGATTGGCTTTAGCTTGAGCAACGACTTTGATATCAAGTATCTCAAGGTGGCTGGGCATGTCGATACAACGGGCGATTCCACGAAAAAGGCTAAAGCGGTCGAAGACCAGTATGGCACGCGTCGCTTGCTCACGACAAGGCATAGTTTCTCGTACAACTTTGCGGCGGATTCGCTCAATTTCTCGGATATATCTTCGTCGTTTGGTTTCCAAATTTTGCCGGACTACATGTTTACCATCAATACGCGTCATAGCTTCTACCATAAGTACGACTCGAATCCGAACAAGGTAAAGTTCCCGGAACTCACGTATTGGGGCTATGAGCTTTCTAAGAATTTCCATTGGAGCGGTACGTTTAATGGCGGTCTTCCGTCACAACTTGAAAAGTACGAAATGCTCAAGTGGTCTTTGAGTTTGGATTACCGTTATTCGTTCAGCAGTACGCGCGTGGCTAAGAATTTGTTTAAGGACAACATATCTCATTCGACGGGAATTTCGGCAACATTCCAGCCGACGGTCAACTGGGATGTTTCTTATAGCACCCGTTACGATTATAACGAAGGCAAGTTTGTTTCGCACGAATTCACGTTCAAACGTGTGTTGCATTGCTGGCAGCTCGATTTCACATGGACGCCGACGGGACCTGCCGCAGGCTGGAGCTTCTCCGTGTATGTCCGCGACTTGCCCGATATCAAGCTCAACGCCGGCAGCACCGATACAAAGAATTATGACTAGTGCTGTGGATAATATGACTAAATCTGAAATTGTACTTGCAAGCGGTTCGCCGCGCCGTTCCGAAATTTTAAGACAGTTGGGTGTTAACTTCCGTGTGGTCGTCTCGGGCGAAGATGAAAAGCCCGCAAGCTCAAATCCGCTCGATTTCCCGCGTGAAAATGCCTGCATCAAGGCTTTGTCTGTTTCTCGCCAGGAACGCGATGCTTATGTGCTCGGCTTTGATACGCTTGTGTTTTTGGATAACGTTCCGCTGGGCAAGCCGAAATCCGAAGCGAACGCTCTTGAAATGTTAAGCAAACTAAACAATCGTAGTCATTTTGTGATTACTGGAGTCGCCATTGCCCGTAACGGCGAAATCCTTAGCGCCTCCGAAGAGAAAACAGAGGTGTTTTTCAGAAACTGCACCTTACAAGAGCTCAAAGATTATGTAAATTCTAAGGACCCGATGGATAAGGCTGGCGCCTACGGCATTCAAACGAATGGCGCGCGCTTGATCAAGTCTATCAACGGTTGCTACTACAACGTGGTTGGGTTACCAGTTGCACGTACACTGGAAATGTTGGATGGTTTACAAGTTAGGGTATAGCAAATGATTCAGTTGGAAGAGAAAAATCCAAACGAACGCCTTGGTGACTTTTTGGTCCGCGTTCGTGAATCTCAAGGACTTACTATTGATGATCTTGCCGAGCGCACGAAAATCTCGGTAAAGATGCTTCATTTCATTGAATCGAGCGACTGGAAGTCTTTGCCGGTCGAAGCTTATGTCCGCAGCTACTTGAACTCCGTAAGTACGAAGCTTGGCTTGGATCCCAAGGCTGTCCTTAAAATGTATGCCGAAGAAGTGGGCTCAAGCTACGAAGTCCGCGAGGCTGAACCCATCAAGAATATCGCTCCGATGACGGACGAAGAAAAGAAACCACATAGCAAGGCTGTGCCTATAGCTATCGTGATTATTCTCGTCCTCTTGGTGGTCGGGCTCCATTTTGTGACCCGTGAAAAAGCCGCTTCTGACGCTAGTGCCAATCCGCCATCGGTGGTTGCTGCCGAAGAATCTGCCGAAGTCAATCAGGACATGCCTGAAGGCGCTATTGCGGTTCCGGTCGATTCCATCAAGGAAGAAAAGAACGAGACGGTGACTCAGGCTGAAGTCGATAAGGCTGTGAAAAAGGCTGAAAATCTCCCGGCATCTGCAACGATTTTTATCTCTTCGACGTCCAAGAAAGATACGACAGTGACGACGGGCCCGGTTTCGGATAACGGCCGTACTCGCATTGAACTTGTCGGTTCCGGCGAAATGCGTTCTTGGGTCGGCATCAAGCGCGACGAAGACGATGATGATTTTGTGAAAGAAGCGAACATTGCAACGGTTGATAACAAGCTTGTCTATACCGCAAGTGGTACGCTCTACATTGTGATTGGTGAACCGCGTGCCATTGGCAAGATGTACTTGAACGGCGTGGAAACTCCAGTTCCTGTGCCGAAGTTTGGCCGTGTGGCTCGCTTCAGCGTTTATGACGGTCGTGTCCTTAAATAAGAGGTGCTAAGATGCGTTCTTCTAAGATTTCTCGTAAGACGAGTGAAACCGATATTCAACTTTTCTTGAATCTGGACGATTGCTCCAGAGGTCAGATTAGCTCGGGTTCGGGCTTCTTGGATCACATGCTGAACTTGTTCCAAGTGCATGGCGGTTTCCACCTCGATTTGACCTGCAAGGGCGATACCGAAGTCGATATGCACCATAGCATGGAAGACATCGCCATCGTGCTTGGCCAGGCTCTCGTTGAATGCCTCGGCGACAAGAAGGGCATCGAACGTTATGGTTTTTACTTTGTTCCGATGGACGAAGCCTTGAGCCGCGTGTGCATCGACTTTAGCAATCGCATCGGCTTTGTCTGGAACGTGAAGCTCCCGGCTGCAACTGCAGGCGGAATTGAAGCAAGCATGTTCGAACACTTCTTCAAGAGCCTTTGTGAAAACGCTCGCATGAACTTGCATGTGGAACTCTTCTATGGCAATGACAACCATCACTGCCTGGAATCCATCTTCAAGGCTTTTGCACGCGCTGTTGCCATGGCTGTTGCTCCTTCCCGCAACGTGAAGGGCGTCCCCAGCAGCAAAGGCGTTCTGTAGTAAGGTCGCGAGAATCGTCGCGGTTGAAAAGCGCGAAAATCGCCGAACTTGTCATGCCCGCGAAAGCGGGCTTTATCTTTATTGTCATGCCGGACTTCGTTCCGGCATCGCCTTTTTAGAATCCTTTTCACATCTTGTAAAGCTTTACATGGCGAAACTTCGGTTTCGCCATTTTCTGTAAAGATTCTTTATTTTGTGAGAAATTTAACGTATTTATATACGTCCTACATACTAAGTTTTTTCTTATAAAAGTTTTATGTTTTGCCTCGGTTTGGGTGATTTAGCGAGGATGAGATGAAGGTGATTTCTACGACATTGAAATTGACGTGTTGCCCTTTGGCTTTCTGCGATATGGCGTGGGCTAAAAGCGATGTCGACTATCGTAAATCGCTTGGTAAAGCTCGCGTCTATATGGTGGCTAAAAAGCCCCGCCTTGATTTCTGCAATGTGAAATTTTCGGGGCATAAAATTGATCTTGACCTCGTAAGCGAATGCGGTCGCGTAAGCGTTTCTATCCCTGCCGATGAACCGCTTTTTAAGCCGAGCGAAAAGAAAACGCTTGTTGTCGATGTGGGTACAGACGTGCCGCATGTCCTCGCCAAAGATGAAGTTGTCGCAACAACTCACGCAATGAAATTCTATGAGATTGATACGGCGTTCTATGAAAAGGCGAGCGACAGGGAACTGAAAAAGTGCCTGGACGAAGACTCTTTTGTGGCTTGGCTTACGCCCGAGAAACTCTTGTACCTTTATTCGAATAGGCTGATTCGAATCCCGAACTTGGATAAAACCAAGTGTTTCCTTTGGAATTACGAACCGATGTTTATCGGGAAGATTGTGCGACCGGTTGTGAAACATGCTGAAATGCGTCATGCTCGCGAGCCCTTCCTTGATATGCTCGAATCGGAAATCGAAGATTGCGAGGATATCCGTGATGATGTTGTGCTCCTGTTCTTTGATGTCGAAGAACGGGATAACAGCCTTTTGATTGGCAATGCGGTTTCGATTAACGAATTCCAACTCCCTTTAAACGGGCTTGCTTTGCCTTCTATCGATTTGCTTGCGATGGATGCGGAGAATGTCTTTATTGAAAAATTCAAGCCCAAGTACAACGCCGCGCTTTTCCATCCGTACCTGAACGGTGTGGATGCTACGCCTGATTCCGAATACGATGCTATTGATTACGCTATCGATGACTGGATGACTCTTGTATTCAAGGGCATGAAATGGTATGGCGGGCTTGAGGGAAATTGCTTGGTGTACAGCAGAGGCGATGGCCTGCGTGTGATGGCGCCAACATCGTTTGATGATTTCCTAGAACGGAAATTTATCGAATCCGTGCTCGCGTGCTAAAATAGTCCTTCTTGACTCCAGTGAAGTCTTGAATTGATTTGTCATGCCCGCCACCTTGTCATGCCTGCGAAAGCAGGCCTCTCCCTTATGAAACATGTTGTTTCATATACTTAAATAAAAATCTGCAATTTTAAATAAAAATCGTTAAAAATAGAGAAAATTTAAAAAATTTGTTTCATTATTGTTGAATTTTTTGGCGGTGTAATTTATCTTTATTGGTGTAAAGATTACCCATAAAATGAAATCCGTTTTTGAATATAGAGATTACCGCGAATACATGCGAGATTTTTACGAGAGCCGTAAAAAGTGTTCCGCATTTACGTGGCGCGAGTTTGCAAAACTTGCGGGCTTCTCTTCGTCGGGATTTTTGAAACTTGTTTGCGATGGTAAAACGCGTCTCTCGAAAGTGGGCGTTGAAAAAGTCTTGCCGGCGATGAACTTGTCTGGTGCGCAAGCAGAATATTTTCGTGCGATGGTCGAATTTTGCGATTCCGCTCGCTCTGAAGTCCGTCAAGTCGCTTTTGAACGGATGATGAAAATTGCGCAAGAAAACAAGATTGATTTTTTAGAGGCAAAGTCGTTTGAATATTTTTCGTCGTGGGCAAACCCGGCACTCAGGGAACTAGCCCCGATTATGAAGGGCGCAACGCCTCTTGAAATGGGACATGCTCTTGTGCCTGCCATTTCTGCTGCCGAAGCTCGTGAATCATTGGAACTTCAGGAATCGCTTGGGCTCTTGAAAAAAGATGAATGCGGAAATTACGTGCAAACAAGCGAAGGTGTTTCGAGCTCTCGTGAAGTTATCTCGGCGACGGTTGTCAATATGCAAAAGCAATATGCGCATTTGGCTGCCGAATCCCTAGAACGCTACACGCGAGAATACCGCCACATTTCGGGCATGACGATGGGGCTTGACCGAGAAGCGTATGAGCGCCTAGCTGCAGAACTTGATGCTTTCCGCAAAAAAGTAGTGGAAATCGTATCGAACGTGAAAAGCTACGATCGCGTTTATCGAATGAATTTACAGCTCTTTCCATTGAGCAAACAAGTTGGAGAAAAAAATGAAAAAGAATAATCTGATGCAAAATATATTTGCCATGAGCCTTGCTTTCGCAACGGTTTTCACTAGTATTACGCTATTTGCGGGGTGCTCCGGTTTTACCGAAGATACGAATACGTCTTCGAATGATGATGGCGGAATCATTGATGTTCAGACTGCTTTTGCTTCGGCTCGCGTGTCTCAATTGGGTAAGGCTGTGGTTGATGAATCCAATGATTCTCTTACGTTTGTAATTGAAAACTTGGGGGGCTGCTTTAATCACAATGGATCGCTTTATTATGATCCAGACTATTATTCTGCAGATACAAATCACTTTGCCTATAACTTCCGCAAAGATACATTGCAGCTTTCCTTCATTTACGAAGATGAAACAACAAAAGAACTTGAGACGGTTCAATATATTGGCGGAACCTCTGGTGTGTTGAACGGCACTTGGCGCTTGACGCAGTGCTTCTATCTTGACGGAGTTTATTACTGTAACAATGACGCTTACGAAAAGTTTTTTAAGCTCGATGGCGATAAAGTTGAATTCCGTGTTGGTGATGTGGCTAACTATGATTATATGAACTCGGATTTTGTGGGTGATGTATTCCGATTTTTGAACGATAAACAAACCATTATGTTCGAAGATGTTTTCTATTCACGTTATAACAATAGTCCTAAAAAATATGGAATTACTGTCCTAGAAAAAACGAATAAGAGTATAAAGTTTACACATGAAGGTCGCACGTTTGACTTGAAATTGGATTATGTCCGTTATAGCGATAGTATGGCTGTAACGCTCTCGTCTAATGGAACGACGTGCGTTGGCAATTACAGTAAGAAAAATGATGTCCCGCCCGAATTATGCCGTGAAGAAAATTCAGCTTATCTGGATTTTCTAGCAAAAGATTCAGATTCTGATGGTCATGCGCTGCGATATCAAAGAGATAATGGTCGAGAATTCTCAAAATGCATCCAGGGAATTCTTGAAAGTGATGTAAAGACATCTACAAGTGCTGACTCTGGAAATGTTGATGTGCAAACTGCATTTGCATCGGCTCGTATGGTGTATTCCGGTAAAGCTCTTGTTAATGAAACTCAAGACTCGTTAACGTTTGTTGATGAACAAGTGGGTGGATGCCTCAAGAAAGGCGAATCATTTATGTATGACCCTGATTTCTATTACGGTGATTCAAATACGTATGCCTATGGCTTCCGCGGCGATACTTTGGCGCTTACACGGCCGGCGGTACTTTATGCAGATGGTAATGACGGTTTTGAATCGACAGAGACGATATTCCTTGTTGGAGGATCGTCTGGAAAGCTTGATGGAATCTGGAAAATTTTGCCGTGCAGACTGATTGATGCTAAAGGTGAAATGGGTTGCCTGAATGATGCCGATGAGGATTTTGTAAAAATTGATAATGGAAAAACGGAGTTCTATATTGCTGAGCTTGCGGACTATGATTACATGAAATCCGTTTTTGTCGAAGAATTATTTATGTTCTTGGACAGCCAAAATTCTATTCAGATTGAAACTCCTTTCTATGGTGGTCGGAATGTTGAATCTTTAGCTGAAGATTATGGAATTACAGTGCAAGAAAAAACGAATAGGAGTATGAAGTTTACTTATGAGGGACACTCTTTTGATTTGAAATTGAATTATGCGAGAATAAAGGATAGTGTGTCCGTAACATTGACATCGGGTAATGTTGTTTGCAATGCGTATAACCGAGAAAATCCAAATATTACGCAAGAACAGTGCCGTGAAGAAAATGCTCCCTATCTAAAAGAAATGGAATCGGGAGCGTACGAGATTAGAAAGCGTAATGACACTGAATTCGAGGATTGCATTAATGGAATCCTCGGACGCGAACGGAAGGATTAAAAAATTTTTCTACACCGGCGTCTTGCTCTTTTCGCCGGCGATTTCTCGAACGAGTTTCGGTACGAGGTAGCCGGGGAGCTTGGTGCGAATCTGCGCGATGAGTTCTCGGGCGCGTTCGTCGCTGACTTCAAAATGGGCGACACCTTTTGCATGGTCGAGTTGGTGCAGGTAGTAGGGGAGTACACCTTGCTCGAATAGTCTGCGGCTCAAGCGTTCAAGTGTATCGGCGTCATCGTTCACGCCTTTCAAAAGAACGCTTTGGTTCAAAAGTGTCCATCCGCTGAATTTAAGTTGTGCGAAAACGGCGGCGGATTCTTCGTCTAGTTCGTCGGGGTGGTTCACGTGCACCACGAGCACACAATTGAATCGTGCGGGGAGTTCACGCAAAAGTTCAAAATGCTGCATCACGAGGTCCGGTCTCATGATCGGGAGTCTCGTGTGGATGCGGAGTGTCGTCACAGACGGGTGGAATGCGATTGCTTCCACGAGGTCGCGGAACGGTCCCGGCCCAAGCGTGAGCGGGTCTCCTCCCGAGAGAATCACTTCCCAGATGCTCGTATGGACATCCAGCCAGTTCGAAACTTCACTCGCGATATTCTGAGTGTCCTGGAAGGGATAGTTGCGTCTGAAGCAGAATCTACAGCGCACACCGCAGGCAGAAGTCGAGACGATGAGGGCTCGGTTCTCGTACTTTTGCAAAATGCATTCGGACTTGCCGGCGGGGAGGTCTCCCACAGGATCATCGACAAAGCCGGGGGCATCTTTGAGTTCGTCCTTGCTCGGTAGAACCTCGCGTAGCAGTTTGACGGGCTCTGCCGAATTTTTGATGAGGTCGGCGTAGTGCTTGGAACAGTTGAATGCGAATGTGGGCTCTTGGTCGAGGTTTGCGCGCATTTCGCTTGTCAAACCGGTAAAATCATTGCCCAAATAGTCTAAAAATTCAGAAATATGCGTGAATGTTTTAACAGAATTGTCCATTATATTGCTAAATTTAGAATCAAAAACCAAAAGAGGATAATATGGGTACTGTAAGCACCAACGAATTCCGTAAAAAATTGAAAATCATGGTTGATGGTCAGCCGTATGAAATCATCGAAAACCAGTTTGTGAAGCCGGGTAAGGGTCAGGCTTTTAACCGCGTTCGTATCAAGAACTTGGTGACTGGCCGTACTCTCGAACGCACCTGGAAGAGCGGTGATACGGTGGAAGAAGCTGATGTGACCTACACCGAAATGACCTACCTCTACAACGACGGTTCTACTTGGTACTTCCTCAACAGCGAAACTCAGGAAACTGAAGAAATCTCCAAGGAAGCTCTCAATGGCTGCGAAGTTTGGCTCCTCGATGGCGCTACTGTCGAAGTCACTTGGTGGAAGGACCCGAAGACGATGGCTACACTTCCGATCGAAGTTATCCCGCCGACCTTCGTTGACTTGATGATCGTTGACGCTCCTCCGGCAGTTCAGGGCAACACCAGCGGTAACGTGATGCGTGAAGCCACTCTCGAAACTGGCGCTAAGGTGATGATTCCGCTCTTCATCGAAAACAACACCAAGATCCGCGTGGATACCCGCGACGGTTCTTACCTCGAACGCGCAAAGTAAGACATTGTCATCCTGGAGCGCGTAGCGCGATGGGATCCAGTGATTTTTCAAAAGCCTCGTCCAAGCGACGGGGCTTTTGTTGTACTGCGGCGAAGTCGCATAGACAAACTGTCTATAGTTTTTCTCGGGGCAGTCGCGCGCTTAGCCGCATTTCTGTATAATTTATAATTGTTGTTTAACCCAAAGGGATATATGGGAATGTTTAATAAGCTTTCTGGTTTTGCGTCCGCGGCATGTGTTGCTGCGGGCTTGATGTCGTTTGGTGCAATTTCGGCAAGTGCTGCTCCAGACCCGAATTTCCACATTTACATTGCGTACGGGCAGTCCAATATGGGCGGCACGGCTGATGCTCAGAGCGCAGATAAGGTCGAAAATTCACGCTTCAAAATTTTCGCAACGCAAAAATGCTCGGGCAAGGGGCGCAATACGCTCGGTGACGTTTACCCGGCAGTGCCTTCGCTCTTTAACTGCGGCAACACGATTTCTGTGGCGGACTGGTTTGGCCGCACCATGGCCGACAGCATGCCCGACGTGACGATTGGGATTATCCCGGTCGCGGTGGGCGGTGCAAGCATCAAGCTCTTTGACCAGGATCAGTATGCGAGTTACCTCTCGACGGCAGAAACCTGGCTCCAGAACTACGCGAAAGAATATGCAAGCGACGGAAACGTGACGAAGACGATTATCGACATCGCTAAAAAGGCGCAGGAAAAGGGCGTTATCAAGGGTATCATCTTCCACCAGGGCGAAACGGACGGCGGTTACCCGGACTGGCCAAAAATTGTGAAGAAAACTCGCGACGATATTCTCAAGGCGCTCAACTTGAGCTCCGATACGGTGCCGTTCGTGGCAGGCGAACTCTTGCGTGAAGGCTGCTGCTATTCCGACCGCGTGTCGAAACTCCCGAACACGATGGACAACACCTATTACGCCTCGTCCGAGAACTTGAAGGGCAATGGCGTGGACCGCTATCACTTCAATCACGATGCCTACGTGGAATTCGGCAAGCGTTATGCAGCGCAGATGCTCAAGGCGGTGAACCGCAAACCCGTGGAACCTGTTCCGCAGAAACCGTTTGGCAAGGTGGAAGGCGATAGTGTTGTGGCAGGTGAGGCCGTCAAAATCCCGGGCAAGATCGAGGCGGAAAACTATGATATCAATGGTGTAGGTTCGGGCAATTCCTCTTACTTGGATAACGATTCCGAGAACAGGGGTGGCGAGTACCGTAAGGATGGTGTCGATATTTATAAGGGCGGAGACAATTACGCTATCGGTTATACGCAAGAAGGCGAATGGCTGGAATACACCGTGAATGTGAAGCGTGATGGCAAGTTCTACATTTCTGCGAATGTGGCTTCAGGTACGGAATCGTCTAGCTTTAGCTTGCTTTTGGATGATAAAGAAATTGTCCCTTCCACGAAAGTTCCAAAAACGGGCGATGAGTGGGATGTCTATGAAAGATTGGAATTGGGGCAGGCCGAATTTACTAAGGGCGAGCATGTGCTGAAGCTCTTGATTACAAGCAACTATGTGAACATTGACTGGATTAATGTTTATGATCCGTCGCTTGCCATTCGTCCGAAATTCGAGGCTTCATCGGGCGCACAAACCTACGATGTATTCGATATGCTCGGAGCGCATGTTGGTCGCGTCGAGGCCGCAACCGCTCAAGATGTTTCGCAGAAAGTTCGCGCTCTCGTAAAACAAAAAGGCACGTATCTCGTGAAGTCCCGTAACGGCTCCGCGACGATACGTGTGATGAAGTAAAAACTAGCGCGCTATTCTAATGGCAAAGTTGAAACTGTGATTTGTATTGGTTTCCCAGTCGTCATCAATTTTGCCATAGGAGTAGTTGAATGCGACGCCAAATCTCCAGCGTGGGCTGAACCACCAGTCGTAACCGATTTCAGGTCGGATAAAGACGCTGGGGAAATCGTTTAAATCATCTTTTGCGCTGTTATAGGTCAAACCATCGTTGTCGTCTTGCGTCTTGACCATTTCATAGCCTACGCTAAGCCCGAAATACAGTCCGTAAAGAGCGCTTTCTTTGTTCTGGAAAGGATAGAATTCGGCACCGACACCCAATAGCGCTTTCATTATGACGGCGTCCATTTTTCTTTTATCTGAATCGTGGGCGCTCGGGTTTTCGTAGTCGGCTTTCCCTAATCCAAGACCGAAAGCTCCGTAAACAGATACCATGTTTGCAATGTATCCGCCGACCCGGACCTCGCTGTAAGGCAACCAGCCATTGCATTTCAGAGCGACTTTATCATCCCAGTCGGTAACAATGTCTTCTGATGTTGCGTAGCTTAAAGCCAAATCTGCAGAGAAATAAAATCCATGGTGGGCGTGAACTTTGCTTGCGTCTGTGCGCGTATCAGCCGCAAAAGCTTGCGATGTTAAAAACAGTGCGATAGCAGTGGTGGCAAGTAGTTTCTTAATCATATCTTTTTATAAAAATAGCCCGCTTTTTTAGCGGGCGTCCTTGGTTAATTTTTTAGTGAGACAGCCTGATGGTCAAACCGAAGGTGTGTTGAGCATAAGTTTCGCTATCTTGATAGCTTCTGTCATAGTAGTCTGAATCATCGAGGTCAAGCCAACCAATAGTGTAGTTGAAGGCGACACCAAAGCTCCAGCGTCTGCTGAACCAGAAGTCCTTACCCACTTCAAATCTGAAGGCGCCTGTGATGAAGCCTTCGGACTTGTCGTATTTGTATCCATCATAGGTGTCGACTTTTTCGTAAAAAGCTCCATCAACAGCAAGACCGTAAGAAAGTCCGAGGAACAATCCGTACATGGGATTGTCGATGTCTTGGATGGGGTAGAATTCACAGCCTGCACCAAAATAGAACTTGATGCTTGTGGCATCGTACTTTCTTTGGTTGTGATAGAATCCGTTATCGTAGCTGTAGCTATCGCCATAGCTATGTCTATCGTTGATGCTTTCCGTTTTGAACGTTCCTGTTCCAATACCAAAGCCCAATAAACCGTAAACAGAGGCTACGTTGGCGATGGAACCACCGAGGCGGACTTCTTCATAAGGAGTCATGAAACCGGTAAACTTGTATTCATCGATTTCCACACCATCGTAATACACGTCGTGGTTATTGTAGCGGAGATAGGTGTAACCAAACGTCAGGCTTGTTGAAAAATAGAAGCCCTTGTGTGAGTGGTAGTACGGGTCTTTTTTCTCCTTTTTTTCAGGAGCGGTAGTTGTGGAGTAAGAAGTGCTTTCGAAAGCGCTTGTGGAATTTGTCGGTTCGCTTGTTCCGAAGTAATCGCCGCTTGTTTCATATTGAGCGAATGCAAGCGATGCCAGTAAAAGCGTTGCGCCAATGATTTTTTCTCTCATCTTAGATCCTCTTGGTGTATAATTGTATTTAAAATACAAATTAGCAATTTTTAAGCTTTGTGCGGAATACCTCTGCAACTTTGTCGGGATTATCGCTTTTCAGCCAACTTAATGTTTCGGTGCCACGGTAGCTCCAGGCGAATATGTTCTTGATGCCTGCGGCACGGCTTTCATCGACGGCGATGGCGAGGTCATTTTCGCGCCCTGCTTCAATCTGGTATGCCTTGACCCACATTTGTACGGATTTCCCGTAGCGGTTTGCGACTTCGACGAGCTTATTTGCTGTTTCGCGGTATTTTTCACGGACCCATTCTTCACTTGCTCCGCGCTCCCAGTACGGGTCGCTTGCAATTTCGTCGACGGCATCGAGGCGCGCGACACGACTCCAGTCGTCGAGCCCCGCCGGGAACCACGGTGGGAGCATGCAAACGCAGTTGCGTTTGCCGCGCGCTTTAACATCTTGTGTCATCTCGTCCAAGAATTCAATAAGGCTTTCTTCGCGGAACTGTTTTATGTCATCCGTAAGCTCGGCGGGCATCTCGTAGCCAAACTTTGTACGGAACTTTGCGCGGCATTTTTCGCAGCGGCAGCTCCAGTTGCTAAGCCCGCCCTTCTCGAAGTAAAAGTGCGGCTCGTCCCAGAAAATCGTAGAGACGTTTGTATCGCAGACTGTGGCAATCCACTTGTGCATGTAGGCGCGGAACTCCGGGTGGTTCGGGCAGGCGGCAACCTTAGGCTTTCCGTCTATGGCGACCTGACACATGTCGTGATTCCTTGCGGTGAGTTCCGAATAAGCTTCACCGCCGAATACGCGTCCGACTCCCCACGGGTTCACGTAAACGGAAAGTCCCATGGCGGCAGAATCGTTCACGATCTGCTTCATGGTATCATAATAATATTGTAGGTCTTCTTCGCTCCATGTATGGAGGACTGCGTTGTATCCTGCTTCTTTTATCTGTACAAGATCTACGTGTGCGAGCTTCGGAGAGCGCACACCAAAGTAGCTGACGCCTTTAATCACGGTTAAAAACCTCTGTTTTAAAATCCTCTGTAGCTCTTGTGCTGAGTCCACTTTGCCCACTGCGGGCAGCCGTTCTTGTGCAGCACATTTTCGAGCGTAGCGCACCATTCGTCTTCGTTGATGGGGCGTCTGATCCAGAACGTTCCGTTGTCGCTCGAATCTTCTGGGAGCGGCATGTCGTCCGGGATGATTTCGATAATCCACGATTCGGGAATGCCGTTGTGGAGTTCCTTGCTAAAAGCCAAGTTCTTCTCGGTAGCGTGGTCGGCATGGTCAAAGATAATGAGCGATGGCGACTGACCGATGATGAGGGCTGATTCCAAAAGGCTCTGAGCACTTTCGATGGAATTGCAAGTATAGAGGGTGGAATCTTCCGCCATGTTACCATGTTCTAAAAGCCAGCGGAAGGTCCACTGGTTCAGCTTATCGAGGCTGCCTGGCGATGATGGCGTTATAAAAAATATATGTCCCACGCCTAAAGTATAGAAAGTTTATTGTTAAATTATTGGGAGAAAATTTGAATTGTCCTTGAAAAATATGAATTTCCCTGATCTTGGTGAATTTCGGTTTGTCCGTAAAATATTGGATGGGGTCGCTCCCTTAAAAAATGAACCACCCACGCACCGTGGTTGGCTGTCGGCGGGGGATGACTGTGCCATCTTTGATGGCTGGCTTGCGACCAAGGACCTCTCGGTCGAAAACACGCACTTCCGCCTGGACTGGTCGAGTCCGGAACAGGCGGTCGAGAAGCACATTGTGTCCAACGTTTCAGACGTGTCTTCCATGGGCGGTCGACCCAAGATTGCGCTGTTCGGACTTTGCGTGAACAAAAACTGGAGCGAAGAAACTCGAAATAGAATCGCAAAAGCGGTTGCTCAAGGCTTTGAGAGAAGAGGAATTACGTTGATTGGCGGAGATACGGTCTCTGGCGATGTCGGGATGTTTTCGACAACACTCCTCGGCACAACCGATGGCGAAACGACACTCCTTCGCAGTGCTGCAAAACCGGGGGACCATGTTTTTGTGGCGGGCACGCTCGGCAAATCCGATGCCGGACTCTGGATTTTGATCAACCATCCCGAGGAGGCTAAACGCTTCCCGAGGCTCGTCGAATACCACCTTGCCCCGAAAATTTGCGAGGATGCGGGGGTTCAACTCATCAAACAGGGGGTGCGTGGCGCCTGCATGGACATTAGCGATGGGCTTAGTTCCGAAACAAACCACCTTGCGCTCTCGTCGGGCGTTTCTATCGAAATTGACGAGGAAAAACTGCCTATTGACCCCGATGTTTTGGAAATGTGCGGGTATTTTGGGCTTTCTCCCCTCCAATTTGCACTAAATGGTGGCGAAGAATACGAACTTCTGTTCACTTCTAATCTTACAAAAAGTATATATTTAGAAAGTGTGCCCCAAAAGGGCGAAATCCACGATATCGGTTTGGTATCTTGTGGCAGTGGTGTTTATTTGAAAAGGCAAGATGGAGTTAAGGCACTCCTGAATGCTCAGGCTTGGTCGCATCTATGAAAGATTCAAATAGTTTAGGGCAGTTGCTGGTTCGCGTTAACCTGATTAACGAAGACCAGTTAAAGTACGCCGAAGACGAAGTTAAGTTTTGGACGCAAAAAGGCAAGAAACTGACTCTTGCCCAGGTTCTTGTGAAGGCGGGGATGGTCTCGCAGGAACAGCTGACCGATATTCTCGGTGTCCAGATGCAGAGCGTTACCAAGAAACGTATCGGTGAAATGCTCCTGGACCAGGGCTTTATTACTCAGGAAAAACTGAACGAAGCTCTTGAAAAGCAAAAAACGTCGGGCGGCAAGCGCCTTGGCCGTGTGCTTATCGATTTAGGATTTATCGACGAGAAAAAGCTCACGGACATTCTTTGCTGCCAGTTCGAAGTGCCTTACGTCAAGCTCGATTCCATCAAGCTCGATGAAAAGGTTTATGAGTTTATCCCCGAAGAACAGTGCAAGGCGAACAAGATTGTTCCGCTTTACGTGTCGAAAGATGCTCGCCAGGCTCTCGTGGTCGCTATGGCGGACCCGACGAACGTGCGTCTCAGGGACTCTATCAAGTTTAAGGTCAAGCGCAATGTCGATGTGGTCATGGCGTCTGAACAGGACATCAAGAAGACTATCGATATCCTCTTTGCGGGCCATGGCCCTGCCGAAGAATCCCTTGCAGAACTTATTGGAGGTTCTAACGAGGATGAACTTGAAACGGTCGAACGTGGAAGTGGCAATAGCGATGAACCGGAACTGACTGACGAAGAAGGCCGCCAGGTCGTGAAGATCGTGACGACCTTGATTCACGAAGCTATTGCCCGTCACGCTTCCGATATTCACCTTGAACCGCAAGAGACGTTCCTCAAGTTGCGCTACCGTATTGACGGTGACTTGCAGGTGATGTCTCCGATTCCGGCACGTTTGATGCCACAGATTCTTTCGCGTATCAAGCTCTTGTCCAAGATGGACATTGCTGAAAAGCGTAAGCCGTTGGACGGACGTTTCACGGTGCGTTACAAGGGATCCGAAGTTGACCTTCGTGTGAGCTCGTTCCCGATTTCTTTACGTAAGCGCGGTGTTTGCGAAAAGATCGTTATGCGTATTTTGGACCCGAATTCGGGTCAGTTCCCGCTTAAGGAAATGGGCTTTGATGCCCGCGTGCTCAAGCAGTTTATCGATGCGATTAATGCCCCGAACGGCATTGTGCTCGTTACCGGTCCGACGGGTTCCGGTAAGTCTACGACGCTTTACGCTTCTATTCGAGAAATTTTGGATTCCACGATCAACATCTCGACGATGGAAGACCCGGTGGAATTGAATATTGACGGTGTGAACCAAGGTCAGATCAACAATGCCGCAGGCTTTACCTTTGCGGCGGGCATTCGTGCCTTGCTCCGTCAGGACCCGGACGTGATCATGATCGGTGAAATGCGTGACCAAGAAACCTCGACGATGGCTATCGAAGCTGCTTTGACGGGTCACTTGGTCTTCAGTACGCTCCATACAAACGACGCTGCCGGTGCTTTCCCTCGTTTGCTCGAAATGGGATTGGAACCGTTCCTTGTGTCTACAGCTATTAAGGGTGTGTTGGCTCAGCGACTTGTGCGCCGCATTTGCAAGAACTGTAAGGAACCGGTCGAGATTTCTCAGGAACTCCGCGATGAACTCCACCTTTCTCCGGACATGCAGTTCTATCATGGCCGCGGTTGCGAAAAGTGCGATGGTTCGGGCTTCAAGGGTCGTTGCGGTATTTACGAGTTCCTCGTGCCGAACGAAGCTGTGCGTAACCTCGTGATTAAGCGCGCTTCCGGTGACGAAATCAAGCGCGAGGCTATTAAGTCTTGCGAAATGATTACGCTCCGTATGGACGGCATCAACAAGGCGCTCCAGGGTCAGACCACTTTGGAACAAGCCATCGGCGCGTCCACCGCCGACGATTAATTCGACGCTTGTCACCTCGGACTATTAATCTTGTCATCCCCGCCTACCTGTCCTCGCGCCTGTCCTCGCTTGACGGGGATGACGGGGACGAGCGGGGATCTCCTATTTTTGTAAGAGTCTAAACAAATAACTAATGACCATTGACCAATAACCAAATTACTATATTGCACATCTGTATATCGACTAGGAGTGCTAGATGGACGATTTCGTAGAATGCAATGTTGTTGATGATAGTGTTTTAGATAAAGAGTTGAACCCGGAACAGGCCGCTGCCGCAAAGAAAATCAACGGCCCGATGTTGATTCTTGCCGGTGCAGGTTCTGGAAAGACGCGTTGCATTACTTACAAGATTGCTCATCTGGTTTCGTACCACAAGATTGATTCTAATCGCGTTTTGGCGGTGACTTTTACGAACAAGGCCGCCCGCGAAATGAAGGACCGTATCCAGAAGCTTTTGAATTGCCGTAAGCCGTTCACGTGGATGGGCACGTTCCACTCCGTTTGCCTTAAGCTTTTGAAACTCTGCTTGGCCAAGGAATCCGTAATCAAGGCTCTTGGCGGCAAGTGGTTTGATGCAAACTTTTCCATTTACGATGACGATGACCAGAAGCGCATCCTCAAGGAAATCTTGAAGGACGATCTTGGCGATGATTATGACGTGAATGAACTGAAGAAGGTCCACAGCGCGATTTCCCGTTTCAAGAATACAGTTTTGTACAAGAACAATAATGCTGTCTTGCAGACTCCGGATGTGGCGGCTTTGAACGCTGAATTTGCCGACGAAGAACGTAAGGCGCGCTATTACGCCGCTTATCAGAAAAAGCTTGCGGAATCGAATGCGATGGACTTCGATGACTTGCTGTTCAATACGGTTCGCATGTTGCAGATGGTCCCGAATTTGGCGGAACAGCTGAGAGAACGTTTCCAGTACGTTGTCGTGGATGAATACCAGGATACGAACGACGTCCAGTATGAACTTTTGAAGTTGCTCATCGACAAGAATACGAAAAACGTGACGGTGGTGGGCGATGACGACCAGAGTATTTACGGTTGGCGTGGCGCAAATATCAAGATTATCCGTAACTTCCACCGCGATTTTGCTCCGGTGACGATTGTTAAGCTCGAACGCAATTACCGCTCGACCGCAAACATCGTTAAAGGCGCGGGTTCCGTGATTGCGCATAACGTCCGCCCGCAAGAAATGCAGAAAAACGTGTTCTCCAAGGAAGAAGCGGGCGAACTCATTCACGTGCGCTATTTTGAAGATGACCGTGCCGAAGCATCGAACATTGCAAAGACGGTGGCGCAGGCGGGTCCTGATTTTTATGCCAAGACTGCAATTTTCTACCGCACGAACGCGCAGTCCCGCGTGCTTGAAAAGGCGCTCAACGATTTGCGCATCCCGTCGGTGATTTTTGGCGGTACAAGATTCTGGGACCGCAAGGAAATCAAGGATGTGCTTGCCTACTTGCGCGTGCTCGCCAACGAAAAAGACGATGCAGCCTACTTGCGCGTGATTAACACTCCGCCGCGTGCCATCGGCAAGACGACAGTCGAAGGCGTACTAGCCAAGGTGAAAGCGGGCGAGGGGTCGTTCTGGGACAACTTATTGGCCGAGGCGAACGGCACGGGGCGCGGCGCTCCGAAGCTTAAGGTGTTTACGGACCTTGTGACGAACTGGAAGAACATGATGACTTCTGGTGAGTATCCGCTCCCGATTCTTGCTGAACATATCATCAACGATACAGGCTATAAGGACTTCTTGCGCAAGGAAGACGAAGTCACTGCCGACGAACGAATTGCGAACTTGGACGAAATGATTAACGCTATCCGCGAATTTGACGAAGAACATCCGGGTGCAACGCTCGATGCGTTCTTGCAGGATATTTCGCTTTTGACGGATGGCGATAAGAAGGTCGATACGTCGAAGGGTCTTGTAACGCTCATGACGATTCACATGGCAAAGGGCTTGGAATTCAATACGGTTCATTTGGCGGGTTGCGATGACGAAATCTTCCCGCTTGTGCGTGGAACGTCTATGCTCTCGATGGCTGAAATTAACGAGCAGATGGAAGAAGAACGCCGCCTGTTCTATGTGGGCTGCACCCGTGCTGAAAAAAAACTTTATCTGTACCATGCGGAACGCAGGTTCTTCCAAGGGAACATTCGACCGTTTGCTCCGTCCAGGTTCCTCAAAGAACTGGATCCTTCCGTCGTTGACTTTACGCCATGTTTGAATACGCGCCCGTCTGTTCCTAGCTTTGTGGGGAATACGCGTTCTAGCTCATCGTACGGCTCGTCGAGTTATGGTTCTCGTCCGTCTTATGGCAATTCGGGCTCGGGCAATTCGTATGGCAATTCCTATGGCAATCGCTCGTTTGGCGGCGCCTCCCATGGCGGTAGCTTTGGCGGCTCCCGTAGCGGTTTTGGCGGGTCTTCGTTTGGTTCGCGCCCGGCGCCTGTGCCACAATCCATCAAGAAGAATGATAAGCACATCGTGTACCGCAACCCGGTGAAGGTTGTGAAATCGCCTGCTCCGTCTGGCCCGACAATTGAGTATGACAATCCGTATCACGAGGGCGCTCGCGTTCGCCATTCCAGGTATGGAACGGGTGTGATTATGAAGGCTTACGGCAGTGGCGATAACGCCCGCGTCGATGTGCGTTTCGACCGTGAGAACATGAACCGTACCATTATCCTCAAATACGCTGCATTGGAAGTGATTGGATAGCTGCTCCGGCGCTGTTTACCAGCCACTTCCTACAGTCTACTTCCTACTTCCTACTAAAATATTCTATCTTGCATCCTGTAAAAAAGAGGTTTTTTATGCTTGAACGTGAAGAAGTTTTGAAGCTCGCGAAGTTGTCTCGCTTGAGCATTGCAGAAGAAGATATTCCGGCAATCAAGGGTCACTTGGACAAGATGCTCGACCATCTCGAAGCATTGAAGGCTTTGGACCTTTCGAACGTGGAACCGATGACCGCTGTCGAAAACGGCGCTACCATCCTCCGCGAAGACGTGCCGGTGCAGGGCTTTACGCTCGAACAGGCTTTTGCTAACGCTCCGGCTGTCGAAAACGACCACTTCGCCATCCCGAAGGTGATGTAATTCGCCTTGAACAAGGTCAGTTGCATCGTTCCTGCCCGCATGGGCTCGTCCAGATTCCCGGGGAAACCTCTCCTGAAGCTCAACGGCAAGGAGATGATTGTCCGTACTATGGAACGCGCGCTCCTTGCGGATTGCTTTGATCGCATTGTCTGTGCGACGGACAGTCCTGAAATCGAAGCTGTCGTCCAGGCGGCTGGCTTTGACTGCGTGATGACTGGCGAATGTGCAACAGGTTCCGACCGCGTGGCGGAGGCCGCCAAAAAGCTTGGTCTTGACCTTGTCGTGAATCTTCAGGGCGATGAGCCTCTCGTTGAACCTTCCGTGCTCCGCGATGTCGCGAAAGACCTCTCGGAACACCCCGACTGCTGGGTGACGGTCGCATGCCCGTTGAACCCTGCAGAAGCTGAACTCAAGACCGTCGTGAAAGTGCTCGTGCGCGACGGTGTGGCTGTAGACTTTACAAGGTCTGTGCCGCCTGCAGAAGCGAACCGCTGGTTCCAGCACCAGGGCATTTACGCATACTCCCGCGAAGCTCGCGATGAGTTTGCGTCGCTCACGCAGAACAAGATTGAGCTGGAACGCTCGCTGGAGCAGATGCGAATCTTAGGGCGCCGCCCCATCCGCATTGTCCAGAGCGCTTACCCGAGCATTTCCGTGGACGTCCCTGCGGACGCAGCCCACGTCGAGAATATATTAGTAGATCGTTTATTATATCCCTTATTAGATGAACCCTCTATAAAAGGCAATGAACGCATCTGAAAAAAGAATTCTCAAACTCGCAATCCTCCTCTTTATCATTGGCTTAACCGTCCGCTACCTCCCGTGGGGACTCCCGTCTATCGAAACGTTCGAAGTCGGTGACGCTATAGTTGTCGCAAATGCGCCTCCGGTAGCATCTTCGGCAGCGGTTCCTGATGCAGATACGAGTGCGGTCCCGTTTAACGATACCGACAAAGTAATAACCCTTACAGATCCCGTCCCGAAATTGTCCGAGCATCACCGTAAGACGAAGAAAAAAGTCACGTTCCCGCTGAACATCAATACGGCGAGTGCGGACGACTTGTGCGCGATAAAGGGGGTGGGACCCAAGCTCGCGGAGAAGATTATAGAGCGCCGAAACGCCTCTGGACCGTTCAAAGCCCCTTCAGATCTCAAAAAAGTGCATGGAATTGGAAAGAAAAAGCTTGAAAACATGATACAATTGATAATTTTTGATTAGTTTTAGGATATAAAACTTTACATAAGCATATTTATGAGTGAAACGAAGTTATATCTAGGTGTTGAGGTAGGGGATACTTCCATGAAGGTCGCCCTTGTGGATTCTTCTGCAAAGAAGGTTGTCAAGGTGGCTGTCCTTCCGACGGAAACGAACCCTATTTACGATATTTTCCTTTTTGAAAGCACTCTCCAGCAGTGGGTGGACGAAAACCAGATTAAAGATATCGAGGCGACTTCTGTCACGATGCCTGCAACGATGTCGATTATCCGTAAGGTCTACGTACCGCCAGAGGCTGTCGCCAACAAGGACCAGTACTTGAAATGGTATATGGAACTGTTTACCAATGCCGATGTGAGTGCCTACATCGTGGACTCGACTACATTGAGTGGCGATGATTCCTTTGGGTATAACGAACTGATCATGGCGGTCCGCAAGGAATGGGTCGAAGCTCTGCGTAAGGGTTTCCGTTCCCGCATTCTTTCTCCGAAGTCCATGGAAGTCGATGTGCTTTCGCTCATGAACGTGATGGATGTTGGCGAAAAGATCAAGGATGCTGTTTGCGTGGTGAAGGCGGACTTCGCTGGCGTGACGCTTGCCTGGATGCGCCGCGATGAACTTCTCGCTTTGCGTTGCGTCTCGACGCTTTCGATGGTCGGTAAGACCGAAGACGTGGCTTATCCGATTCTTGCGAACGAGATTGTTGAACAGATGAAACTTGTCCAGACGGAGAATGCCGTCAATGGTGTGACTGATGTGCGCCTTTGCGGTGAGATGGCTTCGAACGAGCAGTTTGTGAATGCGCTTACGAGTAAACTTGGCGATTACCAGGTATCGTTGATGACTGGCTTGTCTCAGCTTCCGTGTGACGAAAGCGTGAACCCCGTTGACATGATTTGCTGTGTTGGTGCTGTTGGCGCCGCTCTCAATCAGATGGAGGGTGTATGATTCACATGAACCTTATTGCGGTGGCGGAAAAGAATTCCACCATCGGTAGTGTTGCCCAGCATTTGCATGTGACGAACGTTGCAGATGTGGAACGTCGCTACAAGAGAAAGTATTTGACGGTTGCCGTTGCGGCTTTGTTTGCCGTTGTCGCTTTTAGCTGCTACTTGAGCGTGATGGGTGTCCCGGCTGTTTTGGACGGCGTGTTCCCGGATTCCTACCTCAACTTGATTGGGGCGAAGAAGAGTTCGACAACCACGACGACCCCTGCCGGTCCGACCGCCGAAGAGCTTGCTAAGCAGCAAGAAGCGGTGGCTCGTGTTCGTGCCGCTATGCCTGTAAAGGACATTGTTGCCGAAATCAATCCGCAGGTCCTGTTTAATAACAAACGAACAGGCTACGGCAGCTATTTGCCGCTCGAGAAGCTTTCTTATCAGAAGACTTCCTTTCCGCAGTTCCTTTCGTTCCTCAATACCGCAGCCCCGGATGATATCGGTTTCTCGGAATGCGTGTACCAGGCTCCGAACTACTATTACTTGCGCGGTGTTGCTATGAAGGCTTCTTCGCAGCATACACTTATGGATAGACTTAAAGCTGTAAGTAAGCAGTTCCAGTCGCCGATTGCATCTGAAGCGGCTACCGAAGTGGCTGTGTTTGGGCAGTTCTCTGTTCCGCAGGTGCGTCTCGATGCTGTGCGTGGTTTTGTCCCTGCTGCAGAAATTCCGGCAGAAGTCAAGGCTCTCAAGAATCTTGCCGCTTCGAACAAGGTTCAGCTGAAGGGCTTGGAAAAGCCTGTTGTTGAAGACTTCGGTGTGTTCAAACGCTATGCGTACAACGTGTCGACGACTTCGGACTTTGCTGATTTGCTGAACTTCATGAATGCATTTGCTAATTCCCCGATTCGCATGGGTGTACCGAAGGCTGACTTGAAGTACGCCAAGAAGTTCCTGATTACGAACTTGCGCGTCGAAATGTTCGTTCTCCGCTAGTATGCCGATTCGAATTACTGGCGGTTCTTTGCGGGGACGCAATATCGAGTCCCCGGATACCATGAAAACACGTCCGACAGCTTCCCGCACGAGGGAAGCTCTCTTTAACATATTGCAGGGCGTCGATGGATTCCGCATGCTGGACCTTTTTGCCGGCAGTGGCATTATGGGGCTTGAGGCGTTGAGCCGTGGGGCAGCAAGTGTGACTGCGGTGGAGCTTGCTCGTCCGCAGGCGAGGATGATTGAACAATCCTACAAGTCGGTCGGCATGGATTCCAGGCTCAAGCTTCTGGAAACAAGCGTGCTTACGCTCAAGAAAGAGATTGTCTGTGCCGATGGCGGTTTTGACTTGATTTACGCGGATCCGCCGTTCAAGGACATGGATTACCCGGACTTGCGACCGTTTATCGAATGGCTGAGCCCTGGTGGTGTGGCTGTTTTTGAGGCTCCGAGCCGCAAGTTGCCTGAATGGGCTAAGGGTGATGATTTTCAGGGGCAAGTTCGCCGCTATGGCGAGTCGTCGCTGATAATTATTAGGGCGTGATTTTTGTACATTATACCACATGGTGTGGAATTCTAAAGCAAAGAAAAAATCAGTTGTGGAGGAAGGCTGCGGACACCGTGTGGCGGTGTTTGCGGGATCCTTCGATCCGTTTACAGTCGGTCACCTTGACCTTGTAAAACGTGCCGCCGGCATCTTTGATTCCCTGATTGTACTTGTCGCCCAGAATGCAAGTAAGAAAAACTTGTTTGATGCCGAAACGCGCAAGGCGATGGTGGAGGCGGCGGTCTCTGAATTCCCGAATGTATCGGTCGCCGTCCATGGTGGGCTGACGGTCGATTTTATGAAATCGGTGGGCGCGCATTACCTGGTGCGCGGAATCCGCAATTCTGCCGACTTGGATGCTGAACAGGCGGTCGCCTGGAACAACAAGGTCATTTACGGTGATGGCGATGTCGAGACGGTGCTTTTGCTCAGTGCGCAGGAACATCTTGTGGTGAGCAGTACGCTTGTGCGAGAACTCCTCAAGTGTGGTGCCGAGAAGAGTGCCGCCGAACAGAAGTCGCTAATTTCTAAATATGTGCCGAAGAACATGGTCTCCATGCTTTTAAAAGAGTTTAGGAAAAATTATGAAGCCATTTAAATATTTGCCCAAGGCTTTGCAGACGCTTTTGCTTGCGAATGCAGTCGTATTCATTATCGCTTTTCTTGGGCGTGGACTAGAAGTTAATTTAGGGGCTGGTTATGGGAGCCTCACGGATTACATCAACTACTACGGCGCCTTTATGCCGAGAGTTCCGCTGGAGCTTTGGCGCTATGTGACGTACATGTTCATCCATTTCGACTTTATGCATTTCTTCTTCAACATGCTGATGCTCTGGATGTTCGGTTCAGAGGTCGCGGAATGGATGGGGACGCGTCATTTTGTCTCAATGTACTTTTTCTGTGGCATTTTTGCGGCGCTGTTCAGTTTCTTCATGTGCGTCCTCGGGCTTACGAACAATCCGATTATCGGTGCGTCGGGCGCCTTGATGGGTGTCTTTGTCGCTTACTACAAGTTTTTCCCGGATCGCGTTATCCTCATGTTCTTTGTCATTCCGATGCGAATCAAGAATGCCATGTGGGTGATGATTGCGCTTGATATTCTCTTTGCTAATTCGGGCGACATGATTGCGCACTTTGCCCACTTGGGCGGTGTGGTCGCTGGTTTTATTTACATGGCAATTTTCCAGAACGGAGCGAAGGTGCTTTACAATTCACCGCTTTCGGCTATTTTCCGTTTGTTCTCCAGAGACCCTGAAAAGTATAATCGAGACCGTAGTTCGGGAGCGCGTTCGAACTCGCGCCGTTCCGATGAACCGGAAGTTCTCGAAGGTGAAGTGTTCTACGTAGATGAACAGAAACGCATGGATGAAATTCTCAAGAAGGTGGAGCGCGAAGGCCTCCAGTCCTTGAGTGAATCGGAACGTGAATTTTTATTAAAAGCGGGTGACAAGTTGCGTCGCCGTCGCGGAGGATTCTAATGAAGAAAGTTCTTGGTATGGGCGCTGCCCTTGTTGATATTTTGGCTAACGTGAGCGATGAATGGATTCAAGCTCAGGGTGTACAGAAGGGTGGCATGAACATGGTCGACTGGCCGCAGATGGAAAAGTTCCTCGGCGCTCTTGACAATCCGATTCGCGTGCCGGGTGGCTCGACTTGCAATACCATGGTGGGGCTTTCTCGCTTGCATGGCAAGGCTGCTTTTATTTCGAAGATTGGCGATGACGAACTCGGCAAGCTTTTCCAGGAACACTTGAAGAATAACGGCGTGGAATCGAAGCTCGGGATGAGCGATGTCGCTACGGGTTGCGTTTTCTCTGCTGTGACTCCGGATGCCCAGCGTTCCATGTGGACTTACCTTGGCGCTTCGGACTTCCTCGGTTCGGATGACTTTACTCCGGCTCTTTATGACGATGTGGGACTCCTTTACGCTGAAGGCTACCGTGCATTTAATGGCGAATGCTTCAAGAAGTCGTTTACGCTCGCGCGTAGCCTCGGTGTCGAAACCGCTCTCGACTTTAGCTCGTTCGGCGTGGTCGAAGCTTGCCGCAAGCTCTTCGATGAACTCTTCGAAGAAAAGATGATTGATATCATCATCGCTAACGAAGATGAAGCTTTTGCTTATGCTGGTGTCAAGGAAGAAGCGGCTCTTGAAGTCTTGGCGAAGAAGGCTAAGGTCGCGGTCGTGAAGATTGGCAAGCGCGGTGCCTTGATCGCTAAGGATGGCGTGGTAACTCGCGTGTCTGCGGGTGCTGCAAAGGCTATTGATACGACGGGTGCTGGTGACCTCTGGGCATCGGGATTCCTCTATGGCTACATGAACGGCTGGAATATGGAACGCTCGGGCAAGCTCGGTAGCATTGTTTCGAACGAAGTCGTTCAGGTGATGGGCGCCCAGATTCCGGAAGAAGGCTGGCAGCGCATTTACGCCCAGATGTAATTGAGGGAATATGGTTTCTGTTGTTCGTTCTTTTGTGAAGTCGTGGGCTTGGGGCTCTTTGCTTGTGCTTGCTTTGGTAAGTGCTGTAAATGCAGCTGATTCGAAAACTGCAGGTAGTGCTGCAGAAAATGCGGAGCTTGTCGCAGAAATTGCTGTGCGTGATAGCGTGATGGCACTTCGCGATAGCGCATGCACTGTAGAAAAGCAATCGCTGCGTTCGGATCTCGAAGTGGAAAAGGCTAAGTGCGAAAACTGGGAACAGAGCTACAACACGCTGAAGAAGAACAACGAAACTTGTGCCAAGGCATTGAGCGTTGCAATGCAGGCAAGTCAGGAACAGGCAGAAAAGCAAAAAGCCAAGGATGCCAAAGCTAAGGAAGATGAAAAGAACAGCATGATGATGCAGTCTGCATCGATGCTTGGTAGCTTTGGTCTTGGCATGCTTATCATGTGGTTGATTCTTGATTAATTTTTAGTCGCGGCACCGCCGCGGGGAGTTGAAATGAAAAGAACCGCTTTCGTCATGAGCCTGCTTATGTGCGCGGGCTTTTCGTTTGCTAAAAAATCGGATGTGCCGGCAGGACCGTTCCATTTGCGTTCGATACTGAAGCAGATTGCTTCCATTCCGATGACGACGGCTGAAATTTCGGCGTACATGCCCGAAAAGAAAGTGCTGTTCGTGGTTGGCGGCGAAAATGTTTTGGAAGTGGTCGATATGGCAGACCCCGCAAAGCCCCAAAAGATAAGTGAAGTCAAGTTGCCGGGTGGCGCCTCTAGCGTGACGGTCAATGGTGACCTCGTAGCGGTAAGTCTTTTGAACAACCCCGAATGGAAAATGGGACATGTGCAGGTCATGCGCTACAACAAGAAACTTGAAGTTCTTGGTAAACATGAACTGTGCTACATGCCTGACATGATTACGTTTACTCCGGATGGAAAGAATTTGCTCGTGGCATGCGAAGGCTCTCCGGATGAAAATTTTGTGGAAGACCCGGAAGGCGGCATTGGTGTTTTGTCGATTGCTGGCGTGAATGTGTCGAGTGCTGCTGATTTGGCGAAAGCTTGGAAAAAGCCGCAGAAGACGGTTGTCGGATTTGGCGAACTCGATTCGCTTGCTCTGATGGCAAAGGGCGTTCGTAAGACGGGCGTGAAGAGTTTTGTTCAGTCGCTTGAGCCGGAATACATTACGGTCTCCGAAGATTCCAAGATGGCTTGGGTGAGCTTGCAAGAGAACAATGCGCTTGTGAAGTTTGATGTCGAATCGAAGAAAATATTGGATGTGTTCCCGCTTGGTTATGTGGATCATTCCAAGCCGGGATTTGGTCTGGACATCAAGAAGAACAAGCAAATTGAAATCAAGAATT
Source organism: Fibrobacter sp. UWB13 (assembly GCF_900177805.1). Lineage (NCBI taxonomy): Bacteria > Pseudomonadati > Fibrobacterota > Fibrobacteria > Fibrobacterales > Fibrobacteraceae > Fibrobacter > Fibrobacter sp. UWB13. Next base: position 1,152,159 of record NZ_FXAX01000001.1, on the reverse strand, counting down.
ATCCGTTGCGTGGTTTGCGCCAACCGGATGGAATTTCGGCGTTCACTGTGAACGGAAAGACGTTTGTGCTTACGGCGAATGAAGGTGCTCCGGTCAATGATTACAAGGCTTGGACGGATGTGACGACTCCGATGATGCTGGCTCAGAATGGCTTGCTGGATCCTAGCGTGTTTACGACCGAAATGCTCGAAGAGGTGAAGAACATTTCTGTGAGCAATTTGGAACGCTGCAATGTGGCTCCGGATAAGACGGAGAATGGCAGATGCCCTTACATGTATAGCTTTGGAACGCGCTCGATTAGCATTTTCGATGGCGAAACGGGGCACCTGATGTGGGATTCTGGCGACGCTTTTGAACAGACGATGGCTCAGATGGCGCCTGATTACTTTAACTGGAATTCCAAGAAGGGCAAGGTCAAAATGGATGCCCGCAGTGAAGACAAGGGCTGCGAACCGGAAAACGTGACGACGGGTATTGTGGGCGATAAGCGCTATGCTTTTGTTGGCCTGGAACGCACGAGTGGCGTTGCCGTGTTTGACATTACGGGAATCGAGAGCGGGAATGCTCCGAAACTGGAAGATTTCTATTTAGACCCGAAAGATCGCGGCCCTGAAGGCATCTTGTTTATCCCTGCTGAAAAGAGCCCGAATGGTGAACCGCTTTTAGTTGTAGGCTACGAGTACAGCAAAACTCTCGCTGTGTATAGTGTGAAGTAACTTCTTAGTGTTACAGTAAATTTTAGGTGCTTTAATATTATTAAATAGATTAGCGTCTTGTATTACAAAAAGCGTCGGCCAAGGATGGGGAGGGTGCAGGGAGGGGCCCGTGCGGCCTTCGCAACTCTGAGCTGGGGCCCCGCCCGCATGCTTTTCAAAAAAACTTTTTTTTCATGTAATGAAATTACATGATTTTTTCAGGCCACGGGTGCTTTGGATAGCGTCCGCGGAGTTCTTTGCGAACTTCGGCGTAGGTGTTTTGCCAAAAACTTGTGAGATCCCATGTCTTTTGAATCGTGCGGAAGTTTGGTGCGAGAATGTCGTAACGTACTTTGAGCTTGCCATCTGCGATTTTGTGCTCGCCGCGGAGCTGCATAAAGTCTTCGATGCGTGCGGATATCTCGACAAGAACGCCGTCTGCACTTTGCACAATCTTGCCGCTGCTCTGTTCATCGGCGGTGGCGACTTCTTGATAGCTGTAGCGGGCGCGCTTGCCGTTGGGCAATACGTAATGATCGGGGAACGTTTTTTGCAACCATGCAAGCATGGACTTGCCGAAGTAATCTTCGACAATGTTACGGTAACGGTCTTCGTTGATGTCGCGCAAAAGGAATATGCCGTCCGTAAGCTCGTTTAGAATAAGTTCCATATCCTCGTCATTGAATTCGGGGAGGCCGTATTCCGGGTAAAGCTTTGCTGCAAGACGCATCTTGATGAGGAGCGTCTGGATGTTCTCGGTGAGGTAACGACCGGTCCAGTTTTCTTTTTCGAGCTTGTCGCGCCAAGCTTCGGCGGTGAGCTCTTTGAGCTTTTCGAGGACTTTGGGCGAGGTTTCTTGCGGGAGGATTTCTTTGCGGCTTGTTTCGCGAACGTCGCCGTTGGGGCTTTCGCTTTCATGAATCTCGACACCGATAAAGCGTTCTTGACCGCTACGCCATAACAGTTCATAGCGAATGTTTTCGCTTTCGCCGCCGAGCAATTCTTTGGGCACTGGAGCGTAAAGGCTTACGTGCAGTTCTGATTTGCTGCCGCCACCCGTGCGGAGCATAGAGAGCGCGAGCAATGCATATGGCGGCTCTGAAACTTGCAAACGGATTGTGTTGCCGTTGCTCAACTTGTAAACGTTACCGCTTGGAGTGGCGAGTGCATCTGGGAATGCGGCGAGAAGTTGCTGCGCTATGAAATGTGAGGACGGAGAGTAAACGGGCATCTCCTTTAATGAGTCGCGGAAGTCGCGGAGCTGCTTTAGCGAGAACGAAACTTCTCGTGGAACGTTGATGGCTTTAGAAAGCGTATCGCTTGCGAGCGTGAACAAGTTGAGTGTATTTTTTGATTTCTGTACAAATTCTGTGCCGGAATGGATCCAGGCCATGGCGGCGAGGAGCAAGTCGGGGAGGTCTGCGGCGCTTGTTGCTTTCGCTAAAATCAATGCGAGCGGAATGCTTGAAATCGGTGTTTGAATGGCTCGCTTGCCGAGTTCCGTGATGTGACCGTCTTGCAACATGCCGAAGTTATTGAGCATCGATGTGGCGACTCTTTCGCGCGCTTCTGGAATCGCCGTGGGCAGTTTTATTTGAGATTGCTTCGCCCCTTTGGGGCTCGCAATGACGTCATCATCAATTGTCACCCTGGAGCCGTTAGGCGATAGGGCCCATGAATCTTCAAGTGCAGCCTTTTGCAATAAAAGTTCCGAGGGTTCGATTTGCAAGACTTCGGGCACGATGCCTTGTGGCATGTGTTTTTCGGCATCTTCCGTCCAGAGGCGGATGGCGCAACCGTTTTGTGTACGACCGCTACGGCCGCTGCGCTGGATGGCGTTCTGCAACGAAATCGGGAGCGTACGGAGGACGTTTACTTTTTCGCTATCGTCATATTCGCTGACTCGCTCAATGCCGCTATCAACAACGCCTGTCACATTTGGAACTGTGATAGACGTTTCTGCAATGTTGGTTGTAAAGATGACGCGTGGGCGTTCTGTTTCTTCAAAAATGCGGTCTTGCGTTTCGCGGTCTTGACCGCCGTAGAGTTCAAGGAACTCGGCGACGTTGTCGCCCAGAGCTTCGCTCGCGGCGGTGTGGCTTTTGGCAATTTCTGCTTTACCCGGCAAGAATACGAGCGTTGTTTGCCATACGTTATTGCGGTACAACGTGCGCAATGCACGGACAACTTCACTTTCGATTCCCTGACCTGCGCTGATGTTTACGCCTGCGGCGGGTTTCTGGTGAAGAATTTGCACGGGATAAAGCGGATGTCCGAGTTCTAGACATTTGACGCCGAGCGCTTGTTCCATTTCTTCGCGGTTGAGCTTTGCACTCATGACGGCGATTCTCGGTGCTTTGATACTTTCACGACCTGATGCTTGGCTTGCGGCTTGCAATTTGAGCAAGTACGCAAAGAGCAAGTCCATGTCGGCTTTGCGTTCGTGGTATTCGTCGAAGATGACCCATTCCGCGTTCATCTTGCCGTGCAGAAGTTCCTGTAAAAAGTTACCGTACGTTTGGAACAAAATTCGCGTAGCGCTGGATTTGCAACTGTCTTGGCGGAACTGGTAACCGACCGTCTTTCCGCAAGGTTCGTTGTGAAGCTTTGCGGAGTATTGCGCGAGGGCGAGTGCTGCAATGCGTCTCGGTTGCAATACGACAATGCGACCACTGAAGTGATTGCTCAAGAACCATGGGATGTACAAAGACTTACCGCTACCGGTGGGCGCTTCGACGAGCAAGTTGTTCGTCTTGTTGACGGCGTCTACGAGCTTTTGTTCTTCTTCGGCAATGGCTAAATCTTTGTACGTGCGCATTGTAGATGTTCTCTTTAGGTCTCTTTAAAAAAGTTGACCCCGGCGCATTGACCGGGGTAATATAAAAGAAGAATTAACTGGATCCTAAGCCTTCGGGTATCTCAGCTTTTCACCAGTAGCGACATCCATGTAAGGCGGCTTTCCTTCGCGGAACTTCTGGTTGATGACCAAGTTCTGGAGTCTCCTCTTGATGCCTGCTTCGGTCTTGCAGAAGAAGAACACGACCTTGTTTGTACCCGGAACCTGGAACACAGCGAGTTTAAACTTCTGCGAAACAGCGCGACGGAAAAACTTCACATCTTCTTTCTTCGGAATCACCTGATCGCTGCCCGGCTTGATTTCGCAAATCATGTCGGCGTCGGCGAGCAATGCCTTGGACTTCTGCTGGAGAGCGAGGAAGTTCGGTTCGGTGCTCTTGCGGATGTTTTCCATGTTGAACGGGCTTCTGGCTTTCAGGCCCTTGAGCGCACCACGGATAACAAAAAATAAAGCGACGACCACGACCAGAATAATCAGGTAGGGCCAGTTGTTTGCTAAAAAGTCTAACATAATCACCTCAATTTGGTGCCTCAAATATAGCAATTTTTGTGAGCTTCGCAAAAAACGCTAGCGAATGCCTTTTGTATCTTTGATTCGTGAAATTTTTTGTGAAGACTTTTTTGTTAGCGGGAGTCGTTTCCGCTTTTGTATCTGCAAACGCTGCAGAGTCGGATTCGCTGCGTGTCGATTCTGACCAGTGTAGCGATGGTGCAAAAATCGAATCGATTGAGTTTGAAGGCTTGGAACATACTAAGCCTCGTGTGGTGTGGCGCGAACTCACGCACAAGGTTGGGGGCGAATTTTCGCAGAAGACTTTTGAGTCGGAAAAGCTTCGCCTGCAAGACCTGGACCTCTTTACGGATATTTACGTTTCTTGTAAAGGTGGAAACGTCGTTTATAATTTCAAAGAAATCTTCCGTTGGATCCCATCGCCGGATAGCAAGACAACTGACCGCGATGGTCTTATGCTTGGACTTGCGCTTGCGAACCTGAATGTGCTTGGCGAAGACATTCGTGCCGAAGTGCACTACCGCACGGCTATCGATCCGTTCTTTGAAAATAACGAGTATGCCTTTTACGCGAGTTCGCCATATTTGTTTGGCATCCCGCTTGGTTGGAATATTGATTTTACGCGAACCGATAGCTGGGACGATCTCCGTGAATTCAGGGACGCGAGTTGGTTGTTGAGTTTGGACTTGAATTGGAAATTTGTTCCGCATTATTCGCTTTTAGGAAAGTTGACTTATCGCTATCTTGAAAAAGGACCTGGCGTGCTACCGGAATTTGGGCTTGGCTTTGCTGTGGACTACCGCGATAGCGAACTCGATACTCGCAAGGGAATTTATTTTGAAAGCGATGTGACGCATGTGGGCGTTGGCGGAAAGCGCGGCGAAAATTTTGTCGAATTCTTGGAAGATGCTCGCGCTTACTATTCGATCGGGCGATTTGTCACGGGAGCAACTGCGCTTGTTCGTTTGCGTCCGGGCGATGTAAAGCGCTATGATTATTTCTATCATGGCGGTACGAACTCTTTCCGTGGTCTTAACAGTCCGGATGCGGAGCATTTGGGCGTTCATGAAATGCTCTTGAATCTTGAAGAGCGTTTTGTGCTATTGGAACGCCGTTCGGCATCGCTGTGGGGAATTAACTTCTTTTACGGAATCCAGCTGGTGGCAGGTTTTGATGCAAGCGTGCTTTGGGACAAGGGGGCTCCTGGTTGGAAAAATTACGAAGGGGCTGTCTATGGTGGTTTGCATATCGTGATCCCTGCGCTTGACCGAATCCGTTTTGAAGTTGGCTACAGCCCCGATACGGGAAAACCGAAGTTTAGTTGGGGTATCTTGGGCAAGACGACAACGCAGCGCTGGCGGAGCAGGTAATTCGGTTTTGAATATACTTTGGTAAAAAAAGACTTTACAATTTCCGAATAAATACTAAATTAGGGATTATATTTGTAATAAAAAGATAATGAGGCTCAAAGTGGGCCGACGGAGAATAAATGGCTATTAATTATTTGGATCTTCCTATTGGACGCAAGTATCCTTACGAAGTGGATTGCGTCGTGGAAATCGGCAAAGACACGAACTTGAAGTATGAATACGACGAACGCCTGCATGTGTTCCGTCTTGACCGTTGCCTCTTGAGCTCTATGAGCTATCCTTGCACGTATGGTTTTATCCCGAGCACCAAGGCTGACGATGGTGACGCTTTGGACATGCTCATTTACAGCCCGGCATCCATGATTACGGGTACGGTTTGCACTTGCCGTGTGATCGGTGCGCTTGATATGACCGACGGTGGCAAGAAGGACTACAAGGTTCTGGGCGTGCCGGTGTTCAACCCGCGTCCGTTCTGCGACATTACTGACGTGGACCAGATGTTCCTCCGCATTACGAAGAACTTCTTCCAGAACTACAAGGAACTGGAAGGCAAGGACGTACAAATTGGTGAATGGAAGGATGCCGCTTTTGCTCGTGAAAAGGTGATTGCTGCACACAAGGCTTACTTTCAGAACCAGGTCCAGGTGCCAGAATCTTGCTATCAGGAACCCGAACACGACGAAAAGATAACTGCCGAAGAACTCATTTAGTAGCGAGAGCTGCGGTTAGCGTCGCGGGTTATAAAATTTGTCTATGGTCTTGCCCTTGAGGGCGAGGCCATTTTTTTTAGAATTTGTTGGTTTTGTTACAAAATATTTAATATATTATTTTTGTTGTAACAATTAAATTATATAGAGGTCTTATGAATAAGCTTATGCTTACTTGCGCGATGTCGCTCATGCTGCTTAGCACGTCTGCTATGGCATTGACGATTAACGTTGAACCGAAGAAAGAGGAAAGCTCTCGCGTGGCTCCGCCTCCTCCGCCACCTCCTCCGGCTCCGTCGATCACCTGCAAGTTTGCAGAACCGAAGTGCGACCGTCATGACAGAATCCATGCTGAACGTTATAGCAACGATCAGAAGATGTATAGCCGTGGCGAATGCTATCGTGGCGAAAAGGAACGCAAGTTTGACTTCTATTGCAACAATGGTGATGTCTGGATGCAGATTGATTACCGTCGTGACCGTGCTGACCGTATTGATTGCAGAGATCCGAGACGTGGTAAGTTCTTTGCCGCTCGCAGCATCAGCGAATGCGAAGATCTCTATCGCAACAATCGCCCGGAACCGCCGCGCAAGAAACACCACACTCATCGTGACTACCGCGACTAATTTTGCGTAAAATTTTAGCGAGCGCCTGCTCGCTTGCTGAAATTGAAAAGCCTCTCGCTTAAAGCGGGAGGCTGAATTTTTTTTATGGCTTAGCCCTTGTAACCCTTGGGGTTGTTCTTTTGCCAGTTCCAAGCGTCGCGGCACATTTCTTCGATGCCGTACTGGGCCTTCCAACCGAGCTCGTCGAATGCCTTTTGCGGGTTGCAGTAGCAAGTGGCGATGTCGCCTGCGCGACGCGGCTTGATGCTGTACGGAATCTTGACGTTGTTGACCTTTTCGAAAGCATTTACGACATCGAGCACGGAGTAACCGTGACCTGTACCCAAGTTATAAATAGCGAGTCCGCACTTGCGTTCGATTGCCTTGAGTGCGCTCACGTGGCCAGAGGCAAGGTCGCAGACGTGGATGTAGTCACGGACACCGGTGCCATCCGGGGTGTCATAGTCATTGCCAAACACGCCAAGTTCCTTGCGGAGTCCGACTGCGGTCTGCGTGATGTAAGGCATTAAGTTGTTTGGAATGCCGTTCGGGTCTTCGCCGATACGTCCGCTCGGATGTGCGCCAATCGGGTTGAAGTACCGGAGCAAAACGATATTCCATTCTGGGTCGGCCTTTTGCACGTCGCGGAGGATTTCTTCGAGCATGGACTTCGTCTGTCCGTAGGGGTTGGTGCATTGGCCCTTGGGACAAGCTTCTGTAATAGGGATTTGTGCCGGGTTGCCGTAAACGGTTGCCGAAGAACTGAAAATGAGGTTCTTGCAGCCGTGATTACGCATGGTATGGAGCAACACGAATGTAGCGTTCATGTTGTTTTCGTAGTATTCGAGCGGCTTCGCGACGGATTCGCCGACAGCCTTGAGACCTGCAAAGTGGATGCAGGCGTCAAACTTGTTTTCGCTGAAAATCTTGTCCATGGCGGCCGCGTCACGGACGTCTGCTTTGACGAACGGAATGGGGGAGCCGACAAGCTCTGCTACGCGGCGGAGCGATTCATCGCTTGAGTTTACGAGGTTATCGACGACGACAACGGAATGACCCGCTTTGTAGAGTTCGATGATGGTGTGGCTTCCGATATAACCTGCGCCACCCATAACAGCTATTTTCATGATTGCTCCAATGATAAAAGTTCGGTGCATAATATACGAAATTTTTAGATTGTAGGCATGAACGATTACTATCAATTTGCAATACTTTCTGCTGTCGTTGTGGCTGTTTATGCCTTTTTGTATTTCGTAGTGCATCCGCTTGCGAAATGGATTGCCATAAAGACTCCGAACAAGTTTGATGACTTGCTTGTGAAAAAGAAAGTGATTTCGCGTGCGCTCTTTTTTGTGCCGGTAATAATTCTGGTGCAGTCGTTCCCGTATGTGCTCGCGAAGGGCCATTGGCTTTATGAATTTTGTGAACATATCGGAAATATTTTGTTCACGGTGGCGGCGTTCTTGCTTGCAAGTGCGGTGCTCGATGTCATTGAAAGCTTAAATGAACGCAATGTGAAAATGAAGTTGCGCCCGATGCGTGGCATTTTCCAGGCGATTAAACTTGCGATGTTCTGCGTGGCGACCATCCTTGTGGCGTCGCAGATTGTGAATAAAAGCCCGGTGATTATTTTATCGACACTTGGTGCCATGGCTACGGTCTTGTTGTTGGTTTTCAGGGACTCAATTTTGGGATTAGTCTCTGGAATCCAGATAAACTTGTCGGACCTCTTGCGCAAGGGCGACTGGATTGAAATTGAACGCCATCATGCTGATGGTTCGGTCATTGACATTACGCTCACGTCTGTGAAAGTGCGTAACTGGGACAATACGGTTTCGGTAATTCCGGCGTACGACTTGATTACCAATTCATTCCGCAACTGGCGTGGTATGCAGGAATCCGGCGGTCGCCGCATCAAGCGTTCGCTTTTCATTGACCAGCAGAGCATCCGCTTTTTGACGCCTGAAGAAATTGAAAAGTTCATGAAGATTGATGTGCTTCGCCCGTACTTGGAACGAAAGCTGAGTGAAATCGGTGAAGATTCGGGTGTGTCGGAAAATGTCACTGTTACAAAGTTGAATGGTCGCCATTTGACGAACATCGGAACGTTCAGGGCATATTGCACGGCGTATCTCCGCAGCCGTAAGACGATTGCTCAAGACATGACGCTCATGACGCGCCAACTTGCGCCAACGCCGACCGGGCTCCCGCTTGAAATCTATGCGTTTGCCAATACGGTGGAATGGATAGAATACGAAAATATCCAGTCCGATATTTTTGATTTTCTGATCGCATCGCTCCCGGAATTTGGGCTTTCGCTGTACCAGTACGCAAACCGCGTGCCGTAAGGCTTGTGTGTAGGGAGGCGGGCGTTCGCCCGTCGCTCAATTTTTTCTACATTCGTCAATATGGATATTAATGAATGGCGCATTCGCATTGACGAACTTAATGATGAACTGATGTCGCTCCTCAACAAGAGGGCTACATACGCTGCTGAAATTGGGAAAATCAAGAAACAGAAAGGTTTGCCCGTTTTTGATGAAGGTCGCGAACAGTCTGTCTTGAATTTGGTCGCCGAGAAGGCTGCAAAGGCCGGTGGCCCGCTTTCTCCGGAATCGTTCCAAAATATTTTCCGTGTCATCATGGAAGAAACTCGCAAGGTGGAAGAATAATGGTTGCCCGCATTACTATGGTGGGGTTTGGCCTCTTGGCAAGCTCGATTGCTGCTGCCATCAAACAGGCTAAGCTCCCGACGAAGATTCGTGCCGTGAGTTCTCCTGCAACGCTCAAGCGTGCTCGTGAACTTGAACTTGCCGATGAATTTTTTGAATACGACGAGACTGAAAAGTGGGCGAAGGATAGCGACCTGATTTTGCTCTGTGCGCCGATCCTCCACATTTTGAAGATGATTGATGCGCTCGGTAAAGTTTCGTGGGCTGGTACTAATGCTGGCCGAGAAATCTTGGTGAGTGATATCGGTTCGACAAAGGTTGAAATTTGCAAGGCGGGCGTGCGCTTGCCCGCTCCGTTCCGCTTTGTCGGTAGCCATCCGATGGCGGGTTCTGAAAAACGCACTTGCGAATACAACGATCCTGCGATTTTTGAAAATGCATATTGGTTTGTCTGCCCGCCAGATGGAACGCCTGAATCTGTTTATGCCCCGCTTTTGGAAATTATCCGCTTTGTGGGCGCAAATCCTGTCGTGTTCCCGCCGGAACATCACGATCGCACGATGGCATGGGTGAGTCACATGCCGCAGATGCTGAGCTCAACGCTTGCCGGGAACTTGCCGGAACGCTTGCTCGAGCACAACTACCAGCATTTTGCAGGCCGCGCTTTCCGCGACATGACGCGCATTGCCGCCTCGGGCTGGGGAATGTGGCACGATATCGCCGTGACGAATCGCGATGAGACTACTCGCGCCCTTTGCGAAGTCCGCGATGGCCTCGACAAGACGATTGCGGCGATGAACGGACTCAACGTCGTGAAAGACGGTAAGCCTGCTTCGGGTGATTTTGAAAATGACGAGCATAGCGTGGTTGCAGATAATTCGCAGGCGCTTGCCGATATTTTCAAGGCGGGTAACGATGGCCGTGCGAGCTTGTTTGCTCCGGGTCGCAATAACACCAACTCGTTCTACGAAATTACGGTCCAGCTTAAGGATAAGCCGGGCGCTCTGTTGAGCGTGATGCAGCCGCTTGCTGAAGAAGGTATTAACATTCGCGATATTGAACTCATGAAGGTCCGCGAAAATGTGGCGGGTACGCTTTTGCTTGCATTCAAGACTCAAGAAGAAGCGGCCCGTGCCGTGAAGACGCTGCAATATTTGGAATACGAAGTTAAAGAAAGACGTTAATTTGCTTAAGGAATAGACGATGGAATTCTTGATGAATCCCGACCGTGAACGGATGAATTTGACGTTGGTGATGGCGCTTTTGGTGAATGGCCGCACCGTGTTGGAAAATTTTGCGTGGGCAAGTGGTAGTGAAAAGTATGCCGAGGCGCTGAAAGATTTTGGTCTCACTTACGAATTGCAAGGGCATCAGCTTGTCTTGAATGGCAAGGGGTTCCAGTACTCTATTCCGACCATGCTTCCGTTCAAGTTCAACGAAGCTGATAACGTGATGCTTTGGACGCTCGCAAGTAAGGACGAAGAACAGCTCTACACGTTTGCTGCTGAAGTTGATGATGCGGGCATTGCCCGTGTGAATGCGGCAAAGGAAACGCTCCAGAAGTATTTCAAGATTAAGGTGCAAAAAGATGAACCGGCAAAGTTTGTCTTTAACTTTTTGCGTGATGAACTGAACGTCAAGAAGGATTCTCTCGGGAACGTTTCGTCTGTGATGCGCAATAGACTTTTGCTCCGAGCGCTTATCCGCAATGATTACTTGAATTTTGAAGAAAAGTCTACGGTACATGACCAGTGGACGAAAATGCTCATTTACTTTGGTGCGGCTGTGAAATATGAAGGCCGTGGCATGGAACAGTTGAGCGAATTTGAACGCCGCTTGATGATTGCTCAGGGCAAGAAGATTGAACGTACGCAGTTTACGGAACTTTCGGAAACGAAGGTGATTACCGCGCGCGAATACTATGTGCCGGGCGATACGACGGAAGCGACTGCATTTGCGGTACTTGCGACTGTCGGGAACATGCCGAAGGACAACGTCATCAAGCTTTTGAACGTAGACTTGAACAGCAGCCGTGCGGGTGCACTCACATGCCTCAAGCGTATGGGCGCGAATGTTGAAACGGTAAGCCGTCGTGAAAAGTATGGCGATGTTTTTGGCGATGTCGAAATCAAGCCGCTTGCTTCTGGGAAGCGCTTGCAGGGGCGTCGCTTTAGCGAAGACGTGATTGCGACGGCGCTTGAAGAATACCCGCTGTTGGCTGTGGCGGCTTGCTACGGTGAAGGCGAAACGATTTTGCGTGTACCCAAGGAAGTCCGCAAGGAAATGCGCCCCAAGAATGAATTCTTGGCGGTGAACTTGCGCAAGACGGGGGCCGAAGTTGGCGTGTACGACGATGGCCTTGTGATTCGCGGCCTTGAAACGATTGTGAACGGTAGCGATTTTGATGGTGGCGATTCGGCGCAGATGGGACTTGCCTTGAGCGTGTTGTCGCTTGCCCTCCAGAACGATGAACCGGTTGAAAATATGGACAAGGTCGAAGCGATGTTCCCGGGTGTTGTCGACAAGCTCAAGAATGTGCTTGTGGCAGAAAATGCCGAGAAAAACGCTGAAAAAGCGGGTTAGGGATTGCGCGCAGAACGAACGCTTTGAGTGAACGCGAAACTTGAGGATGGTTATGGAAAAGTCTTTCAGCAGCATTGGAATTGTCGGGTTCAAGGACAAAAGTGCCGATTTGGCGTGTGCCTTGAAGCAGATTACTTCTTGGGCGCTTGAACACCCGCAGGTGAAATTTTATGCGCTCGATTCCCTCAAGGAGCTCGTGAAAAAGCCGATTCGCGTGGTGAAAGAATCCGCGTTGCAGAAGACGGATTTGCTGCTTGCGATTGGCGGTGACGGCACGGTGCTGACGGCCGCGCACATGGCACTTGGCCATAACATCCCGATTCTTGGAGTGAATGCTGGGCGCGTGGGATTCTTGGCGGAATCGCGTGTGGAAGGCTTGACCAAGACGCTCGATAGCTTGCTTGCTGGCGACTTCTCGACTCGCGAACGCATGATGATCGAGGCTGCGGTTTATCACGGCAGAAAGTGCATTGCAAAGCAGACCGTGCTGAACGAAGTCCACGTGCGCGCGCACGCTCCGGAACGCATGGTAAACGTGAACGTGACTTATAACGATACCTGCCTGACGGAATACTGGGCGGATTCAATTCTCGTTTCGACGCCGACGGGTTCGACTGCATACAACCTTGCTGCTGGAGGCCCAATTATCCATCCTTCGACGCCGGCAGTGGTGCTCACGCCTGTGGCTCCGAGTAGTCTCTCGGTGCGTCCGCTTGTGCTTTCGCTGACGGATAAAAAGTTGCGAATGGCTTCGGCGGTAAATTGCTCGCTTGATCTCGTTTTTGACGGGCGCATCACGCTTGAAATGAAACCGGATGAATATGTGATGTTGTCTGAAAGTAAGCTTGTGACGACGTTTATTCGTATGCGTCACACGGGATTTGTGGGCGCTCTTCGCGAAAAGCTTGGCTGGACGGGTAAACCGCGATCTGCTTAATGTTGCGGGGCATCTAGTTTTTTGATGCAACCCTGCTTTAAATCGCCCAACTTAAAATTGCAGAACTTGATGCGCACAAGGCGTAAAACTTCGTAGCCGAGCTTCGCGAGCATGCGGCGAATTTCACGATTCTTGCCTTCGTCCAAGGTGATTTCTAACCAACAGTTCTTTTCGCCTGCACTGTAGAGCTTGGCGCTGACGGCGTGCATGAACTCTTCGGGTTCGCCAAAGACGCGTGGCGGAACGTTGAAACCCGCTTCCATTTGCGAAAGTTCCGCCGCAGTTGGCATTCCCGCAACCTGAACGCGATAGATTTTTGTGTGGGTGAGGCCGCGCGACTCTTGAGAATTCAGCAAAGCATCCGCCCATTGCGTATCGTTTGTAAATAGCAAAAGCCCTTCGCTGGCGGCATCGAGCCTGCCAACGGGCGATATGTGCGGCACAGGCTTGTCGGGGAACATCTTGGCGTATTGCTCGCGGAAAAGGTCCATGACGGTTGCGCGCCCTTTTTCGTCGCTTGCCGTAGTGACATAGCCGCGCGGCTTGTTCATCATAAAGTAAACGAACTCGCTTGCTTTTACATGCTTTCCGTCAACGCAAATTTCATCATTTTCGCGAGCGGGAGTGTCCGGATCGCGGACGATTTTACCACGCAAAGAAACCCGGCCCTCGCGGACCAGGTTTTCTGCTTGGCTTCTGCTGCAAAAACCGCGTTTAGAAATCACACGGGCAACGCCGTGAGCTTTGGCGTTAGTGGCGCCAGACGCGGGCTTCGCGCAGTCTCTTTCTCGGTTTACTTGCCGAGATATGCCTTGATGTTTTCGAGGCATTTCTTGTTCTGAGCTTCGGTACCGACGGTAATGCGGAGCACGTCACCCATAGCCGGCTGCGGACGGATGATGGTGCCCTTGGCCTGCAAGAACTTGAAGGCGTCCATCGGATCCTTGAATCCGCTGACGGCGATGAAGTTTGCGTGGCTGTCGACGAAGGCGAGGCCGAGTTCCTTGAAACCAGCCTTGAGCTGTTCGAGACCCTTCTTGTTGAGTTCGCGAACCTTGTTCACGTAATCCTGGTCGTCGATAGCGCCGATTGCAGCTGCCTGAGCGATGCTGTTCACGTTGAACGGTTCACGCACACGGTTGATGAGGGCGACGATTTCCGGACGGGTGATGCAGTAGCCCACGCGGAGACCAGCGAGACCGTAGATCTTGCTGAACGTACGGCAGCAGATGATGTTCTTGCCTTCGGCGATGCGGCTGTTGAAATCCGGAACGAGTTCCGGCGTGTCTTCGATAAATTCGGTGTAGGCTTCGTCCATCACGAGAACGCAAGTTTCCGGGAGGCTGTCGGCGAAGTCCAAAATTTCCTTGGCGGTGAGATCAGAACCGGTCGGGTTGTTCGGGTTAGCGAGGAACACGATGCGGGTCTTTTCGTTCACGGCGTCGCGCATAGCCTTGAGGTTGTAGTTGTATCCCGGAGCGGGCATGTCAACTTCAACAATCTTGGCATTCATGGCCATCGTGGCGAGCTTGTAAACAGCGAAGCTGTGGTTGCCCATGACGGCTTCCGTGCCGGGGCCGAGGAACACCTGGGCAATCATGTCCAAAAGTTCGTTACTGCCGTTACCCACAGCAATCTGGTCGCGGTTCACGCCGCGGAATTCAGCAATCTTTCCGATGAGGTCGTAAGAACCGCCATCCGGATAGAGGTTCACTTCTTCCAAAGCCTTGCGGGCTTCGGCCATGCCCTTCGGACTCGGGCCAAACGGGTTTTCGTTGCTGGCGAGCTTGTCGATGTCTTTCGGGTCGAGACCGAATTCACGAGCGGTGTAGGCGATGGGTTTGCCGGTCACGTAGAGCGGCTGCTTCAAAATGTGCTGTTGTGCGAGCTGATTGATATCCATAGTTGTTATTTGCTAGTTATAGTTATTGATTATTTGTAATCCGTAAGGAATAATAGCAATTTTAGTTTCGTCGCTTGGTTTCTTTGACAAAATGTCTAGAAATTTAATTCAGGATTGCGCCCTGTAATGGCTTTAGGAATATAAATTATATGTTGGAAAAATAAGGAATTTTTGAGATGTTTGAAGTATCTAATCGAATTTTAACGATGTTGTGCGGACTTGCTGTTTGTGCGTCTGCAGCGGTGGATCAGTGCAAACCGATTGGCTGGGCGACTCGTTCGGGCCGTACTTCGACTGAATTTAATGTAACCGGTGGCGGAAATGCAACTCCCATTACCGTAAAAACATTTGCTGATTTGCAAAAGTACGCGAAGGATTCTTCTCCGCGTGTGATTTACATAGACGGTACGCTTGGCGATGGCTGGAGCGGGCGAACGGGGGACCGCTTGAATATCACGGGTTCCAACAAGACCATCATCGGACTTAAGCCGGGGACTGTGCTTAAAGCGCCAATTCACATCAGCAAGGCTTCAAACATTATCGTTCGCAATATCGTGATTCAAGGGCCGGGCAGTAATGCTGAGCAGGCTTGGGACAACCTTACCATTGAAAATAACGGTTCCAAAAATATATGGATTGACCACTGTGAATTCTGGGATGGTCAGGATGGCAATGCCGATGTGGTAAAAGGTGCAGATAACGTAACGTTTACGTGGTGCATTTTTGGCTACAAGAAAAAGAGTTCGCACAACCTTTCGAATCTCATCGGCAGTTCTGACAATGAACCCGAAAGCGAAGGCAAGCTGAATGTGACTTACATGTTCAACTGGTGGAAGGCTGCAAACCAGCGCAAACCTCGCTGCCGCTATGGTAATGTGCATGTGGTGAACAACCTTTTAACGGGTGACGCTAACATCACGAATGGTACGGATGTACTTGGTGTTGCTGCAGGGCATATGTGCAGAGTGCGCACCGAACGCAATGTGTTCATCAACGAAAATAATCCGATTTATACAGGTGTAGCAAATGGCACGGGCGTGAATGAAGTTATAGACAACATTTTCACAAACTGCTCAGGCAATACGAAGGGAACGGGGACTTCTTTTACACCGCCGTATGAATACACGAGCTTTATGCTCAAGGCGAGCGAAGTTGAAGCTGCCGTGAAGGCGAATGCGGGCGCTACGCTCAAGAGTCCGACGGAATGTGATGCTAATTATGTGGAACCGGAACCGCCGACACCTGATAAACAGTACCAGGCTGAAAAGGGTACAATCACAGGTGGCGTTTCTGAAAATAGCAATGGCGGCTATCACGGCGATGGCTACGTGAATTTCGATAAGGGCGGCGATGTCGTTGTGAAAGTAAAAGTCGATACGGCTGGTCAATATCGTTTTGATATCGATTTCGCAAACGGTTCCAGTGAAGCTCGCTCTCTTGCGATTTCTGCAGGCCTGGATACCGCAACGACATCTTTCAAGACAACGGGTGGCTGGACCGTCTGGGAAACTGCTGAAGTTTTGGTAAGTCTTGCTGCAGATGAAAATGCTGTGAAGTTTGCAACCGTTGGCGGTAATGATGGCCCGAACATCGATCAGTTCGATGTCACGCTCGTAAAGGCTGCTGAAAAAGATACGACGGAAAAGCCGACGTCGATTCACACGAAAACAGCTGCTGTGGTTGAGCCTAGCGTTTATCACGTCGACATTTTCGATACGAAGGGCTCGCTGGTTCGCCGTATGAATGTGCTGTCCGCAAAAGTTGGTGATGTCGCCTGGATGACACGTGGGCTGCCTGCAGGGCTGTACATGATGCGAATGAGTGCTCCCGACGCAGGCGTGGATCGAAGCAAGTTTATTACCGTGAAGTAGAAATGGGGGTGCCGCGCCGAACTCCGTGCGGCATCTTTTTTTACGTCGTAGTGAGCGCTTTTTGTCATTCCCGCGAACGCGGAAATCTCCTTTTTCTTTTGAATAATCTATATTGTTAGTGACATAGCCTTGCATCGCAAGATGTAGGGCGCATAGAAATTTGAGTTATAGCTCTTATTCTCGCCTCGAAAACGACCAAAATTTCAAGTATCAGAGAGTAAGGCAGACACTCACGCACCCTGTGCGTGGGTCGTTTGTGCTTATCTGATACTGGGTTACTTGGTCGTTACCTGAGGCGGTAGGTGCATTCGATACCACGCCTTTTTTGTTGTCATAAACGTCATTTAGAGCGATTGTTGATTGTGCTTGCATAAGGGCTTACAATTGAGGTTCTTATGGATAACACGCAGCAGTTCAACAAGCTGGTCAGTTTTATGTGGAATATCGCCAACGATGTGTTGGTGGATGTTTTTGAACAGGTTGATTACAAGAAGGTCATTCTCCCGATGATGGTGCTCCGCCGCATTGATGTGCTTTTGGAGCCCACAAAAGAGGCTGTTCTCAAGCAAAAGGCCGAACTCGACAAGCAGAAGATTGTGAACTACGAGCCTGTGCTGACCGCCATCACCAAGTATCCCTTTGTGAATGTTTCAAAGTTCACGATGCGCACGCTGACGGCAGAGACAAATCCTTCCCGTCTCAAAATGAACTTCTTGGAATACATCGACGGCTATAGCAAGGATGTCCAGGATATTGTCAAGAAATTCGAACTGTTGCCGACCATCGACAAGCTTACCGAGAACAACCGCCTGGGATCCATTCTCGAGAAGTTTACCGACAAGTCCATCAACTTGGGAATCTTGTCTGTAAAAGATGCGAGCGGAAAAGAGACCTTGCCCGGTGTCGATAACCACATGATGGGAACGGTGTTCGAAGAACTGCTTCGCCGCTTCAACGAAGCCTACGCGGTGACTAGCGCCGGTCGTCACTTTACGCCGCGCGATATGGTGAAACTGCTTGCCGACTTGACTATACTCCCGATTGCGGACAAACTTGAAAATTCGACATACACCATTTACGATGGAGCCTGCGGTACGGGAGGAATCTTGTCGGTTGCCAAGGAGAAAATCCTTGACATGGCGAAAGAACGCGACAAGAAAATCAAGATTCACATTTTCGGTCAGGAACTGATGCCCGATACTTACGCCACCTGCAAGGCGGACATCATGATTTCGGGCCAAATCAAGAGCTTCAGTTATTCGTTGAACAAGCAGCAGCGCGATTATATCGCTTTTGGCTCGACCATTTCGCAAGACGGTCACATTGGCGAAACTTATGACTTCTGCATTTCGAACCCGCCGTTTGGTACGGCATGGAAAGAAGACCTCAAGAACTGGGGAATTTCGGACAAGAAGGAAATCACCGACAGCCGTTTTGTGCTTTCGGACGACATAAACTTTGTCCCCGACATTGGCGACCCGCAGATGCTCTTCTTGGCGAACAACGTGAGCCGCATGAAGGAAACGGAACTCGGCACTCGCATTGTGGAAGTACACAACGGAAGTTCGCTCTTTACGGGTGATGCGGGCTCGGGCAATAGCAACTTGCGCAAGTATATCATCGAAAACGATATGCTCGAAGCGATTGTCGCCATGCCTGAAAAGGATTTCTACAACACGGGTATCGGCACCTACATCTGGATTGTCACGAACCGCAAGGAAAAACGCCGCAAGGGCAAGGTGCAGTTGATTGATGCGACTGCCATCAAGACCCCGCTTCGCAAGAATCTGGGCGAAAAGAATTGCGAAACGAACGAGGCGGACCGTGCAAAGATTTTGAAACTCCTGATGGATTTCAAGGAAACGGAACAGAGCAAGATTTTCGACAATTCTGAATTCGGTTACTGGTCTGTGCCGCTGATGAAGCCCGTATTGGACGAAAGTGGAAAACCGGTCAAGGACAAGAAAGGCAATGTAAAATACAAGGCGAGCCGTAACGAAACGGAACAGATTCCGATGAACTATCCTGGCGGGATTGAAGGCTTCTACGAGAACGAAGTCAAACCCTACACGCCCGACGTGATTTTCGGCGAACCCACCATTGGTTACGAACTGAGCTTTACCAAGTATTTCTACAAGCCTGTGGAACTCCGTAGCCTGAAAGATATCAAGAACGACATCATGAAACTGGAACGGCAAACCGAAGGTGCCCTAGCGGAGATTCTGGAAGAATAGCCCCATTTGTCATCCTGAGCGAAGCAATCTCTTATTCGAGTGTCATTCTGAGCGGAACGAAGTGGAGTCGAAGAATCTAAAGGAATTTGTTTGTATGAGAAAGTATGCGCGATACAAGGATTCAGGAATCTCTTGGATAGGAGAGGTGCCGGAACATTGGGAAACGAAACGTGTTGGAGCGTATTTTAATGAAAACAAAGCGCTAAATAAAGATTTCATCTTCAAAAAGGCTTATCAGTTTAAATTTGGTTCCCTTGTTCTGAAGAATGAACTTGGCGATGAACGGGAATATGAAGATACCTATGTCAAATACACGGTTTTAAACGAGAATGATATTGTTTTTAATGGCCTAAATCTTAATTACGACTTCGTTTCCCAGCGTGTTGCGATATGCCCTGCTCCGGGTATTATTACATCTGCTTATATAGCTATGTCCCCAAAGAATTCCATCGATTCCATGTATTATCTATGGCTTTTCAAGACAATGGATAATAAAAAGATGCTTCATGGAATGGGTTCTGGAATTAGGCTAACTTTGTCATTTGCAGATATAAAAAATCAACTTATTCCTATCCCTCCTCTCTCAGAACAAAAGGCGATTGCGGAATACTTGGACAAAAAGACTGCACAAATCAATGAACTTGTTTCGGCAAAACAGAAACAAATCGAACTCCTGAAAGAATACAAACAGTCCGTTATCGCAAATGCCGTCACAGGCAAGTTGAATAAGGATTGCCGAATGAAAGACTCTGGCATCTCCTGGATTGGGAAAATCCCTGAAAACTGGGAAGTAAAAAGAATAAGACATGTTTTTAATGAGAGCGATGAGAAAATTACCGATAATACAGGTGAATTGTTAAGCCTTTCACAGTACACTGGAGTTTCTTTAAAGCGAGATTGTGAAAAGGTTGGGATGTTTGAGGCGGAAACAACTGAAGGTTATAAAATTGTTCACAAAAATCAGTTTGTAATGAATATTATGCTTGCGTGGAATGGTAGTTATGCTGTTTCAGAATTAGAAGGTGTGATAAGTCCTGCGTATTGCGTGTTCAATTTTATAATTGATTGTGTTCCGAAGTACTTTCACTATTTGCTGAGGCTAAAGGCTTATGCAGGGGCTTTTAAAACTCTTTCAAAAGGGATTATTGACAGTAGATTGAGATTATATCCAAGTAAGTTCTATACATTTCCTGTGATTATTCCCCCTCTTTCCGAACAAAAGGAAATTGTTGCCTATATAGAGAAGAAAGTTTCTTCTATCGATTCTCAGATTGCGTCCATCGAAAATCAGATTGCGAACTTGAACGAGTATAAGCAAAGTTTGATAAGTGATGTGGTTACAGGCAAGGTAAAAGTTTGTTAGTTCACTTCGGCAAGCTCAGTGAACTTAAAAGAAAAGAGGTTTGAAATATGCCAACGGATACTTCAGAAAAAGGTCTCGAAACTCTCATCGAAAAATACCTTCTTGAGCAGAACGGCTACTTTAGGGGGATATCATCCGATTACAGCACCGATTATGCTTTAGATTGCAATAAGATCGAAACGTTCCTTTGTGATACGCAACAGGATAAAGTTCGAAATGCTGTAGATTTTAGCAATGAACACTCACGACATTCATTCTTCGAACGACTCAAAAACGAAATTACTAAGCGTGGTGTTATTGATGTTATTCGCAAGGGGTACAATTACAATACCACGCATTTTGACATGTATTACCCACTCCCTTCTGAATTAAGCGAATCGGGACATGTCTTTTACAATAAAAATATTTTTTCTGTCACACGCCAGGTTCACTTTAGCGTCGCAAATCCGGATCTCTCTATCGACATGGTGATTTTCATTAACGGCATGCCTGTCATCACCATTGAACTCAAGAATCATTATACCGGCCAGACCGTGTTGAATGCGGTTGCACAGTATTCTAACCCGAATGAACGCAATCCCAAGGAATTGCTGTTGCAGCCCAGGCGTTGTGCGGTCCACTTTGCCGTAGATGATGACAACATCCGCATGTGTACGGAATTGAAGGGCAAGGAATCGTGGTTCCTGCCGTTTGACAAGGGTGTTGATGGAGGTGCTGGCAATCCGTTGAATCCGAATGGTCCGCGAACGGCCTACTTATGGGATTACGTGCTTACAAAGCCTACGCTCTCGTACATTATTGAAAATTTGGCACAAGTGGCTAGATTTACAGATGAAAAAGGAAGGCTTGTTAAAGAATCTGTTGTGTGGCCTCGTTACCACCAGCTTGATGCGGTTCGTTATTTGGTAAGAGAAACCAAGTCGCATGAATTAGGGCAAAAATTCCTGATTCAGCATAGTGCGGGTTCGGGTAAATCGAATACGATTACGTGGCTCGCCTTTATGCTTGCTCAGCAATTGCGTGGTACAGAGAAGCTGATGGATTCCATTATTGTTGTAACTGACCGTGTGAATCTTGACAAGCAAATTCGTAATAATATAAAAGCCTATAACCAACTTGGTAATATTGTTGGTTGGGCGGATTCTTCGGAAACGCTGCGCAATGAACTCACTGCTGGCAAGCGAATTATCATCACGATTGTTCACAAATTCCCTTTTATTCTCAAGGAAATAGGCACGACGCTTGCAAACCGTCGTTTTGCAATTATCATTGACGAAGCTCATAGTAGTCAAAACGGCTCGCTTTCGGCTAAAATGAATATGGCAATTTCCGGTGTTGATGCTGAGAGTGAGGAAGATTTCGAAGACATCTTGAACAAGACTATAGAAGGTCGTAAGATGGTAAAGAACGCGAATTACTACGCCTTTACCGCGACTCCCAAGAACAAAACTCTCGAAATGTTCGGAAAAAAGATTCCACAACCTGATGGAAAACCGAAATTCGAACCGCACCACAATTACACCATGCGCCAGGCCATTCAGGAAGGCTTTATCCTGGATGTGCTGAAAAACTATACGCCGTACCAGAGTTACTACAAGGTCGTTGAATCGGAAATCATCCGCAAGCGAAAGGAAAATCCTGAATTTGACCGCGACCAGGCGCAAAAGAAAATCCGCTGGTATGTGGAGAGTCGCCCCGAAACGGTCGAGAAAAAGGCCGCCATCATTGTAAACCACTTTATCAATAACGTCATCAACAAGAACAAGGTGGGTGGACAGGCCCGTGCCATGGTGGTGACTGCCGGAATCGAAAGGGCGATTGATTACTATTACGCCATTTCGAAGCAGTTGCAGGATATGAAGAGTCCGTACAAGGCTGTTGTTGCATTTAGCGGAAAGAAAATGTATCACGGCAAGGAAGAAACCGAGGCGAGCATCAACAAGTTCCCGTCTGCCGATATCGAAAAGAACATGAAGGTGGACCCGTATCGCATTCTTGTTGTTGCCGACAAATTCCAGACGGGTTACGATGAACCGCTGCTGCATACGATGTATGTCGATAAAGGCTTAACAGATATCAAGGCTGTGCAGACGCTTAGCCGCTTAAATCGCTGTCATCCAAAAAAGAAAGATACCTTCATTCTCGATTTCGCGAATGAGCCTGAAAATATCAAGGCGTCGTTCCAACGCTATTACAAGATGACGACGCTTGCTGGCGAAACCGATCCGAATAAACTGAACGACTTGATTTTTGAGTTGGATGAATACAATATCTACACGCAAGCCGAGATAGATTTGTATTGCCAAAAGTATTTTGGTTCTGCTCCACGCGAAGAACTGGATCCGATTATCAATGTGTGCGTGGACCGCTTTAAGAATGACTTGCAAGAAGAACAGCAAATTGCATGCAAGAGTGCCATGAAGAATTTCGTGCGCATCTACACTTTCCTTGCTGCCATTATGCCGTTCGGTAGTAAGGATTGGGAAAAACGCTGGACGTTCTACAAGTTTCTCGTGACGAAATTGCCAAAGTTAAAAGATGACGACTTTACAGAAGGCTTGTTAGATTCTATTGACTTTGACCAATTACGAATTGTGGAGCAAGAAGCGGCAAAGATTTCTCTCGAAAACGAGAATGCCGAAATCGCGCCCGTGCCGACAGGTAATGGAGCCGTTGGCAAAAAGGAACCGGAACTTGTCAAGTTGAGTGATATTCTGGAGGAATTCAATCAACGCTACGGCGGTGTGGAATGGGAATATCCCGATAAGGTCAAGAAGGATATTGATGAACTGCCCAAGGAACTTGCCGAAAATGAAAGTTTCGCCAATGCCGTTTTGCATGCCGATGAATCAACTGTGCAAATCGAAGGCAATGATGCCTTGCAGCAAATCATCGTCAAGAATATGGCTGCCCGCTCGGAACTCTTCCGCATATTCCTTAATAATCAGGAATTTCAAAATTTCCTCGTGGAACGGGTCATTTCTGCTGCAAGAACAATGGTGAGAGCGACTGTCGGATAGGGAAGGTTAAGTAGTTTGTGCAAGTTCTGCTTGCAAAAAAAAGAGCAGGCAATGCCTGCTCTTTTTGAAATTGCAAAATAGCAACCATGGGTTGCTAAATGAGATAAATGACAAAAAAGTGGAAAACCTCTTGACTATCGCCATCTAGTAATTTATATTTGTTAGTGTTCAAATGTATACTTATATGCTTTGGGCGACAAACAATTAAGCCCCGCCTTTTTATGCTTGTAGGCGGAGAGGAGCGAAAAATGAAGAATGGAGTAAACGCTGGTGGTGTCGGCATTTGGCTTGACGAAATTGTTCCCTGTCTCAAAGATACCGAGACTGGTGAAATTAAGGAAACTGTGGTGTTCAGGATTGAAAGTAGGTCTTTCCTGAGACAATTCAACGAAAAGAATGGTTGGGGAATCAATTGGATAAAAACGCCCAAAGAAGTTGAAGTTTTTGCCCTTGCGTTGAAGGAAAATAATGAAATCCAGGGGCTTGTAGGGGTGAGAAATGATGTAGACGCACGGGCTGCTTATATTCATTGGGCATGTACTGCTCCGCACAATAACAAAGGCCTTGCAAAAGTTCAAAAATACATCGGTGTTGGAGGTCATCTTTTTGCTATTGCGGCCGACCGTTCTTTTGCTTGGGGGTATGATGGATTTATTTATGGTTTTGCCCTTAACAAGGAACTGTTAAATCATTATATTGATGTTCTAGGAGCAACTTATTTGGGTGCGTTGCATCCATATCAATTTGCTGTTAAAACGGAAACGTCTCGAAAACTCCTGGAGGTCTATACCTATGAGTGGAATTAGAAAGCCCGCTGTTATTTTAGCTGATTCCATGGAAGAGTATTTGGCTCCGCCTGATCCGTATAAGAATCCGCCGAAAAGCAAGTTGAATATCTATGAATTGGGAAAGTACGCTGAGCGTGTGGGAAAGGAATTTGATGAATTGACCGCCGAAGAAATTCTGCAGTTCAAGATTCCTTAATCTTCTTTAAAAACTCGACAAGTTCGCGATTTAGCTCGCTGTTGAGCGAATCAGCCTCTTGAACAGTGTGGTGTTCGTTGCCTTCGAAATCGTGGGCGCGTTCGCCGCAGATGTCAATGCCAAGAATTTTGCGACCTGCGGTAAGTGTCGTGATGAAATTTTTGAGGGCGTCAAGCGTAAGTGAACCTTGATCCCAGTTGGTTGCAGCGTAGGTGGGTGAGAGTGCGTCCTTGTCGATGGAAATGTAGAGATTAGGCGAGAGGACGTTCACAAAATCGCTGCAGATTAGAGACGAGAGAATGCTGAGTTCACTTTCTTTGATGAATGTAACCTTCTCTAAAATATTAGCTTCCCCGGATTGCGAAAGCTCTTTGCGGACGGTTTCGACGAGTTCATCCTTGACTCCGATGATAATGACGTTTTGGACAAACTTATTGTTGTCGAGGACTTCTTTGACCCAGCCGCCACAGCTTAAAATTCCGCCAAAGCGGGGTGGTTGCATGTCAGGATGGTGGTCAAATACGATGAGCGTAAACGGTTCTTGGACTCTGTCAGTCCAGAGCTTGCTCATGTAATGATAATTGCCGTTGTCAAAAAAGTGAATACTTAGTTGTGGCGCAATGCCGCTTGTGGAATTGTCGCGATTCTCGATATTGCGGTCGCTTTCACTCTTGCTGTTGCTCTCTGCGTTATCAATCAATTCGTTGATTTCCTTGATGGCGTCGTCGTCACAGTAGCAGTCGGTTCCTACGATTTTCGTGCAGTCGAGCCAGCGAACGTCCTTGCTTGTTTCTGCGGTGGCGCGCAGTTCTTGCATAAAGGCTTGTTCGGCGTAAACGCCCGTGAAATCTTGAACTGTAATCATCATTGTCAAAAAATAGTTAAAAATCTGCTGTCTTGGGCAAAAAAGGCGTTGCTCGCTCGGAGGCTGTCATGACAGACTTTGGTAGAAATAGCATGTTTTGAATTTTTCTTGTTGTTGTTTTTCCTCGATTTTTTGATTATTTTAGTGAGGTCAAGGAGTTTTTATGCAAGAAGAATTGAAGAATATTACGGATGAAGACAAGCGCTTTATGCAGATGGCAATTCAGTTGTCCGTTGAAAATGTTGATAATGGTGGTGGTCCGTTTGGCGCTGTGATTGTCAAGGATGGCGAGGTTGTGGCTACGGGCGCAAATCGCGTTGTGCCGAATAACGACCCGACGGCTCATGCTGAGGTAACTGCAATTCGCAATGCTTGTGCAAAACTCGGAACTTTCATGCTGGACGGCTGTACTGTTTACACGAGTTGCGAACCTTGTCCGATGTGCCTGAGCGCTCTGTACTGGGCTCGAGTCAAACGCATCTGCTACGCCAATACAAAAGCCGATGCTGCCGCAATTGAATTTGACGATTCCTTTATTTATGATCAGCTTGACTTGCCGTACGAAAAACGCGCCATCAAGTGCGATCATTTTATGCGGAACGAAGCGCTAGTTGCATTTAAAAAGTGGGCGACAAAGACGGACAAGACTCGTTATTAAAGTGGTTCTGAGACTCTCAAATGGGGTCGAAAGCGTCCCCGCTTGTTCGCTTTGCTCTCTTTTATTATATTAGCGATATGGCAAGAATGTTCCCTATAGGTATGCAGTCTTTCTCGGTTATCCGGGAGAATAATGCGATTTACGTTGATAAGACCGGTTTGGTGTATAAGCTGGTCAAGGAAGGCAAAGTCTATTTTCTGGCTCGCCCTCGGCGTTTTGGAAAATCGTTGCTTATCAGTACGCTAGACTGTTACCTTAGTGGTCGCAAGGAGTTGTTTGCTGGGCTTGCCATTGACAAGCTAGAAACGGAGTGGAAAAAACATCCAGTTTTAAGGTTCGATTTCAGCAAAATGAAATATATGAACCCCGGCATGCTGGATGAACTGATTAATCTCAGTCTTGCTGAATACGAAAAAGTTTACGGGAAAGGAATTGACGAGAATTCTCCAAGTTCCAGATTGAACGGACTCATATTGAGAGCCGAGCAAAAAACGGGGCAGAAGGTTGTTTTCCTTGTTGATGAATATGATGCTCCGCTTCTGGATACTCTTGTTGACAAAGATGCTTTTGACCAAATGCGTCAAAAATTACGCGACTTTTACAGCCCGCTCAAGAGTCTTGATGATCATCTTAAGTTCATATTCATTACGGGTATTACCAAGTTCAGCCAGTTGAGTATTTTTAGCGAACTCAATAACCTGAAAATCATCAGCATGGTCGATGATTATGCGGCTCTCTGTGGCATTACCGAAGAAGAACTGCGGACGCAGATGAATCCCGAAATTGAGGTGATGGCTCAAGCTACCGGCAAAACTTTTGAACAGGTGTGCGCGGGACTTAAGCGCAAGTATGACGGTTACCATTTTTCCAAAAAGTCGCCAGACGTATACAATCCGTTCAGTTTGATAAATGCATTGCAAGATAAAGATCTTACAAATTACTGGTTCGAAACGGGAACTCCGACATACCTCATGGATTGGATTTGCAAGTTTGGCATTGATCCGGAGCTTTTGAAAAACGGAATTGCCGCTTCTGCTGATGACTTTAATGTTCCGACAGAAGGGAATGGCAGCCCAGTTCCTGTGCTATACCAGAGCGGCTACCTGACTATTAAAGGTTATGACGAATCGCAGTTTTTGCCATACACGCTGGCATACCCGAACGAGGAAGTTGCAGAAGGCTTTACCAAGGGACTTTTAAAGTATTTTTCGGGCAAGGATTCTATGGCATATAACGCCGTTGCGAACACAATCATCAACGGATTTAATTCTGGCGATGTGGCTTCTGTGATGGATGCAATCAAGGTTTACTTGAGCGACATCCCTTACGATGCCGCAAAGCGGGATGAACTTCTCTATAGTACTTTAATTTTCGGGGTTTTCCGTATTGCGACTCCGTTTCTAGTCCATTGTGAACAGAAATCTGCTGGCGGTCGTGCCGATATAGTGTTGGAAACAAAGACTGCCGTATATGTTATTGAATTCAAGTTGGACGGTTCAATTGAAGATGCTTTGGCTCAAATTGGCAGCCGTGGTTACCTTGACCCGTACAGACTACATAAAACTGAACAAGGTTTACCGAA
The DNA here is from genome assembly GCF_900177805.1 of Fibrobacter sp. UWB13. Taxonomy (NCBI): domain Bacteria; kingdom Pseudomonadati; phylum Fibrobacterota; class Fibrobacteria; order Fibrobacterales; family Fibrobacteraceae; genus Fibrobacter; species Fibrobacter sp. UWB13. The sequence goes on along the minus strand of NZ_FXAX01000001.1, from coordinate 1,124,743 downwards.
GAAACTATACAAAGTTGCCGTAAACATCGATTCAAAAAAACGGAATATCGGCGATTGGAAAATGGTGGATGGGTAAATTACATCGTTGATCTAGACAAAAATTCCCCCGACATTTGCTATGTCGGGGGATACTTATTAGTTATTTCTTTTCGTCGGATCTGTATCGGTTCTTATAGCCGTAGCCATATCCATAACCGTATCCATAACCATAGGAACTGTCGTCTTGAACACATTGGTTCAACACAATAGCTTTTTTCTCAAGTTTGGAAGAGCTGATTAGGTCTATGGCTTCTTGTATGCTTTCCATGGTATGTTTTTTGTACTCAATGACTAGCAAACCGAAGTCGGCCAATTTTGCAATGGCTTGGGCGTCAGAAACAAGTGATGTCGGCGGAGTATCGATGATGACGACATCGTATTTTTCTCGACATTCGTGTATGAGTTCTGCAAATGCTTTGGACGAGAGCATTTCGGCTGGGTTTTGTGTATGTGTTCCGTTAGGTAAAAAGTCTGCACCTTCGCCCAAATTAATTATGACGTCCTCTAAATGGCAGACTTTTGAGATTATATCAGAAACGCCCTTCTCACGTATGTGAGAAAGCCTTGACTTGCGGAGGTCGGCATCAATGAACAGTACTCGTTTCTCTTGTTTAGCAAAAAGGTATGCCAAGTTTAATGAAATGAATGATTTTCCGGCACCGGGGGTGATGCCTGTTACTATGACTACTTTTCCACCTTCGTCCAAACAAGAAAATTCCAATGTCGTGCGGAGAGTCCTGATTCTTTCTATAGCGATATCTTCGGAATCTTCCTTTGCCAAAATGAAACGCTTGTCGTTGACGTTCGGAAGCTTGGGGTTGATTTTTGTCTTAGGAATCTTTGCATAGACGCTCACTCCAGTTTCGTGTTCTATTTGGGTGGATGACCCTACGCCTCGATTTCGTATGCGCTGCAAAAGAATGACTAGAATGCAACCGAATCCAAGTCCTCCTGCAAAGCCTGCCAGTGTGATCTTTTTGCGATTTGGCTTTGCTGGTTTGGCGTCGATATAAGCTTTATCGACAATGCGCACGTTGCCGATTTCACTTGCACGTACCACGCGAAGTTGTTGCATATTGTTCAAAACGCTTGTATAGAGTTCGTTGTTGATTTCGACGTCCTGCTGGAGCTTTAAAACGTCCTGTTGTGTGGTCGGAAGTTTCTTCGTCTTGTTCTCTTCGATACCAATCTCTTTTTTTAGGCGGGCCTGTTGTTGCAAAAGGGCCTGCATGACAGGATGGTCCTGCTTGAACAGACGGCTTTTTTCCTGGTAATCCTGCTGCGAAGCCAGCAACATTGTCCTGAGTTCCACCTGACGTTTCAAGGTTCCTTGGGCTTCCGCTCCCAAATCGACTGTCCCGACTGTGTTACGGTAGTTTGTCAAGAGTTGTTGTGCGGAATCAAGCTTTGCCTTGATGGACGGCAATTGCTGTTCCAGAAACTCGAGGGATTTCTCGGCTTCTGCACTGCGCATCTCGACGTTCTGTCGCACATAAGTTTCGGCGATGGCGTTGAGCACTGCAGCAGCTCGGTCTGGATAACGGTCCATGTACGATATTTCAATGATGTTGGTATTTTTTTCTTTTTCAATTGCGTTTATGGCTAGACTCAAATTTTTCGCTGCGTAAAGGGCTGGTATCCTCGTAAGACTGAATTTTTGCCCTGGTTTGGCGGATATGGACTCAACAGAAATGGCTACGGTATCATCAGCAAAAGGCACGCGATAGGTTTCTCCAATTTTGCCTATGACAAGGCTACCTCCAAACGGAGAACGTAAATCATAAGTACTATCAGAAAGGATTTCGGTAATCCATTCGATCTTTTCATCATCCTTGGGTTTTGGCGGCTCGAACAGTTTCAAGTCCATGCGGCCTTCGCGCTGCAAAAGACGATCGATTATCCCCAGTGGTTTTGCTGTATAATTTAAGTGCAGTTTTTCAACAACGGGTAGCATGACGCTCATGCTTTGAATCAAGAGTATTTCTGCTTTGGCAGGACTCTGCTGCTGGAAAAGATCGCCGATATCTACAATTGCTTTGGCGTTCTTCGATTTTGTGTCGAGCTGGAGCATTGTGGTGCATTCAAATAAGTTTCGGCTATAGCGGGAGTAGGTTAGCCCCGCCATTAAGCCGACAATAGTAAAACTCACGATTATGATCCAGTGATGTCGGATAATATTTAGCAGGTTGAGAATATCTTGTGCTGCATCGACTGGCTTCGAATGCTCTGAGCATTGCGAATTTTGTTTTTGATTGACTTCATTAATCATAATTATTCAGTATTTAGGATTCGTATATATGAAAGTTAAAAAAAATCAGAATTTTATACCTTTATTCTGCGGTTTTATTTAGCGTTTTGAGTTGGAGTGACATGAGCAGGTCCTATAAATGTTGTTGAGTTTGTCTATATAAGAATCTGAGTCGAAGTGCTCGTATATGTAGTTGCGAGATAATTTGCTCATCAGTTCTAATTTGTCTCTGTGGGTATGCAAGTAAGTAATCGCATCCACGATAGATTGCGTATCTTTTACTTTTATGAGCATCCCGTTCTGTCGGTCTGTTACAATAGTTGGAATACTGCCAACAGGCGTAACGACAGGGACCACTCCATAGCTCATACATTCAAGCAGCGACATTGGAAGTCCCTCGAAAAAGGTGGGCATAGCAAGTACATCAAGGCTTTGCAAAAAGGATTTCTTATCATCTCCACTAACTTTTCCCGAATACACAAACTGATTTCCAAACGTCCTACTGAACTGCGGCAGATATTGTCCTTCAACTTCTTCCGCTCCTGCGATTTTTAGACTGAACGGGATATGGAGCTCTTTCAATAAACAGCAAGCCTGCAAGAGATAGTCCATGCCTTTTGTCTTGGTTATACGGCCAAAATAGCCTAATGTAAGAGGAGTTGAAGTATCTTTGTATTTGCGATCATAAGTTCGGGAGTCTTGCAAATCCACGCAATTCGGCAGTGACACTACGTGTTTTGCATGGAATCTATTTCTAAGGATCTCAGTTTCCGTCTCACTCAGCGTAATGAAAGGCACATTCCATGAAAACACATAGTTCAACATCTGTCGGAAAGGAAATGGGATGCTTTCGGATGTAAGATAAACCCCACCATGAATGTGAACAACCATCTTGTTTCCATTCTTGAGCACCGCACGCATAAAGGGCGTATCTCGTGCGATGCCAAGTTTATCCAATGGAAAGTTATAATGTACGATAGCATCAGGGTAAGTCTTTAGAAGGCTTTTCCAGTCTTTATATTTTCGTATGATAGGATTTACCCTATAAATGCCGCCCTTTTCGATATCCTTCCGTCCTAATTCAAAATGCACATAGTTGTGATGTGGGTTGTTCGCTATGATAAATCGCGTCACAGAGGACATTCCGCTGACATTTTTCGTCGGGTCAAGAGAGGGTGAGACTATAATGACTCGCATAACTTTAAACCTTATACCTTGTCTTTGTTTCGGTAAATATTTTTTTTAATTGCTCTCTTGAAAAGCGTTCTTCTTCGGGGTATAGTTTCGATTCGTGTTCCAGAATTTGGTCAATTGTCCATTTGAACTTAATGGGCTTAGCCGGTACACCGCCGGCGACGCAGTAGGGAGGAACATCTTTGTTGACAACAGCCCCGGCACCAATAATGGCACCCCTTCCGATAGTAATGCCGCAGAGAAGAGTTACATTCCGCCCTATCCATACATCAGACTCTACAACCACGTCTTTATCGTAGCCATAGGGCTTTTCTTGCTCGGTAATTGTACGATAGAATCGACCAACTATCATGGCGTGATTTCCTGTTGTTACACGCAATCCTTCCGCGGCTCCTGAATGGGGCTTCATGATAAAACGAGCATTTGTTACCATAATATCGGCATTTCTTAACCCGTTGTCGCCATAAAGGAATACATTCTTTGGGTTATCTATTCGAAGAGGTGGCATCAATGTAACATCATCAGCTATATAACCAAACCTACTTCGCTTGCAACAGCCAAAGTAGTCTCGATAAAGAAAGTAAAAACCTCTGATAAATCTATTCTGCTTTATAAAATTACTTATTGACATAACCATATAAAAATTGATCCTCTAATTACCGATTGAAAAAATCCATGTATTTTCTCGCACAATTCTCTATCGTATAAGAACTCTTATCTTTCATCTTTAGAGAATTCTGCCTCAATTCACTCAAATGTTTATAAGAATATTCTAAAGCATCCAAGTATTCCTCTACTGTGTGTCCTTTACTTAATATCCCATTAACCTTATTATCAATGATATCCACAGCACCACAAACAGGTGTTGATACAATAGGAACACCAACGAGGCTTGCTTCTAATAAGGTTATAGGCATACCCTCAAAATCCGATGACAGACAGAACGCATCTGCATGGAGTATGTAATTACCCACATTCTTGCGCGTTCCTATGAAATGGATATTCTTCCCAGCTTTTGCCCGAATGGATTCCCCTAATTTGTTTTCAAAACCGGGACCGATAATAATCAAGTCTGCATGGTAGCCTTTTTGCACAAACTTGCCAAAAGCCTCTACCAAAAGCGTTTGGTTCTTTTGGGGATTACACCGTGCCACATGAATATAGATACGACTATCTGCTACACTTTTATATGAAGCTATTTCCTTTCTTGTCTCTTCAAATCTATCCGTTGGCACTATAGGCGCCCGACCATTGGGAATGCATACTCCTTTGATTTTTGGATAAATCTCAAGCATGTCGCGGTAGTTGGTTTCGCTTAATGCAACAAACCCCATTTTCTTTTTATAGCCAAACGTTTTAACAAGAAAACGATAGAACAATGTATCGTATCCGTTATGAATATCGTTATGAATGGTTTGATAAAACTTTGATTTCCGATTGAGCAGTAATATGGCCAGAATACAATAGTGAGGCATATTGTCACCGTGCAAGTGAACAATATCCGCCTTCTCATTTTTTATGGCCTTGTAGATCTTTATTACTTTATGTAAAGAATAACCTTTACTAATACCAACATTTTTGTATGTTACACGCTCCGCCAACTCGGAAGCATAAAACAAATCTCGTTCTGGTTCAACAGAATCATCTTTTATTGCCATTATAGTTACGTCATTGGCTTTTGAAAGCTCGTTTGTCAGGTCAACGGCAAAACGTTCTGCGCCACCAGGACGAAGGTTAAATACAACTTCAAGGATTTTCATGTTTTTATAACATTTCAGATAGTCATTTGCGATAGAATCCCAACCCATATCCTTCTTCCATTCTTCCTTGATATTCTTTCTCATCGCATTCAGTTTTTCTTTGTTTGAATATAAGTCCATGATTCCATTTGCCAAATCGTTCACATCACAGGGCTTTACAACTATACCCGTCTTGTTGTGTTGAACAGCATCAGCGAGAGCGCCCACATTGGTAACAACCATCGGTACCTCTAAAGTGAAGGCTGTCTGAATGACGCCGCTTTGCGTTGCGTCCTTGTAAGGGCAGACCCCGAATTCACAAGCCCGAAGCATGCCTGCCAAATCCCTGGTGCCTATATAGTGATTTATGATTTTTACATAGTCCAGTTTCTTGTATGGCTCAATGTCGAAATAATACTTCCCACCACCGGCTATCACCAACATTAATTCGGGATGATGGCTATGTACAATCTTCATGGCCTCCAATAGATATTCAACCCCTTTGTATTCTACAATTTGCCCAAAAAAGAGAATGAAAGGCCTGTCAATCTGGAATGGCAGTGGGTCTATATGCTGAATGCAATTATACATCCCCAGTTTGTTGATAAAGACATGATTTTTGGGAACATCATAATAGGATGCAAATGAGGAAGACTGCCTCTCATTGAGTAATACCAGTTTGGAAATATTCTTAAAAGCCAGTCTTCTATTCCTCTCTGCCATTTTATTTGTAAAACCAGAATGTCTGAAAGGATCATGAACGGTCAATACTAATTTCTTTTTTATCAGATACAATAATTTCTGTGTCAAGCAAGGCGGTTCGGTTAAATGAATAACATCTGGCTTCTGCATCGTAAAATGTATGACCAGTTTAATCATCAATAGTAGGTTGACAGGATGAAATTTCTGTTTGTACTTCTGATTAACGACATATACTTGCGAAAGATCAAGAATATGGCGGAACTCATTGAACTCCGGGTATATTTTCGTTGCAGGATAAATACCTGTATGCGGATACAACTCTTTTAAGTCAATAAGTGTTGACCGCTTGCTGAAAGACGCAACAGAGATGTAATATCTCACGTCATGGCCTCTACGTTGCAATTCCCCTATCAATGGGAAATCGCAGTCGGCATAAAAAGGGGAACTATAATATATAATCTTCATCTTTTCATCCTTTAAAATCTCCATAGAGCCATGTGAACCATTTTCTGATTCGGAAGTAAATCCCGTCAATGAGGATGGCGAAGAAATAGATCAGCGGCCTGTCCCAGTGACGTCCGTGTACTGCAAAGAAAGATGCAAATGCTTCCTTGAGACATGCCTTACTCACATGTTTCTTGTATTGATGTATCTTATAAATAAAGATGGCTCTATTTACGTTGTAGATGTCTGGTTCCATGCCGAAATACCGATATGCCCAATTCAGCAGATTTTGGTCTGCCTTTAACTTACGTTCTGCTATCTGTTGTGAATAATTGGGTGAAATATTCTGTGAACTCTGACGCCATTTTATCCTTGCATGAGGTACGGTACACATTCCTTTTTCCCCGCAAAACACAATCCATGTGGCTATGTCACTGCCCCATGCCAGATCATATTTCATAAAGCCCCCAAATCGTTCATAAACTTCTCGTGAGAAAACATTCTCCACTACAAAAGCAGAAAGTCTCATCGAGTTCTTGCCACAATAGAAACGATATGCTGAAAGCTCTGCCGGATAATCTTGCTTCCGGAATTTAAACGCTCCATGTTCATCAATTACATCTACATTGAAGTGATACAGGTTATAAACTCCCTCCGTCTTATCTATCTGTCTGAATAGTTCCTCCACGCAATTCGGCTCCATCACATCGTCATCGCTGAATAGCCATATGTAAGGCTCATCCTGACTCATGGCAATACACCGTTCCCATTGAGCAACAAGGTCTTTCCCTCCTAAATTGGTCTCAAACCGTTGATAAACAAGATTAATCTTTTCTTTGTATCGTTCAACGATATCGCTAATCGGTTCCGGACTGCAATCATCGCCAACATACAAGGTGAAGTCCTTGCATGTCTGTGCTGCAATAGAATTAAGTGCAGCCGGCAGAAAAGTAGCTTTGTAAGCAGGAATGATGATAGCGAGTCGATGTGTCATATTATTAGGAGAGGGTGGTATTTGTTAAACACTTTTCTTTTGATTTAGGCTGTTCTATCAATTTTATAACGAAACCCAATAACAATAGCGTTGGACGAACAGATCCCAATTCACCGGTGCCTAATGAGAAAATTAGATACGCGGTAAGGATTGAAGCTCCTAAGCCCGTTAATGTCCGGACTTTTTTGCGATTCTTCCAAAAATATCGGAAAATGATCGCATAAAAAAGCGCCCATAAAATGAGACCTATGTAGCCCCGTTCAAGCAAATATTGAAGGATAACACTTTCTATGCCGAAAAGACCTTCGATTGATTCTAAATCCTCTGTTAAGTTGTATGCCCAATATCCATGTCCCAACCCTAACAGTTCATGTCCTTTAGTGTAGGAAAGTACATGTATGAATTGGGACATTCGCAATTGTATAGAACTTCCTTCTGTTTCACTTTTTTCGGCGAAAGCGTCGGTCAGCATGTTCATTTTTTCTTCTACAATGGGAATCGAAGTATAGGAGACAATAAAAGTACACAAGATTAAGACGCTTGCAACGATGATTTTGCTGGGAGAAAAATTCCATATGTAAAAACAACTGATTGACAAAAGGAGGCTTACCCATACAATACGACATTGGCAGAAAATAATACCAAATAAGCTGCAAACAAGTACTATAAGGAAAGTGCTTTTGGATTCTAGACCTCGAATCCAAGCATATATGTGCAACAATAAAATAACAAGACAGGTATAACCATAATCAAAAGCTGATGTGAACATTGATAACACCCTGAAACGTCTATCCTGTGCATAAAGATCGCCCAAGGACGTATCTTTAGTCCAAAGGATTGTGCTGCCTTCCGTCAAAGCATTGACAAAAGTAGCGCTTTTGGTTATGTAATTCAAAATTCCAAAAAGAGTAAGTACTATCAAACACCACATCGATACATATAATACTGGCTTTAAAGATTTTTCGTCTTTGACTGCCAAAAAAGCGTATGCAATAACAAAATACTTGAACACAAGCTCGAAACGTAAAAATAAGCCAGGAGAAGTGTAAGTGGTTGTGAATGCGGCTATCAATGCTGATATACATGCCCAAAAGAGTACGTTCCGAAGTAATGGAGTGCTGCGTAACGCTCCAAGGTGCCACCGTAAATAAGGCAATTCCGATAGTAGGAACGATGCCAGCAGCAAAAAGTTTGCGTTGTGCAAAGGAACTGCGGGAATGGTTACTACCGTCAATGTCATAGTGCCCATGACGAGCAGAGCTGCCTTCCATTCCCGTTTGACGTAGAACATCAGGCAACAACTGATAAGGGTGACTATGAATGCAACAATCTTCATTCCTTATTTCCTATTTCTGATTCTGTCTTTCAGTCTTTTAACTTTCACATTGACGTATGCCACTGGCAGCAAAAGACAAGACAGCCAATTGGATTTCAGCGTGTTATTTATAAGCTGAACATCTTTTTTGTTAAGCGCGTTTATGAGGATAAGAATCGTGTAATGAATGTGCTGACCTAATGACAGCGGCTTGCATCGCCCATTCATCACCAATCCGGCATAGTAGCGGTAGATAACTTGCCCCCAGTCCTCAGCACCTTTCCGCCGGCCTGTTTGTATGATTCCGCTCTCCAGTATGCGGTAGCACCCCATCTGTTCCGGCAACCAGATGAAGTCTCCCATCAGGGCGGCACACATTGTGGTGTTAAAATCCATTCTTACGGGGCAGTTGGTGAGGAATTCAGATTCAAACACTTTATAGCGGTACATGCTGGTAAGCACCATGATGTAGTTGCCGTAACGGAGCAGCGTAGGCAGATTGTCACCGGAATGGGAACGGCCAGGAAAATCTTTGATAAAAGGCCTGATTATCGGATTGCCTTCGGCATCAATTGTTTGAAAGTTGGTATAGACTAGTGTCGCTTGAGGGTTGGCATCTAAGGCGTCCGCCTGCTTTTGCAGTTTATGCGCATCGGTCCAATAGTCGTCACCCTCACACAAAGCCACATAATCTATCTCATCCGTCAATTCCTTATAATATCTCAGTCTTCGCTTCTTAATACTATAATGATTGTATTTTAGCAGATAAACCGCAAAGTAGCAGTTTTTGTTCTCCTGATGGCGAGCCAGCGTCAGGTGGTAGTCATCGGTTTCCTTTGTCCACTCTGTGTCAAAGTAGTCGTTCAGGTATTGTTTGATGACCTCAGGCTCCCCGTCGGTGCTGGCATCGTCCATGATGAGGCAAGCGAACGGAAAGTTTGTCTGCTGCATGCAAATGCCATCCATGGTATCCTTGATATAGGATGCCTGGTTGAATGTATTGCACCATACAACTACCTTATATTTTAATTGAGAATTGTTTGTCGCAACGTTCATTTCTTTTTCCGGTTTTTTAGAATTTTCATGATTCCTTTATATTCATTCATCTTGAACAACTTGCAGCAGGCGAAGAACACTGTCGCCCCTACAGCCATCTGCATGGGCAGCACCAACCAATAGCTCAGAGGCAAGTATTTCAAGAACCATACCGACAGAGCGATGGTTATTGCCAGAGCGTATGAGGGGGCGATGTCGCGCAACTGCATCCATGAACTGTACCCCAACAGACGGCCTGAGTAATGGGAATTGAGGAAGTAGGCTATGATGCCAATCACGGTGTTGGTCAAGAGCATGGGCATGATGCCTACGAAAGCACCGATGAACAGGGGCAGCAAGATGATGATTTTCTTAATGACCTCTAGTCCGAGGAACAGGTCGCTGCGCCCCTGCACCTGCAACATATTCAGGTTGATGGCATGCAGCGGATAGAGGCTGTAATTGATGCAGATGATTGGCAGATAGGTGGAGGCCTCATGCCATTTGGGGCCTATCATACAGTAGATGAGCGGTTCGCTGACAGCACCGAGAGCGAACAAAGCCACGGTGGTGATGAACATGCTGGTGCGGATGATGCGTCGATAGGCCGAGAACATACGCTCCTTATCGTCCTGAATACTACTCAGCACAGGGTAGGTAACTCGTTCCACCACGCTTGTCAGGTTTGACGAGAACAGCCCAGCATAGTGCCGTGCCCGGGTATATTGCCCTAACGTTGCAGGGCTGTAGAATTTTCCCACCACCACTTGGTGTAGCTCTTTCCAAACAGCATCTAGAAGTACACTCACCATCATCTTCCACCCGAATCCGAATAAATCGTGAAAACTTTCCATAGAGAAGCGCAGCTGTGGTAACCACCTATTATATATATACAACAGCATGGTGGTCACGGCTTGTGAAGTGAGTTGCTGGGCTACCAGTGCCCAGACGCCAAAGCTCGTTAGTGCCATGCCGATGCCTACAATTCCGCTCAACGCAGTGGCCACAATCGTAATCTTTGTCTGTGTCTTGAAGTCGATACGCTTGGTCAGGCGTGTTTGCTGCACCATGCCCAATGCTCCAATGATCAGCCCTAACGAAGATACTCGTACCAGTGGGGTAAGTACTTCGCGGTTAAAGAAATCGGCTATCAGCGGCGCACAGAGGAATACCACGGCATAGAGCAGCATACTCATGCCGAGGTTGCAGATAAATACGGTGTTGTAGTCATCGTCGGTGGCATCCTTCTTTCGTATCAAGGCCGTGGTGAAGCCACCATTGACAAGTGCTGTGCATATCACGGTGACAATGCCCACCAGTCCCAATAGTCCATAGTCGTCGGGCGACAGCAGTCGGGCCAGCACAATGCCCACCGCGAACTGCATGCCATAGCGGGCGGCATTATCCAGTGCCGACCAGCCTAAGCCCTTTACCGTCTTATCTTTCAACGATTCTGCCATTCCTCAAAACCTATTCTTACCAATAACATCCATTTTCAACCATCGAGCCGTTCTTGATTCTCTCGTTGTCGCTGGGACGTATCCAATAGTCGTTGATTACACTGCTGTACTTAGGCTGCTGGGAGACCCACCGTTCGCCGTAAACGCCAAAGAGCATCTGCGTCCATCCTGCAAGGTGGATTGCCGCCTTTCCCCGGCGTTTCACATGCGCTGCCAGGCTCATGCCGTAGGCACCACATCCGATGATGGCCGCGTCGTATTCGCATCGGTCAATCTCGTCCTCCATGTAGTGCAGAGCCTCAAACCAATCGCCGAACCGAGATGGCTCGCCTGCCTGCGTCTGTACAGCCTTGATACAGATAAGCTCCTTGAACTCGGGTAGCACCTCGGGGTTTGTGAACAGCCGCTCACGGTTATTCTCATATTGGTGCCTGATGCTCTCCACAAATGGGTGAACCACCACTACACGCTTGCCTTTCAGCCATTTCGTCCAAGGATTGCGGAAAAGCCACGGTGCGTACAGCGAATCCAGATTCACCTTGACAGCCCCACTCCAGTAGTGGGCCAGATACTGCTCGTTGGGTATATACGATGCAAGTATGTCTATCATTTGGCAGTCTTCTAACGCCTGCATCCCGAAGCGGTCGGCTGTTTCTGCGCTTAAAGGAAACACCCCGGCATTGTAGTACAGATAGTGTTTGGCCACGGGTTCTGGGATGGGCACCTCGCCGCGAATCATGTCCTTGTAGAGCTTCCATCCCGGCTTATTTCGGCACAGATAGGAACTCAGTGCCTGATTGAACTCTATCGTGCCCCATTTTGACAGCATGAAGCCCGATGCCCCCTTTCTGTTTAGCATTTCCAGAATGAGGTCGTTGCCGTCTTGATTCATAATATCGCAATAGGCCTCCGTAAAATATTCCGGACGCCTGATATGATATATCTTGCGTGCAACCTTCAACATAAATGTCAAGATTGGTCTATTTACGGGCTCTACGTACATCTTTTTTACTTTTAATACACTTGTTTCATGTTTAGAGGAGCACTCTGGCATAACCATCCGCCAACTCAAACTGGGTTCCGTATTGATTATTTGACAGTTTGCAGAAATTGTCGAGGATCTTTCCTGTTTTATCTATCACCGGCCAGCCACGCTGCGCTCTGCTCAGCTCAAATCCTAAAGAAATGGGATAGACTCTCACTTCCTTTACTTCATGATCTTTCATGGAAACACTTGCCGCTACGGCCTCCCATGCCTTGCGGTCGGCAGAAAGCCCGCGTGTGCCACCCTTACTCCTGAGATTCATCCCTAATCCTACATAATCATATTTAGATGGCTCCTGATGAACCCGCTCATAAAACTCGAAAGGTTGTACCTCTTGCATTTCATTATGCAGGATAAACTCATTAAGCCCATAGAAAATAGGTGCATTCTTGTATATCTCCAATCCTCTTAACTCATGGGAGCCGTGGCCGAATATAACGTTCGCACCAGCATCAATACAGGCGTGACAAAACTCGACGATAAACGGTGCCGGTTTGTCGGCACTTCCGCTCATCTGATGGGAATGGAAGCTGACCACCACACAGTCTGCCTGAAGGGTTGCTTCCTGAATGGCGGTTTTTACTCTCTCCATGTCGGCTGGATGCGGGTGATTAACCCTTCGGTTGCACCCGCCTTTTACAAACTTCATTTCCCGCAGGAAGAGCTCTTCGCTTTGCTCAGACGCAGGTGAAACTTCACCAGCTTTTCTATAGCCGTAGGCAACCGCCCATTTGTAGCCATCGTTCATGTCCGTCTCTTCAGCAACTTTGCTCAAGGCATGAAAGTTTTCTTCCGTCACCTCATAATACTCAATTCTTCTGAGAGGGTTAATGCCCGGTCGTCCAGGCACAATGCCGCCTTGAGGACCGGCAGCGTCCGTATCATGGTAAGAACTGGTTACGCCAATAAAGGCGACCCTTCCTTCCCGACATTCCACATATTTAGGCAAAGCCGCCTCGGACAGATTTCTGCCTGCCCCTACGTATGCCATTCCCGCATTCTTTAGGTTGCGAATAGTTGCTTCCAAGCCTTTTTGACAATAGTCAAGGGCATGGTTGTTGGCAATGTTCAGCACATGAAAGCCCTGTTCCTTTAAGTCATCAAGAACAGCGGGATTAGCCATTTTATACGAACCACCGGGGAAAGCAGATGGATAGCCCTCATTATCATGGACTGTTGTCTCAAGATTGCCAAAACAGGCATCATGACTACCTAACAAGTGTCTTATCTCGTCATAGCCACAGTAGCCTTTTGAGGGCAGTCGCTTTGATACAAGGATGTCTCCGACTCCCAAAATATTAATTTCAGACATGATGCCTCCTATTTAATGTTTTCGAATCTTGAAGGGTATTTGCCTTGCCACCAGTATTCTTTGGTGGGATGGTAGCCGATGAGTTGTTCAAACTCCTCACGCATTCCTCTGTGATGAATCAGCTGAGAACTGCTTATTCCGGCATTTTCATTGCCCTCCATCACAATCCACTCTCCGTCCTTGTCATAGACAAAATCCCAGCCGATGTAGCGCAGGGTAGGCAGACGCTTAGACATCTCTATGGCTTTCTGGCAGAGCTGCCCCCATCGGGGAATCTTGATACCCTTAATTGTGAAATGGGTGTCTGGATGCACATCCGTAATCTTACCTAACTTGTCAAAACCAGTAGTCTCCACCACGCCTGTACCCGCATTGATGCCTGCAACAATGCTACCGGTTGCTGCTGAACTGATAAAATGCCCACCCACACCGATACGGACGTAAGGATACCATAGACGGATGTCGCCATCTCCCAGATTGATGGTGAGCATCCGCACACTGTTGACACTGGCAGGATGAAGCATAGCCATTTCCTCGCCTTGCTCAATCAGTTCCTCCACCAGCACACCCTTTTCGGTGCCACTATTCCAATGGCCGTTTTCGGTCTCTATTTCTATAAACAACTGGTCGAAGAGCGTGTGGGGGTCTGTATCTCCGACCTCCACTTTGCGGACTCCCAACGACAGACCGAGACCGACAGGCTTGACGACGAATGTGGGGTGACGCTGGCAGAATGCCTCGAAGGCAGGAAAGTCCTGCTCGCTTTCGAGCAGCAGCACCTCGCGTCGGTAGGCGTCCTTAAGCAACAGGTAGGCATGCCACTTGTTGCGGAGCAGGTGCATGTCCTCTTTCTTGTTCAGATAATCGATGTATTTGAAGCGGTTTCTGCAGGTGATATACTGGCACTTCTTGTCGTGGGAGGCTCCTAACTGCTCGTGTGAGAACTCTTCGGGTGTATCGATACCATATTGCCAGTAGTCATAAGTAGCAATGGCAAAGATGTCCTCTATGCTTCTGCCGCCTGCTATGTCGGGTCTGGTTTTGGCACGTGCTTCCAACTTCTGCTTGATGTTTTGGATAATCCACGGATTGTAGATTTCTGGATAAGCATCTACAATCTCACGGCCTGTGCGAATCTGATAGGCCTCGTCTTCACTTGCGTATAGTTTCATAAATTCAAAATCTCATTACGGTTGTTTTTTTATAAGAAATGATGACAGCTTAGAATGTTGTCCTACCTACAATACAAACGGTCAAACTCACAAATCTTTTCAATAATGAGTTCCAAGTCGTTATCGGTAATGGACTGATGAATCGGTATGTTCAATGTATGGTCGGCGGCGTAGTCTGCATTTGGAAAGCTGCCGGTCACGCCATAACCGGGTACGCGATGAAGAGGAAAATACCTGTATGTTGTATAAATTCCATTCTCGCGTAAGAATCTCGCAAACTGGTCGCGCTTGCCATTTTTTATCTGAATGTGATAGAAGTAATAAGAGGTCTCTGCATATTCAGGCAACGTTGGCGGTAATTCTATCCATGAAAATTGCTTAAGATGCTCATTGTAGTACTGATGTATCTCGGCACGCCTTTTTATATATGCTGGCAGTTTCTTAAGCTGTTCCAATGCTATAGCTGCAGTTATATTATTCATAATGGCACGATGACCAAAACAGGATATATCAAACTCCCACCATTTCTGAGCCACAGTGTTTGCATAGCCGCTCTTGGCTTCCAGACCAAAGTAAAGCCAGCGGTCTGCCTTATTGCGAAGTTCAGGTGTATTGAAATGCAGCATAGCGCCATCTCCGCAAACCAGAATCTTCATAGCGTCAAACGACCACATACCCATGTCGCCGATGGTACCAACGGCTTTTCCCTTATAGAAAGAGCATACGCCGGCATTGGCATCCTCGATGACTTTTATATGATGCTTCTTACAGAGCTCCATGATCTCATCCATTTCACAGGGTATGCCTCCATAATGCAGCAACAGAAGTGCTTTTGTCTTTGGTGTAATCACCTTTTCGATATCCTCGGCACGGGCGTTCAATGTGTGAGGATCCACATCGCAAAGCACCATCTTGGCACCATGAGCACAGATGGCATTGCCGGCTCCGATAAAACTGATTGTAGGTAGAATTACTTCATCGCCTGGTTGTATATCCAGAAGGTGCATGGAGGAAAACAATCCCTCGCTACAGCAAGTGGTCGTTAACACCAAGTCCTTTGAAGATTTGATATGCTCGGCATACTTCTCTTCAAATTCCACTACCTTTTTGCCTCTTCCAATCCAGTTGGACTCAAAGACTTTTTCAAGAGCATCAAGCTCTTCTTTTCCTAGTGATGGCTGAAAAACATTAATCATAATATTCTTGTTTTGTATTGTTATGCAAAATGGTAACGGTTCAACATATCGTGTATCTCGTCGCGCGAACAGTACATCATCACGTCAATTATGCTGAGGTCGGGAACAAACTCGTCACAGCGTTGTTTGTAGCGGATGTCATCGTTGCGACGCATGAACTGGAGATTGATGCCCATCTCGCGGAAAGCATCTTTGTCGTAATACTTCGTTCCGGTGATAGAGTTGATATAGTTGGTAATGCCGAAATGTTCGCAAGTTCGACGGATGACTTCCGGAGCCTTGCAATCCCAACGGGCTGAAACCTCTGATAGCAACCTGATTTCTGTCTTGATGCCTAAATACTCGGCGACTGCCTTCAGTTGTTTGACGAGATAGCGCGTTAGGTCCGACTCTTCGTCGAAAAGAATCGGCTTGATAACATTCATGGCATCTTTGTAATATGGAGCTTTACTGTAGTAGTACTCCAATACGCGGCACATCTTTTCTGCGCGTTTCAGGTTGACCACCCGACTCGTTTCACAGATAAGGTGAGTGCAGGAAGCTTGGCTGACTTCAATGCCGAAGTTCTGTGGCTTGCATCCTTGTCCTAGGATACTATTACGGTATATCCTGCTGTTTTGGATAAAGTGGGCATTATCGCCAACAACAAACAAATCTACGGCATGAATAATCTGCCAATAGCCTATGTAAGGGAAAAAGTATGGCTGCCAAATAGCTATATGTCGTTTTCCTTCAATCATAATACGTAACAGTTGCTTTTAATTTTTTTTGCAAAATTTTCATCGTCACTGTGGATAACGCACATCTTGCGGTCATCCACCTTGTTGGTCACAGGGGCACTACTGGTGCGGAAAACGCCGCTGTCGAAATAGCGGTCATCCATGCACAGCATCATGCCACAGACATACTCGTCGTAGTGTTTGCCCTCCCATTCGCAAGGATAAGTCCGCTGCCTGACAAATGGCTGCAAGATGAATCCGCCCTTTTCGCTTGCCAAGATGCTTTGTTTCCACGTTTCTTCGTCGGTCATCACGCCGGCATATAGATCTACACTTTTGCCCAAATTGAACGGCTTGAGGATATACTGATCCTTATGCGTCAAGGCGTCGTTCCATTTTTCGGGATGGCTATTGTATAAATAGGTGGGGATGGTGTGCTGTCTCAGGAATGATGTTTCCTCTTCCGTGAGGCACTGACGTGTGAAGTCGTCTACGAAGATGAGGTGCAAGAATCGCTTGTCATGAGCCAGAAAAATGGTACGGAAGTCGTTCAGCATCCGCGCGTCTATCATGGCCTGCAGGGTATCCATCTTGAAAGACAGCATGTCTTGCTGGTTGAGGGCGCTGAACACCACTGCATCGTGACTCCACTTGTCGATATTTGCTTCTACTTCATCGGCCTCATAGATGGTCACCTCATGTCCGTAGTACTCATAGAACTTCGTATAGAAGGAACTTTCGCTACCGCGATCGCCGCTCTTTAGCACATAGACTGGACTATTTGCGGGGATGGCGTCGCGCATATAGGTCAGCAGCTCGTCATAGCGGTTCTCCCAAGATATGTCTGGAAAGTCTGCCATGAGTTGCTCAGCTTTGACCACCGAGGGGTAGTTGGCCCAGATGCCGTGTCCGAAAAAACGGCTGGTGATTTCCACCAATAGCAGCCGTCCATCGTCGCTGATGAGATAGTCGGGACGGTAGGCTCCTGCCCGGAAGGGGTAACGGCGCTGGCGGTCAAGAATCTCCATCACCTTCTCGTCCAATGGCATATATTCCGGCACCCACTCGCGGTAGTGTTCCGCCATATATGCGATACATTTATAGAGCAAGGCCTGCATTCGTCGCAGTTCGTCGCGACGTTCCGATGTTATAAGCATCGGCTTGGCGTGATACCAGCGGTGGTAGTAGTCCGTTTTGTCCGCAAATATCTGAAAACAGACATCTTGGCAAGAAAGTCCTTTACTTTTCATTCTTTACTTTTCGCTTCTAAACAGATGTGACTGGTAGCCCAAGCACTGGAATCCGTTATGGTTGATGATGGGAATGATGTTCGTGGGCACGTTCAGCTGGCTGCGAACCCAGAAGCAGATGCTGGTGGACATGCCGATGGTTTCGGTGTACTTCATCAGGCGCTGGATGTTCTCGGTCGAAAGTGCGCGGTTGGGGGCTGTGCGTCCGCGCTGCTTGCGGTGGTCGGCGTTTTTCGGGCTGATATAGTCCATGTAGAGGTCGCGTTCCATGTTCTTGTCGAAGTATCCAAGCCATTGTCCCAGCTGAGCCAAGTTCTCCATGCAGGCTGTGAGAAATTCTGGCTTGTAGTTCACGATGCCAGCGGCGCGGAGCATGTCGAAGAATTCCTTGATGCGTTCGTCGGTGAGATAGGGGACGACGATGGGCTGTACCAATGCCGAGTTGGCGAGGATGCCGTGTTCCTGACACATCTGTACGGCGCCGAGACGTTCTTCGATCGGGGCGGCGAAGGGTTCCAGAAGGTTACGGAATTCCGTCGGCATGATGCTCACAGAAGTATTGAACTGCATCTTGTCCTTCAGCTGTTCGAAGAGGTCGAGGATGGTTTCGCCTTCGTTTTCCACCAGGAGGTGCTTGGTGCCGGCCTTCGATGCGATGAAGAGGCGGGCGTTGGAGTTGGGGTATTTCTTGAAGTGGGCGATGAATTCGCGCAAAATGCGGTGGGCGATGCCTGTATAAAGCGTCGGTTCCTGCAAAGCTTCGGTCTTGGGCGAGAAGTAGTAGTAATGGTTCCAGTTCTTGCCACGGCTCAGTTCCACGATTTTCTTTTCGATTTCCTTTTTCTTTTCCGGAGCTTCGACGATGGCCGTTGCCAATTCCTGCAACAGCTGGCTGCGTTTTTTAATGTCTTCGGCTGTGACAGCGTTAGGATTCTCGCTGCATGCACCGTTCATCTCTTCCAAGAGCTTGCGCACATAAAGGTGGTAATTTTCATAAGCCACGAGTTTCTGTTCGTGCACTCCGTCGGTCACCAGGCAATACTGGCATCCCAGATGGCATCCCTTGATGGGGTTGATCTCGAAGGTCAGCGTCGGGCAGCGTCCTGTGTAGTTGTGGATTTCTGTTTCCACGGTGTCAGGGTCGCAATCTTCAAGGTAGAGTACGGACTTGGGAATGACGCAGTGCTCTTCCAAGCGCTTCTTGAACATCTTGGAGCCGCGAATGAGGCCTTGCAATGTTTCTTCAGAAGGTTCAATCGTGACGCCAAGCTTTTTCAAATATTCGGCATCGACAATTTGTGGCTGGAAACCTTCGAGGTTATAGGCGTTGATCTCGTGTTCGTAGAGATTTTGCATTTCAATGGGGTGTTTCGGCATGAGTATCCTTTGTTTTTGAATCAATTTTTTTGAAAAGCTTTTTGGACAGTGAAGGAGTTCCGCAAATGATGACCCACGAAAATTGGGCTGAATGCCTCTCTTGGAAGCAAATGCGTATAAATTAACGCTGCTAAAAGCCTTAAGATTAGATCGATTTCCGATAAAAATGTCCTGTATATACAGGTGGACATATTTATTTTCTTCCTTCTTGAAGATTTTTTGGAATATTACGTTTTTTTCTTTTTTTTGGCTACAAAAAAAGTATGTTTTTGTGAAAAAATTGTGATTTATATGATATTTGATGGATTTCCCCTTTTAAAAAGCTTTTTTTTAGAAACAAGGGCTTGGATGTTCTGTCAATTTTGATGGAAAATGCAATTTGGACAGACAGGGTGTTGTAGTTGGTTGCTAAATTTGCAAGCATTTTTTCAATGCTCGCCTTGCACGCTTATGAAACATTGGTTCATTGGCGAAGCTAAGGAGAGATTCAAGGAAAAATAAGCCCACCCCTTGATTTGTCTGAGTATTAATCCTCTTCATTCCTTGTTGAGGATTTTTTATTTATTTAAATCGCTTGCAAAAGCTGCAGGTTTGGCAAAAAGGGTGGCGTAGTTCGTGCTGCGCAAACCCTTCTTTTATATTTTGCGCGAGCGGGCTTTCTAAAATTTCAGCAAGGTTTTGTTCGGTTGTATGCCCAAGTGTAATTTGTCCGCTATGGTCAAGGCAACAGGCGACAACGCGACCGTCGTGGAGGATTGCTATGTGAGTGTCTAGCGCGCGGCAAGTGCCTGCAAATCTTTCGTCTCTCGTCTGTAGGGCTTTGCTCGTTCTCTCGTCTATACTAGGCCATTCAAATCTTGTGTCTTCGTGCAAATAAAGTCGCCCTGTGATGTTGAAACTCTTGTGGCGACTGCAGAAATGCCCGGGCGTGATTTCGATACCGAATGTTTCGTGGATGCGCTTAAGCATGTAGCTGTTCCAAGGGGAGGCTTCATCGGCACCGACGTTCCATAAACGCAAATTGATGTAGAGGTCGGGGCGCTCGACAATTGCGAGACTGCAAAAATCAAGGACATTTTGCAAATATCGTTCAGCGGTTTCGCGGGGGAGTTCCGCGTAGGCATGCGTCGAAAAGTTGACTTGCCGAACGGCGGGCGAGGCTAGAATTTGTCGGCCTGAGCGTTCAATCGTTGTGCCGTTTGTTGTGAGCGTGAGCTTTAAGGGCGTTTGTTCTAACTTCTTGACGTAGTGTGCAAAGCCGGGGTGGAGCGTGGGTTCGCCGAGAACGTGAAAGTAGACGTTTGTTGCACCGATTTCTTGAGCGCCTGCGATGCTTGTCTCGAACAGCTTGGAATCCATGAACGTGCGGCTCGTAGGCTCCTTGCCACAGGGGCAAAAGCTGCAATGCAAATTGCAAACGTTCGTGATTTCGATGTAGACGCTGTTCACGAGAGCTCCTTCATCGCCGTAATTGCTTCTTGGTATTCGCTGAGTTTCCCTGCTTTCTTGATTTTCTTGAAAATCTTTTTGGGAATGCTTGGTTCGAGATATTCCCAGAAACTTTGTACGTGCGAAAGAATCTGGCTGTCGCCTTGGTACGTTTTGCAAGCGTGATCAAATATGACCTGGTGCATCTGGAGAATTTTGCCGAGGAAATCTTGATGAGTGTCGCTGTTTAGGGGGGCTACGCAGTTTATATCGCGCAATTCCTTGTATTCCGCGGCGAGGCTTGGGCGTGCGAGCAGTCCACGTCCAATCATCACGCCGGCAAGCTTCGGGTAGCGTCGTTCCATTTCACAGATTTGCGAGACGCTTGTGATGTCGCCGTTATAAACGAGCGGATGGCGGCATTCCTCATAAAACTTTTCAAATGATTTGAAATCGATTGCGCCTTTGTATTGCTGTTTGCCGAGTCTTGGGTGAAGTGTGATTTGCGAGAGCGGCGCTTCGTTTAGAATCGGGAGGAGAGCAAAGGCTTCGTCAGGGGAGTCTTGCCCAAGCCGCATCTTGACGGAAAATTTTACCGGCGCAGTTCCTTTTACAATTGTCGGCGCAGTTCCGTTTGTGTTAGATATTTTCCTGATCTCGTCCATTATTTCTTGGACGGTTTGCTTGTCGTTTAAGATTCCTGCTCCGCGATGGCGGTTGACTTGCATCGGGAAGGGGCATCCCATGTTGAAGTCGATTTCCGTGTAGCCTTTAGCGATTAGCGCGTCTGCGAGGATTTTAAATTCATCGACGCTGTTCGCGATAATTTGCGGAATCTCGCGCGCATTCCCTTCAAGCGCATTTAAATCCCGCAAATCTTTTTCGCGCGGCTTTCCGTTCTCAATTCGCAAGAACGGTGCGTAATATGCATCAACACCGCCAAAGATTTCAGCGTGGGCTTTTCGATAAATGCCCGTCGTGTAACTTTGTAGCGGTGCGAATAGAATTCTCAATTTTATTTCCCAAGCGCTTTTTTGAGCGCACGGATGGCGTTTCCGCGATGGCTGATAACCTTTTTCTCTTCAAGTTCCATCTGCGCAAACGTTCTCGTTTCACCATCCGGGACAAAAAGCGGATCGTAGCCAAAGCCCATGTCGCCGACAGGTGTGTGGTTGATTTCGCCGCGGCATTCGCCTTCAAAAATAATCGGTTTGCTGATGACAAATTCACCTTTTTCGTTCTTGGTGACGGTCTGGTACGAGAGCGCGCAGAAGTAACGTGCCTTGCGGTCTTCGATGTCTTCGAGCTTTTGCATCAACTTGACGTTGTTGGCTTCGTCATCGCCGTGCTTGCCGCAGTAACGTGCGCTGTAAATGCCCGGTTCGCCGTTCAAGGCGAAAACTTCAAGGCCAGAATCATCGGCGAGAACGGTTGCTTCGATGTTGCGCTTGGCGAGCCATTGAGCGGTTGTATTCGACTTGATGATGGCATTTTCGGCAAAGGAATTTCCATCTTCGATGATATCTTCGTCAAAACCGATATCTTTCAAAGTCTTGAATTCGTAGTGGTCGGTGCCCAAAATATGAGCGAAGTCTCTAATTTTTCCGGCACTACCGGTTGCGATAACAAATAAACGTTTCATATTAATCTAATAACTATTGACTATTGACTAATAACTAATTAGTAATGTTCCGGTTTCATGACGATCAAGATGGCGTCAACGACAACGCCTACGCCAAAGAGTCCTGCGGTACAAAGCCACAAGATTCCGGTCCAGATTTTTCCTTCGTAAAAACGGTGCAGACCCAAGTATCCGAGCAGAATGCAGAGGGCGAGAGCTATCCACTTATTGTGTTCACCAGTAGAGGGCATAAAGACTCCTTGTTTAACGATATACAATTTAGAAAATATGGGGATTACAAGACCGCAAAAGTTTTTTCGAAGTCAATCCATTTGCGTTGCAAAAAGATCAATTAGCCAATAGCAGAAAATCAACAAATAAGTATTGACCAATAACTAGTAACTAATGACTAATAACCAACAACCAATAACTCAACATTTATTATTATTCCTTTTGTGAAAATGAAAAAAATATCTCTTTCCTTATTGGGTTTCGCAGGGCTTTCTGCGGGCATGTTCCTCGCTGCATCTTGTGCGGCTCCGTCTGTCAATCCTTCCGTGCAGGCTACAGAATCAGTGGCGTCGGTAGCTCACACTCCGGTTTATGCCGCTCCAGTAGCTGTTTTTGAAATGCGCGTGCTCGACAGGGATAAGCAAGTCCGCGTTGTCGAAAAGCCGACGCTTGCCGCTCTTGATTTTGCGGCATATTTTTCGAATCCGATCCGCTTGGCGGGTATGGACGAAAAGCCTGAAAATTACACGGGCAAAATGGCGAATGCGAAGCTTGCAGAATTCCCGTTCCCGATGCTCGATTCCCTTTCGGAAGATGAACCGGATGCTGTTGCGGGGGTAGCGCCGATTGCGTGGGAACCGTTTGCGAAGATTCTCTATGCGCAGACTGGCGATGAAACGCTTTCGAAGACATTGAATGAGATTGAAGCGGTCAAGTGGGATGAACCCGATGTGTTCCGCGCTTTCCAGACGGTAAGCCGTTTGTGGGGTGTGCCTGGAACGGGTGAAAATCAAGGGAAGATTGAATGGTGGGCAGAAGTGATGCCTGCTGCGTGGACGGGACGTGCTCCGTTCTACGGTAAGCTCAAGGTTGTTTCGGGTGGCGAATCTGCGGAAGTCTTGAATTACTACATGACTGCCGAGATGAACGGTGAAGAGGCGATGAACTGGGCTCGTACGCTTTCGTCTTACTGGTACCCGACTTTGAATACGGATTTGGAACAGCATACGCCAGGCGCTATTTGGGAAAACTCGAGTGCGAACCGCCCGTTTGCTGTGATGCGTGGTAATCCGATGGGTAAGCCCATGTGGGTTGCTTTTGAAGTCCCGGCGTTCCGCTTGACGGATGAACAGTTGCGTGCTGCCGCTGTGGCTGATTCTTTGGCGGCTGCCGGTGAAGTGGTGCCGGTGAACCGCACGCTCGATACGAGTTCTTATGCCCGCTTGGAAACGCTTGCCGCTATGGAAAATAGCTGCCCTGCAACGCCTGCGACAAAGAAGTTCCGCGAAGCTTTGAAGAAGAAACTGGCGAAGCTCCCGAAGGAACAAAATGCTTGGGCGGATAACGGAATGCTCTGGTTCCGCCGTAATGCAAACTACCTCGTTGCCGATAAAATTAGCGGTCAGGATAGCCTCCACAATCCGCTCCCGAGAATGATTGAACTCAAGCAGTACTTGGATTCCATGAATGTTCAGCTCCTTGTGGTTCCGGTGCCTGTGAAAGAAGAAATTTATGCAGACAAGCTTGTAAAGGGTACGCCTGCGGACTTGTGCGTAAACGTAAACGGTCGTGAATTTATCCGCGAAATGCTTGCTGCCGGGATTGATGTGCTCGACCTTTATCCGTCTTTGATGGCGGCCCGCAGTGGCGATGATGCTCCGCATTACAGCTACCAGCGCTACGATACGCACTGGGCATTGCCGGGCATGCTTGCCGCGATGGAACAGCTTGCTTCTCGCGTGACGCAGTACAGCTGGTATGCCGATGCAAATCCGCAGCCGGGTAGCCTCGTGATGAAGGATACGGTAGTGCTCCGCGAAGGGGACTTGGTGGCTCATTTGCCGGATAAGGAAAAGTCCAAGTATGCCGCCGATACTCTTGCAGGCATGAAGATCTACAAGGGCGACAAATCTTACAAAGGCGGCAAAAATGCACCGATCCTCTTGATGGGCGACTCGTTCACGGGGGTGTTTGAATCTGTGGATCAGAAGAGCGGTGGCCCGGGTTCCTTGCTTGCTTATGCAACGGGTCTCGACGTGCAGGTGCTTACGAGTTGGGGCGGTGGCCCTGGTGTTCGCGCTCGCCTCAAGAAGATGAAAAAGGACATGCTGAGCAAGCGTCTCGTGATTTACATGATGACTGCTCGTGACTACTGGCAAAGTCCGATGGAATGGGACGGCCTGTAGCGTCTTTGGCGCATTTATGCTTGCGCGAATTTTTTGGCCTTTGTTCTTCGCGACGCTCGTGATAGCACTCCCGTTTCTGCTTTGGAACGGGAAAAACGAATCCATGAGCTATCGCGAAATGGCGTGCGTTTTTGAAGAACGTGCGCCGGGTTGCCTTGATTCTATTCACGATTGGCATGCGGGACTTGCTTACTTTGATAGTAGTGTTGCGGCGACTCACGACACTTTGCAATCCCTGAAAAACCTGCTTTGGCAATTTTGGAATATCGAATTTGCCGGGGCGGGCGAGGCGGCTATTGCAAAAGAATCCGTGCTCCCGCTTCGCGTTCTTGCAAACAAAAGATCGGGTTGCATGGGACTTTCGTGGCTTGCGCTCATGGTGGCGCAGTCGCGTGGTTTGCCTCTCGACGCTATTCTCCTTCCGGGGCATGTCTTTTTGCGTTACGGCTCCTCGGACAGTTTTGTGAATTTGGAACCGAACCGTCGCGGCTTTACCTATACCGATGATGAATATCGCGAAAAATATAAAGAAGGCCGATGGACCGGTCTTGAATTTAAACCGCTAGAAACTCGGCAGTTCGTAGGGCTTGCCGCATTTGATATCGGCAATTTGTACCTTGAAAACGATGTCCCGCGAGCGCTCACGTGGTACCGCATGGCGGAAGAATTTTTTCCGGAATATCCGGGAATTAGCGTAAATCAGACTATTGCGAAAAGTCGGCTGCCATAAATTTCTATTTTTGAGGGGAAATGTCGACACGTTTTAATAACTCCTCTTTTTTGATGAAGGTGCTTTTTTTAGTACCCTGTATTTTTGTTCTTTTTATCCTTTTAGGTTGCGATACATTTTTAGGGGAACACGTCTGGCTGAACGCCCCTGTTGAAACGGATAACGTTCATGATGGCTTGATTACTGTAAGAGCATCGAAGATTAAAAATTCGAGTGGCGGCGCCTTGTCTTATCTGGGGACGTATTCCTCGTTGGCAAAGGCGAATGAACGCCCGCAATTGCGTGTCGCTTTGAATTACGATTTTTCCATGGGCATGCACGAAGTCACTTGTGCGGAATTCAAGAGTGTCATGGGTACAACTTTTGATGCCCGCTGCAAAAATGAAGATTCGGACATGTTGCCTGTAACGATGGTGACTTATTACGATGTGATGCTTTATGCAAATGAACGGAGCAAGCGTGAAGGCTATGATACCGTTTATACTTACACATCGACGACTTTTGATGCTGTAGGCAATTGCATTGCCATGGAAGGGCTTTCGTTTAATCCTGAAGTCGAAGGGTATCGAATGCCAACGGAAGCGGAATGGATTATGGTGGCTGAACGCCATTGGAATCCATCCGTGGAATGGAATGCCGCAAATTCTGATTTTGAACCGAAGAAAGTCTGTTCGTACGCTCGCATGCATGGCGATTTCTGCGATATGGCAGGTAACGTCAAGGAATGGGTTTCGGATTGGCTGGGCTATTTTAAGGATACGACGATTACCAATTACGTCGGTGCTCCTGATGGAAGTGTCGTTGGGGAGCGCGTCATCAAGGGCGGCAGTTATCGCAATGATCCTTCGGCGATTAAGCTTTACGGTCGAGGCGATGTCTACATTGTCACTTCGGCGACAAAGTCGGACTATCTCGGTTTCCGTCTGGCTTTTGGAAAAATCCCGAATGCAGTTTGGATGGGGCGTGATGGTCATGCCCGAGACAGTCGAATCATCCCGATGGCGGGGGCGACTACGGTCAAGAATAATCTGGGAACGTACCGCGCAAAGTTGGCTTTCCGAAACGATATCACTGGCAATATAGCGTATATCGATTATGTCAATGGAACTTTGTCCGTGACAGAACTTGCAGATACGATTGATTCCTATCATCCGGATATTTCTCCCGATGGTCGTTTTGTGGCGTTTAGCACTGGTACGGAAGGAACTTCCGGGAAGTCCGAGGTCTATATCCGTCCGATTACGGGCTCGAGGACTCAACCGCTAAAACTCAAGGTAAGCGGGAATGCCGCCATCCCTCGTTGGCGCATTTTGGAAAATGGCGATACGGCGATTGTCTATGTGTCTGATGCCGGGAACAATAAGGACGAGTCTGCGTTCAAGGCGATGAGTACATGGCAGGTGACTTATGCCAAGGGACGCTTTGGTACACCGAAAAAGCTTTTTGATGGTGCTTATCATGGCGGAATTTCGGAGGATTATTCGCTTGCTGTGACGGGTGCCCGCTTATTGCGTGCTCGTATTGCAAAGGGTGGTTCTCTTGCTAATGGACGTGATACGGTTTGGTATAATGGCGAACAGGCTTGCAATGTATCCCTTGCTAATGATGGCTCCAAGCGCGTCTCCTTCCTCGATTTTGGAGGCAAGACGGGGAAGGAATTTGTCGGTAAAAGCTATGGCACGCACGAACGCTTGCTGATTACCGATAGTACGGGGCGCTTAATTAAGGCTATTGCATCACCTGAGGGGTATAGCTTCGACCATGCGGAATGGGCTTTGAATTATAAGGGCGCTCATGCGGATGACGGTTATATCGTGGCGACCCTTGCAAATGCAAATGGAGCCCATACCAAAATTGTGCTTGTTAATGTGGCTGATGGTTCCATCGTGAACTTGGTGGAAGGCGATGAACTCTGGCATCCGAGCATTTGGCAGCAGAAAATTTATGTTCCTGAATCATCGGAACTTGATCCTGATAGTGCGGGCGCTTATCTGTATCCGTCGGACAAGTGGGAATCTGTCATCATGCGCTTTAAGATGGAACTCCTCTGGAGGTATCGCGATTCTGCAAACGTCGCTGTATTCGGTTCTTCAAGACCGATGTTCGGTGTGAGCCCGGCACAGTTCGATAAAAAGTTCTTTGCCGTGAATTTTGGACAAACTCCAAATTCCATTTACATGACCCGAGATTATTTGAACCATTACGTGTTCAATCACATGAAAAAACTCAAGTATATCGTCGTGTCGCTCGATATTGATTTCTGGCACAAGATTGATGGTCCGGATGGCGATAACATGTTCTACACGACGTTTGGAAATTATCCGGGATACGTGTATGACGCCAATCATGATTATTGGAAGGATGGATACCCAGAGGGTTTGCTGGAATATACGGAAAGTTCCGTGGGTTCGTCGGATGAAACCCATTACATGAAAGATCGTGGTCGCTACTTAAATGCCAGCTGCAATTCGTGGAAAGATGAGCCTGAAATCGAACAGGACAGCAACTATGTCGATGAACATTGGAATTTGATTGATGATAGCATGGATGCACTCCTCACAATCATTGAAGAATCGGCGAAGCGTAATATCCGAGTGGTCGGCGTTATTTTCCCGCAGAGCCCCGCTTATGCAAAATCAGGTTCGTTTGGTCGTTATGGCTTGCGCCGAACCTCTGCTAAAAAGTTGATTGCGGAACTCGATGGCTTAAAGAAAAAATATCCGAATTTTGTGTTGATGGATGAAAACAAAATGGGTGAGCACGATTACATAGATGCAATGGCTATTGACGAAGACCACTTGTGCTATGCAGGGGCGACGCTCCTGACTTCGCGCTTGAACAAATTGCTATTGTCTTGGGAGGAGGAAAATGAAATGTAAGTCTCTGTTTGGGTTGGGATGGCTTTCATTAGTACCTATTCTCGTTCTTTTGGCATCTTGCACCGAAGAGAATCCACCTTGTCCTGTCATTGAACCGGCAGGTCAGTTGCCGTTGTCTTCATCATCTTCACTTTCATCTGCAAGCAAAATGGAAGGTTTTGTCAAGATTGCATCTCTTGGCAAGTCGACGTTCCTTGGAACAGATAAACCCGGCGTGCGTAATAGTGAAACGCCACAAATGGAAGTTGCTTTTTCGTACGATTTTTTCATTGGCGAACACGAAGTGACTCGTGGCGAGTACAATGCCTTGCGCCCCAATGCGGGGGCAGAATGCGAATGCGAATGCGATGATGAAAGCCCTGTTACCAATGTGACTTATTATGATGCGGTTCTTTATGCAAATGCTTTAAGCAAG
Organism: Fibrobacter sp. UWB13; assembly: GCF_900177805.1. NCBI lineage: Bacteria > Pseudomonadati > Fibrobacterota > Fibrobacteria > Fibrobacterales > Fibrobacteraceae > Fibrobacter > Fibrobacter sp. UWB13. Next base: position 1,096,012 of record NZ_FXAX01000001.1, on the reverse strand, counting down.
TCTCAAAATCTCGATACTGTCTATACGTACACGGAGGCGTCTTTTGATGCCGCGGGTAGCTGTGAGAATTTGTCCGGACTTGTCTTCCATGAAAATGTTTTTGGCTATCGTCTGCCGACGGAAGCGGAATGGGTCTTTGTGGCGAACCAGGGCTGGAATCCCGAAGTCAGCTGGAATAGCGAAAATTCGGGCTACGAATTCCATGATGTGGCATCGACGCTTGCAAATGATGTCGGTGTGTACGACATGGCAGGGAATGTGCTGGAATGGGTCAATGACTGGCTCACGTATTTCAAGAAGGATCCTTTAATAAATTTTGTGGGCGGAGCTGATGGCGGTAGCCTTGGTGAACGCGTTGTCAAAGGCGGGAGCTACCGAACGGAACTCTCGCAAATGAATACGTATAGTCGCGGGGATATTTACACGGTGACCTCGTCGACAAAGGGCGTGTACCTTGGTTTCCGTTTGGCTTTGGGCGCAATCCCTAAAGCGTCTTGGCTCGATGAAACCGGAACGATCAAGGAATCGGTGGCAAAAGTTTCCATGGCGACATTCCAGATGAAACATTTGACGGGAACTTTCGAATCTAAAATGGTGTTCCGCAATGATGTGACGGGCAATTTGTCCTTTGTCGATTTTGGAAATGGCGTGAACTCCGTTATTGAAATCAAGGATACTTTGCATGCCTACCATCCAGACATTTCTCCCGATGGCAAACGGGTGGTTTTCTGTACGGGTGTTGAAGGCGTTGCGGGGCCGTCGAGTGTCTACGTGCGCAATCTGGATGCTACAGGTTCTGGGCTTGTCAAGCTCGATGTCGAGAATGCGGCTATTCCGCGTTGGAGACTTTTGGAAAATGGCGATACGTCGATTGTGTATGTGACGAGTGCGGGCAACAATAAGGATAACGATGCGTTTGCAGCGACGAGCACTTGGCAGGTGCCGTTTAACAATGGAAAATTTGGAACTCCGAAACAAATTCTCGATGGCGCATTCCATGGCGGCGTCAGCCTCGATAAGCAACTGGCGGTGACCGGGGCTAGACTTTTACGTGCCAAGATGGCGACGAGCAGCAAAATGGTGTTCCATGGAATTGACTCGGTTTGGTATAATGGCGAACAGGCTTGCAACGTTTCTCTTGCCAATGACGGTAGCAATAGAACGCTGTTCCTTGATTTTGGCGGCAAGACGGGGCGTGATTTTGTCGGACAGAATTATCGCACGCATGAACGTCTCCTGGTCATGGATTCTAAGGGCAGGCTGATTCAAAGTGTTGAAGCTCCTAAGGGTTATACGTTTGACCATACGGAATGGGTTCTTGGCGGCTCGAATATGGCGGTGGCGACATTGGTCAATGTGAACGGCGCCCACGAAAAAATAGCCTTGGTCAACTTTGCCGATAGTTCCGTGAAAATCATTGCCAGTGGCGATGAACTTTGGCACCCGTGTCTGTGGCATTCCAGAAACCTTTACGATAGCGAAGAACTTGATACGGATAGCGCGGGCGTTTACTACCTCTCGAGTGCTTTCTACAGTGCCCTTGAATTGCGCGTGAAAATGGAACGTTTTTGGGAAAATCGCGATAGCATTACGGCTGTGGCATTGGGCTCTTCGAGAACGATGTTTGCGTTGCATGATAAGGAAATCACATCGTACAATCTTTTGAACATGGCGTATTCTGCAGGGCAGATGACGGGCATTAAGTACTTGTTCAAAAATTACGTGCTGAACCACCTGAAAAATCTAAAAGTCATTGTGCTTGAAATGTCTCCAGACTTTTTGTGGTATGATGGCTATGGAACTTGGCAAAATGCAATTTATGATAAAGTCCCTGGATTTAAGTACGATGAAAATCACAATTTCTGGGTCGATGGCTTGCCGGAGCATTTCATCGATGCCGTAAAAGTGACGCCGCGCCCTGAAACGGCTTTGATGCATCCTTACGATCTTGAAAATTTCTTGCTGCCGAGTGTGCAATGGGGGGATCCTTTCATTCAAAATGATACGACTTTATTTAAGACGAATGATCCTGTTTATAAGGAAAACTTTGCGGTATTCCATTGGATTATTGAAACGGCTCAGGCAAAGGGCATTAAAGTAGTCGTGCCTGTTTACCCGCAAAATCCGGCGTATAAGAATACGGGCTCGTTTGGAGTGTATGGACCGCGTAGGAGTATCGCTAAGGATATCCTAGATTCGGTGCAAAAGCTCGACATTGTGTATTTCGATGAAAATAAATTTGGCGATCACGATTACACGGATGCGATGGCGTATAATATTGACCACTTAGGTACTGCCGGGGCAAAGCAATTTACGCATCGGTTGGATTCACTGCTTTCGACGTTGGCTCGATGATTGCATTTTTTGTAGATTAATTAAAAAATAGGTTGTCTTTATGAAGTTTTTGCTTGCTATTCTGCTTGTGTTGCTGAACGCCTGTTCTGAATCGGATGGCGGGTCGGCTGCAGGCTCAATGGAAGTCGTTGAAGATTCTCTTTCGGGAATGATGCGCTTTTCTGTATCGAATGCCGTTGTGACTCTGGGGACCGATGATGCTACAGCAAAGTCCAATGAACGCCCGCAGATGCGTGTTGTGTTGGATTACGGATTCTCGCTTGGCAAGCACGAAGTGACCTGTGGCGAGTTCAATGACTTGATGAAACCGGCGACGGGGCTCAAGTTCGATTGCGATAGCAAGGACTTGCCGGCGACTGACCTCACGTATTACGATGCCGTGCTTTTTGCCAATGAACGCAGCAAGGCAGAAAAATTTGATACCGCTTATACCTATAGCAAGGCTTATTTTGACAACGATAAGCATTGCACGAACATGGAAGGTTTTGCGTTCCATCCAGATGTAGATGGTTACCGCTTGCCGACAGAAGCGGAATGGGTGCTTGCGGCAATGGCTTACTGGAATGTATCGGATGGCTGGACTGCCGATAATTCGGATTACAAACTCCATAAGGTTTGCAGTAAAGTAAAGTCCGATAATCTAGTTTGCGATGTCGTTGGCAATGCCATGGAATGGGTCAATGACTGGCTGGGTGGTTTCCGCGATACGACTTTGACGAATTTCGTGGGCGCTCCTGATGGCGGTGCGATGGGCGAGCGTGTGGTCAAGGGCGGCAGCTATCGCAGTTCTCCGGAATCGATAAATCTTTATAGCCGTGGTGATATCTACACGGTGACATCTTCGACTCGTGCGGACTATGTGGGTTTCCGTCTTGCTTTTGGTGCAATCCCGGGAGCTACGTGGATGGGCTCAGATGGCAAGGCGGCGTCGAGCCGTGTTATTCCGCTTGCAAATTCCGCAAAGATCCGTTCTGAAACGGGAACGTACAAGACAAAGCTAGCATTCCGCAATGACGTGACGGGAAATCTCGCCTTTATTGATTACGCTAGTGGAATCTTGACCGTTAATGAAATTAGCGATTCGATTGAAGTTTACCATCCTGAAATTTCTCCTGACGGAAAACGTGTGGCGTTCTGCACGCGTATCGAGGGCGTTTCTGGGAAGTCTAGCTTGTACGTGCGCGACCTCAATGTGAATGGCTCGAATCTTGTAAAGCTCGATGTCGAAAGTGCTGCCATTCCGCGTTGGCGCGTGCTTGACAATGGCGATACGGCGATTGTCTATGTGACGGATGCGGGCAACAATAAGGATGATGCCGCTTTTGCATCAACGAGCACTTGGCAGGTGAAATTTGCAAAGGGCAAGTTCGGCAAGCCCGAAAAGCTTTTCGACGGCGCTTATCATGGTGGCATCAGCGAAGACAACACGCTTGCGGTGACGGGGGCTCGCTTGCTGCGCGCCCGCATTGCAAAGTCGGGCTCGACGGTTAAGGATAAGGCTCGCGATACGGTTTGGTATGGCGAAGAACAGGCTTGCAATGCCTCGCTTGCCAAAGATGGTAGCAAACGCACGATATTCCTCGACTTTGCCGGTAAAACAGGGAAAAAGTTTGTGGGGAAGGATTATGTCACGCACGAACGTTTGCTCATGGCAGATTCCAACGGAAAGCTTGTGAATTCGATTGCTGCCCCTAAAGGCTATACCTTTGACCATAGCGAATGGGCAACGGGTGGCGAAGACCTTGTTGTGGCAACGCTTACAAATTCCAATGGTGCTCATTCCAAGATTGTCCTTGTGAATGTCGCTGATAGCTCGATTGTGGAACTTGTCGAAAGTGATGAACTTTGGCACCCGAGCTTGTGGGTCAAGAAAACCGATGGCGCTGATTCTGATGTCAAACTCGATGCGGATAGTGCCGGTGTCTATTTTACAGAACAGGGTGGCGAAGCGGCTATCATTCTCCGTTACAAGATGGAACTCCTGTGGAAGTACATGGATACGGCGAATGTGGTCATTGTGGGTTCTTCACGCCCGCTCGATGGCATAGCACCCTCCGTGTTTAGTGACAAGTTCTTTGCAATTAATCTTGCCAATGTCCCGAACATGGTGGCTGTTTCGGATTACCTCTTGACTAATTACGCATTCCCGCATGTGAAAAAATTGAAGTACATTATTATATCGCTGGATATTGATTTGTGGTACCACGGTGAAACGGAAACGTACAACTTCTTTAATAAGGAATATGAAAGTTATCCGGGTTATGTCTATGACCGGAACCATGATTTCTGGAAAGATGGTGTCCCGAATCAGTTGGCGAGCTTGACGAGCGAATCCATGGGTGTTTACGAGTACTATGACGTCCTTATGGAATCGCGCGGTTTCAGCTATGGGGAATCCGGAACATGGGGCGGAACTCCTACGGTAGATAACGATAGCACTTGGATGGATTATGCGTCTGCCAATTTCTATTCTAGCTTTAATCATCTGAAAAATATCTTGCAGAATGCCGAAAATTATGGAGTCTATGTCGTGGGCGTTGTGTTCCCGCAGAACCCGAATTTCAAAAAAACGGGTTCGTTTGGGCGTTATGGCATTCGCCGGAGCGAAGCACCGAAATTGCTGAAAGAAATCCAGGAATTAGAAAAGGAATACCCTCATTTCGTTTTCATGGATGAAAATAAAATGGGCGACCACGATTATACCGATGAAATGGCGACGAATAAGGACCATTTGTGCTATTTGGGCGCAAAACAGTTGACCTCCCGTCTGGATTCACTTTTGAAAACTTTGAAGTAGCTTATGAAGAATTTGTTTGCTATAGCACACCTTTTCTTGATGATGGCATTCCTGGGATGCGATCATTCTGAAAGTGTATCCGGTGGAGCAAATGAATTTACTTCGGATGAATCTTTGGCGGGGATGATTCGCGTCCCTGCATCAAACCGCGCTGTTTCGCTTGGGACGAATGAGGCTACGGCAAAGTCCAAGGAACGCCCGCAGATGAATGTCGTGCTGGATTACGAGTTCTCGATGGGCAAGCACGAAGTGACCTGTGGCGAGTTCAACGACTTGATGAAACCGGCGACAGGACTTAAGCTCGATTGCGAAAGCAAGGATTTGCCGACAACCGACCTCACGTATTACGATGCCGTGCTTTTTGCCAATGAACGCAGCAAGGCTGAAAAATTTGATACGGCGTACACTTACGGCAATGCGTCTTTTGATAAGGATCATCATTGCACGAACCTGGAAGGTTTTGCGTTCCACCCAGATGTAAAAGCCTATCGCTTGCCGACAGAAGCGGAATGGGTGCTCGTCGCTCAGACGTATTGGAACTTGTCTGAATCATGGACGGCGGACAATTCGGATTACAAACTCCATAAGGTCTGTAGCAAGACCGATTCTAGCGCTCGCGTCTGCGATGTCATGGGCAATGCGATGGAATGGGTCAATGATTGGCTTGGCGCTTTCCGCGATACGACTTTGACGAACTTTGTAGGCGCACCCGATGGCGGTTCATTGGGTGAGCGCGTGGTCAAGGGCGGCAGTTACCGCAATTCTGCGGAGTCCATTAATTTGTACAGCCGTGGCGATGTCTATACGGTTGCATCATCGACTCGTGCGGATTACGTCGGATTCCGCCTTGCATTTGGGGCGATTCCTGGAGCAACGTGGATGGGAACAGATGGCAAGGCGGCGACAAGCCGGATTGTCTCGCTCACGAATTCTGCGAAAATCCGTTCTTTGACGGGAACGTACAAGGCAAAACTCGCGTTCCGAAATGACGTGACAGGGAACCTCGCTTATATCGACTATTCCAGTGGAATTTTATCGGTAACAGAAATCGCAGATTCCATTGAAATTTACCATCCTGAAATCTCGCCCGACGGAAAGCTTGTGGCGTTCTGCACTCAGATCGAAGGTGTTTCGGGGGCGTCTAGCCTTTATGTGCGCACGCTTGATAGTGATGGCTCGAACCTTGTAAAGCTCGATGTGGAAAGTGCGGCTATTCCGCGTTGGCGTGTGCTCGACAATGGCGATACGGTAATCGTGTATGTGACGGATGCGGGCAACAATAAGGATGACGCTGCTTTTGCATCAACGAGCACGTGGCAAGTGAAGTTTGCAAATGGCAAGTTTGGCAAGCCAGAAAAGCTTTTCGATGGTGCTTACCATGGTGGCTTTAGTGATGATAACACGCTTGCGGTAACGGGTGCTCGTTTGTTGCGTGCCCGCATTGCAAAAACTGGTTCGACGGTTAAGGATAAGGCGCGCGATACGGTTTGGTACGGTGGCGAACAGGCTTGCAATGTATCGCTTTCGAAGGACGGGAGCAAACGCACTTTGTTCCTCGACTTTGCGGGGAAAACAGGGAAAAAGTTTGTAGGCGAGGATTACAGCACTCATGAACGCTTGTTCATGGCGGATTCCAACGGAAAACTCGTGGAGTCTATTGCCGCACCGAAGGGCTATACCTTTGACCATAGCGAATGGATTTCTGGCGGTGAAAACCTTGCTGTGGCGACGCTCACGAATGTAAACGGTGCGCATCCGAAAATTGTCCTTGTGAACTTGTCCGATAGCTCGATTGTAGAACTTGCCGAAGGCGATGAACTTTGGCACCCGAGCCTTTGGGTAAAAACGCAAGCTTCTTTCAATGGCGAAAACGCTTTGGATTTGGACAGTGCCTGCGCTTACATCACGGAAACGACGGGTGTCGCCCCGCGAATTATGAAAGTCAAGATGGATTATTTCTGGCAGTACCGCGATACGACGGAACTGGTGGTCATCGGTTCTTCGAGAACTTTTGCGGGAATTGACCCTGAAATGATCAAGTCCATGTTTGCGATTAATATGTCTTATTCCGCACAGGACATGGGTAGCACGCTATTTTATATCAAGAATTACATTCTGCCGCTGATGCCCAAATTGAAATTTATTGTCTTGGCTTTAGATTATGACCGTTGGTATGTCAAGGATGAAAACTGGAATGAATGGTTTGCCAATATTCCTGGCTATGAGTATGACAAGAATCATGGTTACTGGCAAGATGGCTTGATTGGCGACATGTATGAGGCTTCACAACATGCGATGGGCGTTAACGATTATGAATATGAAGCTTTTGGGTACCACCGTGGCGTGATGAAGTCTCCGTCAGAAGGCTGGGGCAAAGACGTGCCTGATGTTGTCTATGACCCGTACTGGTTTGATAAGGATAAGTCGGGATATGATTTTAATCTGGGTCATTTGACCGAAATCCTTGAACTTTCTCGCAATTTTGGTGTTCGCGTTGTGGGCGTTGTTTTCCCGCAGTCGCCGAACTATCTCAAGACTAATGCCTGGGGGCGCTACGGACCGACGCGCGAGGCGGCTAAAGTCATGCAGGCTGCCGTCCAGGAACTTGTCGAAAAATATCCGAATTTCACGGTGCTTGATGAGTACCACGATGGCAATCATGATTTTGAAAGCGAGCTCTTCTTCGATGAAGACCACTTGTGTTCTGATGGCAGCCTTGTGATGACCGCTCGACTGGATTCTTTATTAAAAACGATGAGGTAAATGATGACGTACTTACGATACGGTTTAGCTTTGTTCTTTATATTGTCTCAGATGACATCTTGCTCTGATTCCGATAGTGTTTCGTCGAGCCAGTCTAAGGATGATCCTGCCGCCGCGCTTCCGGGAATGATGCGCATTTCTGCAGAAAATGCTGTGGTACAGCTTGGGACAAATGAAGTCTCTGCTAAGGCAAATGAACGCCCGCAAATGAGCGTAGCTTTGAATTACAAGTTCTCGATCGGCAAGTACGAAGTCACTTGTAGTGAATTTAATGATTTGATGAAACCGGCTACGGGGCTCAAGCTCGATTGCGACGATAAGGATTTCCCGGCAACGGACCTCACGTATTACGATGCCGTGCTTTTTGCAAATGAACGCAGCAAATCAGAAAAGTTCGATACCGCTTACACATATAGCAAGGCTTCGTTTGATAAAGACAAACATTGCACGAATTTGGAAGGCTTTGCTTTCCATCCCGAAAAAGAAGCGTACCGTTTGCCGACTGAAGCGGAATGGATTTTTGTCGCCCAGAAGTCTTGGAACCCGTCCGAAAGCTGGACTGCCGACAATTCGGATTACAAGCTCCACAAGGTTTGTAGCAAGGGCGATTCGAGTGCAAGTGTCTGCGATATGGTCGGCAATGCCATGGAATGGGCAAATGACTGGCTTGGAAATTTGCGCGATACGACTTTGACGAACTTTGTCGGGGCACCTGATGGTGGCTCATTGGCGGAGCGCGTTGTCAAAGGCGGGAGCTACCGCAATTCTGCGGAATCCATCAACTTGTACAGCCGCGGTGATGTTTACACGGTCACGTCTTCGACTCGTGCCAATTACGTGGGCTTCCGTGTAGTTTTTGGTGCAATCCCTGGGGCGACATGGATGGGCGCTGATGGCAAGGCGGCGACAAGCCGAATTGTCCCGCTGGCGAATTCTGCTAAAATGCGTTCTAAGACGGGAACGTACAAGGTAAAGCTTGCTTTCCGCAATGACGTGACGGGTAATCTCGCTTACATTGATTATTCTACAGGCCTTCTTTCGGTGACGGAAATTGCAGACACGCTCGATGTCTACCATCCCGAAGTTTCTCCGGATGGCAAGCGCGTGGCGTTCTGCACACGCATCGAAGGTGTTTCTGGAAAGTCGGACCTCTATGTGCGTGACCTCAATGCCGAAGGCTCGAATCTTGTGAAGCTCGATGTTGAAAGTGCTTCGATTCCGCGTTGGCGCGTGCTTGACAATGGCGATACGGCGATTGTCTATGTGACGGATGCGGGTAACAATAAGGATGATGCTACTTTTGCGGATGCAAGTACGTGGCAGGTCAAGTTTGCAAAGGGCAAGTTTGGCAAGCCTGAAAAGCTTTTCGATGGCGCTTACCACGGCGGCATTAGCGAAGACAATAAACTTGCAGTAACGGGTGCACGCTTGCTGCGCGCCCGCATTGCAAAATCGGGTTCGACGGTAACAGGCAAGGCTAGCGATACCGTTTGGTACGGTGGGGACCAGGCTTGCAATGTCTCGCTTGCCAAAGATGGTAGCAAACGTACGTTGTTCCTCGACTTTGCTGGTAAAACCGGAAAGAAGTTTGTAGGGGAGGATTACAGCACGCATGAACGTTTGTTCATGGCAGATTCCAACGGAAAGCTAGTCAACTCGATTGCCTCTCCGAAGGGCTATACTTTTGACCATAGCGAATGGATTTCGGGCGGTGAAAATCTCGCCGTGGCAACACTCACGAATGCAAACGGTGCTCATTCCAAGATTGTCTTGGTGGATATTTCCGATAGTTCCATTGTAGAACTTGCCGATGGCGATGAACTGTGGCACCCGAGCTTGTGGGTAAAAACGTCTGCGAATTCTGGCGAAAAAAGTGCTCTGGATCCGGACAGTGCTTGCGTCTACATGACCGAGAACACGAACATCGCGACGCGACTCATGAAAGTCAAGATGGATTACTTCTGGAAGTATCGCGACACGGCTGAACTTGTGATTATCGGGTCTTCGAGATCGTTTGCGGGCATGGATCCGACATACATTGAATCCATGTTTGCTATCAATATGGCTTATTCCGCGCAGGATATGGAAAGTACGACGTTCTTCGTGAAAAATTACATCTTGCCGTTGATGCCTAAATTGAAAGTCGTGGCGTTGACTCTGGATTATGACCGCTGGTATGTCAAGGACGAAAATTTCAAGGTCTGGTTTGCCAATATTCCAGGCTATGAATACGACAAGAATCACGGTTACTGGCAAGACGGGCTGATTGGCGACATGTATGAAGCTTCGCAGGCGGCGCTGAACCCGACCGAAGATGAATACGAACAGTTTGGATACCATCGTGGCTTGTATTATGACCCGGCAAAGGGATGGGGTGCTCCTAATCCTGAAGTTGCCAACGATTCCAACTGGTTTGAAATCGACCGTTCCGGTTTTGATTTTAACATGCAGAAGTTGACGGAAATCTTGGAATTGGCTCGCAACCATGATGTTTATGTTGTTGGTGTTGTCTACCCGCAAACGCCGAATTTCTTGAGTACGAATTCTTGGGGCCGTTATGGACCGACCCGTAAGGCGGCAAAGATTATGGAAGATGCCGTGCTGGAATTGACCGAAAAATACCCGAATTTTGCGGTGCTCGACGAATACCATGATGGCTATCATGACTTTGTTCCTGAAGACTTTGCCAATGAAGACCATCTTGGGCTTCAGGGCGCACAAGTGATGGCGACACGTCTTGATTCTTTGCTGAAGAAAACGTTGAAGTAGTATTTTGAAGGGGAGCTGAAAATGATCGCGCTTGCTATATGTGTTGCTGTTTCGCTTTTTGCGATATTCCCGCTGACAGATACTGATATCTGGTGGCACTTGGCTTGCGCGCGGGAATGGGTGACGACATGGACTCCTGTACGTGAACCTGTCGTGAACGTACACGAGTATTTTCAGCAGGTTGTGGCATTTGTCTACGACATTGGCGGCGCTCCGTTGTTGGTCGCATTCAAGGCGATTTTGTGGGGCATCGTTTTTGCGCTGTTCTTGCATCGTGCGAAATGCCGCAATTGGGTTGTTGTTGCCTGTGTCGCTATTCTCCTCTTTATTTTCCGCTACCAGTTTGAAATTCGACCGGTGCTTTTTAGCATGCTCTTCCTCGGGATTTACTGGAATGTATTGCCGTGGCTCTTTTACGGATGGCGTGATGAACACAAAGTAAGTCGGAGCACACAAGCTAAAAAGTTCCATTTTGTGTTTCGCAAAGTGTTTCACGACATAACTATTTCTTACAAGTTCTTGGGAGTACTTGTCGTTCTTTTTATCCAGTGGATTTGGTGCAAAAGTCAGGGGCTGTTTATTCTAGGATTGATTTTTGCGTATGGCTTTTTCTTGTATGGACTCTGGTTCCGCCGTTGGGGAAATTTTGGAAAGGTCCGTCAATGGAAGGGCGTGAGGATCCCGTTCAGGACTCTTGCATGGCAGACGCTTTTTGTGATTTTGCTCTTTATCATGCCGGTGTTTCATCGAGATGGCTTTAACTTGTTGCCTTACCCGTTTGGCTTGCTCGACCGCTTGCTCGGGCTTTCGCCTTCGGCAATGGTTTTTGCAACTGAAATTGCGGAGAACCGTTCGCCCATTACGCTTTTGCTGAACGGTGAAAATGTGTTGCAGTCTGTTTTGATGCTTGTCCTTTGCGTGGGTGGAATTGTACTTGCCGCGGTGCGGTGGCATTTGCAGCCCGCCCCTTATTCGTCGTGGCAATTGTCTTGGCAGGTAAAAGAACGCGTCGAAGCTATCTTTGTGCGTCGCTTGCAGCCCTCCTGGCTTTTCATCACGGCAGTACTTGCTTTGCTTGCCGAGCGTAACTTTGTACTCTTTTTACCGGTGTTTTTGGCGGTGCTTTTGCAATTCTCGTGGCGTCACACAAGCTTTAAGTTGCAGGTAAAAAATCGTCATGTTAAGAATTTGCAGAGGTTGAGTTCTAAGCTTAGACTCAAGAACCGTCTTGCCGAAAAGTCGAAAAACACATCGGATACGTTGCTTGCTGCTCTTGTTGTCGCGTTCCTTCTCGGACTTTGGGTAAAGTCAGTCTTGTCTTACGATTCCATGGTGGCGTACCAGCGCGTGCCCGTGGCGGCGGCGCACTGGATGATGGAAAATCCGCACCCGGGGAGACTTTTCAACGATGACCGTGCAGGCGGTTACTTGGCATTTATGAACCCGCTAGATTCAACTTACATTGACGGGCGATTTATTTTGAAGACGGCGGAATTTTTTGAACGCTATCTCGAATATGCGAAAACGCCGCAGCTCTTTTTGCGCGATGCCGAATTGCAGGATATCGACCGCGTAGTGCTCCCGCTCCGCTATTACGCCAGGTGGGATAAATTGATTGCAGCTCTTGATTCTAGCGAAAAATGGCACGTTGGGTACCGCGATTCGCTTTTTGTCGTGATGGACCGCACACAGTACTAAAACGTAAGACTAAAAAAATTTAAATTTGGTCGCTAATAATTTATTTTTAGATAGATTTAACGGCCCTGTGTGGGCAATGGAGTTGTGTATGAATCGTTTGGTGAAAATGGGTCTTGCAGGCCTGTTTGCTTTTGGTCTTGCCCAGGCTAAGGTCAATTTCCCGTTCCCGCAGATGTCGGATTACGGTGGAAATGCGACGCTTTTGAGCGACAAGGCCAAGGCCTCCGAAGAATTGAAGTCCCAGTTTGCCTACTGGCTCAAAACCATGTACAACGAACAGGGCGATGTTGCCGGTGTCCGTTCTGATCCGGGCTCCGATACGTATTTCTCGGAAGGTGTCGGCTATGGCATGCTCCTTATGGTCTACTTTAGCGATAACACTACAAGCTATCAGCCGCAATTCGACAAGATTTGGAACTTCTACAAGAAGATGATGAACGAAAACGGCCTCATGATTTGGAAGGTCGGTAACCTTTCTCAGTCGTGGGATGCGGGTAACGGTGCTGCACTCGATGGCGATATCGATGCCGCCGCTGCTCTTGCAATGGCTTACTTCCAGTTCGGTGACGAAAAGTACAAGGAAGATGCCAAGAAGCTCATCCAAGCTATGAAAAAGTCCGAGTTCGAATCGAACGGTCTGCATTTGCCGGGCGACAAGTGGGGCGATGCCGCTTTCAACCGCAAGAACCCGGGCTATTTTGACCCTGCCTACATGCCGGTTTTTGCCTTGATCGATACGGACAATGCGGAATTCTGGAACAAGACCGCTTACGATGCCAACATGAAGCTTTACGAAGCTAGCTCTGCAGAAGTTACGACGGGCCTCATTGATGACTGGACTGATAAAAACGGTAAGAGCGAAGACGACTACTATAGTTACGATGCATCCCGCGCTCCGTGGCGTAATGCAAAGGCTGTCTGCTGGCATGGCGATACGCGTGCTCTCGCTCTCGACAAGAAAATGGCTGAATTTGTCTCTACCGTCAGTGCCGCCAACATGAAGGGCCCTGTCCTCAGATCGTCTGGCAGTCTTGGCAACGATCACAACAGCACGTTCGTGACCTCCCTCATGACATCTCTTATCTCCGATGCCAAGTATCAGGCAAAGCTCGATGAATACTGGAAGGAAGCGGTCGCTCTCGGTGACGAAAACTACTTCAACCAGTCTCTCAAGCTTTTGAACGGACTTCTCGTTTCGGGTAACATGCCGAACCTCGCCGCTGCAACGCCTTCGCAGCCGACTTCTTCGAGCTCTGTGAATTCGGAATCCAGCTCCAGCAGCGGAACGACTGCCTTGACCGCCGCAATGACGAGCGCTCCGAAGATGACGCTTGCCGGTAGAACGCTCCAGATTGCCGCCAATGGCAATGTCCATGTGGATTTGATTTCCATGACGGGTAGCGTGTTGAAGTCGTTCGACAATCACGCCAATGGAGTGTTGAACGTCTCCTTGAAGGCTGTTCCGAACGGTCTCTACGTTGTACGCGTCAAGAACGCTGGTATGACGAGCCTCAAGAAAATCAAGCTCGACTAAAAGCTAAAACAGCGAAGCCCGCCCCTGCGGGAAAACTTTAAAAGTCCGGGAACTGCAAGTTCTCGGGCTTTTTTTTTGTTGTGTAAAATTATGACGAATTAATGTGTTTTTAACGAATTATTTTGAACAATCTTTACTTGTAAACATTTGTTTGCTTTTTTATAAACAGGTGCTCATAAGTAAACTAAAATTACGTTGTCAACTAGTAAAAATAAAATTACATCGTGTGTGATATTGCTTAAATTTTAAAAATTTAAGCATTTTGTGTATATAATATATAATTTTTGTATGTTTGAAATTATTTTGTATGATTTGTTTACTAAATTTATTCGACCTTAAAATAAACTAAAAAAAAGGTGAATAAATGAAAACAACCAAAACAACAACCATCTTCTTGGGCTTGGCATCTGCAATGGCTTTTGCTCAGGAAGGCTCTGCTTGCATTCCGTTCGTCAATGGCGTCGGCGATTATGACAAGAACTGTTATAATTCCGGTCTCCTTGACATGGAAGAAGGCAAGTGCTACACCATGAACGCTGACCGTGTTAAGGAAGGCGTTCCTCAGTGGATCAACAACGTGGTTTCACAGACGTGGTGGTGGTCTGAAACTCCTTGCATCGCAGAAGTTTCTAGCTCCAGCGTCGAACCGGAATCCAGCTCTAGCGAAATCGTTGAGCCGGAATCCAGTTCCAGTGAAATCGTTGAACCGGAATCGAGCTCCAGCTCTGTTGAAGAATCCAGTTCTAGTGAAGAACCGCTCTCCAGCTCTAGCGAAACGCCGGTTTCTAGCTCCAGCGAAGTTATCGTTGCTTCTAATTGCATCGAATTCGTGAACGGCTCTGGCAACTACACTGAAAACTGCTACAACGCAGGCCTCCTCGAAATGGAAGAAGGCAAGTGCTACGCCATCAACCCGGATCGCTATAACGATGTCAAGAACCAGCTGTGGATCAACAACATTGCATCTCAGGTCTGGTGGTGGGTCGAAACCTCTTGTGGTTCCGTAATCTCCAGCTCTAGCGAAGAATCTTCCAGCTCTGTCGAAGAATCTAGCTCCAGCGAAGAATCTTCTAGCTCCGAAGAAGTCTCTAGCTCTAGCGAAGAATCCTCCAGCTCTGTTGAAGAATCCAGCTCTAGCGTTCAGGTTGAACTCGTTGAACTCTGCGTTGCTTACGGCAATAAAAAGTTGGATGCCAGTGTTGTTGCTAATAACTGCTACAACGCTGACTTGAGAAACATGAAGGCGGAAACTTGCTACGCCATTAATCCGGAAATCAAGGCTCAATTCGGCTCTTATTCCGGATACACTCGCGATGTTAATGGTGTTAAAACCACAGGACATGGTAAAAATAAAAAGAGTGTCAATTGGTGGATCGAAACTCCGTGCTACGAAGAAATCGTCGTCTCTAGCTCTAGCGTCGAAGAATCTTCTAGCTCTGTTGAAGAATCTAGCTCCAGCGTCGAAGAATCTTCTAGCTCTGTTGAAGAATCTAGCTCCAGCGTCGAAGAATCTTCCAGCTCCGTTGAAGAATCTAGCTCCAGCGTCGAAGAATCTTCCAGCTCTGTTGAAGAATCTAGCTCCAGCGTCGAAGAATCTTCTAGCTCTGTTGAAGAATCCAGCTCTAGCGAAGAATCTTCTAGCTCTGAAGAAGTCTCTAGCTCCAGCGAAATCGTTGTGTCTACTTGCATCGAATTCGTGAACGGCTCTGGCAACTACATTGATAACTGCTACAACGCAGGTCTCCTCGAAATGGAAGAAGGCAAGTGCTACGCCATCAACCCGGATCGCTATAACGATGTCAAGAACCAGCTTTGGATCAACAACATCGCTTCCCAGACCTGGTGGTGGGTTGAAACCTCTTGCGGTACCGAAATCTCCAGCTCTAGCGAAGAATCTTCTAGCTCTGTTGAATCTAGCTCCAGCGAAGAATCCTCCAGCTCTGTTGAATCTAGCTCTAGTGAAGAATCCTCCAGCTCTGTTGAATCTAGCTCTAGCGAAGAATCTTCCAGCTCTGTTGAATCCAGCTCCAGCGAAGAATCTTCTAGCTCTAGCGAAATCGTCGTGTCTACTTGCATTGCTTATGTGAACGGCACTGGCGACTACGATCAGCATTGCTATAACGCTGGCTTGAGAAACATGGCTGAAGGCAAGTGCTACACCATGAATCCGGCTCGCGTTGCTGAAGGTGTCCCGCAGTGGATTAACGACGATGCCGCTCAGACTTGGTGGTGGGTCGAAACTTCTTGCGGTGAAGCTCCGGAAGTTGTCGAAGAACCGGTTGAAGAACCGATCGAAATTGTCTGCAAGGGCGATGATTGCGCTGATGTCAAGCCGATTCTCGCAGAACCGAAGCCGGAACCGGTTGTTGCCAAGGCTAACGGCCGTAACAATGGCACGACCGCTCTCGCTACAGCAGTTGCAACCAAGGCTAGCATGACTGTTTCCAACAACATGCTGAGCATCGCAACGAACTCCAACGGCGTCAAGTCCGTGAAGATCTTTAGCGTTCGCGGCGACATGCTCCTCTCTGAAACATTCTCCGGTGCTGCAAAGACCGTTGACATGGCTCAGTTTGCTGGCAAGGGCGCTGTGATTGTCCGTCTCGTCGAAGGCCGCAAGGTCCTCGCTACGAAGCGCGTTGCAATCCGCTAATTCCTTAACGATTTAAGTCGAATTGTGAAAGGGCTTCCTCGAAAGAGGAAGCTTTTTTTAATGCAAAAAAGGAACCCCGTCGGGGGTTCCTCTTCTGATATATAGATCCTTCGACTTCGTGCTGCGCACTTCGCTCAGGATGACACTGCTTACTGGCTAGCGATTAACGTTAACCTTATTCGCACGTTCGAGTTCGCGAGCGTTGATGATGAGCATCTGCAAGCGGTTCTCGATGTTGGCAAAGCTGGTATCCGGATCGTAGTCCAAGCTCAGGATTTGCACGTGCGGGCAACGTTCCTTTACAGCCTTCGTGAGGCCACGGCCACTGATGTGGTTTGCGAGGCAGGCGAACGGCTGCACAATGATGTAGCTATTGATGCCGTGCTTCGAGTTGTAAAGGATTTCTGCCGGGATGAGCCAGCCTTCACCCGTGTTGTACGTCGGGTCGATAATGCCGTCGATGTAGTTCACGAGTTCGAAGCAGTCTGCGTGGTGTTCGTAAAGCTTGAACGACTGCATGACCTTATTGGCGGTTGCTGCGGCGTGTTCAAAGAGCTTTGCGGTAATGCCACCTTCGAGGCGGTCTGAAATCGGATTTGCCGAGAATCCGCGCTTGATCTTTTCGGCGCGCACAACTTCGTCGACGCGGAAGAAGTCCATCATGCCTGGGAGGTAAACTTCCATGCCGTTGTCCATGAGGTAGTCTTCGACATGTCCGTTGGCGCTCGGGTGGAAGTTCATGAGGATTTCGCCGAGCACAGCGACGCGCGGCTTGCGGATGCCCTTCTTGCGGCTTTCCGTGATTTCGACCTTGTTGAATTCCTCGATGCACTGGTGCAGCATTTCGACAAGGCGCTTGGCAGAGCCGAGTTCCGTCTTCTTGAGCGTTGCTGCGGTTTTCATCAGTTCCGGCATCCACTTGCTGTAAATCTTCTTGGTTTCACCCTTGTTGATTTCGTAGGGGCGGAGTGCGCGGTACGCTGTTTCGATGGCATCCATGAAGGCAAGGCCCCAAAGTGTATGGAGGCGGAAGTCGAGCCCGAGCTGGAATCCCGGATGCATGCCTTTATAGTCGATGCCGGTCGTGATGATGGAAACGTCCTTGTAACCCGCTTCGTCAAGAGCTTTACGGCCAAGCACGGAGTACTGCACAGCGCGGCAGTTTTCGCAGTTCTTGGCAAGGCACATCGAAACTTCGGTCTGCGGAACGTTCGGGTGTTCTTCGAGCCACTTGAGGCATTCGCCAATGTTGATCTGGCAGGGGAAGCAGATGTCGTTGTGCACGTACTTCTTGCCAAGTTCAATAGCACGTTTGTCTGCAACCGGGAGGTAATCCGAGAGGTAACCCTTGCCCTGGATGTAGCTACTTGCGAGAATGGCAAAAGCGGGGGAGAGGTTCGGCGTTAAAATAATACGCTTGTTCTTGTCGCTTGCCACGTACGGCGTGTGGAACTGCGGTTCGTTCGAAATCGGCTTTTCCGGGAGGTTCGCCGCACGGCGGGCCTTCACGGTTTCGATAAAGCTCTTGATGCGGATGCCCACCGGGCCTCTTGCGTCGCCTTCGTCGAGCTTGAGCATGAGCATTTCCTTGTTGGAATCGCGGTGCATCATGCGCATCATTTCGTCGGTCAACACGGAGTCGTGTCCGCAACCGAAGCTCACAATCTGGGCAAGTTCAACATGCGGGTCTCTCGAAGCAATCATCGTTGCACCGAGCATGCGCAAGTGGAACGTGTTCTTGATTTCTACGCGGGTGTGGTTCGGCACATCCTGGTCGTAAACGCCCGGGAGCGATTCGGTCGTGAGCACCGGAATGCCCATTGCGGTAAAGTGGCTTGCAATGTTGTGGTTGATGAGCAAGTCGGCATGGTAGGGGCGGCCTGCAATGACCACGGCAAAACTGTTGTTCGCCTTCACGTCGTCGAGAATCTTCTGGCCTTCTTCGAGGAGCGTGGTGCGGTAGTTGTTGAGTGCCTTTTCGCCTTCCGTGACGGCCTTGTCCAAAGTCTTGCGGTCGATGTTCCAGTTGTCATGGAACCAGTCGATGGTCTGGCTTCTGCGGAGCTTGGTGTTTGCCCAGTGGAAAATCGGCTGGTCCATCGGGATGCCGTAATTCTTTTCGGGTTCGTCCGTGTTCTGGCAAATGTTCGGGTAACCTTGCACGACCGGGCAGACCGTCGTGGCGTTAAACTTGGTGTGGTCGCTCGGGAGCGAAATCATCATCGGGAAGAAGATGCGGTCGACCTTCTTTTCGATGAGGCTGAGCACGTGACCGTGGACGAGCTTGGCCGGGAAGCAGACCGTATCCGAAGGCACGCTGTGAAGACCTGCTTCGAACATCTTGT
Source organism: Fibrobacter sp. UWB13 (assembly GCF_900177805.1). Taxonomy (NCBI): domain Bacteria; kingdom Pseudomonadati; phylum Fibrobacterota; class Fibrobacteria; order Fibrobacterales; family Fibrobacteraceae; genus Fibrobacter; species Fibrobacter sp. UWB13. Next base: position 1,077,098 of record NZ_FXAX01000001.1, on the reverse strand, counting down.
AGTCGCTCTGGCGGCTTACGACAACGGTGTAGCCGAGGGCGGTGAAGAATGCTTTCCAGTAGGGGAGGCTGTTCCAGAATTCGAGTACGCGCGGGATACCGATGGTCTTTCCGTTCTGCGGCAAGAGAATCTGCGGAGCGTAGTCCTTGACCAAGAGCTGGTTCGTGCGCTTGATCATGTCCGGCACGGCCTGCATCTTCTTGTTGATTTCGGCAATGAGTTTCTTTGTGGCCGGATCGTTCGGGTCGGCGGTGACTTCGCCGCGTTCGCAGCGGTTGCCTGTCACAAAGCTCTGGCCGTCACTGAACGTGACGATGGTGCGGGAACAATGGTTGGTGCAGTACTGGCAGAGCTGACCCGGCTGGTTGTGCCAGCTGAAGGTGCGCATGGCTTCGAGGCCGATAAACTTACTTTGCACGTTCGGGTCTGCGGCACGCTTTTCTTCCATGAACTTCTTCGTGAGGAGAGCGATACCGATAGCGCCCATTTCGCCCGGTCGTTCCGGACGGATGGCCTTGAGACCCGTATATTGTTCGAAGGCGCGGAGAACGGCGTTGTTCTTGAACGTACCGCCCTGCACCACGACTTTTTTGCCCAGCGTGTTCAGGTTGCGGATGCGGATGACCTTCGTAAAGACGTTGTTAATGATGGAACGGCAGATGCCAGCGATGATGTCTTCGGGCTGCTTGCCGTCGCGCTGTTCCGTGATGATGGAACTGTTCATGAACACGGTGCAGCGGCTGCCGAGCTGGGACGGGCTCTTGGAGTTGAAAGCGAGTTCCGCAATCTTTTCCATCGGGATGCCGAGGCTGCGGGCGTACGTTTCGATGAATGAACCGCAACCCGAGGAGCAGGCTTCGTTGAGGATGATACCCGTGACGACACCGTCTTGCACGGAGATGGCTTTCATGTCCTGACCGCCGATGTCCAAAATGAATGAGACGTCGGGGCAGAGGCGCTGGGCTGCGTTTGCGTGGGCGACCGTTTCTACCGTGTGGTAGTCTGCGTGGACAGCCTTTGCAAAGAGCTGTTCGCCGTAACCGGTTGTACCCACGCCCAAGATGTTGAGCTTCACGCCGTATTCTTCGTAGCGGTCGGCGAGGTCCACCATGGCACGCTTCAAGACGGCGAGCGGTTCACCGTCGTTACTGGCGTAGAAGCCGTCGATGACCTTTTCGTTTTCGTCGATGAGCACGAACTTCGTGGTGGTAGAGCCCGCGTCAATGCCCAAGTAGGCGTTGATGGTCGTGCCGGAAGGCGGCTGCGGGTAATGGTTGTCCGCCATCTTGTGCTCTTCGAGGAACAGCTTGTATTCCGCTTCGCTCTGGAAGAAGAGGTCGGAGGCTGCCTTTGCCTTATTCTCGGCTTGGCGGATTTCGTTAAAGTGAACGAGCGCGTCGAGAGAACCCTCTTCGCGGTACATGCATTCCTGGTTTGCGAACATGGAGCCGTTAGCGAGAGCGGCGCCCATGGCAACGAGCACTTCGGAATGTTCCGGAACAATCGCCTGTTCGTCGGAGATGCCCAAGCGTTCCTTGAATGCCTTCACGAGAGTCGGGTTGAACGTGAGCGGGCCACCTTCAAAAATGACAGGCGGCTTGATTTCCATGCCCTGGGCAAGGCCACCGATAGTCTGCTTTGCGATGGCGTGGAAACTGGAAAGTGCGATATCTTCCTTCGCGATGCCGTTGTTGAGCATCGGCTGGATGTCCGTCTTGGCGAACACGCCGCAACGGCCCGAGATTTCATAGACTTTTTGGCCACGCTTGGCGTAGCTTTCGAATACTTCTGTCTTGATGCGGAGGAGTTCCGCGACCTGGTCGATAAATGCACCCGTACCGCCTGCGCACACGCCGTTCATGCGCATGTCGGAGGCGATGAGCTTACCGGTGGTCTTGTCCTTTTCGAAGAACACAACCTTGGCATCCTGACCGCCGAGTTCGATGGCGACCCTGGAATCGGGGTAGGTGGCACGCACCGCAAGTGCGTTTGCGACTACTTCTTGCACAAAGAAGGCGTGAGTGGCCTCGGCGAACGGCTGACCGCCGCTACCGCAGAACGTGACCCTGAAGTTCTTGCCCGGGAAAAGGGCATGGGCTTCGCGCAGGACCTCGTAGACCTTTTTCGCCTGCATGGCGTTATGACGCTGATATGTATAGTGTAAAAGCTTAGATGTCTCGGGATCGACTACAGCAATTTTCACAGTGGTGGAGCCTACGTCGACACCCACCCATAAATCGTTCATAGAAGTATTCATAGTGAAGCCAAATTTAGTTTTTTTTCATTATTTGAAAAAGTCATTTTGCGTTTATGGCGATAAAACGCGCAATTTGGGGGATTTTGGGTAATTGCTCGCATGTGCAGATTGTTGTAGGGGACCGCGCAAAACAAAAAGAGGCCCAACGACCTCTTTTTATATGCACTTCACCTTTCTAAAAACTTTCACCGAATTGCAGTCCAATTCTGAGTAGCGAAACAGCCCCGCTTAGTGAAATTGCTACGCTGAAGCGGGGCGAAAAGAAGCTCATTTCTCTACGTGACGATTTTGTCGAAGGGCTTCAAGCTCGGATTGTATTTCAGTAATCAACGATTCAGAAAGACCCTTGGCTCGCAGAACGGCTTCTGTATCGACTTTATTTTCTGCACGTTCTTGTTCTCGCCCTTTAGCTTCTGCTTTGAGCCAAATTTCGGCTTCGATAGCTTCATCAGCGTGTTTATCGAACATATGTTCCTCCAAGGCTTTAAGCAGTTCAGGGCTTATGCGGCTTACTCGTAAACGGTTGAGGGCATCCCTAAAGATCGGGTCCTTCGATTCGGGAACTTCAAGTGGACCCTGCGACAAGAGTTTCAGCCAGTAGTCCTCGCGTGAACTGATGTTTTTTCGCAGTTTCTTGAAATTCGGAAGGTCTACTATAATATATCTATTTTTACTGAAAATGGGAAGCGCCCGATGTGTTGAGTCGCTGTGGTTGACGTTGTCCTCGCTATAGACGGCCCAAGTGTCTTTAAAAATATCCTTTGACTTGAGAATTTGAAAATTACAGAGCCAGATAGATACCGTTTCAGGTAGTTCATAAAAATGAACCTTACGCTCCTTTTCGTCCATCAATTTGAAATACGTTGACCTGTTATATTCGTACTTGCCACGTAACGTCTGGTAAGAATTGTAGAGTTGGAGACGGTCAAGAAAGAATGGATGGCTCCTATTCTGCATCTCTATGTTGAAATAACGGTGATCCTTTGTAGTTACCCACACGTCTAGGCGCGCGGAGTCATCTTCCGGCATGAAAACGTCTATGGGCTTCTCGAACTCGTAGTCGAGATCTATGATTTCGTGGTCGCGGTCTAGCCCAAGCAAGCAGTTGAGCATATCGCGTATGGTGTCCTTGTCATCCATCAGCACACGGAACGTTTCGCTGTAATAAGGGAGCAAGAACTCTTCGCCCTGTTCGTTCGTAACGATGTAGTAGGCTTTCTTTTCTGAAGTTGTGTTGTTTTCGGTCATTTACATTTCCTTTAGAGGGTTGGTTATGATTTGGCCCCTATACTATTAACACGCATAAGCAAGCCGTTTGTTTCAAGAAATCATTGTAAAATATTTTTAGACAGGAGCGGGGCATGCGCTGACAATTGCAAATGACGCTACTTTTGTATATTCTGTTGTATGAGAAAGATTTTGTTGCTCCTAACGATGTGCTTTGCGCTTGCGAATGCTCAATTCTATTACGACAAGCATGGAGAAAGTCGCGGTGCGTATAAGGACAGCTTGGACTACGCGACGCTTGTTGGGCTTGCAAAAAGATTCCATGGCCCGATTTTGGTGAAAAAGCCGGTTGAAGGCGTTAAGCCAAGAAAGAATTTGGAAAAGATTCCTGAAAATAAAATCCAAAGAACATTTAATGTAAGTCGCGATGTTTTGAACAAAGAAAACTGGCTCGAAGTGGCGAAAAACGAAATCGTCAAGATTTGTGTTGACGCGCCTGTTGTCGCGTGGGAAACATCATTAAAAGCGATTATATCTAGCGATTCATGCCTGACATTCCAAACGCCGACTCTTATTGGTGTTGATACACTTAGGGTGCATTTCCGTAAAGAAAACACGCCTTACTACATTAATTTCTATAACGACACATATTCTTACGATATATCACTAGAAACTACTAACTATTAATTAGTAACTACTTCACAAAATTCTATCTTATCTCCCGTGAATAAAAAGTATATCATCCCCGTCGTTATTTTTTCGATTTTGTTGTTGCTCCCGTTTGGCGTGCAGGCGGTTGTCGACCTGCGTGGCGAAAAGCGCTTCCAGCCGTTTGACATTTTCAAGGATGTGGTTTACACTCCGATTGTGCGCGAGAAAAAGGTCGCTGCGGCTGCGGACTCGCTCGATGCAAAATGGCGTGCGGCGCGCGAGGCTATTGCTGCGGGTGCTGAGGTCGCTGATGCTTTGGAGCCTGTGACATCTTCGCTTTCGGACTTGGAAGCGGCGGTGCTTTCGGTGAATACGTATGCCGAACTCGATACGGCTGAAGCTCGTTACAAGAGCCTCAAGTTGGCGGATACGCTCCTCTCGAAGCTGGAGGACGAACCGGAATCGTTCCCACAGGCGGATTCTTGCATCAAGTCGCTCGTGGCTGACCTTGGGCATGTGTCGCTGAGGCGTGCTTTCTTGGATGTGAAACATTACGGCGTGTGGACGAGCCGCTATTTGCGTGCTTTTGAAAATAAGATTGATGACGAAAGCGCTATTGTGTTGGCGTTGCGCCCCAAGTACCAACTTGCGGTGTGGAACCTCTTTAGCGATCCGGGCGAGAAGGTCGTTCTCGGCGCTGCTGGTAATTGCATCGGCAAGTCTTGCGGTAGGGAAGATGCCAAGCCCGAAGACAAATGGCTTTTCTACCGCCAGGATGTGGAATTCCTGGTGCAGCCGTCTCCGCTTGATGTGCGCAGTGCTAAGCTCGACAATCCGGTGAAGGCTATTGAAAGGTTCCGCGACCAGCTCAAGGCGAAGGGCGTGGAACTCTTGGTGGTGATTACGCCGGGCAAGCCGAGCATCTATACCGAACGTTTGACGGGCAAGAATTCGGATGGTGCTGGGCTTCAGTCGCATGGCAAGAAAATTCTCGATTCGCTTACTCGTGCAGGCTTTAACACTGTAGATTTATATACGCCGCTTTTGGCCGCAAAGTCCCGCGATGCTGCCGAAGGTCCGCTTTACCTGAACGATGATACGCACTGGACTCCGCGCGGTGCTGAACTTGCGGCGGCTGAAATCGCGAAGAAAGTCCGCGAGATGGTGGATGCAGGAACTGTCAAATTCCGCGGAAAGGACGATGTGCGCTACATAGCCTCTGATTCCATCGCAGACCGCATGGGTGACGTGGGCGAGATGAGTGGCCTCAATAAGTTCGGTGTGTTCAAGGTGCAACAGGTGACGGGACACGTGGTTTCGCAGCAGAATATCAAGGAACGCACCGAAAAGCTCCCGGTGGATTCGACTTGTGTCGATGCTGCTAAGATCGCTTGCAAAAAGAACGATTCTTGCTTTACGGCTCAGTCAGCGCTTTGCGAGCGTGACACGGTGCTTTATGACACGACCGTTACTCCGTTCAAAGACGATTTTCGCAAGTCCGAAATTTTGATTCTCGGTGATAGCTTCAGCCGTATTTATCAGACCGATTCGCCGGTAAACGCCGGATGGATTGCCCACTTCGCGAAGAACATGAACGCCCGCGTCGCAAGCATCGTGAGTGACGGTGGCGCCTCGACGCTCGTCCGTGAAAAACTCGCCCGCAAAGCAAGCGTGCTCAAGGGCAAAAAGCTCCTCATTTGGGAATTCGTTGAACGCGACCTCCGCTTCGGCGCCGAAGGCTGGAAGAATGTGGATTTTTAAAAATCGGATGTTGGGATTAAGATGTTGTTGAATTTCGAATCTATGCTTTGTGTCATCCTGAGCGGAATGTAATGGAGTCGAAGGATCTATAATTTTAAGTATGCCAAATAGTTATTATACATATATGATGACAAATCAAAGTAATACAACTCTTTATGTAGGTGTTACAAATGATATAAGTCGCCGCGCTTTAGAGCATATTGAAGGTTGTGGAGCTACTTTTACTTCAAGATATAAGATTAATAAGTTGATTTACTTTGAACGATATACGGAAATTACAGATGCAATAAAACGTGAAAAACAGTTGAAAGGCTGGCGACGAGAGAAAAAGGAGATCCTCATTATGCAGATGAATCCTTTATGGAAGGATCTTTTGCAGGATGACTCTTAGATTCTTCGACTACGGGCTACGCCCTTCGCTCAGAATGACACTGTTTGCTTCATTTCTAACTATTAACTATTGACCTTTAACTAGTGACTAAGATATGCCAAGACATGGAACACCGACGCCGGGACAGGCGATCCTCGAAGGAATTGAATGGCTTAAGATCGACAAGCCGGAATTTGCCCGCAGGGTGGGCGTTTCTGTAGAAATGCTCGACCAGCTGATTGCGGGTGAAATCAGCATCTCGACCGAAATAGCGAATGCGCTTGAATCCGTGACCGGCAGCCCCGCCGCCTATTGGAAAATGCTCGAACGCAAAAGCCGCGCTTCTCGATAAATGGGAGATGCCCGCTCGGAGGCGGGCATGACAAATTAGAGTAGTTTTGCCTGACTATATAATTATTATACTTGCGATATGAATATTAAAGATGCCGTTTCTTTCATGTGTGACCTCGCCAAGGGCGAAGCCGAACAGTTCGATGTTATCGCTTCTAACACCCATTCCGAAGGCTTGTCCGTCTTCCAGGGGCAGGTCCAGAGTACTGAAATTTCGGATTCTGTAGGTCTCGGGGTCCGCGTCATCAAGGACGGTCGTCCGGGTTACGCCCATACGGAACGCCTCACCGACGAAGCCTTGCGCCAGACGCTCAAGGATGCTCTTTGCCACACGCAGTGGACCGAAAAAATCGACATTACGCTTCCGCAGGCTATTGAACTCCCGAAGGGCGAACCGAACTACAACCCGGCGCTCGAATCGCTCGACCTTGCAACGGTGAAGGACTTCTGCATCGAGCTCGAAAAGGCTACATTCGCAAAGTCCAAAGAAATCGAGAACATCCCGTACCTCGGTGGCGACATCGAGCATGACTATTCCATTGTCGCAAACAATACGGGACTTTTCTACGAAGCCCGTTCGAACTGCGCTTCTGCGGGTGCAGGAGCTGTCGCAAGCCGCGATGGCGTCAAGAAACTTGGCAACTTTGTCAAGAACGGTCGCAACTGGAACGAATTCTCTGTCGATGAAATCGCAAGCAAGACCGCCGAATATGCGACGGAACTCTTTGGCGCAAAAAAAATCGAAAGCGGCAAGATTCCGGTGATCCTTTCGGAACGCGTTTCTTCTCGCTTCATCGGCATGTACACTCGTCCGTTCTTTGCCGAAGCCATGCAGAAGGGACAGTCTCGCCTCGACGGTAAGGAAGGCGAAAAGATTGCCAGCGATGTGTTCTCGATGTGGAACGATCCGACCGGCGAAATGTTCGAACACAAGAGCTATTTTGATTCCGAAGGTTGCCCTACCAAGCGCGTGAAGGTCATCGAAAATGGCGTGTTCAATTCTGCACTTTACAACCTCGAAACGGCTGCAAAGGCAGGCCGCGAAACGACCGGCAATGGTGACCGTGGCTTTGGCAGCAAAATGTCGACGAGCTTCTATAACTTGCTCGTGCCGCCTGGAAGCATGACCGCGATGGAACTCCTCAAGCTCTTCCCGAAGTGCCTGCTTATCGTACGCCTGGAAGGCAATTCCGGTTGCAGTTCCGTGAGTGGCGAACTCAGTATCGGGGCGCACGGCTTCTGGTGCGAGAATGGTGTTATCCAGCATCCGGTGGATGGCGTCACGCTCAGCGGTAATTTCTTCGACATTCTCAAGAACATCGTGGCGGTCGGTAACGAATACCGCGACCCGTTTGCAAGCTACAAGGTGCCCGCCCTCGCTTTGAGCGAACTCAGCGTGAGTGCTTAAGGCTCGGCTCTTCGGCTGGCATCTTGATGAATATGGCAGGCTTTTGCCTGCCTTTTCTATATACAGAAATGCTGCAAGGTCGAGAATCCGGAGGTGGCCAAATTCAGGTCCTTGCAGCACTATGTTTGAGGTGTCAATCTTTTTTACGCTTGCAGGCTTAGCTCGTCTGGGATGACAAACGAGGCTTGCTGCCTTTTCGCGTTTTCAATCAAGTCCTTGATATCCTTGACAATAATCCCGCAGGCGATCATCATCGCCTTCAAAAATTCTTCGATGGCGTGGCTCAAGGCATTCCCCTTGACTAAACCCACGTGGTTTGCGTTACCCTTGTCGATGAGATTTTTGAGAAGTTCTGGAACAGGCTCCATTACCGGTTCGTCGCTTCCTGTCGCAAAACGCGATGTCTTGAAATTGTATTCGGCAGCGTGTTCTGCGTAGAGGTCTAGCAATGTCACCGAACGCTTTGGCGAATTTTGCGGTAAAACCGCTACTTTGAGCTTGCTTTTTAGCTTGGTTGCCTTTAATTCGGAGGCGGCAGCCCTTAAAAGCTTGATGACTGTCGCTTGCCGGAGGTTTATGCCGGAGACGTCCTTGTAAATGAGGACCATGGCCAAAAAGACGAGGCCGGAATATGGGCATAAAAGCCTTGCCGCCTGCGGTTTATCGATTATTTCGATAATTTTGTCTATTATCGTCATTTTGGTCCTGCACTCCGTGAAAAGCATAGACCAAAGATATATTCCCCATGGGTTATATTGCAATAGCCCATTTGGGTAGTTTTATGGGTTATTTTTGCACAAAAAGGTTCTGGAGGTTGTCCATGAACAGCTTTTGTATCTGCGGATTGACCCCTTTCAGGATTTGTTCGAGGTACGGCTTGTCAAAATCCGGGTGTTGCTCGTAGAGTTCCTTGATTTGAACTTCGCTTTCGACCTTTTTACCCAGTTTATTGTTGCAGAAAATGATAAACAGGCGCAAAACGGTCGCTTTGGGGGTGTAAAGCAAAATCTGGTTTGCAAGGTTGATGCATTCCTCGTACTTGCCCTGTAAAAGCAGGATGAACGCTTTGCCTTGCTTGATGGAGGTTTGTGCCGCAGTTGCTGGAATCAGGCGCTCGCATTCGTTGATGAGGTTCAACGCGTTTTCGTTCTGGCCAATCAGCATGTAAATCTGGATAAGGATGGTACGTGCGATGATCGTCTGCGGGTTTGCCTCGATGACCTGCTTGAAATAAGCAATTGCTTCGCTCTTGTTGCCGATAACGATGTTGTAGAACGCCATGACCATCTGGGAATAGATGGAGTAGGGGGCGTTGAACATGGTCTTGCGGGCGATCTCGGCGAGCTGCTTTGTGTAGGCGGCGGAATTGCCCCAGTTGTCAAGAATCGCAATATAGTAGACCAGCGCGAGCGTGTATGCCGCCTGTTCGCTGTAGATTTCGCCAGTGGCAAGAGGCGTGAGCATGTCCTTGCAGTAGTTGAATGTTTCCTTGCTGCGGTTTTCGAACTTGATGTTGCAATGCGCGGTCGCGTACCACCAATAGGGAATGGGACTTTGGGGAGTATACTTTATATTGGCCGTCGCAAGCACGATGTGTCGGAACAAAAGCATTGCCGCTTTCTGGGCAATCTCTAGAATGTTGTCTGAGCTGATTTTGACAGAGGTTGTCCAAAGTATTTCGTGTGTCGAGCCAATTCTGATAGATAAGAATAAAGCTTCGTCTTTGTCTTCGGCGGCGGAAACATCAATGGAAAATGCGGGTTCTACGGTTGCTTCGGCCGTGTCTGAAATGCGAAAAATATGGTACTGATGGAGCGATTCTACGAGCGCGTAGTAAAGCCCGTTGGCTTTTGGAAACGCAGAAATGTCGTTTTTCTTGAGAAAAATGATGTTGAGGTCTTTTTTGATATCGTCGCTAAAATTTTTTTCGTCGGCTTTTGTAGAAACGGCCTCAGTTCTATTTGTAACTTCGAGAATTTTATAGATGTTGGCGAGGTGCGCTTTGACGGTATTCGCCGAAATATTCAAAGTCTTACAAATTTCGTTATTGGTGAGTCCCTTGCGTAGTAGAGACAATATCTCTTTTTGGCGGGATGTTAACTCAGATTGCTTATTTTGCTCAAACATGGCTATAATTTAATAAATGTGGGTTCTATTATTATGGAATATGCTGTAATTAATGTGTTATTTTTGTTACAAAAAGGTAAAGATGGCGCTTTAGGCTTAAAAAAACGCGTTTTTGAGCCGTTTTGGGCGGTTTTTGCTTCAAATTGTATTATAGGGCTGTATCATAACATGATACGTATAGTATTTAGCTATACTTTTTGGATTTTTATGAGGCCTGTTTTGCCTTTGAATATGTTCTTTTTATGGCTGTTTGAAAACTTTTGTTTACTTAAATTTGTCTTTTTGTGAAAAATGTTGTTCTAAACTTCGTTTTGTGATAAATTTCTTCTAGCTTGTCTGCTCGATTACAATATTTTGTCTTTAAAAAAAACTGAAAACTAGAAAAATAAATTTTACAATTTACAAAACGCTGTACATATAATTATATTGCGGCGATGGGTGTATGTGATGCAGATAAACTTATAATACATAAGGGAATTTGTATAAAATGTAAGGGATGCTAAAAATGTTTGAGGTGTTGAAATTTATGCCAAAGAAGCATGCTCTTGGCAGTTTTGGATTGTGTCGTAAAATCTGCATGCGACAATCTCTTATGCCGAGAAAGGAGGTTGTTTAGTGGAATACGCAAGAATTGTAGATGTATCGCTTTGTCACGAATATTATAATGGGAGTTCTTGTGGCTTTAAGGTTCTCGCTTCTCCCGAGACCGCTGAAATCTTAAAAAGGGAAGAAGCCTTGTGCCGTATATACGACGGAAAAGTTCGTATAATGGCGCCTGCAGCTGCTTTTTCGCAAGAGACGACGCTTTTCTTTTACGTCAAGGCCTCCATTGCCGAAGTCTGGAACGTGACGAACTTCGATTGCATTGCGCATGACGAGTTTCCGGTAGCCGTGGTTTCTGGAAATGGAACGTGTTTTGAAGGGCGCAAGAAGGATTCCATGCCCGAATTGCAACGAATGTTTGGCGTTATTTTTGCACTCGAACTCCATTTGACTCCCCGCAAAATGTTGACCTGCACCGTGAAAGTTCCAACAAAGAAATTGAGGTGGTGTTACTGCGTCTCGGGCAGTTTTGCCGAGCGTGACTTGCAAATAAACGATTCGCTGAACGGCGAACATCCTGTACAGTTCGATTGTGTGGAAAAGTCCCCGCGTCTATCGCTATATGTGTCGCGGACGGAAATCCCGATTGTAAGCGGGGCGCCTCCACGATTCCAGTTGCTCGATTCTGCAACATCGAAAGTCCTTGTGAAAAGCCTCCCAAATGCAAGTGCCAAATCGATTGCCAAGGCAAGCCTCGATGATGGCTCAAGGGCGATTGTCGCTGAATGCTTTGTAAATCCGTGATTTTGTTTGAGAAATACTATATTTAGTATGTTCGTATTTTTGATAGGAAGGGAAATCCCATGAAAATGAAGTATTTCTTTGCGAGTCTTGTTTTAGGACTTGCTTCTGTTTTGTCGTTTGCAAATGAATCGCGAATGGGTTACTACACGATTTCTCCCGAAAAAGTGGAAAAGTATGCAGAACAGGATTTGCTGAAAGATACCGCTGCGGTGTTTGATACGCTTAATCAGCAGAAGGCTTTTAAGTATGAAAGTCGCTCGCAAATGGCCGAAAAAATCAACGAAAGGTTTAAGGCTTATCCTCAGCATCAGAAAATTGTAAATAACTTCATTCAGACTTCGTGGACGATCCGAGAGGATACCGTTACAGACGTGATGGGAATGCTCAATATGCAGGCCTTTTTGGATGATAACTCTATCGATTCGTTGAAATGGTATATCGTTGATGATGCTACAAACCAGATGGTGTTTTCTCAACAAGCGTATGATTTTGTAAAACAGATGCAGGAAACTGCATTTTTGGATTCAATACAGCTTCATCGATACTTCAAAAATCTCTTGGCATCGAGTTTTAATCTTTGTAGCGGAAAAGTAAATGATTTAGACGAGTATGTAAATTCCACTCTCGAGTCTTTTTTTTCTGAGAAGAGAAAGAACCTTGTAGATTCCATAAGAAATGTTCAGAGCGAAAAATGCAAAAAAGAAAAAGATTATGGCGCATGTATGGAGAAAAAATGCAACATGCGTCAGATATATAGCAATGTGGGGAAAATAATAGCTTCTGATGTTAATCGTGAAAAGAGATTTATTGATAGATATAGTGGCCGAATCTGCTCGGATGATCTTTGGAAAAAATCTTTCGATAGGCTTGATTCTCTTTATTCTCTTTACTTTAAGGAAGTCGTAGACTTTTCGCTTGATAAGGTGTACAACAATGATGATGCTTCGATAATTTTAAACGGCAAATTTAGTGGAGCTAGCCATAAAGAGGAATTGAATGGCGAAATCGTAGGTTTTTATCCGTACTGGTATGCTGGTGATACAACTAAATGGGTGGACTTTGAAGGGATTACTCGACTTGCTTATTATGGTCTGAAGGCTGATAATAACGGCTCTCTTGTGACGCCTTCAGGAAAATCTGCGCTGACGCATTTTGACGAAAAAGATAATTATGAATTTGTCAATGAAGCTCATCGCCATAATGTAAAGCTAGATTGGGTTGTTCTTAAAGATGATTGGAAAAATGTTAGCTTAGAATCGTTCTTTGCTAAACTTACTGGTGAAATTGATGAACTTTTAAACAAGAAAATTAATTCATCTTTCCAGCGTTTCGTAAACGCGGTTACATTCAATACCGATGAATTGGAAAATCGTGGTGATGGTGTAACTTTATTCTTTAAAAATTTCCCGAAGGATAGTAGTAGCACATCGAAGTTTAATAATTTCTTTGGTGAATTGAAAAATAAGCTTGCTGAGAAAAACGAGTCTGTTTATGTAAATTTGATGATGAATCAATTCGATTTATCTGTAGATAATCATCAGTTGATTGCTGATACTGTGGTGCAGGTTTTGTCTAGCGGAATTTATAGTTACAATAATTTCTTGAATCTGCTCAAATCTGAAAAAAATGAAACTAAAAATTACTTGTACGTTGTGCTGGACGAACCTGTGTCTCGGAATAAACAGATTCTCTTGAATGATATGAGTTTGCAGTTGGACGGTCTTGATCGTCGCAATGTGTTAAATTCTTTGGTTCCTGTCGTTTGGTTTGATAATGTTGGATGGGATAAGTTTAGTAACGATGCCTTGTATTATAACGACTCGTATTACAACTTCGGTGTAGGTCCTTACGCCACGGATATCTCTGCAAAGGATTCTTGTGTTGTAGGAGGAAATCTCGGTGCATGCATGCTCAAGTATTTCGAAAATGAAAATGGTGATGGCTCGCGCCAAGGAAAAATTGCCTCCTTCGTCTGTATGCATCGTTGGGGAATCCGCTTTGTCTGCTTTGTTGCATGTGTATTATTAGTTGCTAGTGTAGCGATTGTTGTGGTCATGGTGCGCAAAAAGAAAATGTAATCCCGATAAATTTTATATCTTTTACTTCGTGTGCACAATAGCGTTGCACCGTGAAGGAGTTTATGGCTAACTTAAAAATGTATATCGACAAGGTAAAGAGTCGAACTTATCTCGAAAAACAACGTAATTCCATTACCGTGGACGATGTCACGATCGATTTCCCGCTCATGTTCGATGGCAACGGCAAAATGTATTTCTTCAAGCTCGACCGTTACGTTTATGTCAAGGGCACGCGCTACACCAAGGCTGATGGTAAGACTCGCGACTTTTTGCTGACTTGCCTGTTCAAGCGTGGCTTTATGTCCGATGGCGCTTCGGCTCCGTCTTTTGCCCAGTTTGTTGTCCCAGATATCAAGGCCGGTAACGATGTCTACAATTCGGCTCCGTTTATCCACGATGGCTTGTACATGTGCAAGGGCGTTATCGATGGGGCAGACCTCACTCGTGAAGAATGCGACGATGTTCTCCGTGGCATCTGGCGTATCGCTGGCATGAGCCGTCTGGTGGCAGGTGCTGCAGACCTTGGCATCCACGTTTTTGCTGGCTCTTCGGACCACTGGGGCAATGACTCCAACGATTGCAAACACTTGTTTAAGGCCAAGTTCGAATACCGCTAAACATCTCGTCATCCCGAACGTTTTTCGTCGTCCTGAACGAAAGTGAAGGACCCGGTTAAGTCTAGAGTGCCCGCCCGGTAAATAAACCGAGCGGGCATCTCCTTTTATATGATGTTTTTTTATTGCAAGCTCGTGATAGTGGCCTGTTTTTTTATTTATTTTATGTAAGTTAAAAGGAAGAATTTTGGGTATGAGAAAGTATGTTTTGAAATTAAAATTAAAACTGAAAGCGATATGGGCTTCCGTCGAGGGCTTTTTCTCGCGGTCGAGGAATATCCTTTTGTTGATGCTCGTGGGCTTGCTTCTGAACGTCATCCCTGCCAAGCTTGCTATTTTCTTTGGAATCCCCTTGTTTTTGGACTGCCTGGGCACCGTGCTTACGGCTATGCTCGGCGGTTACTTGCCTGCGGTTATCGTCGGCTTTAGTGTGAATGCTATCAACGGGATTGCTGAACCGGTCGCGATGTATTACGGCGTCTTGAGCGTCTTGATAGCGATGCTTGCGACTTTCCTTTTCCGTCGTGGATTCTTCCATACGATTTGGAAACTCCTTATAGTCATCTTGCTTTTTGCGTTGATTGGTGGCGGCATTGGCTCTATCTTTACTTACGCTTTGTATGGGTTCAATTTTGGCGAGGGCATCTCTGCGCCGTTTGCTATTGCGTTCCATGATGTTTTGCACTGGAATCGTTTTTATTCACAGTTTGTTGCCGATATCGTGATTGACATTTTTGACAAGAGTGCCATTGTTCTTTTGTCTGCTCTCATTTTCCGTTTTATCCCAAAGAACATCAAGGATGAACTTAAAGATGTTCAGTTGTTCCATCATAAAGGTCCCGAAAAGGTTTTTTCTTCGAAAAAAAAATCCTTGCTGAACAAGGTTGTAATCATGGTGATTATCGCGGAAGTCCTTTTGGGAGGGCTTGCGAGCATGATCGGCTTCTATTTGTATCGTGATAATTGTGTGAATAACTTTGTTAGTATTGCAAGGGGCGTGACCGAAGCTGCCTCTATAGCAATTGATGCTGAAAAGGTGGACAATTATGTAGCGCAGGGGTATGGAGTCGAGGGCTATGCGCATACTCGTGATGTTCTTGGTGGCATCCGTGAAAGTTTCCCGCAGACAAAGTACGTGTATGTGTACAAAATTTTGCCGGATGGATGCCATGTGGTGTTTGACCTAGATACGGATGGTGTGCCGGGCAGTGCTCCGGGTTCCTTGGTGGAATTTGACCCGTCTTTTGAACCCTATTTGCCGAAGCTTTTGGCTGGCGAAGAAATCGAGCCGATTATTTCGGATGACCAGTTTGGCTGGCTCCTCACGGTTTACAGACCGATTAAAAATGCGGAGGGGAAGACGGTTGCCTATGTGGCTGCCGATATCTCCATGGAATCCATTGTTCGCGACGAGGCCGTGTTCTTTATCAAGCTTCTGTCGCTCTTCTTTGGTCTTTCGCTGATTATCATGATGGTGATTATTGAAGTGATGAAGTATGGCTTTGTTGTGCCCGTGAACAAAATGTCTCATGCTGCTATGAAAATTTCTGGGGCTACGATGCGTACGGCGATGGCGTTTGAAATGGGCAAGCTCGATCTTTCGCTGATTCAAAATGCTGTTGCGTATGTGAATGACCTCAAGATTAATACAAGTGATGAAATCGGCCAATTGTACGACCATTTCAATTCGATGACCAAGGACACCCAGCGCTTTATTGAACAGGTGCGCGATCAGGTTCTTAGAATCCAGAAAATGCAGAACGTGATGATTACGGAATTCGCAGAACTCGTTGAAGCTCGCGACAAGAACACTGGCGACCACATCAAAAAGACCGCTGAATACGTTGAAGCGATTGCAAAGGAATTGCGATCCGAAGGCAAGTTCAAGGGTGTGTTGAATGATGGCTACATCAGTAAACTCAAGCAGGCAGCTCCGCTCCACGATATCGGTAAAATCGCGGTCTCGGACTTGATTCTGAACAAGAATGGAAAACTCACCGACGAAGAATTTGCCATCATGAAGAGCCACACGACAGAAGGTGGGCGAATCCTCAAGAAGATTGTGCACGATGCAGGCGACACGTTCGATGCGGGCTACCTCAACGAATCTATCGAAATGGCAAGCTACCATCACGAAAAATGGGACGGCTCGGGCTACCCCGAACACCTCAAAGGCGAGGAAATCCCGCTCTCCGCGCGAATCATGGCCGTTGCAGACGTGTTCGACGCCCTCATCGCCGAACGTGTGTACAAGAAGGGATTCCCGTACGAAAAGGCTATGGCCATTATCACCGAAGGGGCTGGCAAACACTTTGACCCCGTCATTGTCGAAGCGTTTACGCATATTTCCAAGAGCCTGTACGATGCCCGCACAAAGCTCGCGCCTGAAGCGGGCGAGGCTGCTGAAAATGCAGCTGGGAATGTCGTGGGGAATACTGGGAATGCGGCTGAAAAAGCAACGGAGAATGCCGCGCCGGGTGCCGCGAAACCTGTATAGAATGTCATGCTCGCCACCGAGCGGGCATCTCCATCTTGGAATCTAGAAAGCCTAGCCCCTTGCGGGACTAGGCTTATGTTTTGGGTGTTTGTTTTTTAAGTGTGTAAAAAATAGATATCAATATCACGTATATGATGAATGTTTATATTTTAAATAAAATATACTGTTTTTATTTTATTTTAAATTTTATTGTTTAATTTGCCCTAATTTGAAATATTATACTTACTTTATATGTTAATTGGTGTTGATGAGACGTATTAATACAATTTTTTTTGTATTGTTTTTTTTACTTTTTTTCTTTGTATTCTTTTTGTTGTAAGTTTGCTATAGAAATTTTATTCCAAAATCGAATAAAAGAAGGAACTATATCAAAATGGCAATTAAAGGACCGATTGCCGTTGTTGGATAGTTGTTTATAAAATAAGGTCCATGGTAAAAAAATGAGTATAAAGACAACAACAAGAAAATATCAAAATAGAATCACATTGTCCGAACCCTTTGAATTTAAAGGCAATGAGGGGAATGCTAAGGTTTATAAGTACAACTACAGTTTGGGTGATGGAGATATTAATACTGGTGATGGCGGCAAGGTTATCTTCAGTGCAACAGCTAATATGTCTCAGATCAGTACTAGTTTGCTTAGATTGACTATAAGGTATCAAGTTTGGGAATCAAGCTATTTTAAAAAGCCTGGTAAAAAAAGTGATTGTCTTTATTTTACTGCAACAAAAGACATTGATATTTCACGTTTTAATAAAAATTTATCTCGTAAAGAAGGCAGTTCTACAATCACTACAGTAGAGACTGCTAGTCTGGTTGCTTGCCCAGAAGCTTTTTATACGGATTACTACAATACGAAAGATAAAAGACATGGCTGGCTCAGTATTAGTCCAAACTCAAAGCTGGATCCCGCATGGTATGGTGGTTATACTCCCACGAAAAAACATCAATCATGGATTCCTTTAGAAAATGATTATGGTGAATTGTTAGTTAAAATAGATGATACCGGTAGTGAACTTACAAAGGCCGGAAATATGGGTATTAAGGGCTTCTTAAGCATTCCGTTACAAATCTCTGGCTCGGAAACTACTGTTACGGTTGTTGATGATCAGGCTGCATCTGTAGGAACTTTGCCTAAATCGTATGGTTCGAATGATGTACTTTCTAAAATATCGGATGGTGTGATGGATACCCTTGGACATGGCTACGACATGTGTGTGGGTGAATATGCTTGTCCCGGTGGTTGCAAAGAGCCGATTATGGATGTTAAAGCATTAAATGCATACAGAAGAATTAATGAAGTTGAGGTTGATGAAGCTAGTTCAGTAGTTGAAGAAGGTAAAACTTTTGAAGAATATACCTCTGATATTTCTAAGAAACTTGAAGTTAAGGCTTCTGCAAGTGCTTTTGGCGCATCGTTGAGTCATCAAACGTCGGTTACATCTAAAAAGAATACTAGTGAAACAAGGACTTGTGCATTCAAGACTTCTCGTAATTCTATGCACCAGTATATGTATAGAATTGAAGGTTATAAAGATTCTGCTGTGGTATCGGCGTTCCTTAGCCCTAGTTTTTTACAGAAATTGGATCGTGTTGGCTATACTGCGGATAATCTTGTCAGAGAATATGGTACCCATGTATTGATGGGTGTCTATATGGGTTATCGTGCAGATTATAGTTACATGTATGACCGTTCCGTTTCTAAAGAAACAACGACTAAAAGTTTTTCGACATCTACGAGTTTCGAATTTAGCACAACGGGATTGCCTTCGCAGAAAAAATCAACTCCAGAAAAAACATATCTCCAAAAATTACAGGAAAAAGTTATAAACTCATCAAACGCACAGTTAATCAAGGAGTTGACTGTTGCAATAGACAAAGAAAAAAATAGTTCTACGAAAACAACGGCAAAACCGGCTAGTGATAAAACCGGTGATGCTCCTAGAGGAACGGGTGGCGCATGCTCTGTGTTGATGGAAGAAACTTCTACCACAACTTCTAACATTGAAACAGAAAATTCTAAGGTTGAAGTTAAAGTTGTTGGTGGTAATATTAACTACGGAAATTTGTATACTACAGATCCTAGTAATGAAAGCAAGTATGAAAGATGGTTGAATTCTTGCACTAAACCTATTTTCTCCGATTTTGTTCCTGGAACAATTATTCCGCTTCATGAAATTATTCCTGTTGGTCATCGTTTAACAGCTTCTATGGTAAAGAGTGCTATTATTAAGTATTATGCGGAAAATGGCACTACTTTTGCAGATCGTAAGTATAGCACTATGTATTTGCCATTCACTGAATACAGGGGGGGGAATGATTGCGTGAATTATGACAAATTGAATGGTGGCTCTTGTGATGGGGATATATGCACGCAAAAGAAGAAAATAACTGGATGGCAAATAGGTGTAGAACCTGTTAATTTTGATGATGGTTCGTTTATTGTTGCGTTGACTCTCACTGTATACGAAGGTGGTAAGGGTGCAGGGCGGAGCGTAATCCAACTTCGAAAAAAAATAGAAGTTCCTCGTCATTATATTTATCAAGCTGCAAATCAGCCTGTTATTAATGGTACAACGTACATTCGTGACGATGTATACGGAACTTATAAAGGAAAGTATCATGATTATATCGATGTGACCGATGTTATTAAAAAAGCAGGTTGCCAATTCATTGACACAGATACTTCTCGTGTGTATGTCAAGCTTGATGATTCCGGTAATGATTATGGTAACATAGGAGTTAAGTGCGTGCTTAAAATTCCGTACCTCTATTATTAATCGAAAGCATCTTCCTTTTGAAAGTGAAAAAAAGGGTGGACGAAAGTCTGCCCTTTTCTGCATTTTGTCTTGGGAACATTGGCTTTGGCCTATTCCGCTTGATGAATCCTGAAATTTTTTCTATATTCACACCCGCTTACTCGCCTGGTTAGTTCAGATGGATAGAACGAGTCCCTCCTAAGGATTAAACTCGCGTTCGACTCGCGAACCGGGTATAGCAAAAGGGCCGCTTCGCGCGGTCCTTTTCTCATATTTTGTCATGCCCGCCAGAGCCTGTTCTGAGCGAAGTCGACGAAAGCGGGCATCTCCCTTGCAATTTTTTAAACCAGTTCCCCGCGGATTACGTCCACGCAGTCACCGACGAGGCTCACGACGTTTGTCGGGTTGATTTCGATATTGCCACAGTCGACCATCATGTTCACGGAGTGCTGGAACGTTTTCCAGAGCTCGTCCGTCTCGTAGATGTCTTTGTCGCTGAGCTTGGCGGCAGTGCTCAAGATGGGCTTGTCAAAATGCTGGAACAGTTCCTTGAAAAACGGGTGCGTTGGAATGCGGATGCCGATTTCCGGGCGCTTCACGTCGAGCTTGCGCGCAATGTGCGGGTCGGCGGGGAGGATGAACGTGTACGGACCGGGCACGCGCTGCTTGATGATGTTGAACGCGAAGTTGCTCACGTGGGCGTAGCCGGTGGCAAAGCGAATGTCTGGGACGATGAGCGCCATGAAGAATTTTTTCATGGGCTTCTTGAGGGCGTAAAGCTTGTGGATGGCCTTGGAAGATTCGGCGTTGCAGCCGATGGCGTAGCCGGATTCAGTAGGGTAGAGGACTAGTCCGTCGTCTTCGAGGATTTCGGCTGCCTGCTTCACGATGCGGGTCTGCGGATTTTCTGGATGTACTTCGAGTCGCATATTATTCTATCTGTATTTCTCGTTTTTTGAGGGAATAATATACAAAAAAAGTCGGGAAAAAGCTGTGACGAAAATCGCGTTAATCGCGATGATGCTATCATCAAATCCTCGGGAGGACTTCGCTTGCTTCAAAGGCGTTTTTAAAGTGCGCGAACTGGAGCGGTTCCTGGTAGGCGCGGGTGCTCAGAACGTCGAAACGGCACGGCGTGTCGAAACCTTTGGGCGCGATTGTTTTTTGCGTTGATAAAAAATGGCAAGCGGTTTGCCAAATCTTCTTTTGCTTGAGACTGTTCACGCGGGCAGCGGGATTCCCTTCCTGGTTGTTCCAAACAGACTTGACTTCAACAAAAACGAGCGTTCCGTTATCGCGGGCGACAATGTCGAGCTCTCCGCCATGGTAAGCGTAATTACGAGCGACAACTTGGTAGCCTTTGCGCATCAAGAACGCCACCGCCTGCGACTCGATAAAATTTCCTTTAGCGCGGTTGCATGTTCTTTGCACAACCTTTTTTTGCATTATCCCCTCTCGTCTTTCGTCTGTAGGCTCTCTGAGCCGTTCTCTCGTCTCTATTTCACTTCCATCCCAAGCAGGCGAATTTCCGAAATAGCGTAGTCGTCGTTGTCGGCTTCGTGCACATCTTCGAGGTAGAACCTGAGCTCCGTCGTTTCAACCGCCTGAATGTTCGGGTACTGCATCCCCTTGATGTTCTCAAGCTTAACACGTTGTTTGAACCCATCCTTCGTCTCGATGGTGAGCGTGCGCGGTTTCTTGAAAATGCGGAAGCGGTCACCGAATGCGTCATCCACGGACTTCTGGTAGCCAACGGCAATGCCGATGTTCGTGATGAGCGTGTTCTGGTCGAAGTACATGGCGAGCACCGGGTTCAGCGGCTTGAGCGGCATCTTGTTGAGCCATGCCGTGGTGAGGTCGCCGTCGGTCAAGTTTTCGATCGGGTAACCCTTTTTCATCTCAGGCTCGATCGCTCTCGTTTCGTAGTTTGCGATGACCTCGTTCCACTCGATTTCGTGCAACATATTCTGCGGCTTGTGCGTGAACATGAGGAGCATGAGCAAAATTACGATGAGCGGGAACAACACCGAGAACGCGACAATGATGAGTTTGTGCGGAGTAAGGTTGCTGCTGAATCGCTTGGCTGCTTCTGCAATGGAAGGCACGCTGCGGTGGCTGCCGGTCTTTCGTCCGACAGAAGAATTCTGATAAGGCGTGTCGTGCTGCGGGAACACCTGGTCGCATTCGTCCAAGAATTCCTGCATGTCGTGGAAGCGTTCGTTCAGCTTTTTCTTGAGGCACTTGAGGATCAGCGCCGAAAGTCCGTCCGGGATATCTTCGCGGAAAAGTTCCGGAGCCGGAGGCGGTTCCTGCACGTGCTTGAGCGCAATTTCCACAGGGCGGCTGCCTTCGAAGGGCAAACGTCCGCAAGTCATTTCGTAAAGGATCACGCCCATGCTGTAAATGTCGGACTGGAGCGTGACTTCGTCACCGTGGCACTGTTCGGGCGACATGTATTCGGGCGTACCCATCGTCATGCCGGTGCGGGTGAGGCGTTCCTTTTCCATCTCCTGGATGTACGAAATGCCAAAGTCCATGATGTAGACGCGGTTGTCGCGCGTGAGCATGATGTTCGAGGGCTTCACGTCGCGGTGGACAATGCCCTTGCTGTGCGCATAAAGTAATCCGCGTGCAATTTGCTTGATGATGACTTCAATCGCCTCGAACGAAAGCTTGCTCTTGTTCTGCAAAATTTCGGCAAGTGAAATACCTTGCACGTAAGTCATCGAGATAAAAAGCTGGTTCCCTTGCTGTCCAAAGTCGAACACGTGAACAATGTTCTGGTGGTCGAGTTCCTTCATGGCCTGCGCTTCGAGATAAAAACGCTTGATAGCTTCGACATCGGAGGTCGAGTCGAGAATCTTGAAGGCTACTTCGCGGTTTAGCCTTTTATCGAGAGCCTTGTAGACATAGCCCATTCCACCTTTGCCGAGCGTTCCCAATAGTTCGTAGTTTTCGTTAAAGGGGTACGGAAAATTTAGCGGTTGTTCTGGACGTATCATCTTGGCTTCTTTAATTTGTGTAGTAAAATTGCAGTTACAATATAGAAACTAAGCGCGATGGCGATGGCGAAAATCGCGTTGAAAATGTCGTCTTTTCGTTCCAGCAAAATGTTGAGGAGCGAAGCTTGGTTGTAGCGCGACCAGATGACGCTCGAAAGCGCGCGGCCAATGGGCTGCATTTGGTCGAGTGGCACGAGGGCTCCGGCGAGGGCGACTTGCGGGATGATGAGGAGCGGCAAGAAGGCATTTGCCTGGCTCGTGTTCTTGGCGAGCGTACTCGTGAAAAGCCCGACGGTGGTTGCGGGGACGGCGATGCAGGCGAAAACGCAGGCGATAAGTGTAATTTTGGGGGTGGGGGTAATGCGGCTACTGATAAACGCATAGACGATTGCCGTCTGCATCATTGTGAAAATGATGGGGAGCGTGCATTTTGCAGTCAGCGTCGAAAGTGCCGAAACGCCTCGGCGGAACTTGTCGCGGAGAATGTCTTTCTCTTGCACGATTTCACGGATGGAAAGCGAGAGCGCAAACCAGTTCGCACAAAGAATAATCGCGAAGGCGACGGTCCAAAGCGAACTTTGATCGGAAAAAATCTGCGAAAGCAAAAATCCGATAATCGCAGGCTGCACAAAAAGTGCGGCAATGCGGCCCTTGTCGCGGAACCACTGCTTGGCGGTAAGGCGTACGGTGTAGGCAAAATTGCGGGGGAGCTTCGTGCGTTCAAAGTAATACTTGCTGTCGCGCACTTTTTGCTCGTGCTTGTAGTTCTCGTGAAATTCCGCTGCCTTGCTTTGTGTGATGCTCGTGAGGAGCGCTTGCGGGTCGTTCGTATTGAAGTGCGTGTATGCTGCTTGAACGGTACCGAAGAATGCTTCTTCGCCCAGGTGCAGTACGAGAACTTTATTTGCAATCTGCAACGCTTCGTAGCTGTGAGTCGTGAGGATAATCGTATGACCGAGGAACGCTAGCTGCTTCAAGTGCGTACAAAGGATTCTCGAATTGTACGGGTCAAGACCCGAGAGCGGTTCGTCGAGAATCACGAGGCCCGGATTGCCCATGAGCTCGCGTGCGAGCGCGACGCGGCGCATTTCGCCGCCGCTGAGCGTCTTCACGAGGTTATGCTTGCGTCCGCTCAGCCCGAAAAGTTCGCAGAACTTTTCGAGTCGCGCGAGTGCATCTTGCTTGAAGTTCCGCACGTCCATCGACGAACGCGCACCGTCGAGGATGGTTTCCTCGACGGTCAGCTCCGGGCGGAGCGGCGGGTCTTGCGGCAATATTGCAATGCGCCTGCGAATCTCGTTTTTGCGATAATCGACACCGCCAATGCGCACAATGCTTTGCTTGTCGCAACTGTTGATGCCTTGAATCATCTTCAGGAGTGAAGATTTACCTTGACCGGAACGCCCGATAATCGCAAGAATTTCACCTGCGGGGAGCTCGAAATCAATCCCTTTCAGTAATTGCTTTTTACCAGCAAAAACATTCACATTTTGCGCAAAAACATCAAAGCCCGAATTTTGCGCTTCAATCAGCAAATCGTTATTGCGGAACCCGACCACAGCCGATTCAAATCGACAGGCGTCACCGCTTGCAATCGAAATCGTGCGTGTGCGCTTGCCGCCCTCGTCCACAATCGCTTTCGCGAATTTAATCTCGGCACTTCCAGAACTGCGCGCATCTCGGCTCACAATCCTGCGGCACTTCGCTTTCCCGATTCCCGGAATCTCGACTTCTCTCCATTCCGTCGTGAGCGTTACGGTCTGCATATCGCTTTCCGCTTCTCGCTCCATAATCAAAAGCGTCAAATCTGCGCCACGGAGCGTTGCTCGCAACTGCCTTGGCCCAATGAGAATCACGTCGCCATCATTCAAAACGGCGGTCGTCACGTCTTTCCCGTTCAGCATCGTGATGCTGTTCTGGGTCAAGCTTTGCAAAATCCATTTGCCGTCCGTAAAATTCAGAACCGCATGATACCTCGAAACCATCAGGTTGTCGAATTGCAAAACGTTATCCGATTTGCGCCCGATGGTAAACGGTTTCGATGGGTCTGGATTGACGAGGCGGAATGGAAACATCGCGTTTGTCCGTTATTGTAATTCTTTCACGAACGCTTCAAAGCGGTCGCAAGCCTTCGCGAGATTTTCGTCGCTTGCGGCGTACGAGAATCGAACGCATGTGTCGTCGCCAAAGGCGGCTCCCGGCACAATCGCAAGTCCCTTGCTTTCCAAAAGTGCGCTGCAAAAATCAATCGAGCCTGCAATCACCTTGCCGTCCGGAGTCTTTTTGCCGTAGTAATCGCTCACCGGTGCAAACAGGTAGAATGCACCTTCGGGGGCGCGCGGCTTGGTCGAGAGGAACGAAGTGCGTTCGAGCATGTAAGCCCTGCGCTTGCGGAAGGCTGCCTGCATGGCGTGTACATTGCTCTTGTCCATGTTGAGTGCGCCGAGGGCGGCGTACTGTGCGACATTGCTCGGATGGTGCGTGGCCTGCCCTTGGATTTTGCCGATGATCTTTGCAATAGGAGCGGGGGCAGCATCGTAACCGATTCTCCAGCCGGTCATGCAATGCGATTTCGAGAAACCGTTAATCACAATTGTACGTTCTGCCATGCCGGGGAATACCGCGGCACTTGTAAATTCTGTATCGTAGACAAAGTATTCATAAACTTCGTCCGAGATGCAGTAGATGTCCTGTGCGACAATTTCTTTGGCGAGTGCTTCAAGTTCGCTCTTGCTGTAAACGGCGCCAGTAGGGTTGCACGGGTTGTTCAAGAGAATTGCCTTCGTGCGCGGCGTGCAAGCCTTGCGCAAATCTTCGGCATCAATCTTGAAGTTCTTTTCAATGCCGGCTTCAACAAACACCGGCGTACCGCCGAGCCACTTCACAAGTTCCGGGTACGTGACCCAGTACGGGGCGGGGATAATCACTTCGTCGCCAGGGTTAATCAAGGCGGCGAGTGCGTTGAACACAGCGTGCTTTGCACCGCTAGTCATGATGATTTGCGATGCGTCGTAATGGAGCCCGTTTTCGTCTTCCAGTTTTTTGGCGACTGCCTTACGCACGTCCAAAATCCCGACGGGTGCGGTATAGCGCGTCTTGCCTGCGCGGATTGCCTCGATAGCCGCATCTTGAATGGGAGTGGGCGTTCCAAAGTCGGGTTCGCCTGCGCCGAGACTCACGACGTCCTTGCCGTCTGCGATCATCTGTTTTGCCATCGTGTCGATGGCGACGGTGAGCGATGCTGCAATATTTTGCGTTCTATCAGAAAGCGTTTTCATTTTTAGCTTCCTTTTTCCTTTTCTGTCTCAGACGGTATTGGTCGAGCGATCCTGCGATGAGGGGGAAGATGGTGAATTGAGAAATGAATATGCAGATAAGGCCTGTCAACGAGACATAACCCATGCTACGCAACCCCGGGTGGGACGAAACAAGCATGCCGTAAGTACCGATAAACGCAGCCATCTGCGAGAGGAAAATCGTAAAGAACTTGTCCCTAAGAATGGTGAGCGCCGTTCCTTTTTGCTTCTCATAATAAGCCGTGAAGAACTGGAGGGAACCATCGATGCTTGTGCCAAGCAAGATAGGGAAGGCGAGGGCGCTGTATGCCGAAATTTGTACGTCAAACGCGTTGAGCGACGCTACGAACCAGCACGCCGCAAATACGGCCGGGAGCGCCGTAAACAACGCACGGCTAAAGCGGTTGTAATAAACGAGGATAAACAGGAATATCAAAATACCGCCCACTTGCAAGGGCCTACTAAAGTTATTTGTAATCCTGTCCAAGAAAATAGCGCGTGTAATCGGTATGCCCGCCACCAAGTATTTTCCGCTATCGATTCCTTCAATCTGGTGAAGTTCTTTGTACAGCTTGACGCATTCACTACCATAGTTTTCCTTGATGTCGGTAAAGATGAACGCAAAACGCCCTTGCTTGCCGTGCTTGTCGCGGAACTTTTTGGCGATGTACTCGGGCGGTTCAAAATCATCCGTTTCGTCAAATTCTAGAGCTTGTTCCACCTTCTCAAGATTTTCAAGTTCGCTCTTGGAGAGCGCTTCACGGAATTCCTTTGTGACCAAGCTATGCAACTGGCGGAGCTTTTCCATTTTCTTCTGCTGCAAGTTGGGGGAGAACTGCGCGAGCGTAAACAGTGAATTGACGGTCGAAAGTTCACCATCGTTCTTAAGCTTGGTGAATTCTTCCAGCAGATTCTCGCTTTCGGCACTTTCCGGGAGCATCACGATGACCGGTGTCTTGTTCATGAATCCCGTCTCTGCAATCAGGGAATCAATCGTCGCGTCCTTGTAGTTGATTTCTGTTGCCGAAAAGTCGTTGCGGATGTGCAAGCGTGTGCCGCCGATGTAAAGTCCGACAAGACTTGCCGCGATGATAATCGAGAAAATCGTCCAGTTCAGACGGTTCGAAAGCATCGAAATTTTGCATTCAGGATGGATTTGCGAATGCCTGATGGAAAACGGTTTTTTGCGCTGTGCCACCTGCAAAAGTGCGGTCGAGAAAAGCAGCGTAATCGCCCAGTTCAAAATGCAGCCCGTCGATCCGAGCACGCCGAGTTCCTGGAGTCCCGGCAGCGGAATCAAGATGAGGCTAGCGAACAACGTGGCAAATGCAAAAGTTGAAACAGCGGTGGAGGGACCAATGCCGAGCAGCGCACTTTCAATGCAAAGTTGCGGACTCAAGTTCTGTTCGCGTTCCAAGAAGTATCTGTTCAGAACGTGGTTGATAATCTGCAGCGCTTGCCCCGGAAGCACAATTGCAAGCAAAAGCGTAAACAGGTTGATGCGCCCGTAGAACAAGTACGAACACGCCATCGTCGTGACAATCGGCGTTGCAATCGGCAGTGCCGAAATAAAAATCAATTGCGGCTGCCTAAAGAAGTTGAGAATCAAAAGCAGAATGATCAGCCCCGCCGTGACGTAGCCCACCATCTTCGCTTCGGGCAAAAGTCGCTTGCCGGTCTGGATAGATTCGTAGACTTTGCCCGCGTAATGCACCTGGAAATCGCTGGGCGTTTTTTCGTTTTTCAATTGCTCGGTAACTTCATAGAACAGGTTACGATTCGCCTGCAAATCCGAGATGGAATGCGTCGGGTAAATCTCGACAATGCGGATGGTCCCGGTCTTGTTGGAATGGCTCACGGCGAGCTTGTCAAAGTACTTCTTTTCGAGGTCGCTCAAAAGCTGTTCGCGCTGTTCCGAAGTCGTCTGCGTGATGGAATCAATCGCGCTCTTGAGGTCGATGAACAGCGGGTTGTTCTTCATGATGTAGTCGTGCTTGAGCTGCTCGATACGATGCACCATGATGTCAATATCGTTTTCACTGGCGTACAAGAATTTGTTCTTTTTGTAATAATCGATGTCGGTCTCGAAGTCCGCAAAATGGACCGCCGGACTCGTCTGCATCTTTTGTGCGAGGTCTTTGGCGATGCGATAGTTCGCGCTCGAATCCGCCGATTGCAAAATGACGATGAGGCTCCCGAGCCCACCAAATTCGTCTTCAATCTTCTGGACGTTGCTCGGTTCACGCGCACTCGTAATCGTGTCTTGCAGCTGCAAATCCCAGCGCAAGTGCATGATGGGGTAAATGCTCAAGATGCCTACCGCAAGGAACACCGTAAGGATAATCTTTGGGTAAGTCGCTAATTTTTTGATAATTTTTGCAAAAAGTGAAAACATCATACTCAATATAACTATATATTAGGGTGGAAATGATTCGTTTGGTAACATTACTGGTACTTGTGGGCGTGCTGTGTTTGCCTGCGCGTGCAAATGAGTCTAGCGAAGCGGTGCAGGACACTTCTTCGAGTTCTTCGTCGTTCTTCGAGATCATTTCTTGGCCCTTCGTCCATGTCATCCAGCCGTTTTTTAGCTCGCTCGTTTACCCGATTGCGGCTCCGATGCTTTATGCGATTGACAATGGCGTTGCCGACAAGGCGGTGGAGCTTATCACGTTCGGAAGCAAGCGCAATATCCTCATTTACCCGGTGTTTAACCTGAAACCGGGGAGCTCCACGATGATTGGCGTGTGCTACCGCCACCGGAACCTGTTTTTGCAGAGCGACTATACCGTTATTGAGGAGCATTTTTACGCCAATAGCGACGTCGATGTCAAATTGCGCTATTCAAAGCAGTCCCTTTTCGGGAAAAAATTGTACGGAGCGACGAATTTGAACCTCTATATGGACCGTGATAATGGATTTGTTCTGCCGATGACAAAGGAATCGTTCAAGCAGGCGGATACGACTCTGAATTGGGGCGTGCAATTGGGTTTTCCGTTGACGGAATCGCGAAATTGGAACTTTAGCTTTGGAGGCG
This sequence comes from Fibrobacter sp. UWB13, assembly GCF_900177805.1. Classification (NCBI taxonomy): domain Bacteria; kingdom Pseudomonadati; phylum Fibrobacterota; class Fibrobacteria; order Fibrobacterales; family Fibrobacteraceae; genus Fibrobacter; species Fibrobacter sp. UWB13. The sequence continues at coordinate 1,048,319 of NZ_FXAX01000001.1, read as the reverse complement.
AACTCTATTACCATTGGGCGGATTTTACGGATACAAAGGACTCCGTGCTCGATGACCCAAAATACCGGATAGAAGACCGCGGCTTGTACCAGACCCACTATGAATTTCCGATTTTCATGAACCTCGTTTATGATAACCTAGATTTCCCGTATGCGCCGTCGAGAGGTCAACGTTTTAGCTTGAGAGCGTCTTATGTGGCTGTAAGTGAGTACGAGGGGATTAATTCCGATGACCTTGCGTTGGTAGGTCTGAAACGTGAGGGCGGTTTAAAGGATGGTGGCAAAAACCATGACTTTATCAGTATCGACGCCTTTTATCAAATCTATTTCTTCATCGGAAGTGCGGATAAGTATGTGCTTACGGCAAAAGAAGGCCGCAAAACGAGAAAATTCTATACAGATTTCTCGTGGAGCGAAGCGCTTCGTGTGTGGCGCCCAGAAAATCTAGTGGAAACACTTTTTGAACGCCGTGTTTTTGCATTCCAGTTCCGTTTCCAGGGCGTTTGGGAAATGGAAAAGGGCGGCGCGCCGTATTCGGCTTTCCCGGCATTGAATGCAAGGTTCCCCCTGCGTGGTTACACGAACGCGTGGGTGGCTCCGTTCTTGATGGGATTTTCGGCGGAATACCGTTGGCCGGTGGACCGCTTGGTGGATGGCGTTGTGTTCGACGAATATGCAATGATTAGCGATAAGGTGAATAGCTGGTCAAAGGACCATCTCTACAACTCGTGGGGTTTTGGTGTCCGCGTGCGTAAGCCCGATATGTTCTTGCTCCGCTTGCAGTTTGCCTTCCATAGCTGGCACGGCATCAGCCTTATTTTCACCATCGCCCCAGAATTCCGTTAATGACGCTGTCATGCCGGCCACCGAGCCGTAATGCTGTCATGCCGACCACTGTGCCGGCATCGCCTTTCTCGAATCGCAACACTGTCATGCCCGCCACCGAGCGGGCACCTCCCTCTCGTCATCCTGAGCGAAGCACCGTAGGTGCGTAGTCGAAGGATCCAGTGATTTTTTACAGAAGCAATTCCATCTGCTCGCTCATCAGCGATTTTGGTATTGTCTTGTGCAGCATCCTGTACGCGTTTGGCGTTGCGATGCGTCCGCGCGGCGTCCTGGAAATAAGCCCCTTTTGGATCAAGTATGGCTCGTAGACCTCTTCGAGCGTGTCCGGCTCTTCACCCATGGCAGCACTGATCGTCCCGAGACCGACCGGACCTCCGTTGAACTTGTCGATCATCATCGCGAGAATCTTGCGGTCGGTCGGGTCCAGCCCTTCGCTATCGATTCCGAGCATTTCGAGCGTCTTGAGTGCGGCGCGTTCGTCAATCACGCCTGTTCCGCGCACTTGAGCCACGTCTCGACAACGCCTGAGTACACGGTTTGCCACACGTGGCGTCCCGCGGCAGCGTCCGCCGAGAATCTTGGCCGCCTCTTCCGAGAGCTCAACGCCTAAAATGCGAGCGCTACGCATGAGAATCTTGACGATGTCCTTTTCGTTGTACAGCTCCAGGCGGTACTGCAACCCGAAGCGGTCACGGAGCGGTCCGGTCAAAAGCCCGCTGCGAGTGGTCGCACCCACAAGCGTAAAATGCTTGAGCGGGAGATTCACGCTCCTTGCCGCAGGCCCAGAATCCAACATAATGTCGAGGCGAAAATCTTCCATGGCGGGGTAGAGGTACTCCTCGACCACGCGGTTTAATCGGTGGATTTCGTCGATGAACAAAATGTCGTTCTCTTGCAGGCTCGTGAGGAGCCCCGCAAGGTCGCTTGCCTTCTCGAGCACGGGACCGCTTGTAATGTGGATGTTTACTCCCATTTCTTTAGCGATAATGCTCGAAAGAGTCGTCTTTCCGAGTCCCGGAGGGCCTGCAAACAAACAGTGGTCGAGCGCATCGCCGCGCTGTTTCGCGGCTTCAATCGCAATCGAAAGGCTTTCCTTGATGTCGTCTTGCCCTGTAAATTCGCTCAAACTAGGCGGTCGCAAGTTGCGGTCTGTATCGCCCTCGTCAAAAGAACACTTCTGCGGTGAAATAATACGCTGATCTTCCATATTTTAGTTCTTAGTCATTGGTCAGTAGTCAATAGTTATTGTATTGGAGGCTTTTTTGTTTTGGGGTCGCCAATTTATAAATACTTTAAAGCCTCCGGTATGAGGGCTGCGGCATCCGCCCCGTCCCCAAGAACCTCGACCGCCTTTACAACAGCCTTTTCCGCCGCCGGATCCTTCACCCCGAGCGTATGCAGTGCCAAAACAGCCTCGAGCTTTGCTCCCGTCAGCGCCCCGACACTTGTAATCCCGCTGCCCTCGACATCGCCGAGCGCCTGCAGCATGTTCGCCGCTTTTTCCTTAAGCGTAAGCGTCATCTGTTCGCAAGTCTTTTTGCCGAGCCCCTTGATCTTTCCAAGAGAAGCCTTGTTGTCGCTTGCAATCATGTTCAGCAAGTCCGCAGGCGTGCTCCCGCTCAGAATCCGCTGAGCAAGCTTCGGACCGACCCCGTTGACCTCCAAAAGCATCAAAAACAGGTTCTTTTCGGTCGTGTCCGCAAATCCGAAAAGCGTCATGGAATCTTCGCGCACCACAAGATTTGTATGCAGCGTGACTTCGGCACCTTCTTCGGGCAGCTTGCCCGCCGTAAAAGCCGAAATATTGATGCCGTAACCGACACCCGCGCACTCCACAACCACAAACGTGGGGGATTTCTGCACCAAAACGCCTCGAATCCGCTCAATCATAAAATCTCCAAAAATATGCACTTTTGTGCTACTGCACGAATATACACTATTTTTGTACGCGTGTCAAGAGAAAACTTTGGCAAGCCTTGTATTTTAGGGGTTTGAAATTTTTTACAAAAGTTTAGCGGAATAAATTCCGCAAAAAAGCGTGTTAAGTAATAGGGGCGGGTGCAATATCTTAACAAAAAGGGAAAATACATGTCTAATAACGCTAATCAATCGACTAAAAAATACATAGTCAGGAACGAACAAGGCGAGGAATTCTTGCTGCCTAAATACGCGGCAATCTTCCGTATTTTAATGGATGACAAGGATACTATTCGTGATGTCCTTAATAGCTTACTTCAGCTGGATCATGACCATGAAATTGTTGATCTCGAATACGAATTCGAGAAGCCCATTGACATCTTTATGCCGGAAAATGACCCTGCGCGTCTTGATGTCTGGGTACATACCAAGGACAATCGGTATCTTAATATTGAAATGCAGAATAAGGTGCACTCGTTCTTCTTTGACCGCATGCAACTCTATAATTCGTACCTCACGCTGCGTGGCAAGTATGAATATAATCGTTCGCCGTATTTTCAAGGACTGTCGGAAGAGGATCGTAAGTATCGCTATTATGAGCTTCCAGAAACAGTATCTATTTGGCTCTGCAATAGTTCGATTCTTCAATCAAAGGACATCTATAAGGACGTTTGGACCACTTATAGCGAATATGAGGTCAAGTCGGGGAACGCACTTCCTATTTCTCGGAAAAATAGGTATATTGTAGTGGACTTGCCCAATTTTTTGCGTTTGCGTAAGGGCGTGAAAACCCGCGAGGATTTTTGGCTCCGTCTTATTTCTCGAGGTCCGCTTCAGGTTCCGGAAACGGAAGACCCAATTTTCGTGAATGCTCGTGAACGTTTGCGCGTAAGCCGCATGAAACCTGAACTTTTGAAAGCATTGGAGGCTAACATGTTTGACCATCATGAATACGAAGCTCTTGAAGCCGAAGCCTTCCTTAAGGGCGAAGCTCGGGGCCTTGCGAGTGGTATGGAAAAGGGTGCCCAGCAGGAACGCGAAAAAAGTGATGCTCGTGATTCCAAGAGGGCTGAGTATTTCCGTTCTAAGGGCGTTCCGGAAGATATTATCTCTGAGGGTTTTGCCCTGAAGTAGCTAAAAATCTTCCTAAAAAATGCTCCTGCAAATTTGCAGGAGCTGAAAATTTAAATCGTTTTTTTGTCTAGCATACTCTCGGTGTAACGCTTCACGATTGAGTTTAAAAGCGTTTGGTAGGGAATCTCTACCCGTTCTGCTTTTGCTTTGAAAACTCCAATCACTTGCGCCGTTCATATAGAATAGATATATTCTTAATCGAAAAAAAGAAACCAGAACTTTTGAAAGCATTGGAGGCTAACATGTTTGACCATCATTGTGGGGTCAAGAGAATACTTTTCTCTTGACATTTTTGTACCCCTGATTGATTAGCAGCGGCGCCCCAACACCGACGACCGTGTACGCCAACCACCAGAACGGCCTATCCGCCAAAACCGGGAACACGCTCAGAGTCTCGTGCGGCAAATTGTATAGGCTAACCTGGATGTACGTCACAATCTTGAACGTCAAAAAGTGCAGCCCAATGATGCAGACCGTATTCTGCCCCAGATAACTGAAAAAGCTCGAAGCATGCGAAAAATGCGACACCCCGACCGAAACGGAGTAAATCAGGAACCAGCCCGCGACCGCGCATAACAAATAGAACGCGGGGGAGGTGTAGACCCCCATGCTCAGCTCTACTGACCCGAACTGGTTACAGACGAGCAAAATCGCAAGCGTCACCACGAAAACCGACATCCAAATCCGTGGCGAAATGGCGTTAAACGGCAATTTTTTCAGCAGAACCCCGATGGCAAACATCACATAAGCCCCCGCGATGTGCTCGAAAATGCTATGAATTCGAATGCCTCGCTGAATCAGGTAGAACGAAACCAAAAACAGCGCGAGCCCCAGCGCAAAGTTCACAAATTCCCGGAACCGCACGTGCAGACGCTTGAGCAAATAATCCACAAACGCGTAAAGAATCGTGACCTCGAACAACGTCCCGAGGAACCAGCAGGCACCCGCCAGCGGCCCGCCCTTCATGTACAAAAGCGCGTTGAAAAGAATCCCGTTTGCAAGAGTCGGAGCCGTCTTGACATCGATGGGGTAGATCTCGTACCTGATGAACGCCCCGGAGAGCAAAAGGAACAGCGTGTTGAAAAAGAAACACGGCAACCACAGGCTCTTGAACCTCTTCCGGAGCAAATCCAGAAACTTGGGGAAGCTATCGCTGTAGCCCGAATTCAGGACAAGGCCCGAAGCCATGAAGAAAATCGGCATGTGGAACAAGTAAATAAAATGCTTCGCCGCGCATTCGCAATGGCCAAGAACCACAAGGACAATCCCGATGCCCTTGATAATGTCCAAGTTCCTTGAACGCTCTAAACACTTGTGCGGTCCCGCTGAATCCATCCTTAACCTTGAAAACAAAGTCTCTGTTACGTACTCATGAAAATTTAATATAAAATGAGACGGATAAATGTTTTATTTCTTTGACAAACCGCTATTAGTTGTTTTTGGGACTAATTGCAATGTATCCAAAATTTAACCGAAACTTTTCCGGGAAAATCGCGTGTTAAATATAGTGGTATGGGGAAATCCTACTGCTTTACGGGGGCGTTCCCGAGAGATAAACATGTTTAAATGAAAAAGAAGAAAACAAATCGCAAACACGATCCGTTTTTCCGATATGTCTATGCTGTTCCTGAAAATACTCGGGCACTATTGCGACTTGCTCAGCTTAAGAATGCTGAACTCCGTCAGATGCTTTCCGTTGTGGACATGCAGAGCCTTGAGTTGATTCCTGGCAGCTTTAGTTCCGTCAAGGAATGGGGCTATTCAGACCTTGCTTTCACTGCAAAATACAAGGACGGCTCCGAGTTTTTTGTGGGGATTCTGCTCGAACACAAATCCTACCGTGAAAGGGATGTGCTTTCGCAGATTTACGAATACACCTTCCAGGTCATGGTTAACAAGAACGCGACGGATTTTCGGTGGCTTCATACGAAGGCTATTGTCATCTATAACGGGCAAAAGAATTGGGATCCGCTGGCGGAGTTCCGCAAGAAACATGGGGGAAAGCTTAGTGGCAAGAAGTTGCCTTTTGAATGTGTCTTCGTTAACCTCGCAGATGTCCCTGACAAGGCCTGCTTTGCGGAGCAAAATATAGAGGCTGCTGTGGGTGCTTTGGTGATGAAACACGCTTTTGATGCCGACGGTTTGAAAAAGATTTGTGGCGAGTTGGTAAAAATGCTCTCGAAGATGGAGAACAGCGCGAGGGCTACTCTTGCCGAAAAAATTGTAGTATATTTAGGAGAGTACCTCGACAAGGATGTCGTGGAGGAGTTGCGTATGCAAATTAGTATCGGACAGGCTTTAGGCATCAAGACCGCAGGGGATCGCCTGCGTGCCGCAGAACGTGCCGCACTCCGTCGTGGGAAAAAGTTAGGCGTTGAGCAAGAACGCGAAAAAATCGATGAACGTGATTCCAAACGGGTCGAGTATCTCCGTTCGAAGAACATTCCGGATGATGTGATTGCTGCGATGCTCGCCATCAAATAACCCCTCAAACATTCAAAAAACGTAAAAAACGGTCTTTTTGAGGCCGTTTTTTTGCTTCCGAAACGTCATCTTTTAAAGAAAAAATAAGAAATCTGTCATTAAATGGGCAGTAACCCTACAAAATTACAATAATATTACTTATATTTGCCACAATTAGTTCCACGTCCGGTCTGACCAGGAATAGCGGAGGTCGCTACACACAAAAGATGACCGGAGTAACCCTGAGGTTGCGGTAATTAAATGCCACTAAAGCTGATGTACATCACGAATCGGTCTGATGTGGCTGAAATTGCCCAGAAATACGGCGTTGACCGCATTTGGGTTGATTTGGAAACCCGAGGCAAAGAGGAACGACAGAAAAATTACGATTCGGTCAAGTCTCAACACTCCGTTGCAGATATCAGGAGCATAAAGCCGCATCTTACGACTTCAGAAATGCTCGTTCGCATAAACCCATGGTACGACGGTAGCCTTGCTGAAATTGATTCTGTAATAGAAGCCGGGGCAGACATCATTATGCTCCCGTACTGGAAAACACCCGAGGAAGTCTCGAATTTTATCAAAGCTGTTGATGGACGTTGCAAAACAACGCTGCTTCTCGAAACAAAAGAGGCTTTGGAATGCGTAGACGAAGTTCTAGCGAAAGGCGGTTTTGACGAAATTCATATTGGACTCAACGACCTGCACCTTTCGTACGGCATGACTTTCATGTTTGAACTTCTGTCGGATGGAACTGTCGAAAAACTCTGCGACAAGTTCAAGACTGCAAAAATTCCATACGGTTTTGGCGGTATCGCAAAGCTTGGTAGCGGCATGTTGCCTGCCGAAAAGGTCATCATGGAACATTACAGGCTCGATTCTACCCGCGCCATCCTTTCTCGCTCATTCTGCGATTGTGCCAAAATTACGGACATTACTGAAATTGAACAGACCTTCAGTGAAAATTTGAAGACGCTCCGTGCATTCGAAGCCTCTCTCGCTAATAAAACTCCTGAAGATTTTGCACAAAACAAAGTCGAAGTCGCAACAGCCGTTGCCGATGTTGTTGCCGCAATCAAACGTGCGAAAAAAAATGCATAAAAGGATAATCTGATGTATAAGAGTTTTTTGAAACGGTTACTTGATATTGTTGTGTCCCTCGGTGTTCTTGTTTTTCTGTCTCCAGTTCTCTTAATTACGGCTATAGCGATTAAACTCAATTCCAAGGGCCCCGTGATTTTCAAGCAACGTCGTTTAGGTCTCGGAGGCAAAGAATTTGACATTTACAAGTTCCGTTCTATGGTGCAAAATGCGGAACATACCGGTTCGGGCGTGTACAGCGGCAAAGGCGATGCAAGAGTGACTGCTGTTGGTCGCATCATTCGAGCGACTTCGATTGATGAACTCCCCCAAGCATTGAACATGCTTAAGGGAGACATGAGCCTTATTGGTCCTCGTCCGCCTCTGACTTACCATCCGTGGCCAATTAATGAATACACCGCAGAGCAGAAGCGCATGTTTGATGTACGTCCTGGCATTACGGGGTGGGCTCAAGTCCATGGTCGTAAAGATGTTGAATGGCACAAGAGAATTGAACTGAATGTCTGGTATGTTGATCACGTATCACTTTTGCTTGACATGAAAATTTTCTTTATGACCATTTTCAAGGTCGCTACGAATGCCGATAATCAAAATATTGGCGAGACTCTTGTTAAAAAGTAATCGAGGAAAACGGTTGTGATATTCTTCGTGACTTTTTTACGTGCTCTAGCGGCTTGTTTTATAACAAATGCGCATTATACGGGAATATATCCTACAGATCTCATTGCTAATGGAGGCTTGATTGGTGATGTACTCTTCTTTGCCGTTTCCGGTTTTTGCCTTTATAATGTGAAGTATGATTTAAACGCCATAGGCTTTGCGCAATGGTATGGTAGAAGAATTTGGCGCATATACCCACCTGTCATTATCATGACTGCAATCTATATGTTTGTGGGAGCGTACGCACTTAGTGCAGAAATGGGTGCTGCTTGGTGGTATGTTTACCCAACGAATTATCATTTTGTTGCATCTATTATTGTATTGTACATTCCGCTGTTCTTTATTGTTAAGATTCCTGCATTGAACAAACGACTTGTATTGATTATGATTGGCTTGGCTGTTGTATGGTTGCTTGTTTATATGCTTGCTTATGACCATAGTTATTATCACATAGATAAAGTGCGCGAACCGATGATTCGTTTTTTGTTTATGGAAAGTATGCTGTTGGGGGCTTGGTTTAGGCAAAATGACCAAAAGCTGAGAAACAAGTTTAAATGGTTCTATCCGATTGCAACTTTTCTGTCTTTTTTGGCTTATTTTGCTAGCAAATTGCTGTTTGTTCATATGATGAATTTGGCTTCATTTCAATTCTTGAATCAAATTGCAATATTCCTTGTTCTCTTTTTCCTTTTCCGAACATTCTGTGGCTTAGACGGAATGCTTGAAAAAGCACCCATCCGTGTAAAAAAAATGATACAACTGCTTTCTGATATAACGCTCGAAATTTATTTGGTTCAGTATGTTATTATTGATGCTGTTAGGAACCTTAATTTGATGTTCCCGTTAAATTGGCTTGTTCTGACGTCATCTATTCTTTTGTCTGCGTTTATCTTGCACAAAGTTTGGGGCTTGATGAGTGGTTCTGTAGACAAAATGCTTAGGGGGAATACATGAACCTGCTGATAACTGGTGCTTGGCAACAGGCAAACGAATATATTGCACAGATTGAAAAGACTCATTCAGTCAAGTTCCTTGCATGGGAGAAAGATGAGTTGCCATGCGACCCGGCATGGGTTGAAGGAATTATTGGTAACGGAATATTCCTTTCTCACCCTATTGAATCTTTTACGAATCTCCGATACATCCAGCTGACGTCAGCAGGTTTTGATCGTGTCCCGATGGAATACGTGAAAGAGCGTGGCATAAAAATTTGCAATGCTAGAGGCGTTTACAGCATCCCGATGGCGGAATACGCTCTGTATTCCGTATTAGCGCTTTATAAAAAAGGACGTTCCTTTTTCGAAAATCAAAAATGTCACTTATGGAAAAAAGAGAGAGAACTGAAAGAACTGCATGGTCAGACTGTTTGCGTCTTTGGCTGCGGTTCTGTGGGTTCCGAGTGCGCTAAAAGATTTGAAGCGATGGGTTGCTCCGTAATTGGGGTGGATCCTTTTGTTCGAGAAAATAAATATTTCTCCCGCATTTTCCATACTGACGATTCTTTTGAAGCTCTGAAACAATCAGATGTTGTAATCATCACTTTGCCACTGACAGATGAAACTAGGCATATGTTCAACAAGAAGCTTTTTGAAGCGATGAAAAACGAATCTGTTCTCGTGAATATCGCAAGGGGAGCACTAGTGGATTCGGACGCTCTGATTGAGGCTTTGGACAATAAATTGTACGGAGCAGTTTTGGATGTCTTTGAAGAAGAACCATTGTCTGAAACAAGTTCCTTATGGAATATGAAAAATGTTTTGGTCACGCCGCACAATAGCTTTGTCGGGAACGGAAATGGCAAACGCATGAGCGATGTGATTATGAAAAATTTGGAAGAATACAACATGCAGAGTAAGAAGGAGTTGGCTTAAATGAAAATCCTGATTGTTTCTGCAAAAAATAAGACCGTATTTAACTTCCGTGGTGATCTCGTCAAGGATATGATTGCTCACGGAAACGAAGTTTATGTGACGGGTCCGAATAAGGATTTTATAGACGATGTCTTGGCGTTGGGTGTTAAGAGATTTATTGAAATTCCTTCGGTTAAAGATAATACAAGTGTAAAAAACGATCTGAATTACCTTAGGCTATTGAAAAAAAACATTAAGGAAATTCGGCCAGATATCGTATTTAGTTACAACATCAAGCCTGTCATTTACGGCAGCATTGCTGCAAAATCTTGCAAAGTACCGCACATCTATGCAATGGTAACCGGACTTGGACGCGTTTACGGTGCAGGCGGACTGAAAAACAAGGTGCTTCGCCTTATCACAAAGACTCTTTACAAGAAGGCATTCAAAGCTTGTGACAAGGTTATTTTCCAAAATGGCGATGATATAGAGTATCTGGTAAGCAATGGCTATTTGCCTAAAGAAAAAACTACCGTTGTTAATGGCTCCGGAGTGAACTTGGATCGTTTCAAGAAAACTGAAATTCCAGAAAAGCCTGTGTTTTTGATGGTGGGGCGCATCATCAAGGAAAAGGGCGTCCTTGAATTTTGTGAAGCTGCCCGAGAATTGAAAAAAGTTCATCCAGAAGCAAAATGCATTCTTCTCGGTGGGTTTGATACTTCTATTGGAGCCCTGAAGTCAGAAGATATTCAAGCCTATATCAATGACGGCACGATTGAACATCCGGGCGAAGTGAAAGACCCTATTGCGTTTTACGCCAAAGCATCTGTATTTGTGTTACCATCCTATTATCGTGAGGGGCTGCCGAGGACAATTTTGGAAGCTCTTGCCTGTGGTCGCCCTGTGATTACAACAGATTGGACGGGATGCAGAGTGGCTGTTGTGAACGGAGTGAATGGATATCTCGTACCGATCAAGAACAGCAAAGCTTTGGCTGAAAGAATGATTGATCTTTGCGATAGAAACAAAGTCATATCCATGGGCGATGCCGCATACAGAATCTGCAAAGAAAAATACGAAGTCTCCATCATCAATAAGCAGATGAGGGATGTTATTGGGTATCAAGAAATGGAGAATATTCAATGATTAGAATTCTCCATGTATTAGGTGGTTTGGAACGTGGTGGCGCAGAAACAATGGTGATGAACCTCTACCGTGCCATAGACAGAACACAAGTACAGTTTGATTTTATAATTCATACGACCAAACACCAAGCCTATTATGACGAAATCATTGCGCTAGGTGGCAAAATCTATAGCTTTCCGGCATTTAATGGCTTGAACTATTTCAAGATGAAGAAACTTTGGAAGCAGTTCTTCAGAGAACATCCTGAATACAAGATTCTTCATTCTCATGTTCGCAGCTATGCATCACTTTATCTGCCTATTGCAAAAAAAGCTGGACTGAAAACAATTATTCATAGCCACAGCACTTCTAATGGCAATGGCTTAAGTTCTGTCGTAAAGCGTATTATGCAGTATCCTTTGCGCTGGCAGGCCGAGTATTTCTTTGGTTGTTCTAAAGAAGCGGGTGCATGGCTGTTTGGCAATAATGTTGTCAACAGTCCGAAGTATCATATTTTGCAAAACGCCATTGATACGGAACAGTACAAATTTGATCCAGAAATTCGTAAGGAATACCGCGAAAAACTTGGCTTAGGTGACAAGAAAACATTTATTCATGTGGGCCGTTTTCATCCAGCAAAGAATCATCCATTTTTACTGAATGTTTTTGCCGAGATACATAAGGTTGATTCGAATACAGTCTTATTGCTTGCTGGTGATGGTGAATTACGCCCAGAGATTGAAAAGCAAATTACTTCTCTCAATTTGCAAAACGATGTAATTTTGCTAGGAAGCAGGAGTGATGTTCCAAATCTTTTGCAGGCGGCAGATTGTTTCTTATTTCCTTCTGTTTGGGAAGGATTTGGAATGGTTGCCGTAGAAGCTCAGTCTGCAGGATTACCATGTGTTTGCAGTGATGTCATCCCTCGATTGGTCAAAGTAACTGAACAATGTGCCTTTCTGCCAACCGACAACGCACAAAAATGGGCCGAACAAGCACTTCTATGGGCAAAACGAACCGATTCTTCCATGAATCCAATTCAGTCTGTTGTTGAGCATGGGTTCGATATTAAGGAATCTTCAAAAAAACTTGCTGAATTTTATCAAGCAAATTGGAGGTCTGCATGACACGCTACATTATGCGTCTTGATGATGCTTGCCCTAAGCGAAATATGGCTAAATGGGATAGAATGGAAGCTTTGCTTGAAAAGTATGGTGTCAAACCGCTTGTTGGTGTAATTCCTGATTGCAAAGATCCCGATATGGATTGTTTTACGGAAGATGCAGATTTTTGGACAAAGCGAATAGCATCTTGGCAAAAAAAAGGCTGGCAATTGGCATTACATGGCTATAACCATATCTTCAAAACAAATTGTGGCGGTATTAACCCTGTAAATCATCGTTCTGAATTTGCCGGGCTTCCGTATGAAGAGCAAAAACGGATGATTGCTGATGGTGTCGCCATTCTACGCAGTCATGGTATAAACCCTAAGGTATTCTTTGCGCCGGCACATACGTTTGATGAAAATACAATAAAGGCACTGCAGGATGCTTCGGACATCCGCATAATTTCAGACACACCAGCAAATAAGCCGTTTTCAAAATACGGAATGACTTTTGTTCCGCAACAGTCTGGGCGTGTTCGTAAATTGCCTTTTAATACGGTTACATTCTGCTATCATCCAAATACGATGAATGAAAGCAGCTTTGTTAATTTGGAGAAATTCTTACAGCAAAACAGATTTGAAATTTTTCCAATTGAAGAATCTACAAGGAAACTATCGTTAGTTGATAAATTTTTGATGGGAATGTATTATGCAAGACACTAATAGATCCATTAGACAAATAAATTATTTTGCAAAATACTTAGGGAAAATATGATTTTTTTTTCAAACTTCTCTGCTGTAAAAATGAATGTAATCACAAAGAAAATTGAGAAAAGATAAAATGTTTAATTTGCCATTGTTCACAATTTACACGCCAACATACAATCGTAAAAACTTATTGCCTCGATTGTATGATAGCTTATGCAATCAAACATGCAAAAATTTTATCTGGCTCGTTGTCGATGATGGATCATCTGATGGAACTGGGGCTTTAATCAATCTATGGAAACAAAGCTCTCCATTTCAGATAGAATATGTTTATAAAGAAAATGGAGGCGTTCATACAGCTCGAGAAATTGCTTTTGAAATTGCTAAAACAGAACTTTTATGGGGGGTTGATTCCGATGATTGGCTAATTAATGATGCCGTTGAAAAAGTTCAAACATTATGGAATAAAAAAAAAGGAACCTATCTTGGAATTTTTGCTTTAGATCGAAATGTTAACAAACTGAATCAAACCAAGTTTCCTCTTGGACTTAAAGAATCTTCCTATCAAGATTTGTTCTGTAAATATAAAGTTTACGGAGATATTGCAATCATTATCAGAACTGATGTGATAAAAAAAACTAATAAATTTCCTGTTTACTCAAATGAGAAATTGGTTTCTGAAAGCTATAAGTGGTTTCAATTACCGGACGAACCGTTCCTCATCCTGAACGATTTTACTACGAACATTGAATACCAAGATTCTGGATACACTTCAAATGTTCGAAAAAATTGGTTTAAAAATTTAAATGGATATTGTGACCTATACAACAACAATGTTAAACATGTCAAATATTTAAAAAAACGTGTTGAATATTGCATAAAATATATCATAGCTTGTTCATTCCTTAAAAAAGGGAATCCCGTTTATGGCTCTTCACGACCTATTTTAACAGCTATTTTATACCCATTGGGGTTATTAGCATATTACATTTGTAAAAGGATGTGGGTAAAAAGATAATTTGGAGATGATATGGATGTAAAAATTTTAAGTACAATTTTATTGTATTTTTTTGTGGTTGTGCTGATATATTCTTATACAAAAATGAAGTATGTTAATACAACTGTTTTCGCATATCCATTAATAAGGTTCTCAAATTTTGACATAATATTATTTTCATTGATATTCACTTTTTATAACATTTTCTGCACTAATCTTTCCGGCGGGATTAATGGTTTGGGCGGAGACAGGCTTAATTATTTTGTTAGCTTTGTTAACCATCGAGTGGAAATGCCCGGTTTGGAACTTATTTTTAATGCTGCACGCTTTCTTCATGTTGATTTTCTATATGTTCTATACGCAACAACGTTTATTTGTTGCACAATAACTTTTTATGGTTTAAAAAAAACAAAAAATTTTTCGTTATTTGTTCTATTCTTTTTGCTTGTAACTGATTATTTTTCTTTAACTTTTGCACAGCTGAAACAGTGCTATACAAATGCATTTTGTATTTTATTTTTCGCAAACATTTTAAAAGAAAGTAGTGTTCAAAGAGATGTTGCTTGTGTACTTTATGCTTTGAGTGCATCATTATTTCATACAACAGGTTTTATTCTTTTCCCAATTTTTTTAGCAATGAAACTCATTGAAAAAAAGGTTGTATCTCTAAGATTTATTCTCTTTTTAATGCTATTGATGCTTCTTTTTTTTAAACACATTTTAATTTTTTTAGTGTCTTTTTCATCATCTTTTATACCGGTTTTATCCGCAAAAATTATTCATTATTTTTTTGAAGAATATACTGGGTATGGTTCTTTTTTGACATTCATCAAGGGAATTCCTTTTTATTTTATAACATGTTATGGATTAATGAAAAAAAATAATTTTGAGAAAATTATTCCATATTATCACCAATATCTTTTTTTATCGATTATCGGATCTTGTTTGTATTTATTCTCAATTGTTTCGTATTGGATGTTTAGATTTACCGCTTTATTTTATGTACCAATAGGAATTTTCTTTTATTTATTAATTCGATATGAAAAAAATGAAGTTGACAGATATTTTGCCATATTGTTTGTTTTGGGAACCTCTATAATAGTGAAGTTGAGACACGACATTATTTATTATATAAATTATGGAGCGTTAATATAGCATCTATTTTCAGAAATATAAATCAAGAATATAGGTATTCCTATGAAAGTCAATGTTTATTTATCTTATTATAATGGTTCGGAATATATAGATGATCAAATTGCAAGTTTGTTAAAACAGAAAAATGTAGATGTACATATATACATTCGAGACGATGGTTCTAATGAAACAGAAGCTGCGTATATTGATAAATATTGTGGCTATAATAAAATCACGGTTATTCATTCTGAAAATTTAGGATTTGGAAGAAGTTTCATGTGGCTAGCAAATAAGATCGCAGAAAAAGCAGATTTTTACGCATTTTGCGATCAAGATGATGTCTGGCTTAACAACAAATTAGAAAAAGCTTGCGAACGATTGAAAAAGTATACAGAACCAGCTGCATACAGCGCTCTTCCACAATATGTTGATTCAAAACTATCTCCACTAAATGGCTGTTCCTCTATGGTTGATCATTTACATTTTGGCAAAATGAATGTAGACGATGCGCTGGGATACCAATTTTTCGGTTTAGGATGCACCTTTGTATGGAACAACGCTTTGAATAACATTTTACATAAAATTGATTTAAAATATTATTCCTTTGCACATGATAATTTTTTGAGTGTACTAACGCCTTTTATAGGTACATTTTACAGGGATGACTCGCAGGTTCTTCTTTATCGTCAACACAATAGGAATGCTAGTGGTAATAAAAAGGCTAAGAGATGCGTTTTCAAAAAAATAACGGACATCTTAAAAGACCATGGTAACTCAAAAAATTTCTTAATGCGAAAATATATTGTTGAAAATTTTAGAGAATATATGTCAAATAACAATTTAAAGCTTTTGGAAAAATCCGTAAATTACCGCACAAATATTTCTGATAAAATAAAATTAATAAGAAGAGAGTTGCACAGAGTTGACCAAGACAGAAAAATAAAGAATTTGATTCGAATTTTAACAAATCAGTATTAAGGATTGTTAAAAAACTTGGATTTAATTAGATAGAAGTTGGTTTAAAAAGAGACTAAATCATGTTTTTTAAACAAACCTTATTAGGAAAATTGTTAAGACATATTAAAACAAATATGTTGTATAATCGTTGGCGAAAGAAAAATGCTGAAAATTGGACTTATCCCCAAAATAATTACAACCAGAATTTAGTTTCTGTCGGCAAGTTTTCATATGGTCCTATACATCTCATAACTTATGGTCGAAAGCATAAGCTAATTATAGGAACGTGCGTTTCTATTGCTAATGATGTGAAGTTTTTGCTAGAAGTTGAGCACAATTTATCAACGATATCGACATATCCATTCAAAGCACGACTTGGTATCGCTGATGAACCAATCGGTAAGGGCGATATTGTAATTGATGACGATGTTTGGATTGGCTTTGGTGCTACAATTTTATCAGGAGTCCACATAGGACAGGGCGCAGTTATAGCGGCAGGAGCAGTAGTAACCTCAGACATTCCTCCATATACGGTGGTGGGAGGAATTCCTGCTCGAGTTATAAAAAAACGATTCGACGAAAAAACAATCGGTTATCTTTTATCTTTAGATTTTAAAAAACTGACAAAAGAGCATATAAAAGCTCACGTCGATAACCTTTATAATTCTATAAATGAAATTGAGCTAGAAAAAATAAAAGAAAAATTTAGTTGGTTTCCCAAAAAAGATATTTAGTCATACCTGAAAAAAATCATTATTGAGATATCAACCACCATTGCCAGAATGCGGTAAAATGTCAATTGTTTTCAATGATATTTGACAATGTGTTATTTTTTTTTAAATTTGTTTCAATTTGATAATACTATATAAAAAAGAATATTGTAAGGTTTCTTAATGAAAACAGTTCTTTTAGCAGGTGGTTTTGGTTCCCGTATTTCAGAGGAATCTGCATTCAAGCCGAAGCCCATGATTGAAATAGGCGGAAAGCCGATTCTTTGGCACATCATGAAAGAATATGCCTATTATGGTCATACGGAGTTTATCATCTGTGCTGGTTACAAGCAGGAATATATCAAAGAATGGTTCTCAAACTACTTCTTGCAAAATTCTGATGTGAGTTTTGATTTTAGCAACAACAAAAACGAAATCACAATTCACCATAGTCACATTGAACCGTGGAAAGTAACTGTAGTCGATACTGGTTACAATACGATGACTGGTGGGCGCATTAAGCGCGTTCAAGAATATGTTGGAAATGAACCGTTTTTTATGACTTATGGTGATGGTGTTTGCGATGTAGACATCAATAAGCTTCTTGAATTCCATAAGAGTCATGGCAAAATAGCAACACTCACTGCGGTCAAATTGGCTCAAGACAAGGGCGTTCTCAACATTGGCGGCAATAACGCAGTTAAGTCATTCCGTGAAAAGAGCGTGAATGACGGTGTTACAATTAATGCTGGTTACATGGTGTTGCAGCCCGAGATATTCAATTATCTCACTGATGATACTTGCGTGTTCGAAAAAGAACCGCTAGCAAAACTCGCTAGTGATGGAGAGCTGATGTCCTACACTCACACAGGTTTTTGGCAGTGTATGGACAACATTCGCGAAAAATCAATGCTGGAAAAATTATTAGCCTGTGGTCAGGCTCCTTGGAAAAAATGGTAACAAAGGAAACGTTTATGTCCAAAAAAGAAGAACTCAAACAACAGATTTTGGAACTTACCCGTGAATATTACAGGGAGGTCCACGAAACTAAGCCGGATTTTGTTCCGGGTAAAACTCATGTGAATTATGGTGGTCGTTTCTTTGATGCCGAAGAAATGGTGAACCTCGTGGATTCGTCGTTGGATTTTTGGCTGACAGCAGGTCCATGGGCTCGCAAGTTTGAAACACGCTTTGCCAAGTGGCTGGGAGTCAAACACTGCAGTTTGGTCAATTCGGGTTCTTCGGCGAACTTGATTGCGTTCTTTGCTCTGACTGCGCAGGAACTCGGAGACCGACAGATCAAGCGTGGTGACGAGGTGATTACTGTGGCTGCAGGTTTTCCGACAACAGTCGCCCCAATTGTGCAATATGGTGCTATTCCCGTGTTTGTGGACATGAACATTCCCGAATACAATATCGATGTGTCAAAGCTTGAAGCCGCTTATTCACCCAAGTGCAAAGCTGTGATGATCGCTCATTCTTTGGGCAACCCATACAATCTTCAGGCTGTTGTCGATTTTTGCCGCAAGCACAATTTGTGGTTGGTCGAAGACAACTGCGATGCACTTGGTTCCGAATACTTGATTGACGGCGAATGGAAAAAGACGGGCACCATCGGCGACATCGGTACAAGTTCCTTCTATCCGCCGCACCATATGACCATGGGTGAAGGCGGCGCCGTTTATACCAACAACGACGAACTCGACAAGTACGTGAAATCTTTCCGCGATTGGGGGCGTGAATGCTGGTGCGTGGGTGGAGTGGATAACACCTGCGGCAAACGCTTTACGGGTCAGTTCGGTCAGCTTCCCAAGGGTTATGACCACAAGTACGTTTACAGCCATCTTGGTTTCAATCTCAAGGCTACTGATATGCAAGCTGCAATCGGCTGCGCTCAGCTTGAAAAACTTGACACCATTGTGCAGCGCCGCCGCGAGAATTTCAAGATTCTCCGCGAAGGACTTGAAGGAACCAAGGGGCTTATTCTCCCTGAACCGCAGAAAAATTCTAATCCGTCGTGGTTTGGTTTCTTGATTACGGTCAAAGAAGACGCCGGATTCACGCGCAACGATTTGACCACTTACCTCGAAAGCAAGAAAATCCAGACTCGCAACCTGTTCGCGGGCAATTTGATTAAGCATCCTGCATTTGAGCAATATATCGAGAATGTGGACTACCGCGTGCCGGGCTCACTTGAAGTGAGTGACTTTATCATGGAACACACGTTCTGGATTGGTGTCTATCCTGGTATGACCGAGGAAAAGCTCCAGTACATGATCGATTCTATCAGGGAATTTTGCAATCGGTAATTTATGATTGATTTGTTCAATGGTTTCTATAAAGGCAAGCGAGTCCTTGTAACCGGTCATACGGGATTCAAGGGTAGTTGGCTTTCGATTTGGCTTCATGAACTTGGAGCTGAAGTGATTGGCGTTGGTCTTGAACCGTATTCTGTAAAGGATAATTTCGTTTTGAGCGGTATCGGCTCAAAAATTAAGGCCGATATTCGTGCGGATATCCGAGACCTGCAGAAAATGAAAAATATCTTTGCTGAATTCCAGCCGGAGATTGTTTTTCATTTGGCTGCTCAACCTCTTGTCCGTCTGAGCTATGAAAAACCCGTAGAAACCTATGAAACAAATGTCATGGGGACAATCAGCATTCTCGAAGCTATTCGCGCCACTGAAAGCGTGAAGGTCGGTGTGATGATTACTACGGACAAATGCTACGACAATAAGGAACAACTTTGCGGTTACAAGGAAGACGATCCGTTTGGCGGTTACGATCCGTATAGTTCTTCGAAGGGTGCTTGCGAAATTGCCATTCAGTCATGGCGTCGGAGCTACTTTAACCCGGACCAATTCGAAAAACATGGCAAGTCGATAGCCTCTGTTCGTGCAGGCAATGTGATTGGTGGTGGCGATTGGTCCTTAGATAGAATCATACCCGATTGCATTCGTGCGTTGGAAGCTAACAAGCCAATCGACATTCGCTCGCCAAAATCGGTACGCCCGTGGGAACATGTGTTGGAACCTCTTTCTGGCTACTTGTTGCTTGCTCAGAAAATGTGGAATAAACCGACAGAATATTGCGAAGGCTGGAATTTTGGTCCTGAAGCGGAATCTGTTTCTACAGTTTGGGATGTCGCAACAGAATTGGTCAAGAATTTTGGCAAAGGCGAATTGAAAGATTCTTCTAACCCTAACTCTGTTCACGAAGCTCAATTGCTGATGCTTGACATTAACAAGGCCAAGACTCGTTTAGGCTGGAAACCGAGATTGGATATGCAAAAGTGTTTGGCTCTTGTTGCTGACTGGTATAAGCGTTATAAGAATGAAGATGTGTATAAGCTTTGTGTAGAAGAAATTGAGACTTTCACAAACGACAAATCCTAAAAAGGTATGTGAGAATGGAACAGAAGATTCGTTCTGAATATTTAGATATGGTATGCGGTCTTTGCATACTTCATATTGTTGTAAGTCATATATTCCAAGCTGCGGGTATGACTGATTGCTCCATTTATAAGTATTTTCACATATTGTTTTTTTCAATGAGTTGGTTTTTCTTTAAAGCAGGAATGTTTTACAAAAAAAAGGATATGCTTGAAACAGCTCGTTCTAGTTACAAAAGGTTAATTGTTCCTTTTGTCGTTTTTTCTTCATTTGGTTTTGTCTTTTTTTTTGCGAGAAAAGTTTTCATTTCTGGTAATGATGTTTTTACGACTTTTAAACAAATCATGGGAACGTTCCTAGTTAATGGAGCTTTTCCTGGCAATCTTGCTTTATGGTTTTTATTGTCTCTGTTTGCTTGTCGATTGCTTTTTAATTATATAAACATAAAATTGCCTTCATATGCATTATATCTTTGTCCATTAGTTTGTCTTTTATTTTCTATTATTTTCCATTGTTTGAATATATCGAGGCCATGGTATATTTTAAATGTTTCTCTAGGTCTTTTTTTCTATTCCGCGGGATATTTATTGAAAGATAAACAATATAAATGGAGTGTGTTTATAATCGCATCTGTTGTCCTTGTTCTTATTGCAGTATTTAAGGATAGTTCCGTATCTTTTGCAAACAACTCTCTAATTTACGGAAATTTTTATTTATGGATAGTCTATGCAATGTGTGCTGTGATTTTTGTTAACAATTTGTTAAAAAAAATTAACATACAGTTTATTCCTTTAATAAAAATAGGACAAGATTCCATGACATACTATGTGTTGCACATGATAGTTATTGATATTATTCTTTGCGTAGATGATGTTTTTAAATTTGAAAAAACGATTCTTTTGGCGTTATTGTTACTTTCTAATATCGCCATTCTACCTATAGCTAATGTTGCTTTGAAACATTCAAAATATAAGTGGATTGTGGGGTTATAGTGGAATCTATTCTTATCACTGGGGCAGGTCCTAAAGGTGTTACGGGGCGTTTAATAAAGGAACGCCTACAATCAATGTATCGCTTGATTACCCCGTCTAGCAAGGAACTTGACCTAACTAACGACGATGCTGTTAGGACGTTTTTTGCTAATAATAGTGTAGACTATATTATTCATTGTGCAACTTTTCGACCGACATCCGCTGACGCTTCTCATCTTGTTGACGAGGAATTGGAAAGTAACATACGAATGTATTTTGCGCTCGCATCCCAATCATCAAAATTCAAAAAAATGGTTTACATGGGTAGCGGTGCAGAATTTGATAAGTCAAAACCGATTGTAAATGTTGCTGAAACTGATTTTGGAAGGTCTATTCCCAAAAACAAATATGGTCTTGCAAAATACCTAATGAATTGCCATACGCTCAAAAGCGACAATATATACAATTTTCGACTTTTCGGAACGGTAAACCGGTATGAACGCTTTACCAAGAATGTAATTTCTAATTTATGCGTCAAGGCAATTTTAGGACAACCATTGGAATTGCGTCAGGATTGCAGGTTTAGCTTTATTGATATCGATGATGTTGTGTCAATTATTGAATCCGCACTAAAAACGGATCTGAAATATCACGATTACAATCTTGCAATGGATGATAGTTATCTGTTGTCTGATATTGCAGAAATGATTCTGAACTTATCCAATAACAAGAATGCAATTCATTTTGCTACGGATGGTTTGAATCTAGAATACACCGCATCTAACAAGCGAATGAAGGCGGAATTTCCTATTACACTCACTTCTATTGAGACCGCTGTAGAAAAAGTTTATCGCTATTATTTAAGTCAAAAAGATTCTCTGAACATTGAAGGGATTGATTCTCGTTGGAAATAACAGATGATTAAAGTTTCTGATTACGTAATTGAATTTTTGTTAAAGCATGGTGTAACCGATGTTTTCATGTTTGTCGGTGGCGGAGCCATGCATCTTGACGATTCTGCAGGTGCTAATCCGAATATGAATTGCGTGGCATGTCTGCACGAGCAAACATGTGCCATGGCTGCAGAAAGTTATGCAAGAAACAAGAACGGACTTGGCGTTGCCATCGTTACTACGGGCCCCGGGGCAACGAATACACTTACAGCTGTTGCTGCGTCTTGGATTGAATCAACCCAGCTCTTCGTGATTAGCGGTCAGGTTAAACGCGGAGATTCTATGATTGGCACAGGGGTGCGCCAAATGGGTGTGCAAGAAGTGGACATCGTTGAAATGGCTAAGCCTGTAACAAAGTATGCTGTTCTTTTGAACGATCCGTTAAAGATTCGCTATGAGTTGGAAAAGTGCGTATTCATGGCAAAAAATGGTCGCCCAGGCCCAGTCCTGTTGGATATCCCATTAGATGTTCAAGCAACACGTGTGGACGAAAATACTCTTGATGGATTTAACGCTGAATACGACAAGTATGAAATACCGAATGAGTATTTAAAAGAAATAAAGTCTTTGCTTGAACACTCGAAACGCCCCGTTATTTATGTGGGGGCAGGAGTCGCTCTAGGTGATGCTAGAAAAGAGTTTCTCCAATTTGTTGAGAAATTGCAAATTCCGGTATTGACGACTTGGAACGGAATGGATTTGATTTGGGATGACCATCCTCTGTATATGGGCCGTCCTGGAGCGATTGGTCAAAGACACGCCAACTTCGTTCTTCAAAATTCAGACCTGCTGATTACTGTGGGGACGCGACTTGCGCCACTTCAGACAGGGTTCGCTTACGATGCCTATGCAAGATTTGCAAAATTAATCATGGTTGATATAGACAAAGCGGAACTTGATAAGCAAAAATTGCATCCCCACTTGAAAATCCAAAGCGATGCAAAGACTTTTTTTACAGAGTTAAATTCGCTTGATATTATTCCTAACGATAATTCGGCTTGGATTGCTCAAGGCAAAACATGGGCAAAAAAATACCCAGTACTGAATCCAGAATGGCTGAATAATACAGATTTCGTGAACTCGTATTATTTGGTTGACTCTATTTCTCGCCAAATGAACGTAAATGACGTTTATTGTGGCGGTCGTGCAGGAACTTGCGTTGACACCGTGATTCATGCTTTCAAGGTAAAAAAGAACCAAACAGTCATTGCGACTAAGGGTCTTTCTTCGATGGGCTATGGTTTGCCTGCAGCAATTGGTGCCGCTGTAGCGCACCCTGGACAAAAGATTGTATGCAATAATGGTGATGGTGGCTTTGTCATGAATATTCAGGACTTGGCAACAATCAAATACCATAACTATCCAATCAAGTTCTTTATCTTGAACAATAATGGTTACGCCACAATTGTTGCAACACAGACAAATGTATTCAATCAGCATTTTGTATGCTGTAATCAAAATTCAGGTCTAGCAATCGGAAACATCAAAGCCGTTGCCGAAGCGTATGGAATAAAGACTTTTGCTATAAACAACAATTCTGAAATTGATTCTGTTGTTGAAGAGGTTCTTACATACGATGGTCCCGCTCTCTGCGATGTAAAGGTCTGCATAACGCAACCGATTCAGCCTCGCCAAGCAAACTACAAGACTCCAGAAGGACAAATGGCATCACGCCCACTAGAGGACATGAAACCATTGCTCCCTCCAGAAGAACTCGCAGAAATCATGTCAGTGTCAGCAAAGTAATATGAGCTTTAAAACATTTGTAACACAGAAACTAGGCGTTGACAAGGCGATATTTTACACTTTGTTAAGCCGAGGGTTGTCTATATCGACAGCCCTATTCACGGTGTTTTTCATTGCAAAAAATCTTTCGCCGGAGGAACAGGGATTCTACTATACTTTTGGCAGCATTGTTGCTTTGCAAGTTTTCTTTGAGCTTGGCTTGACAGGCATTATTACGCAGTTTGTTGCTCATGAAGCTTCACACTTGAAGCTGAATTCTGAATACAGAATGGAAGGAGAAGAAAAATATCGATCAAGACTTTCTTCACTTTTGAAGTTTTGTACAAAATGGTATCTTGTTATAGCGATTCTCGTGTTTATCGCTCTTGGAATTTTTGGATCCATATTCTTCTCTAAATATAGTGCTGAACACAAGGACATTGAATGGTTCTTGCCGTGGATCTTACTTGCTGTTGGTACTGCATTTAATTTGCTGCTGTCTCCAATTACAGCTTTTTTGGAGGGGCTTGGGAAAGTCAAAGAAGTTGCTCAGTTGCGTTTTGTTCAGCAAATTGTGCATCCGATTGTAGTCTGGGGAGGCCTATCTATTGGTGGAAAATTATTTGTATCCGGAGCAGATGCTTTTGTAAGGGTTTTTATCGTCGTTATAATTATTGCAAAGTCTCCCTTCTTCAAAATATTAAAGAATATTTGGAATGATTTTGGATCTGAAGCAGTCCTTTATATGAAAGAAATATTCCCATATCAATGGCGAATTGCTGTAAGTTGGATTAGTGGATATTTTATCTATCAATTATTTAATCCAGTGTTGTTCGCGACTGAAGGTGCAAGGGTTGCAGGACAAATGGGCATGACTATGGCAGCCCTCAATGGTTTACATGCTTTAACTCAGAGTTGGATTAATACAAAAGTTCCGAGACTTTCTGGATTCATCGCTCAGAAGGACTACAAAAATTTAGATTTGCTTTTTGGCAAAACTATGAAACAAATGATGCTAATTGGGACTTCATGCTTGATTGCCTTTATAGTTGTTATATATGCTATTCAAAAAATGGACTTTATGCTATTTGGAATTCATATTGGGGATAGATTTTTACCGATACTCCCATTAAGTCTAATGGCTTGGGCAATATGGACAATGTTCCCTATAAATTGCTGGGCTACATATTTAAGGTGCCATAAAAAAGAACCGTTGTTACTTAATTCTGTTGTTGTCGGAATTTTATGTTGCATATCAACAATTACATTTGGAAATCTATATGGAGTTTACGGCATTACAATAGCATTTGCTTTGCTCCGTTTTGTTTCATTGACATGGATTAATTACATATATCGCCATAAAAAGAGGGAATGGCACAATGACTAAACAACCTTTGCTTTCAATATGTATTCCGACATGGAATCGTGCTAAAATTTTATCTATATCATTGAATAGCTTTTGTGAACAGCTTGCATCAATAGATTCATCAGAAATTGAAATTTTTGTTTCTGATAACGCCTCTGACGACGATACACCCCAAGTTGTTCAATCGTTTATTGATCAGGGATTACCTATTACATATAATAGGAATCCCGAGAATGTTGGTGCCGCAGGTAATTTTATAAAATGTATGCAATGGGCATCAGGTAAATACATCTGGTTATTGGGAGATGACGATCTTTTAAAAGATGGTTCAATTTCATATATACTAGATTTAATTCGAAACGGAGATTATGGATTAATCCATTTAAGTGTTTTAAAAAATAAAGACAACCTACCCGAGACTCAAGAATATTCTGATTGCGATGATTTTTGGAAGGCCATTTCTTTTTGGGTGACCTTCATGAGTGGCAGTATATTTTTAAAAGAGGCTGTACATCTTGTTGATAACTGTGAACGCTACATTCCAACTCGTTTGTTGCAGGTTCCATTTTATTTAATGTCTTCAACACTCCGAGAGAAGAACCTTTTTGTTCGAAAATCTGTAATGCAAGATGGACTCGATGGAAGTAGTAATGGTGGGTATAACTTTTATCAGGTTTTTGTTGAAAACTACCTAAACATTTGGAAAGAATATGTAGATAAGGGAATTGTTTCTAAAAAATGCTATGCATTCATAAAAAGGGATATTTATTCAAAATTTATCATTAATTACAATTGCATGTTATTGTTGCTTCACCGAAATGTCAAAAGCGAAAATGCGAATAATATTGGCAACCGTAATGGATTCAAGATAAAAGGAGCATGGAAATTATTGCTTAAGTATTATGGTCATGAATTGTATTTTTGGACGCTGATTCCGAAACAACTAGCAAAAACTGTATTGAATTTTATTAGAGCGAGAATGAAA
Organism: Fibrobacter sp. UWB13; assembly: GCF_900177805.1. Taxonomy (NCBI): domain Bacteria; kingdom Pseudomonadati; phylum Fibrobacterota; class Fibrobacteria; order Fibrobacterales; family Fibrobacteraceae; genus Fibrobacter; species Fibrobacter sp. UWB13. The sequence goes on along the minus strand of NZ_FXAX01000001.1, from coordinate 1,022,221 downwards.
TGAAAAAAAAAGTACATCGTTTTATTTCTTTTTTGTTAAGAAGGATTGTTTCTTTATTAAGATTTATCTATTCCTATAAAACCTTTGAATATGTAGATTTATCCTTAAAAACAAGGATTCGTTCCTACTGGCTTCAGCCAATTTTTAAACAATGCGACAAAACGGTATCTTTTGGAAAAATTGGACTCATTCATGGTGGAGAATGCATAACAATTGAAGAAAAAACATATTTTAGCGATTATATCTATTTAACAACATGGCCCAATCTTGTTAAAGAAAAACCTTCTTTAATGATTGGTGCTTATTGTGATTTTGGGGCATTCAATCATATTACATGTACTAATAAAATGACAATAGGTAACAACGTACTAACAGGTAAGTGGGTTACAATTTCAGACAATAATCATGGAGATTCATCTATGGAAATGTTGAAAATGCATCCATTAAAAAGACCTATCATTTCAAAGGGACCTGTTGTTATTGAAGATGATGTTTGGATTGGAGATAAGGCAACGATTCTCTCAGGAGTACATATCGGCAAAGGCGCAATTATCGCCGCAAATGCTGTAGTAACAAAAAATGTACCTGCATATAGCGTTGCGGCTGGGAATCCGGCGAAAATTATAAAGCAACCAACATTACAAAGAGACTCTCAGGCTTAGTTTTGCAGCCCCAAAAGTTGGATTATTTGAAGCAAGGATTAAACAAGCGCAATGAGTCCGGTATTATACCGGACTCATTCCTTTCTTAAGAGATGGCTTTCGTTTTTTTCAAACAACAGGCTTCGCAGCCCCCAATTATTTATTCAATATGGTGTTCAAAGCGTTTCTCAAAGCATCAATAAAACCATGCCCATATTTTAAATCGGGTTCCATATAATTGCCTTCACCCCATTCATTCCATGATTTCAACATGACGATTTTGTTATTCTTTTTTTGTACATTCTGCAGAATTTTTTTTGCCTGTTGTTCAAAAAGCTCAGGTGTTACATTTACAAACACGCGCCCTTTCGTCCCACTTCTTGGTGTATGATCCCATTGTGGAATTATGAATGGGATTACATCATCATTAAAATCCATATAATCCTTCCAAAGGAGATGATTACAAATATATCCATAATCATTTCTTACTGGGCTAGGCCAATGTGCCCGCCGTTTTTGCATAATATATTTTCCAAGCTTTGAATAATTAAAATAAGGATCTGTCCGAGACCACATTGATGGAGTTACCGCATCAAATCCCATTGAAATCCATTTTTTATATTCACTTTCATCATCAAGATTCGCAACAAAATATATTCCATCGGCAACACCAGATTCTTTAATCCATTTATTCCAAAGATTGATAAACAATTGAACTTCACTAAACAATTGTGGGCGATAAATCAGAAAAAAAGGTTTCCCATCTACTCTAACATATCTATGGTCTTTGAATAATTTTAATACATACTCAAAATGTGCACGATAATCATCTATTCCTTCATAACGCTGTTCCATCAACAGCTTATCACCCTTACCATCCTTATTCCATAACTTTGCCTTCCAAGACTCATTCGCCCAACCAAGGCAAAAAGGGAAATCAGGTTTTCCAGATTCCAGGACATCATCAATAATACAGTTCATTAACTGACGTCCTTTTCCACCAAACCAATAATGCCAATAACAAAAACCATCTATGCCAGCTTTTTGGGCCAACTCAACCTGTTGCTGACGAACAACAGGCAACCTAAGATCATAATACCCTAAATCTGCAGGAACTTTAGGCTGATAATGTCCCCTAAACAACGGCTTTGCTTTTCCAACATTCGTCCATTCCGTAAATCCCTTCCCCCACCATTCATCATTTTCCTTAAATGGATGAAATTGGGGTAGATAATAAGCTAGAATTTTAGCATCAGACATGGTATTTCTCCTATTTCAACTTGCATATTTTTTAAAGCAAGAATGTTTGCACAACATATATGTTACAAAGCAAGCACCTGCAAACAAGCTCCGTAATTATTGCCAAACATAGTCTCTTGCCCAATCTTTTTCATAACATCAAGCCTCTTTCGCAGCATAAAACAGACTCATCATTTTTCGAACTTTAGAAATTTTATTCAAATTACCTTTTAAGCATTTTTTTTGCTCGTCAGTCAACAAGTGATTATCCAACAATTTAATCCACTGCTCTACAGGAATTATCGAATAAACTTCAGCCGCATATTGGTTTAAATAAGCACCATTAATTCGCTCATTTGCCAAGAAGCGCTTCCATGGAATAAACGTTTGCGTTTTATAAACATTCAAGAACTCATCCCATTTGGCCTTTAATGCTGTTTTATTCAAAGGTCTAAAATGAGTAATAAAATTCGGCAACATTGGTAGTGATACGGGGTACATTCCTATTTGAAATCCTTTAACTGAGGCAGACACGCTCTTCAGTACATTCATTACCTGAACGTGTTCTTCATGCCAATCCATAAAAAAAGGAAGAAAAATAATTTCTGGGCGATAATCTTGAACTATTTTCAAAAGACCACATTCCCTATTATTCGCATTAACGGTAGAAAACGGTCGATGATATTTATTTGCCAAAGATTTCATTTCTTGATAACGAATGGCATGAATTTCTTGTGTATCACCACCATCCATATCCATGTTGCAAATTAACACATCTGTATTATCTTTGATGATTTGTGAGCAACCTATCCACTCATCGTCGGAATGCGGGGCAAGGATCAATATTTTACAATCGGCATTCAGTACAGGAATATCAATATATTCAGACTTTAGTCGACCAACAACTCTATCAACAGTCCAAAACAATTTGGTTTTTATTCTATACAAAAAACTAATAATTATTTTTTTTTGCATCATTTTATCAGCAAGCCTTCAAATATATCAACATGTTTCTTAGCAACAGCATCCCATGAAAATGACGATTTTACCATATCTCTATTTTCAAAAACTTTATTAGTATTCATAACTTTCTTAATTTTATCCCTTATATCCATCAAATCATCTGGATCAAAGGTTTCACATCCACTCATTTCTTTAAAATCTAAAATCGGTAATGTCTTAGAAAGAATAGGGAATGCTCCAGCTTGAATTCCTTCCAAAATTGAAAGGCCAAAAGTTTCCTGATAAGATGAACAAATGACAGCTTTTGCATTTGAATAGGCAGATTTCAGCAAATCAGAATTCGCATCAACCCAACCTAATAAATGAATATTTTTACATTTCTTTGCAATATCCAAACATTGCTGATAATATTTGGAATTCTTTGAATCGCCGCCACCAACAAAAACAACATTTTCCTTTTCACCTGCCATAGCCTTTATTACATTCAGCTGATTCTTGTTTTGATCAAATCTTGCAACCTCTATTGCATAGTCACATTTTTTCCCTATTTTCTCAAAAATAAGTTCATCTTTTTTATAGCAAACTTCATCAACTCCACTTGGAATAATTGTTATTTTTGATTCAGAAACATGAAAATATCTACTAACAAACTTTCTTTCTTTTTCCGTTTCAACGACAATAACGTCAGCCAACAAGCACATTTGGAAAAATAATTTATATGTAGTCATTATCGGCATTTTTCTAATAAGCCAATACAATCTTAATGAAAGGCTATGATTTAGATTGACTATAGACGACAAAACAATCTTTAAACCTTTGGATTTTGCATACTTTACCAATTCAACATTACCAACATCAATCATATAAACATGTAGAATGTCATAATCTTCAACTTTTGTACTAAATTTATCAAAGAAATCTATTTGGCAACCAAGATCCCTTATAAAACGAGAGGTTTTTTCTATTCGTTTGTGAACACCTCCTGCTATATTTTGAAAAGCCGTATCATACGTATTGACTAAAACTTTCATCTTTTTTTCCTGTAATCGAAAGAAGATATATCCCTATATAAATCCAAAATAACGAAACATTCCAAATGGTTAAAGAAAATTGCATCGGAACAAGCCATCCAACTAAAAGGATTAATTGAAAGAACCTTTTATACGGATCATTCATCTTCACAAGCAAAAAAATACTATGCACTAACAACCCAACAAAGACAATTAATCCCATATACCCATATGCGAGCGTTATTTCTAAAAAAACATTATGAACATAGCCATTGTTAAACTCGTCAAAAGTACATATTCCATTCCCCCAAAAAGGATTTCGTTCAATCCATTCAATTGCAACATTCCAAATATTTGTTCTTGCTGAATATACTTGATCAGATTCATCCAAGACTAGCAATTGCAATGTTAAGAGTGAATACGTGGGTAGATTGAATTTCATAAGTTGACTAACAATTGCAGACAGCAACAATTTCCAATTCGCTAAAATAAGAAAGATTACCAACGAAAGAATTAACTTAGAAATGGATTTTATTTGAAAAAAGAACATCACCAACAGCATGGCTAAAGCACCCAGCGCAGCGCCCTTATTTCCATAGATAACTATAAAAGATAATTCTATTATTATTGGAGCAAGCAGTATTTTTTTCCTTAAAGCATAAAAACCAAAAAGTAACCCTGAAAACGAAAACATCAACAAGTCAAAACCATACCCCATATAATTACCAGACAAACAATAATCATTCAAAGGATCAAGTAATAAAACCAAACCATTTACACATGAAATTATAAAGGCACAATAAATCAATAATTTAAAATTATTGACATTCAATAAAAAATATAACGGAACAAATCCAAATATGATGAAATTTAGAGAATATTGATAAGAAGTCTCATACCCCTTAAACAAAGTTGCGTAAACGAGTTGAGATCCAAAAAATAATGATAGGAGTAACCATACAAAAATATTTCGCAAGTCTATTCTAGAAGATCTGTTTACTACCGTGAGCAAAATCAACAATAATGATACATAACCACCTATAATCATTGTGGAATAATCATGTGTCAAATATATCAATGGACGTAATAAAACAAATCCATAAACATACAAAACGAAAAGAAATTCCGGTGTCTTTATATATCTTAACATTTTAGACGTGTTTCAAAATATATATTATTAAATCAACATTGAATCGTATGGGCATTTTAATTAACGCCCCAAAATAGAAGAATAGTCCCCCTATAAAACAACGTCTTTTCAAATAGCCTAACAAAATTCCGCGATACCTATGAGAAACAATCTTCTTTTTTATTTCAATATTTTCACTACATTCCATTGTATCAATATAGTTTTTTAGCAAATGTAATACATGGTCTCTATTTTTGTCGGGATTTTGAGGAGCATTTGATCTATCAGACACATCAAAATCTATTAAAGATTCTGATACAACGCCAATTTCTCCACCTTTAGAAAAAAAACGCAGAAGAAAGGCCGCTTCTTGATGACGTAGAAAAGTTTCATCCCACCCTCCACATGATAAAGCGTCTTTTTTCCACATCATGATTGCATTTGTATAAATGATATTGTCACCACTCAGTATATCATATGACAAGTTTCCTTGATGAGATGGAATATATTCTTTTTCTCTAGTCCATCCACAATATACAGCTCTGTACCGTTTATTCTTAAGTAAAAATTCGACTTGTTTTTGTATTTTATCCGGCCTATACACATCATCATCATCTAAAAACGTAACAATCTCTCCATCTGCATTTTTTATTCCAGTATTTCTAGCAACAGAGCCATTGCTGTTTTTACTATGAAGAATGTACTTTACACGATTGTCATTTGCGAAAAGTTTCATTCTGTTTTCAGTTAATTGGCGGTAGTCTGTATTAGGATTATTGTCATCAACAACTACAACTTGAACATTTTTATACGTTTGCGACAATACAGAATTTATCGCTCTCGGAAGCATTTCCGATCTTTTGAATGTTGGAATAATGACAGATACTAAAGGGCTCATTTTTCCGACCACGAGAAAAAACCTTTAACAATGTTCTTGCAGGCGTTTGCGAAGTTCGTTTCCTTTTTATAGCGTCGATGTTTTGCAATTACAAAATACACACAATATACACCTCCCCAAAAAGAACCCATCATCCGTCTTAAAATTTTCCCTCGATTAAAAAAATAAGTTTGTGTAAACCCCTTAAACCAATTTGATTTTTTACGAGACACTTCACCAATGCAAATCGGCACATAGTAAATGTTCAAGCCATTTTTCAAACAATCATATAAAAAAATGTTCTCTTCGCCAGATCCCATCACAGTTCCAGAGCCAAATCGAGTATCAAAGACGATGTTTGCTTTTCTTACAGATTCTAATCTAAAACAAATTTGCCAGCTTGCAATTCTAAGAGTTGTTATGTATCCAAGTTTAAAGCTTTTACTTGAATATTTTTTCCCGGGACACTTGACCTGAAAACAGATTACATCTGCTTTGGGATTGTCTGCAAAAGCCGTTTCGATTAATTGAGGATAATCTTTGTATAAATATTCATCATCATCGCATAACAAAGCATACTTTTTTGAGGCGTTTTCTACAGCCATATTTCGGCTTCTGCTTAAGCCTCGATCTTTTGTTGAAAAGATTCTGATTGTTCCAAATTCTAGCTTTTGTTCCCAATAATCATTTACATCACATTGATTTACCATCAAAGCACTAGACTGAATGTTTGTCTGTCTAAAAATAGACGGACCATTTTGATTCATTGCGGATATTAAAACTTCAACTTGGCTCATAGTATATTTCCAATTCTAGATGATGTTTGAAATTGCCAAATATGTATTTCCTCGATTAAACTTTTCTTCTGCGCACTTGCGAGCACTCTTCCCCATCCTAATTCTTAAACCTTTGTCAGCAGACAACGTCTCTACCGCTTGGGCTATTTCTATTGCATTTCCACTTTCGCAATTAATCCCCATTTCATACGCATCAATCAGCCTTCTATATTCAGGACTATTCTGTGTGTTAATAACAGGTTTCCCAACAGAAGCATAATCTGCATGCTTATTAATTATACTTGCAGCTGATGAACCTACAATGGGATTAACAACTATATCACAGAGTGACAACAGAGCACACATACATTCATAAGGCATTCGTCCTGTAAACAATGCATCTACATTCTTTATTTTCGAATAAGCCTCAAATTCAGCCTTTTGAGGGCCGTCTCCCATAACAATAAATTTAGGAACTGATTTGTTTTTTGAACCAAGCAGGTATAAAGCATCTATAACGGCTGGAATATCGTAGCTTTTTCCTAGTGTTCCACAATACCCAAGCCATATTTCATCATCTTTCGGAAAAACAAGCTTACACCAATCAATCTTTTTCTTTACATTTTCATCAAATGATTCAAGATTCGTACCAAGGAAAACAGAATAGCCTTTAGCGCCTTTTTCGTTCACCGACAATGCCCGGTCCACATAAGTCTGCGAAACTGCAACAATTTCATCTGCATTTTTATACGCTTTATCTACCAGGTATTTGAATGGACAGAAAACAAGTTTACTGAGTACAGGAACTTTGAAAACCATTTGGAACGCTTCAGGCCAAAGATCCTGCACATCAATAATAAATCTAATGCCATTTTTTTTACAATAGTCAGCAATTTTTGCTGGAGCAGTTAAAGAAGGGACCGCGCAATATACAACATCTGGTTTCTTTCGAGATTTCAGATACTTGACGACATTCTTGCCCCAGACATAATGGCTCCAGAACCGTCTCAAACAGATGTTTTTCTTGTATCCCGGTTCGTTCAAGAGCGTTATCTTGAATGGAAAATTATAAATATTTGTCCGACGAGCCTTTTCCCCATGGCAAAAATCGGACGCAACCAGTTCCACATCGTTATCTTTGCACAGCATGCTTGCCAAATACGGGAAACGATTATTGTCCGTCCCGTGCAATCCACCTACAAAATTCGCAATGATAACGATGTCTTTCATATACTAGTCTTTTTTCGGCAAATATTCGATGTAGTAGTAACCGTTATCAAGAGTCTTGATAATGCGAATGTCATTAACGGCCTTTGTAGATTGCAAGGAGGCGTAATTGTCGGGTGAAATCGAACCGAAAAGACGGACATGAAGTTGCGCGATGATTTTGTTCATCGTTAAGCCCATCAATTTTGCAATACCTTTGTTTCTCCAACGGTAATCGACAATACGCCCCCTGAAACTTTTCCCGTTCACAAAACAGCGCAAGAAAAAGTATCCGACAATTTTATCGCCATCGATGACGAGGAACGTAAGGAATGCCTTGTTTCTGATGATTTTCGAAAGTGTTTTCTCATCGAATGCATGAGGCTTAAAGAACTTAAAGGCTTCTTCAGGTTGTTCGGCAAAAAATATGGCAAGCGGATCCGCATCGGCTGGTGCAGCCATGCGGAGTGTAAACTGCCCAGAGCATTCTTTAAGGATTTCCGGGATCTGTTTCAAAGCGTTTCTGTGGGTTAGAGAAAACACAAAAGCATTGCACCATTCAATGATGTTCCAAAGGAACCCGAACTTGTCGCGGAGTATGTGCGCCAACTTGTAGAGCATCAGAAAGCCTCCGCAATCAGTTTTTTCGCTTCAACTTGTCCACGGTCGTACTGTTCGCGGGTAATCCTGCCACTTGAAAGCAGATAGTCCCCCAAGTCAGTAGCTGTATCGCAACCTTCTTCGGTGATCCCATCACGCCTAAACACTTTACCCAGCGTTGCGAGAATGATTATCACATCCCCGATAAAGGTGATATGGTCGATATATTTCAAGTCAAAAGCAATCTTGTTTTCCCAAGTTACGGCATTACGTCCGTTCACCTGTGCAAGCCCGCTAAGTCCCTGACGCACGGTGTGGCGCTTGCGCTGTTCTGGAGTCATGAAGACCATGTCACGCACAAGTTGCGGTCTCGGCCCAATTACTGCCATGTCGCCCTTGAGGATGTTGAATAGTTCCGGGAGTTCGTCAAGACTCGTGCTGCGGAGGAACTTGCCGTAAGCATTCAGGCGCACTTCATCCGGGAGCAAGTTGCCGTTGGCGTCCTTTTCGTTCGTCATCGTGCGGAACTTGATGAGCCTGAAAATTTTTTCGTTAAGGCCCGGACGCGGTTGCGTGAAGAACGGGTTGCCCTTCATCTTGATGGCTCCAAGGACTGTGAGCACGACGAGAATCGGGCTCAGGCAGAGAATGGCTACCAGAGCACAGAAGAAGTCGAGTGGGCGTTTGAAGAAACGAGCGTACATTACTCGAAGCATTCCTTGATGGTCTGAATGATGGCGTCCTGCTGTTCGGGGGTCATCTTGTTGTCGCTCGGGAGGCAGAGTCCGCGGGCAAAGATGTCGGCACCCACGTCACGGGTTTCACCTGCGATATAGGCGTTCGTGCGAGCGCGTCCATTTCCGTTAGCAGTGATGAATGCGTGGCTCATGTACATGGGCTGCATGTGCATCGGTTTCCAGATGGGGCGTCCTTCGGCGTTCATGGCGGCGATGCGCTCGAGGATTTCCGTCGGGCAGCTCTTGCCTTTCTCGTGGATGAACAAGGCTTCAGTTTCGCCGCGCACCTGCTTGCACATGGCGTCTTTGTCGATAATCATGCAGCTGAGCCAGAAGTTCGGTTCGCTGTTGTTGGCATCGTAGGGGTTCATCTGCACGGGCAGGCCTTTCAGGCCTTCCTTGTAGCGCATGTAGATGGCCTTTTTCTGGGCGATGTGCTCTTCGAGGTAGGGCATCTGGCCGCGTACCACTCCAGCGATGACGTTGCTCATGCGGTAGTTGTAGCCGATTTCTTCGTGCTGGTACCACGGGGCGGCCTCGCGGCTCTGGGTGCTCCACTTGCGCACCTTCTCGGCGTCGTCCTTGCTGTCGGTGAGGAACATGCCGCCGCTACTGCCGGTGATAATCTTGTTTCCGTTGAAGCTGATGGCGCTGTAGTCGCCAAAGTTGCCGGTCTGCTTGCCCTTGTAGCTTGCACCGAAGCTTTCGGCGGCGTCTTCGATAAGGAGGGCGTTGTGTTTTTGGCAGATGGTGCGGATTTCATCAACACGGGCCGGGGTTCCGTAGAGGTGTACGAGTACCACCAGGCGCACGTCCGGGTAAATTTCGAATGCCTTTTCGAGGGCGACCGGGTCCATGTTCCACGTCTTGTATTCGGTGTCGATGAACACTGCCTCGCCGTTCTCGTAGGCGATGGGGTTCACGGTGGCGTCGAACGTCATGTCGCTGCAGAACACTTTGTGTCCGCGGAGCGAGCCTTCGCCCGCCTTGGGCATGCCGTAAAGGGCTTCGCCAGCAAGTTTTGTGCAGAGATGGAGGGCTGCGGTGCCGGCAGAGAGTGCGACGGCGTATTTGCAGCCGACCTTCTCAGCGGCGAGCCTTTCGACTTCGTTGATGTTCGCGCCGACGGTGCTCATCCAGTTGGTTTCGTAAGCCTCGGTGACAAACTTGATCTCGTCGCCGTGCATAGTAGGGCTAGAGAGCCAGACCTTCTTCTCGAAACGCGTCATGGATTACCGCAACCTCAGGGTAGTTGCGGTAGGGGAGGGGAGAAACCGCTAAAACGGCAAATTTATGTATGAAAAAAAGCCTAAAAAGAGGGGCTTCGCCCCTCTTTTGGGGCGTTTTTCAAACAAATATTCCTTTTTGGATTTTTTTTTGATGTAAAATGTATTTTTAATCCCAAAAACATTACAATTTCTAAGTCTTGGAATATAGTTTGACAAAAATAAAAGGGGCGTATAGCCAACTTGTAGACTTGGTTGAAAAGTTTGTTAAATAAAGAGGGTGATTGTGAGTGATATTCCATTTGTCGGGTTGACCTTAACGGATTTTGCAGGAATTTGAAAAAAGACACCCAAAAGAATGTCTGTATTATTCTGTTGAAGATTTTTTATTGAAAAAAAGTATAGCTCAGACAGCAAAATTCTTGTTGCTCGATGGATTTGATGAATATCGAAATTCGAATACGGGCAAGTCTAAAAGCGCAATTGTCAAAGAACTTGCCATGATATTGAGTGATTTTGCACAAAGAGAAATTGCCGTTGTAATTGCATGTCGTGAAATGGATTGGTGTGGAAATAGAGATGAAGATGCTTTATGTAACTTTGTAAATGCGCCTGTTAAGGTTTATACTGTTGATCCTCTAAATTATGAGCAAAAGTGGTTGTGTGTATTCTGAATATCGGGGTGTATATTCGTGGCTCTGTACATTGCTTGAAGAAGATGAATTGATAAAAATTGATCCGTATTTACAATATCAATATGGAGACAATTCTTTCTTTTCAACACAACAAAAGAAACAGGTCGTTGAAGCTATTCGAGATTATTCTCAAAATGATCCATATTTTTATAGAAAGGGCTTTTCGCTCGCCTCAAAATCCTTTTATGAGTCGGGACTAGATACTTTCCTAATTGCGGAATATAGAAAATGTAAAAGCGAACCTAATCACTATCTTTTCTTTTTAAGTGACTTGCTAACATTAGGTTCGTCAGGTAAAATAAGGAAATTGGCCAAAGATGTCTTAGAAGATGAACGGTTAGAATATTTTTATAAAGAGCCTTTCATTAATGTTTTGAAGGATGAACCCGATTATCACGAGTGTAGAGATGAAATTTTAAGAAATTTGATTCGTGCAAACAAGGATGATTTGGATGTTATTCAAGAAGGAAATGAAGGTCATAATCGTGTAGATATGAGGCTTGTAAACAAAAAAGGCCGAAATTATACAGTTCAGGTTGAATGCAAAAGGGACCTTAATGCAGAAAGTCTTTATAGTGGTTTAACAGAACAATTAATTGATAAGTATTTTACGTCAGGCATATATTTGGGCATATGTCTTGTTTTCTGTTTCAAAAAAGATCCTGAAACATTGCAAAAGGATATAGAAAAGAAAATTCCATATGGCTTTGAGAAAAAGGTTGCGGTTATTTGTATTGATTTGAGAAATAAATAATATATTGGCGTTTTTGTAATGTTTTTGTATATTAATAATGAAATGGATGCTTGACAACGCTTTTTTTAATGGCTATTTTTGAAGTGAAAAAATGAAAACTCAAGAACAAATAAAAAAAATAGAAAATGTAATATTATATATATTACAGAAGTTTGATGATGGCGTTGATTATATCAAACTTTTTAAAATTCTTTATTTTGCCCAACGTGATTATTTGAGTCGTTTTGGAAAACCTATTGTTCCTGAAACATTTAAAGCTAGAATGCACGGCCCTATTCCAACATTGACTAATAAGGTTATAAAAAATGTTGAGGAAGGTTCCTATAATAATTTTCCTGATTTGAAAGAATTTATGGATTCTATTAAGGTTATAGATCAGAAGGTTTTTGCTCAAAAGAAACCTGATTTGGATTTTATAGCTAAAAAAGAACGGGAATACCTCGACAAGTGGTTTGACTACTGTAAGGACAAAGAATCATATGCTTTGTCTGATGAATCGCATGATTCCGTTTACAAAAGTGTGGTCGAAAGGGCTAAGCTAGATCCGCAACAAGATGTAATGACGTTTATCGACATTGCAAGGTCCGGTCAAGCTTCTGAAAAAATGATTGCATATATCCGCGAAAAGGAACTTCTTGCAGCGGAGTTTGCATAGTGGAAGATAAAGGCGGAGTTCTTGCTAAACTTCATGAAAAATTGTGTTTTGTAAAGTCTGCCGAGGATTTGTGTGTTGGCGACATAATCTATGTCGAACTAGATCCGGCTGATGGTATAAATACAAAAGGCTACCCGACTCGACTAAAATACATTGTTGTTTCTGGTGCAAAATCAGATAGAAAACAAATTGCTGCAGTTTTGATTAATTCGGATAACGATTTTTCAGAATCAAAAGAATGGCAAAATGAACAATATCTGTTGTATGAGAAAAATTATAGAGGAATTTTAGAATACGACAGTTGGTTGGATTGCTTTGAAATCAAGGAACTAAAAGTCCGCAAGATTGTTGCTAGAAACGCACAAAAGAAAGGTCGCTTAAATTCTTATGACTTAAGCGTTATGATGCGAAAATTAAAAGATTCCGATTTTATTGAAGAACACATAAAGAAAATTTACGGCATAAATGATTTTGTGTTGCCAGACGAAGACAAAGTTGAGGCGAGGCTGTAAAATAAACTGTGTCGCAAGCTGATTTACACGACCAATACGGTCGAAGGTTACCATCGCCAAATCCGCAAAGTGACAAAGACTAAAGACGAGTTCTGTTCAGATGAGCCCCTGCTAAAGCTCGTCTATCTGGCTTATCGCAACATAAAAAAGAAATGGACCATGCCCTTGGCGAACTGGTCCTTAATCGCTCAGCAACTATGTATAAGGTTCGAGGAACGATTTAAAATTTTATAACTTTACTCAAGTGATCAAACAACGGACGATGACACAGTTTGATTTACACTTCCGGCTTGTATGGCGAGACTAATTTGTCTCCGTTCCTAGATTGGTTTGATCCGAATTAGAAACATCCTTATACAATGCTTTAAAACGGATGTATTCGTCAAATTCCTCATATTTTGAAAAATTGCAAAATGGTAGTGTTATATCAAATGTTTGAAATGATTTTGCTTGGCTAATTTCCGCTATTCCCGAATCAACTATAGCGCGGTATTTTTCTTGTGAGGTTCCTTTCATTCTTGAATTTCCAGCCCCTATTAATGGAAAGTGAATGTTACTTGGTTCTTCGTTTAATCGAACCCATTCCCAAATTTTTGATAAAAATTCGTTTCGTTGAAATCTGTCTATTGATTTGGCGTGGCATTTATCATCAAAAGTTGTTAATGCGGCAAGAATAAAGATTATGCCATTCTTTTCAACTCTAACACATGTTCCTAATGGATAACTTTTTTGCTTGCCTTTTGTTTTGTTAGGTCTTGCTATATAAGATGTTTTTTGTTTTTGTAATTCGGCGTCAATGAGCGTGTTTAGTGTAGTTAAATCGTTTTTATAGAATCTATTTATAAACTCTCCATGCAAAGATCTTGGGGAAACGATACCGTCACCAACATATGTGTCAAATTCTTGATTTACAGGTATGATGATAATTCCTTTTTTTCTTAAGATATTTCCAAATGATAGTGAAATCTTTGAATCCGTTTGATTAATTGAATAATCGGTGAAAAATAACTTGCGTAATAACTCGATGATGCAAACTATTACAGGAAGTACGCCGAAAATGATTGGTTTTGGAATGAAATCTAATTTGTCAGGACCTAAAAGCGTGCACAGTAATTCGTTTATTAATAGGAAAACTCCAATGGTTTCAATATATCTAACAAAAAAAAGCTTGGTGAGATATTTCATAATCCTAAGCCCTCATATGTAGAATCATTATAATAAAAAGGACCAGTTTTTCCTTCCTTCAGGCATTTTTCATGATATGCGGGCCATTCATTTAAAGCTTTCTGGATGATTTTTTGCTTGAACGCAACATGAATGGCTAGCTTGTCTTCGAGAATTGGTGGACAAAATTCGCTGTCGATATGCCGGGTGCCATTTATGTTTACTACGATTATTGGCAACTGTAGTCGAATGGCTTGCTCTATTTCCCACCGAACAAAACGGTATAGAAACCGTGTGTGCTCTCCTACAAGTAATACAAATATTTTTGTGTATTCGAAACGATACAATAATTGTTTTTTAATCGATTCTTCTTGGCTGGTGTCACGAGCTGTGTTTATTCCATGGGCATTATAGAATTTAAACTCGAAATTGTCGTTTTCACTCCATGCTCGCATTAGGTTGTAATACGGCATGTCATTGTCGCCGTCAAAAGCAATGTATGTTCTATTTCTGTAGGTCATGTTATTCTCCAATGAATAATATAATAACAAATATGGACTTGTTTTATATAGGAAAATAGAATCGGCCTTTTTTTGTCATATGTTGTACGGTTAAATCAGGGGCGTCCAAACACGTCTTTAATAGATCCTGTTTGAATGTTATATGAATCGTAGCGACTTTGCTCATATTGTTTTTGAAAACCGGTAATTTGTCCCACATTTTTTTTATATTGAGGAGGATTTTACCTTCTTTATTAACGATATCTGATTTCTCGGGGAAATCGGGGTAAATCACAATAATGGGCAGACCGCAGGTGTTAATCCCGTAGTCTAATTCTTCCCGAATAGCTCGGCTGTTTTTTGTATTGGAGCTCAAGATTAGGATAATGTTCTTTGATTTTCTGAGACGTTTGTGGAGTCTTGGCTTCAATGTATCTTCCCAGGAGCTGTCATCGCGAATATTGTATGTTTTGTCATGGGAATCTATGAAGTGAAAATCAGGATCTTTTGCTTCCCATGCTGTTATTGTTCGATAATAGCAGAAGTCTTTGGTCGCGTTGGCACCCAAATTTGACGAATCGAAAGGTTCGCTGACATAAAAGGCGGTGTAGTTGCCTGTTCTATGGTCTTCCATAAATCTCATTCCTCCTTGTGGACAAGGCTCTTTTGGGGAAATATAAGAACGGTTTCATAGATTTGTTAAGTTGTTTGTGCAAGATATAGAGTGTTTTGTATACGTGTTGAAGATTTATAGATGAAATCTCAAAAGGTATTTTTTTATATTCAAAATAATTGTGCCAATTGCTGATTTTAAATATATGTTAATGAATTTGGCTTTTTTTGAAGGAAACCTGTATGGAACAATATGTGAGAAGAGATGATTTAAGATTGAGAAGTGTGTATCCTTCTTTCAAAACGCGAATTTTCGAAGTTTCGGAAAATAAGTTTTTGATATATATTCAGAATCCCATTAAGAATAGGGTAGCTTTATGTAAAGAGTTTGATTATTCTATTCGTTTTGTAACTAGTCCTGTTAATTTGACTTTTGATTTGCCCAAAAATTTTGTCAGGGAAATCCCTACTATTGAAGATTCCCAAATAGGGGATAATTTCTCTGGCATAGGATGGACTGTTAATCAGTTTTACAATTTATTGTATTCTAAGTTTTCTTTCCTAAAGTCAATTAAGATAGATTCTGTTGAAAATAGGGTTGTCAAGGTCCATTTTCCTAACAACATGAGTGGCTTGTATAATTCTCAGCTCACATCTTTTTTAGACTCAATGAGTGGTGATGTTATCAAGTTTAAGGCTGTTTTTGATCAGGTTGAGGATGGAAGTTTTAGTGTGGGCTCCGACACGAATCCTGTTTTGATAATTTTGCCAACGAGATGGAATTCGGCAAATGTTGAATACGAAAGACATGATGAAGCTTTTTGGTTTGATAACATAAAGGGTATATACAATGGATCAGTTTCTAAGGAAACTATTCTTGGCCAACGTTGTAAAAAAAATTCTTGTTATATCAAATACTCTAGTTTTTCAAATGTGAATATTCGTAATGGAATATTGATGTTTGATCATATTTATGTTGAATTACCCTGTGAAACATCTGTTAAAGATTTTTGTTTAAAACAGCAAGTTACTGAAGATGAGTTAATCTCTTTGGTTAATCAAAGTCGGATAACTTTTATTACGAACCAACCATCAAATAGGATTGACTATGGTTTTCTTGATTCGATATATAAAATGAAACCCGAAGCAGTTCTTTCTAGACGATGTTTGAACGCTCTTATAATAGCCGATTTGGTTGAAATGAATAAAAATTGTTTGATTGCAGATGAATGTTTGCCTGTTTTATCGCCTGATTTGTTTGCTGGTTTGGGAGTAGATGTGTCCAAAAAATTGTATAATTTAGCGACATGGCCTCGAAGAGCACTTAGAAAATCTTTTGAGCTGCTGACACTTAATTCTTCTTCATGTATTTCTGCATTGGGCGTTAACAATTGCTTTTCTATACCTGATAATGTTCCAAATAGAGATGCTTTAGAATTTGAATTCGTTGTGAACTCAGAATATGTTCATATTGCAAGTGCTTTGAATGCGTTCTATTTTCCTTTTTGGGCAAAAGATTATGAAACAAAAACGCAAGCATCGCTTATGTACAATATGATTAAGTTGTTTAAATGTCGGAATGCGGATGAATTAGAACAGCATAATATACAGATGAAATCTTATTCAAATGGGAAAATGTTTGTTCCTAATTTGGATATATTAGAAGTTAAAGATTACCCCACAATACATGAAATTTTGCAGTTTTCGGAAACATATTGTACGTCGAAAAATTTTAATACGCTTTTCTCTTACTTGGATTCTTTTACTCCTGAAGAACGAAATGCGAAAATATTAGAATATAATAAATCGCTTGGAAATTTAAGATTAAAAAGAGATGAACAGGCGAAACGTTTGGATTTGGAATTATCTCTTCTTTGCGATGTGGCTGGTTTTGCACTGGGTAAGGCTTTGGGTGATTTGGCAATTTTTGGATTCATTGGAACATTTGCTGCTTTGGCCAAATATGGAGGAAGTAAATTAATCGAAAAAAATGATTTTTTGAGAAATAAAATGAATGAAAGGGAAAATTTAATTAATCCAAATAAGCCGATGGACAAGCAAGCTACTAGATTTTTAAGCCAAATAAGTCCTGTCGCTAGATTAAGGGTGTCGAATAAGTGAATGTGCTTTGGGGACCTCTTAGATATTTCTGCGCAACGGGTTATAATGCGTTAAAACAACAAAATGGCCGAAAAGTACGACATGCCGATTCTGTACAGCTGCCACCCGCGCAGCCGTAACCGCCTTGCCGCCTCGGGCTTCAAGCTCGACAAGCGCGTGATTCAGCACGAACCGCTCGGATTCCACGATTACAACTGCTTGCAGATGAATGCATTCGCCGTCGTGAGCGACAGCGGCACGCTCCCCGAAGAAAGTTCCTTCTTCACAAGCGTCGGCCACCCGTTCCCGGCAATCTGCATCCGCACCAGCACGGAACGCCCCGAAGCGCTTGACAAAGCCTGCTTCTTTATCGCCGGCATTGACGAAAAGTCCCTCTTGCAGGCCGTCGACACCGCCGTCACGATGAATAAGAACGGCGACTACGGCATCCCCGTGCCGGACTACATCGAAGAAAACGTCTCGACCAAGGTCGTGAAGATCATCCAGAGCTACACCGGTATCGTCAACAAGATGGTTTGGCGAAAGTTCTAGAATCTTGCTCTTGAAATTGAAAGAGTCCCGCTATGGCGGGACTCTTTGCGTTAGGGATCGAAGCCCGTAGGGCCGGGAGGGCCGCTCGTATCCCGCGCTCGGCCCTCTAGGCTGAAAAATTGCGGCGTGAGGCCGCAATTTTATGCCGCGAGAGCCCGCCCCTGCGCAGCAGGGAACGCCCGGTGTCGAATGCGGTGGCCGCCTACGCGAAGGACAGAAAATTCCAGCAAAAAACGGGGCGGACCTATTGACAACCGTCTCGTGTTTGTGTATATTTAATAGTGAACAAATGTGTATCTTTGTGCCTTGCGGTTTTTGCTTGTCCGCAAGGAAGGAGTTGAAAATGAACAAAAAAGAGCCTGTTGTGTTGAATTCTGAGGTAGAAATGAGCAAAATGTTGCAGATTCGCAATAGTACCATCGATTTCTTGGTGTTTACCAAGCAGAATTCTCAGGATTCGATAGAAGTGCGCGTCCAGGACGAAAATGTGTGGCTCACGCAGGACGGAATTTCAAGGCTGTTCGATGTCGATAGGTCCGTAGTCACCAAGCACTTAAAGAACGTTTTTGAGACCAACGAGTTGGAAGAAATTTCAGTATGTGCAAAATTTGCACATACTGCCGCCGACGGCAAGACTTACAATACCAAATTCTACAATCTCGATGCGATAATTTCGGTGGGATACCGCGTGAATTCTATCCGCGCAACGCAATTCAGGCAATGGGCGACCAACGTTTTGCGCAATTTCGCGATAAAGGGTTATGTTCTCGACAAACAACGCCTGGAAAACGGCCAGATTTTTGACGAAGAATACTTTGAGAACCTGCTTGAAGAAATCCGGGAAATCCGGATGTCGGAGCGGAAATTCTACCAGAAGATTACCGATATCTACGCGACGAGTGTCGATTACAGCCGGGATGCCGTCACGACAAGGGATTTTTTCGCAAATGTGCAGAACAAGTTGCACTGGGCTATCCACCGGCATACGGCTGCCGAACTCATTATGGAACGCGCCGATGCGAAAAAGACGCACATGGGCTTGACGACCTGGCGCAAGGCGCCTGACGGGAAAATCGAGAAGTCGGATGTCAGCATTGCGAAGAACTACCTTTCAAAGGATGAATTGCATCAACTGGAACGATTCGTGACAATGTACCTTGACTATGCGGAATTTCAGGCGAAACGGCAGATTCCCATGACGATGGAAGATTGGGCGCTTCGCCTCAACAAGTTCCTGGATTTCAACGAGGTGGAGATTCTGACAGACAAGGGTCGGGTGTCGGCTGAAATTGCAAAGGCTTTTGCCGAAAGTGAATTCGAAAAATACCGCGTTGTCCAGGACAAACTGTTCAAGAGCGATTTTGACAAGTTCCTGAATGAAGCGAAAGCGATTGAAGAAAAGAAGTGAAAACTTCGTGCCGAGAGAGCCTGCCCTGAACTAGTTTCAGGTGAATCATCCTTTTGTTGTCAACCTGTCTTCCCCGGCTTGACCGGGCGTATAGAGTGCGAAACCCTTTCTGGAGAAAGGGTCTCGGGATCGGATTGCAGACAGGTGTGCGAAAATAAAAAATAATATGAAGGTTAGAGAATTATGTACGATTATATTGACAATCAAATAGATCTATCTATTTTGCGGTACTTGAAACAACAAGAAAAAGATTTTTCAAAAGAAGATATTAATCGTCGAGAAGAATTTTATCGTCAATTGAATCGTCGGAGTGAAATTGATCAGAAACTTAATGGACTGCTGCAACCTTGGCTTAGGCTATATGAAGAAAGTATTTATCTAATGTGGCTCTTGTCCAAATTGTATGAAAGGATTGACACTCCGAAATCCCCTGTTACTCTGGTATTGGATTTGATAAAGAACGTGAATTCTGTTAGAATCCTTTTCCTTTCTGGATATTCTTCAATGGGGTTGGCTCTTTATAGACGTGCGTTCGAAGAAATGCAACTGGAATTGTTGATTATATTGGATAAAAATGAAGCTCAAGCTATTATGGGAGAATCCTTGGATGCTAATGAGTATTGGAATAAACATGTAGGCCGAGGCAAGGCAGCAAAGAAAATAGAAACTGTTTTAAAGGATGTCGACGAAACCTGTTATAATGAGTTTATTAAAGATCCTATTGGCTCAAAACTCTCAGAATTTATTCATGCAAATTCGTCTTCAGCATTGCCTATAGAACCGTACATAGGCGACCCTAATTTTCTTTCATTAAGTCCGTTTGGTACATACAATTATAATTCAATTCAGTCTTTGAAAAGTTTGGTGAATAAGCAAATTGCCTTTGTTGCAGCCAACATCTCTTTAATTTTAAAAGATAAGGTGTGGTTTGATTTGGGTGGCACGGAAGACGCTGCTCATGAGGTAAGTTCTATTTTGATGTCGTATAATGCACTTTCGGCTTGTTTTGATAATTATGAAAAAATGCATGAATCTGAACCTGATATGTATGATTATATAGATGAGGTTGATTCCTGATTTTTTATTCAGCTAGTGAAACGGCTCGACACGGTCGATTCCAGCGGACATTTCCTTGAGCCAGGAAGGTTCGGTTTTCTGTTCCCTTACCCCCCTTCATTGCCTCGATCAAATCGAAATCGTTGCTCATCTCGATTCCGCTAAGCCGCTTTAGCACAGTCGCTTCGTGGGGCTTGCCCTTCTCGGCGAACCAAATCTGGTCCTGATGGACTTTTTTTATCCCAACCGAACTGCATTTTTGCCCGGTGATGTACTAGTTACTCCGTATAATATATAGGAAAACCATTTCTTCAAGGTTGGAGGGTGGTTTAAACCTTGCTAAGGTTCGTGTAATCCTGGCGGGAAACTTCTGATGTGAAAAAATTTTTTTTGTTGAAATCCATGATAGGATGCGTAACAAGTCTGCTATAATACAAAAAAGGTTGTTTATGAAAGGAAAAGTAGATAATCTAGACAAATGCACTTTCCTAAAACCGAGGGTGACGGCTCCGTCGCCACACTCGGAAGGGGATGTTTTGCTTGAAAAAGGGGCGGTATTGTCATTTTGTGACAAAATGGGAATGTATATTTAACTGTGATTTTTTTTCCTTTAAAGGAGTGCCAAATATGGAATTTGGTGAATACTACATAGCCTATTTTGATGTTCTTGGCTGCAAATCCTATTTTGCCGATGATGACAATGCGGCCTTGTCTTTTCTGTACCAATTGAAGGGGATGGTTGCTTGTTCGCTAAAAGCTGCACTAGGAATAAACAATTCAAGGCCTCTGAATACGCTCCCTGAAATGAAAATAGAATATAGGTTGTTTTCGGATAATGTTGCCTTGTACCTAAAGATTACTGATTCTCCTTTGGAAATAATTCGATTGCTGACTTTCCTTCAGGTGATTGCTGAATTACAAAGGGAGGTTTTGTTTGGTCATGCGTTATTGTTGCGAGGAGGGGTCACGGCGGGAAAATTTTATTCGGACGAAACGCTGATTATGGGACCCGCTCTGATAGAGGCTGTAAATCTGGAGGAAACAGGGATTTACCCAAGAATTCTTATCGATAATTCAATAGATAAGGCAGTTTCTGCTTTAATCAACAATCTATTCCCGAATGATTTTCTTACAAAGGACGGTATGCTGGCGTGGGTTGAATCGTTGGTATTCGGTGCTGTTGGAGACAAAAAGCCTTTTCTGAATTATTTGTCCGTTCCCGAATTAGAAAAGGTTTATCCCGTTTTGAAAAATGGTGGCATGGAAGTGTTGGAACGACTTGAAAAGGATTCTCCAGAAGAATACGAGAGAACTCGAACAGCGATATCTTCGGATGTAAAAAAACAAATTCACGACAATTTGGCTAGGCATCAGAAGTTTTTATATGGAAGCATTCAGAAGTATTGTGGTTATAGCGATGTCAACAAAGACGACAAAAATGCTGTTGCTCTGAAAAATAAGATCATACGAAAGTATAAATGGCTGGCGGTCTTCCATAATTATATGTGCGGCCTGAATAAATTTGAAGATTGTCTTGTTTTTGTCAAATACACTTATGATCCAATAACACTGGACGATTACATGGAAATTCTTGATCCTCCTGAAAAGAGTGGTGTAGCCGATGTTCAATTTTTAAAAAAGGATGCATAAAATGGGAGAAATGACTGCAGAGACCTTTAGAAAGCTTTATTGGAAGAATTACACCTCCATAGAAGAAGAATTTATTCAGACGGAACGATTTGTTGCGTTTGATATATGTAATTACACAACTTATTCTTCGGCATTCTTGAAATTACTCCTTGAAATAGGTAGCGAAATTGATATTCTTGCCAGGTATTTTTGCTCGGAGGGGTTGAGGCAAAACAACGTCTCAAACATTAATGATTACAAAACATATATTTTGGCAAACGTCCCGGAATTTGAACGTGTTCGAGTTGTGTCGGAATCCTTTGATGAAATTCCATGGCAGAATTGGAGCATGCGAAATCCCGGTTGGTGGACTGCGTATAACAAGATAAAACACGAACGCTTCAAAGTAGGAACTATCGAGGATATTACCCAGGAGTATTATAAATTTGCAAACCAAGGGAATGTCATTAAAGCGTTAATGGGCTTATATCAATTAGAAATCTATGTTCTGCGGGCTTTGATAAAAAGGGAAGGTAAGAAAGAGGGACATTCGTTCTTGAAATCGACTTTATTTTCGCTTGATGGAGAAGGTTGGATATCCGGCAGTTTCCATAAAGAAGGAGGACTCTTTTATGAGGGAGGAACTTTGGTGTTTGATGGAAAAATTGCCATAGTGAAGTGATTGTGTAATGTCAAAGAATATGGATGTCAACAATTATCTCGGAACCGCCGTGGGTTGCTTTGACCCGAACAACCATTAAGAACCTATAGAAAGAAATCCCGACAAGCAAGATCCTGTTTAATTTATCCATATCGAAAGGTCGGTAAATTCTCCGTTCGTTTTCTTGATGTTGGCATGTCCAATCGCAATTCCAACGCTAGTTAGTTGAAATTTTTTCATTGAGGATTTTTCCCAAATGTTATAGAAATCGCTCATATATGGGCGGATTTCTGTTATTTTCGTTTTTATTTCATCATAGGACATCTTGTTCCTGTTAAAAAGTTCCTTGATAAATGTTTTCTCTGATTCTCTGAGATTTGATTTAGACAGTTTTTCTTCTAAATTTTTTTGCGTTAGGGCATTGACCTGAAATTTCGAAGGGTTGTTTAAGCAAGGTATGATGAATGTCGAAAATGATCCTTCAGAGATTCTTGTTTTTTCTTCCAGAGATAGATCAAACCCTTTAAAAAACAACCCCTGATAGTGCGATTCCCATATTCTGGATAATTCAACACTTCCCAATTCTATGTTTCCGCATCCTGCATATTGTAAATGTTGATAATATGCATCCCCTTTGTTCAGGTGAGGGATTTGTTGTTGAATGTATTTATCTAAATAATCGCCGAGGTTTTCTAAGCATGTGATGTTAAGTTGTGCTGTGTACCGAAGTAAAAATATCACGGAAAGTATTGCCAGCTGCTCTTGTGTTAATTTCGGAGCAGTTTTTATGGCCTCGTTAAGAACAAGCTGGATTAGGCTACGGTGCTGTTCTTTACTTCGGTTTATGAGCAAATCAACTAGAATGTCGCCTAATTTAGCATCTCCGCTTTTTGCATATTCTTTTTGTACAGTAAACAATGCGTCCTGGAAATCTGGTTCCTCCGCAGCGCCTAATCCCGATGGATTCTCTTCTTGCAATCTGCCAAGAAATTCTTCTGTTATATGCTCTGCTCTTTTGTTCGCTGTTTTTTGAGAGTTTCCAGTCGATACCATGAAGTTTGCTTTGAAAACATCAAGTGCAATTTCTCTGATTTCTGTATAGGATGCGCTAGTTTGATTGACTGTGACATTTCCGTTGGTTTGTATGTTGACGGAATTGTTCCCCGAAGATTGATTTTGCGAAGAGTTGTTTTTCTTTTTACGCTTGAAGATTATTGCGATGAAGGAACCGATTCCGGTAATTACTAGAATGCCTATACCACTAAAAATCCATGTCTTGTTTGCGATGATGTAGTCAATCATAGAATTATCCTTTAGATGAAATATACTAATGCAAGAACAAATCTGTCAACAAACATTCTAGAAGCAAACGGGGCGTTGCGGTGCCGGTGAATGAGGCTCCGTTCGAAAGGGGCGAGGCCCCTTTCTGCGTTAGGGATCGAAGCCCGTAGGGCCGGGAGGGCCGCTGGTGTCCCGCGCTCGGCCCTCTAGGCGGAAAAATTGCGGCGTGAGGCCGTAATTTTATGCCGCGAGAGCCTGCCCCTGCGCAGCAGGGAACGCCCGTGATTTCTTGATGTCAACAATAGTTGCATGAAATCCCGGCACAAGGCCGGGATGACATGGGGGAGGGGCTATTGACAATCGCCATGCATTTGTGTATATTTTGTGGTGAACAAATGTGTAGGCTTCTTTTTTGGGGGGCGATATGAACGACGAGATTGTAATTTTCAAGACCGACGACGAGGCCATCAATGTGGAGGTCCGTTTTGAGGATGAGACGGCCTGGCTTACGCAGGACCAGATGTCCGTGCTGTTTAGTAAATCGAAATCGACCATAAATGAGCATATAAAGAATATTTTCCAGGAAGGTGAACTGGTTGAATCGCAGGTGATGAGAAAATTCGGAAATTCCGAATTTACGCAAAATTTGACGAAAATGACCAATTTTTACAACCTTGACGTCATTATTTCTGTGGGCTATCGCGTAAAGTCCCTGCGAGGCACCCAGTTCAGGCAGTGGGCCACGAAACGCCTCAAGGAATACATCGTCAAGGGCTTCACGATGGACGACGATCGCCTGAAAAAGCTGGGCGGAGGCAATTACTGGCAAGAACTTCTGGCGCGGATTCGCGACATCCGTGCCAGCGAGAAGGTGTTTTACCGTCAGGTTCTCGACATTTACGCGACGAGTATTGACTATGACCCCAAGGCGGATACTTCGGTCCTGTTCTTCAAGAAGGTGCAGAACAAGATGCATTTTGCCGTGCACGGGCAGACTGCGGCGGAGGTCATCTATAGCCGCGCAGATGCCGAGAAGGTCTTTATGGGGCTTACGACTTTTTCCGGGGACAAGCCGACCCTTCAAGAGGCGTTGATTGCCAAAAATTATCTGGATGAAAAGGAATTGCGCGCCATGGGGCAAATCGTTTCGGGTTATCTGGATTTCGCGGAGCGCAAGGCCGAACGCCATGAACCGATGACTATGGCGGACTGGTCTAAGCACCTGGACCAGATCCTGACGGCTGGCGGAGAACAGTTGCTTAAAGGCAACGGATCTGTTTCCCATGAACTGGCGGTCGAAAAGGCTACCGGCGAATATCGCAAGTACCAGCAAAAGACGCTCTCGTCTGTAGAGAAGGCTTTCCTGGATTCCATCAAGACGATTGAGAAAAAGACTTCGAAAAAAACTTAGGCGGGGGAAAAGGGGCGTAAGGCCCCTTTTTGCATTACTTGACAGAATTATAACTTTAGTGTACATTTGTGTATATGAAAGAGATTCTGCTTTACAAGACCGAAAACGAAGAAGTCAAAGTTGAGATTTTATTGCATAACGAAAATCTTTGGCTTACTCAAGCGAAAATGGCCAATCTTTTTGATGTTCAAAAATCGGCTATATCAAAGCATTTGAAGAACATCTTCGAAAGTGGGGAACTTGATGAAAAAGTGGTTGTTTCCAAAATGGAAACAACCACTCCGCACGGAGCTATTATTTCGTGTGATTCGAGATGCTACCTACAAAAGTGATTTTGATAAACTGATGGAAGCTACCGCAGAATATAAGGCGTAGTATGGTAACGCTGGTTCATCGAAAAAAGCACCCCGCAGGGTGCTTCTCTAATTTTTCGTCTGTAGAACCGAAGGTTCGTTCTTTCGTCTAATTAATCGTCGTCTTCAGCCGGCTTCTTGGACATCTGCTTACGCTTGATCGGGTCGAGCTCGGTCTTGCGGATGCGGAGCACTTCCGGAGTGACTTCGATGCATTCATCTTCATTGATGAAGGTCACGCATTCTTCCAAAGTCATGCGGCGGTACGGCGTGAGCTGGATCATGTCGTCAGCGGACTTCGAACGCATGTTGGTGAGGTGCTTGCCCTTCGTGACGTTCACGGTGATATCGACGTCGCGGTTGTGTTCACCCACGATCATGCCCGGATAAACTTCGGCACCCGGACCGATGATGAGGTAGCCACGATCTTCCAAGTTAGAAAGAGCATAGCTTGCAGCTTCGCCCGGTTCCTTGGCGATGAGTACACCGTTGATACGAGACGGAATTTCTCCCTTGTACGGCTGGTATTCCTTGAAGAAGGACTGCGTCACAGCGTAACCCTTGGAAAGGGAGAGGAGCTTCGGACGGATACCGATAAGGCCACGGGAGGGAACGATAAATTCGAGAGAAACGCGGTCGTTTTCGTCGGTGGTCATGTTGACCATTTCGCCCTTGCGCTGCTGGATTTCCTGGATGCAGGCGCCGCTGAATTCGTTCGGAACTTCGACCTTGAAGTCTTCGACCGGTTCCAAAAGCTTGCCGCTTTCGTCTTTCTGGAAAATGACCTGCGGAGAACCGATGGTGAATTCATAAAGTTCACGGCGCATGTTTTCGACGAGAATCGTGAGGTGCAAAATGCCACGGCCAGAGACCTTGAACGTAGAGGCGCCTTCGGCCTTTTCGACGAGAAGTGCCGGGTCAGCCATGTGGGCGCGTTCCAAACGTTCCTGGAGCTGGTTACCCGTCATGAACTTTCCACCGTATTTGCCGGCGAGCGGCGAAGTGTTCACGGTGAAGAGCATGGAGATTGTCGGCGGGTCAATGTGAATACGCGGCAAGTGAACTGGATTGTTCGTAGAAGAAAGCGTATCACCGATATCGAAGTAGTCAAGACCTGCGATGAGGATGATTTCGCCCGGACCAGCTTCTTCGATCGGCTTCGGGGTGAGGCCTTCGTAGCGGAGGATCTTCTGCGGACGGACGTTCTTGACGGTTCCGTCGGGGAATGCCTGAGCGTAGGTCTGGTTCGGCTTGAACACGCCCTGCTGCACGCGACCCACAGCCAAACGGCCGAGGAAGCTGGAGTATTCGAGGGAGGCAATCTGGAGGAGCGGTTCGCCGTTCGGATCGCCCTTCGGAGCCGGGATGCGTTCGATGATCTTGTCCATCAAGATGCTGAAGTCGCCATCCGGGTCTTCAAGTTCGGCGCGGCAAATGCCCTTACGGCCACTGCCAAAAACTCTGTCGAAATCGAGCTGTTCTTCGGTTGCATCGAGTTCGCAGAACAAGTCAAAGACCTTGTCCAAGGCGAGGAGCGGGTTACAACCGTCACGGTCGATCTTGTTCACGACGATGATCGGGGTAAGGCCGAGTTCCAAAGCCTTCTTCGTCACGAAGCGGGTCTGGGCCATGGGGCCTTCGAATGCGTCAACGACCAGAAGAACGCCATCGACTGTACCCAAAACGCGTTCCACCTGGCCACCGAAGTCGGCGTGCCCCGGGGTATCGACGATGTTCACGCGGTATCCCTTGTACATCACGCTCGTGTTCTTGGAGAGGATGGTAATGCCGCGTTCGCGTTCGAGGTTGTCGGAGTCCATCACGCGGTCCACGATTTCTTCACCTTCATGGAAGGTACCGCACTGTTTGAGGAGCTGGTTCACCAGGGTAGTTTTACCGTGGTCAACGTGGGCGATGATGGCAACGTTTCTGATTTTTGATTGATCCATATTTTACCGTTTGGCTTTAATTTTCGGCGCAAAGATAGAAAAATGAGTGGAAAATTGCAATATTTAGCGCTCGTATTCTATATTTAGAGGCGTGAATTACTTGGCTTTGGATTACGGAGAGCATCGTGTCGGGGTCGCATTTGGCGATTCCGAGCTCAAGATGGCGTTTTCGCGCGAGACGATCGACCAAAAGACGACGAACCTGTTCGAACGTCTGGACCAGCTCGTGCGCATCAACAAGATTGACGAATTCGTGGTCGGGATGCCGTACCACCCGGACGGCCGCAAGGATGGCAAGAACGTGGTGGTGGAGGCTTTTATCAAGGATTTGGCGCTGCGCTTCCCGGGGATGAAAATCCATACGCAGGACGAATCGTACTCTAGTGTGCAGGCGCAGGAGTTTACCTCGTACATGAGCAAAAAGAAAAAGCAGAAGAACAAGGCAATCATCGACCGTACCGCCGCCGCGATCATACTCCAGCGCTGGTTCGACGAAAACCCATAAAACCTAATACCCAACTTTTTACTATATTTTAACTATGGCTAAAGAAATCGATAATTTTGATGATGAAGAAATGGACGAAGCCAACGGTGCGATGCTCGATGCATTGAACGCCGAAGAAAACTTTGTCCCGCAAGTCCGTGACTACAGCGACCGTCGCATCCTGATTTGGGAAGAAGACGATGTCCGCCGTGAAGCCTGCCTCGAAGTCCTTTCGGACTTGCTCGTGGGCGCTTACTTCAAGGCCGTGAAGACCGAAGAAGAAGCTCTGCAGCAGCTCGAAGAAGACGACTGGGATACGTTCGTCGTGGACTTCTACACCGAAGGTGTTTCCGTCAGCGATTTCATCAAGCGCGTGAACAACTATCCGGGTTCAATCTTGGTTGCCATCAACATGGGTCCGCTCACGCTCCCGGAAGAACGCGAACCGGCCAAGGCCGAAAACTTGCGTCGCCTGTTCGATATCGAACGCGCCAGCTCCCAAATCCACGCCTAAGCATTGTCATGCCGCACTAAGGTTGGTGAGCCTGCCGAACCATTCCGGCATCGCCATCTTGTAAAAGGTCGCCCCAAAACGGGACGACCTTGTTTGTCATGCCGGATTTATTCCGGCATCGGCGTTTTTAATTCCCGCAGGCGGAAATCACGCCCGGCGTAGGCGTGTCCGTGCACCAGGAATCCGGTTCATTACGCTTGTTCCACAACCCGATATTGAGCTGTGTACTCTTGCGTACCGCCGCCGAAGAAGACCCGATGGGGAGCGGAGTCACGTGGAGCGTATCCGCCTTGCCGTAATAGAGCGAGTCGAGAACGTTCCCGTTGCACTGCAACACAATCGAACCCGAAGTCTTGCCGAATTGCGGCATGCTTTCGGTGTACCTGTAAATGCCTGCAATGTCTGCGGTTTCTCTACTACCAACGACAAGCACTTCGTTGGGTGGGAACGTCATGGTGGCGATTTCTGCCGCACCGCTCACGTTCGAAGTTTTCCCGAGCGTGCATTTGTCCAAAACGAGCGTGTCCGTGCTGCCGTTGTAGAATTCCACGAACGTGTACTGCGTAGAATCCTTGGGCTGCACAAAGAACTCGCTGACCACGATGTCATTTGTGGTTGGCGAACGCTTCATGGCGGGTAGCTTGAGCGATACCTGCAAATTCACGTCCTTCGCAATGTCGATGGCAAGTGCTATCTTGCTGCGGAGCGATTCAATCTGGAAATTCGGAATAGGCGTGTTTTCGTCAAGCGTGAAGTCGTCTTCCATGCTGAAAATAGTCTTTCCGCTTTCGTCCTGCATCGAGATGGCGATGTGGTATTCTCGGTCGAGCTTGAGGTTGTCACTGGTGAATGTGACGTTGTCCGAATCGAACACCATGGGGTAGGTGAACGTTTCGTCTCCGCTGGTGAGCTTCATTTCGCCTTTCTTGATACCAGCAGGGTTCCCGAAACCGATAGGAATTTTCACGTAGACAAAACCGACAAGCGCATGCATCGGAATGTTCAAGTTCACGGCGGAACCTGCTTCGAGGGCTGTCGTGACTTCGCCTTTCTGCATCAAAGCACCGTTCGCGTAGAGCTTCGCTTCAAAAGTCCAGTCGTCACCCGGGAAAAGGTCGAGATTAAACGACTTCTTTTCGATGGAATGCACGAGGTGGACCGTATCCGTGCCATAGCAGTCCAGCACAAGGCTATCGAGCAAGGGTGTTTCGGTATAGTCCAGCTTGAGCGCAACGTTCGCGGTTTCGCCGATTTCGATGGTGATGGGCGCCTCTGCCTTGGATTCGTCAGAGCAATTCCAGAGTGCAAGAGCAGTAAGAGCCGTAGCCGCACAACGGCAGACGTGTTTTTTTGTTGTAGGACTCATATAACCTCCTGATATAATGGTTGGTCCTACACGTATATAACACGCAAGTTTGCTCCAAATATTCCGCTAAATTTCTGTAAATTTTTCTAAACTAGATTCCGCGCGATTGTATTTGTCATTCCGCGCGCATCCCGCAGCCGCATTTTACAAATGCAATTTACTTTTCCCGTTCTCGACGCGATTTCCTTGCAACTTCGCTGCACAGGCTTTGTCTTGCCGTAAAATCTTCACGAGCGCACTCGGACTCAGCCCGAACGCCGCCGCTGCGGCTTTTGTATCGCCGTTTTTAGTCGCCATGATGTCAAAGACGTGTGCCACAAACAGCGGAAACTGCGGATTGCTCGGCTGGATATGCCCGTTACTCCCGGGGAATTTCATCTCGACGGCGGGCGGTTCTTCGCGAACGTTTAAGGCGAGCGCCATTTGCATGCGATGGAGGGCGTGAATCTTGTTCTCTTTTGCGCTCCTGCTTTCGGAAGACTTAATTTCTAAATTATATTGTTGTAACGAAAGATGAACGCCGGTATTGGTCTTGTTCCTATGCTGGCCGCCGGGTCCGCTGCCCTGATAACCTTTCAGGGAACAGGCGCGTAAAAGTTCATCCAGATTCATTTTCAGGTAGGTATCGCGATGCATGTTCTGAAAAATAAAATAGTTCTAGCGCTTTTGGTGAGCGTTTTTGCAATTATGGCGGGTTGTGCCGGGTCTTCTCAAGGCTCTGCGGGTGAACCAACCGAGACGGCAGCCGTCCGTGACGCAAAGGTCAAAGCCCAGGAATCCCAAAAGCTTGTCATGCTCGAAGAGATGTATGAACTGTTCAAGTCCTCGGTCAAAAACCGCGCTCCGCACGATATCTTGCTTGATTTCTTGACGGACCCTTCGGAAGATTGGCTTAATGAACTCGAAAGCCACGCCAAGTCTTATGATGCCGCCGCTATGGACACATGCCAGTTCTACGAAGCCTACGCCATCGTGCTTTACAGGCTTTACGAACGCGAACACCTCTGGACCGTGCCGGATTACCGCATGCTTTACTTGCTCCTTTACGATAGCGGCTTTTTGGATGTGGTGGACCACGTGAAAATGGGACCGTTCGAAGTCAGGAACGACCGCGGAAGTGTTGGACTTGCTTCAAGCCCGAAGGTTCCGATTATGCTCTTTAACTGGGACGATACCAAGTGGAAACTCGACTTGATTGAAACGCTCCCGCTCATCACGAAGGGTGTCGAAGCGACTGCTGCGAAGAAAAACTGGACTGGTGCAAAGCTTGCCCTTTACTGGCTCGACAAAAAGTACCACTTGCAGTATTCGCGTTTGGACGAATCGTTGTTTGAGCCTATTGGTTTTTAATTCTTTTTTCGGACTTCAAATCAAGGTATAGTGTCTATGCGTAAGTTTCTTGCGGTTTGTGCGCTTTTTTCCATTCTTGTGACTTCTGCGTTTGCTGCACCCGCATCTTCTGCGAAAGCAAAGTCGGTGGGCTCGACTAAAATCTATGGCGCTATCGAAGCGAAGGATGGCTTTTTAGGCGGGCGCCTTTTTGACGTGCTCGATTCTGTCGGCGGTACGGGAACGTGGATGGAATGGGACGTGAACGGCGTTCGTGATCCGTCCGTGATGAAGGTCTTGGACCCGCTTCTGAATTCGACGAACAAGCCGAAGATGATTTGGGCGATTACCGAACGCGCAAAGCCGTTGCTTGCTGTGCTCTTGCCGAAGGGGGCGGGCGAGGTCATTGTCTTTTACGAACTTGGGGCTCTCGATGGTAAGCCGGTTCAGCTGAAGCTCAACAAGGTCCTTTCTCCCGATGTCGTGTTCAGAGATTACAAACAAATTTCTGAAAAGGAGTTCGTGCATCTCGACCGTCCGAACTTGAAAATCTCTGTGCTGGACAAGATGATTCGTTTTACGTATGACAATCCCGATAAAACCCCGCTCCGTTACGATCCCGATTTTGCAAAGAAGACTATTGTCGAAAAGCGTACCGAAGTGAACGACTATCTCGGTTTTTTGAAGTATGAATATTCTATGATGCTCCGTGCCTTTGTGCAGTCGACCCGTGGCATTTTCAACTGGCAGCCATGGCACTGGTATATGGACAAGTGGAACGCAAAATCCATGATTTCGGCTAAGGAAATCGAGATGATTCTTTCTAAGGGTGTCCCTCCGGAGTATATAACAGTCTTTAAAGCCAAGGCTTCTAGCGGCGAAATGATTGAAATGCGTACAACGGGCAACGGATTTTTAGAAATGGTCATTACAAGACCCTAATTTTAACACCCAAAAAGATGTTACCATTTGTCATGCCCGCCGCTGAGCGGGCATTTCCATTTCTGTTTTTTACTATTTTAGAATTCGTGAAGTCTATCATCAAAAAATTTCAGATTCTATTTGTTGCCTGTGCAGCAGTTTCTAGCTTGGCGTCTTCTGTCATTGAAGATTCCAGGAAACAGTTTATTTTAGACGACGAAGTCCTCAGCTCGTTTGAAGTGTCTTGTGAAGACGGTTCGGGAAAGCAATTCCATCCCGAAAATGCCTTTTTTAAGGATGGGGCTCCATTCCGCAATTATCGCTTGGCGCTGCCGTCTGGTGATAAGCCTTCGGTCTCTGTGACGAACAGCAAGCTTACTCCGCTAGGTTCATCGCTTTGCAAATCCGTTTTGATAAAGCAACAGTCCATCACGATGTCTTCGCCGTTCCTCAAGGACAATGTGTGGATGATCGATGTGCAGGTACCTCTTTATGTGAAGCAGGGCGCCTCCATCGCTTTACGTGAGAATTTCCGCTTGAATGTCAAGTTTGCATCGGCTACTGCCAGCGGTCGAAATCCTGGTGCCCGTGCGCTCATGCGTGTGGAAAATACCAAGGGAGCCTCCCAATTTGGTATTGCAGGGCGATCAAATGCAGTCTTGCGCAAGGAAGCCCGCTCTGAAATTGATGATATGGTGCAGCTCGCCGAATTTGTGGTGGGTGACGACAACATGGCGACATTTGCCGAAGACGGCATGTATGCGGTCGACTTTAAGCAAATCCGCAATTCGCTTTTGAAGGTTGTGCGCCAAAGTGAGCTCGATGGAATTTCTGTTGACAAGCTCTGCCTGTATGGTGTCTCGCCGGATACGCTTGCGGACATGGCTCCGGGTTCCAAGCTCCGTAACCCGAACCAGCTGCTTGAACTGCCCATCAAAGTCGATGACCGCAATTCCAACGGCATTTTCGATGATGGCGACTCCCTTTATTTCGTTGGCTATGGCAGCGCTTTCTGGAAACGAATCGATGCAGAACCGCTAAGCTCTCCTAGAACGAGCATGGCGTATTTCCATTCGTATTCGCCGTATTCCTCGACCCAGCATTTTATTTTGGGATACAAGCAAGTGGGGAAGGGGCTCCGCCTAGAAACACTCTCCGAACCGAAATCTACGCCGAAGGATATTGAATGGCTCCGTTACGTCCGTGGCGAAAAAGACGTGCTGTTGCGCGATACTTATTATGGAAAGTCCATTGACTGGGAAAAGACGACCGGTAAGGAATGGTTCTGGGTTTGGCATGCTCGAAAAGATACGACTGTAGTTTCCTCTTCGGAACTGGGCTTGCACATGCCGACTACGGAATTGCCGGGACTTGTTTCTGGCGGTAAAGGTTTTGTTGCGGTTTCATTTTTCCCGTACCGTTCTTTGAGTTCTTCTAAAGATGTCGACCAGTCTACAAGCTATAAATTCTCTACAGCTTTTAGTTATGCCGATAGAATTAAGTTCATTCATTTTGGAATGAGGGTAAATGACGAATTCCATTCGAGATTAAAAGCGCAAGAAGATTACTGGAATGATGGTACTATTTTGCCGGGCTGCAATTTTGCAATGCAAGTCTATTCCCTGAAAGAGTCCGGGAACGAATATGAATTGACAATATACCCCAACGATTACCAGTACGACCGCTTTGATGGCTATTCTGTCGCTTACCAGTGGGATCCGACTGCGGTTTCTATAGATTCTGCGGAATGGATGTTGCCGGGCTTTGCTACTGGCATTGTCCGCATCCCGGTGGGCAAAAATGAAAATCTCCGCTTGGTAAAGTTCAAGGACAATGTTCCCGTAGGGTACTTGAAGGTTACGAACGGGGTTGCTGTTGATAGCATCGGTTACAATGATGATGTCCGCTATTTGCTTTTGAATGGCAAGGACCGCCGCAATGCGGATCGACGTAAGACGCTCTCTATTGAGGGGATTCCGCTTGCCTCGCAGAACGTTGTGCAGAAGCTTTCGCAAATTTCTTCGAAGACGGAATACCTCATCATTACGCCCGAAGAATTCCTGGCGCCTGCCGAATCTTTGGCGGTGTTCCGTTCTAGTGACAAGTCTGCAAGCCCTCTTCAAACGGCTGTTGTCGCTGTCGAAAATATTTATAGGCATTATACTGCAGGCAGGCTTTCGCCGATTGCGATTAGAAACTATATCGCTTATGCCCGTAGCGTTTGTCCGGACTTGCGCTTTGTGTTGTTGGCGGGTTCCGGTCATTACGACTACCGTGGGTTCAACGCCAAGTATGGCAAGAACTATATGCCTCCGTTTGAAAAGGAATCTTCTGTGACGGAAGATTTCTTTGCCGCTCTCGATTCCGGTGAAGTCGTGCGTAGCGGTAAAATGTACGATTTGGATTTGGCTTTAGGGCGTTTGCCTGTTTCTTCTGTGGATGAATTCTATGGCTACGTCAGTAAGGCTCGCGATTACGACGAAGTGAATTGGTTTGATCAAAGTGAATGGCGTTCGACGCTCTTGCTTGCTGCCGATGACGATCGCAATTCTGTTGAGAAAGATATTATCGAGCATACGGGTTACCAAGAAACTTTGGCAAGAGCTATCGATGCAGTTGCGGCTTCGCAGGGTTTCCGTTTGAACCTCAAGAAGATTTACCTCTTGGATTATGTGTTCGATGCGGCGGGGCAGAAAATGGATGCCATGAATGACTTCTTGAATGTCATGAACCAGGGCGCCTTGATGACAACGTATTTTGGACATGGTTCAAAGGTGGCTTGGGCTTCAGAAGGCTTGCTTAAAAATTCGTACGTGTCGAAACTATCCAACAAGAAAAAGTACACTGTGCTGAATTCTTTTGCCTGCACTGTTGGGCGCTTTGATGAAGGCGATACGAGGTCTTTGTCGGAAACCTTTGTGATGGCTTCGGATGTTGGTGCTATTGCCGCTATTGGTGCTGCTCGCGAAACGTATGCTGGCTCGAACGAAGTCTTTGCCCATAACTTTATTCGTCGCGCACTGGGCGAAAATGGTATTTACCTAGGGGTTGCCTATATGAAGGCGAAAGACAGCGTTTATAGCGGTGCGTGCGACAAAGATTGCATGTACAATGCAGAACACTTTGTCTATATTGGCGAACCGGTCATCCGTATGCCGCTCGCCGAGAAGAAAATTAAATTTGATAACCCGGTGGATTCTATCATGGCTCTGGACAAGATGAAGTTGTCCGGAACGGTATCGGGGATGTCTTCGGGCAATATTTCCTTGACGCTTCGTGAAGGTCGATTTGAAAAGAAATTTACGTCCGTCAATGATGTGACGACGCCTGTTCTTTACGATGGCGCTCTTATTTATTCCGAAGTTATTCCAGTTGTCGGCGGCCGTTTCGAAACCGAATTTGTGACTCCGAAAAAGCTCAATATCGGTGATACTCTTGCGGAGTTGCGTGCTTGGGCTTATTCTTCAAATGATGTGGCTATCGGTCGCTCTCTCGAACAGAATATTAAGATTGCGGGTATTTCGAATTATGCGGACTCGCTGGACGACAAAACGCCTCCGTCGATTAGTATCCAGTCGTGCTATGCGGGCTCTTCGTCTTCGTTCTCCAATAACCAGTTTGTCAAGATGCAGACTCCGGCATGCTTGCAGGTCGTTATAGAAGATGAAACCGCTTTGGATTACCGCGAACAGGCAGATGAAGGTATCACGTTTGATATCATCGGTGTGGAATCCCCGTACCATCCGGCTCCATTCCTGGAACAGTCTTCGAAACGCGCTGTTGCCCGCAAAACGTTGACTACGGAAGCGTTCCCGCCGGGAACCTATACGTTCAGGGTGCGCGCCTTGGATGTGCTTGGAAATCTCTCTATAAAGTACGTCAATCTCCAGATTACGGAGTCTTTGCAGGTCGGGCTCACGGATGTGTTCAACGTCCCGAATCCGGTCGGCAAAAAAGGCACGACATTCTACTTCAAGAATCTCGCTCCTGAATCCGATTCGAGGGTAACGATATTCATTTACAACCAGCATGGCAGACTCGTTAAGGTCATTAAGGATGCCAAGTCCGGTGTCACGCACTGGAATGGCAAGGACAATTACGGTCGTTTGCTTGCTAATGGCTTGTACCACTATGTAGTACGGAACGAAGTCAAGACTTCCGGCTCTAAAACTCAAACTTGGACTAAAAAACAAAAACTGTTGATTTCGAGGTAAATAATGGAATTACGTGAAAAACCGGGCAAAGTGCAAAAGCTTCTGGAACTATCCCTCCGCTTTCGCCTGATTTTTGTGTTGTTGATGGTTGGCTTTTCTGTGGCGTTCCTCGCGACAGGCTGGCAGCAGATGGCTTCTCTCCCGTTGGGCGCTTCTGAAGCGCTTGGCATGTGGGTGGCGAACTTTACGAATGTGGCTTCGGCTTGGCATTCTTCGCAGTACATCTTTGTCGCAGCGCTTTCGATGATTGTGCTCTTTTCCGTCTTTGGCGGGGTTCGCGGTGGCGTGGGCGGCTTGCTAGCTCTCGCTGCTTTTGTGGGTTCGCTGTTTGCCTTGGGCGGTGACGAAGACTTGCTCCTGATTTTCTTTGCCGTGTTTGCGGGTGTTGCACTTTTGCTCGTGCTTTTTGCCAAGTGGAGCGTTGCCTGTGCGCTGTTCCCGTTTGCACTTTCGTGGCTATTGCTTACGGGATTTGTAAGTTGGTTCCCGTTGATGATTGGCAAGGCTTGGCTCATGTGGGCTGTGCTTAGCGCTATCGCTTTCTCGGGCGTTGTCGCCTGTGCTCTGATTGCAGGCAAGGAACTCGGTGAAGGAACGCCTTCTGCAGGCGCTCTCGTGAAGGCGGGCAAGAGAATGCTTGCTCCCGTGATTATAGCCTCGCTTCTCGCACTTTCGGCGCTTGTGATTGATATGAGCGTTGTCGTGGACTGGAAGAGGATCGGCTGTGCCGCCATTCTTTGGCTCTCGTTTAACGTGTGGTTCTTCGGTTTCACCTTCGGGACGATGTCCTTTGCCCCGTGGGAACGCATCCGCTCCGGCTCCCGCCGCGTCAAGATGACCGACAAGAAAAAGAAATCCACTAAAAAGAAGTAAATCTTACCATGTCATGCCCGACTTGATCGGGCATCTCCATTTTAACCATTACCAAAAAGCGTCCCGTGCGATTTGCACGAGACGCTTGTTGTTGGAGTGTGGATGTTTTATTCTTTCTGATTATAAGTTAGATTGTTTTGAAGCAAAAAGCCCTACTTTCGTAGGGCTTTTTATGGATAAAAAATCCATGTTGAGAAATAGTGTTGAGAATTTCCGTGCGTGTTGATCTACGCTACGTTCATGCTTTGCTCGCGGATGCACTCAATCTCGTTTTTGAGCTCGATGGCAAGTGCTGCGATTTCGGCGTTCTGGCACTTGGTGCCAAGCGTATTCGCTTCACGGCCCATTTCCTGGAGGATAAACCCGAGGTTCTTGCCCTGGGCGCCACCCTTGGCGAGCGCGTCGAGGAACAGCTTGTTGTGGCTGCGGAAACGCGTGATTTCTTCGTGGATGTCGAGCTTGTCTGCCATGATGCAGGCTTCTTGCAACAGGCGGACATCGTCGATTTCGGAATCCTTCATGAGCGTATTGATGCGTTCG
Source organism: Fibrobacter sp. UWB13 (assembly GCF_900177805.1). Classification (NCBI taxonomy): domain Bacteria; kingdom Pseudomonadati; phylum Fibrobacterota; class Fibrobacteria; order Fibrobacterales; family Fibrobacteraceae; genus Fibrobacter; species Fibrobacter sp. UWB13. The sequence goes on along the minus strand of NZ_FXAX01000001.1, from coordinate 984,284 downwards.
CGGAACTTGACCTTCCACGTTTCAATGCGCTGCGGATCGAGGACTTCGACTTTGTCGATGACTTCGTTCAGGTGTATCACGCGGCGGGTAAGGTCTACGGCGAGGTTCGCGCCTTCCTTTTCGCGCATGGCGATGACACCGTCCAAAGCCTTGTCGAGTTCAGCCTTCAGGTGCTTTTCCCAGACTTCGTTGTCGCCGTTGCCGTCCGTGAACTGCAAAACTTCAGGGATGGCAAGTACATGTTCGAGCTTGATGTCGCCTGCAATGCCGTACTTCTTCTGCATTGCCTTCGTGATTTCCACGAACTTTGCCACAGCGGCTTCGTTGTAGCAAACGGGAATGTTCCCGGCGTTGCCTGCGCCAAGCGTAATCGAAAAGTTCACGGAACCGCGAACGAGCTTGTCCTTGATTTGTGCCTTGAAATCGTTTTCGAGGTAGGCGAAGTTCTTTGGAATCTTGCTCGAAATTTCGAGGAAACGGCTGTTCACGCTACGCACTTCGATAACGCACGTGATTCCTTGCAATGTGGATTCGCTCTTGCCGAATCCGGTCATGGAGATAATAGACATTCTAAACCTTCTTCGAAATCGTAGCGATGACGTGTTCGGCGCCGAAGTTCGGGAGACCAATGGCGGTCAGGAACTTGCTTATCTTGTGTTCATTCTGGAAGTGCAGGTTTTCAATCTTGAATCCTTCCTTGTTACACAACGTATAGAAGTCCTTGAGCGTAAGCACGCGAATGTTCGGCGTGTCGTACCATTCGTAGGGGAGTTCCTTCGAAATCGGCATACGACCGTGGAGCATCAGGCTTCCGCGGGCAGACCAGTGGCCGAAATTCGGGAACGTCACAATGACCTGCTTTGCAACGCGCAAAAGTTCGTTCAAAAGGGCCACCGGGTCGCGGATTTCCTGAATCGTGCGGTTGATAATCGCGTAGTCGAAACTTCCGTCCTTGATGTCCGTGAGACCACTTTCATCCAAGTCGCGCTGGATAACTTGTACGTCTTTTTCGAGGCAGTCTAGAATTCCCTTGATGTTCTTTTCGATGCCAAAGCCCGTGACGTTTTTCTTGCGGATAAGGTAATCTAGCAAGTCGCCACTGCCGCAACCGAGGTCGAGTACATGGCTACCTTCCTTCACGAGCTTGCTGATGCGCTGGAAGTCGCTCTGGTCGTGGAATACAGGCACTGCCTGCGTTCCGTTCTGCGGGATAATCTTTGAATCGAGGAAACGGCCCACAGCCTTGCCGAGTTCACCCACTTCAATCAAAAATCCGTCATGGCCAAATTGCGTGTCGAGTTCGAGGCTCGTCACGGTCTTGCCGGTGTTGAGGAGTGCGCTTGTAATGCGGCGGCTCTCGTGCGGCGGGAAAAGCCAGTCGGTCGAAAGGTTCACGTTCAGGACTTCAGCCTTGATGCCCTTGAAGGCGTTTTCGATGCTGCCGTATTCCGTTTCGAGGTCGAATGCGTCGGTCGCATGTGCAATGTGCAAATAGCTGTTCGCATCAAAGCGATCGACGAACTTCGTTCCCTGATAACGTAAGTAGCTTTCAATTGGGAGGTTCAAGTCATATGGCGTCGAGTAAGTGACGGCGTGGCTTCTGTTTTCCTGGTCCTGGGCGCGCTTGAACTTCTTCTCCATGCCCACTGCAGAGAGGTATGTGATGTGCGCAAGCTTGCGGGCGTTCGCAAGGCCGATGTCCGGTCTTGTCTTACCTTCTTCGTAATAGTCGCCACCGTGGAAGTTCGGGTCTTGCGTGATGACATCGCGGGCCACCACTTCAAAGCCGAGCGCCTGGCTCGAGAATCTGGGCGAGCTAGCAATCACGATGATGCGCTTTACCTGTTCCGGGTAGTAAATTGCCCATTTCATCGCCTGGAATCCGCCCATGGATCCGCCGATGACGCTGTAGAATTCCTTGATGCCGAGACCGTCTGCAAGTTCCTTTTGGGCGTGTACCATGTCGCCTATCGTAATGGTAGGGAAGGTGCTGCCGTAGGGCTTGCCCGTGCGCGGGTTGATCGTTGCTGGGCCAGTAGAGCCCTTGCATCCGCCGAGGATGTTACTGCAAACTACAAAGAATCGGTCTGTATCGATAGCCTTGCCAGGTCCGATGAGTTCATCCCACCAGCCGGGCTTCTTGTCATTTTCGGTGTACCAGCCGGCGGCGTGCGCATCAGCGGTCAACGGCGAACAAACCCACACGGCGTTATCGCCGGCGGCGTTCAATGTGCCGTACGTTTCGTAACGGATGGTCAAGGCAGGGAGCGTCTTGCCGCTTTCCAGCAAAAAGCCCTGTTCACCATAATCCTTGTTGAAATCCTTGGGGATTACGGGACCAAACGATTTATGCAAATATTCACTCATATGCATAAAAAATAGTAAAATGTTTGGTTCTTGGTCGTTCGCCTTTTGTCATTAGTTAAATGTCTTTCGATGATAGCTTTGCGACAATAACATTTGTCTATTGTTACTTATACCATTGACTAATGACCAATTACTATTGACCACTGACCAATGACCACTGACCATTGACTAACAACTACATTGTAAATTCTTTTCGTGCGATTTTAGTCACGTTTTTTACCCACCACACTTTTGTAACTTATTGAATTGCTTATAGTTACGGACTTCGATTTGTGAAAAATGGTCAAAAATTCGGATTTTACAATCGATTTTAATGGATACAGATGAGACGATTGTGTATGCTTTTTTGATGATTTTCTCCAATCAAAGTAAGTTTTCGTTATTATATTTCTCACACATCGTGGGCTGATTGTGCCCCAAAGTTTTAACTCAAAGGACTAAAATGAAACGTCTATCTCTCATTGCTATGGCTCTTGTAGTCTCCGGCCTCGTTGCTTGCAACCAAGCTTCCGCTGGCGGTTCGTTCAACCAGCAGGCTCGCCTCGATTCCCTCGAAAAGGATTTCAAGCAGGTCAAGGAAGAATTTGAAATCATCAAGTATGCTCTCGACAAGCGCGGCATTTCCCTCGAACAGGCTCGTGCCGAAATGGAAGCTGACAACAAGGTCTGGGACATCCCGGATGATGAAAGCCCGGTCTTTGGCAACACCAAGAATCCTAAGCTCACGATTGTCGAATTCACTGAATTCCAGTGCCCGTACTGCTCTCGTATCGCTCCGACCATGCAGGAACTCAACAAGAAGTACCCGAACGAAATCAAGTTCGTCTACAAGCACTTCCCGCTTAGCTTCCACTCCAATGCTAAGGCCGCAGCCGCTTCTTCTATCGCAGCTCAGAAGCAGGGCAAGTTCTGGGAATACCGCTATGCTCTCGCACCGCACTCCCGCGAACTCTCTGACTCCGTCTACCTCGCTGTCGCTAAGGAAATTGGCCTCAACGTCGAACAGTTCAAGAAGGACATGGTTCTCGATTCCGCTATGAGCGCTCGCATCGACAAGGACTTCCAGTTGGGCGTCAAGGTCGGCGTTCAGGGTACCCCGAACTTCTACATCAACGGCAAGCGTCAGGATCGCTTCAGCCCGGAACTCGTCGAAAAGATGTTGAAGGAAGCGAAGTAATTACGTTTTCAGGCGTGCACGTTAAATTGATTGACGTGTGCGCTTTTTAATTTTCAAGTTTGTAATTTAAATTCAAAAAAAACAACAAAAGGATGCACATTATGATTAAGCAATCATTGAAAGTTGCCTCGCTCGCCGTCCTCGGCTTGAGCGTTACAGCTGCAATGGCTCAGCCGAAACGTCCGCATCTGGCTGTGTACAAGTTCTTCGATGAACAGTACCGTCCGGGTGGATACGATTACTCTTACGGCGGCACGAGCAAGGGTGTCACCATCACCAAGTCTGGTGGTTACAAGTCCAAGGCTGCCTTGAACATCAAGCTGGACCCGAAGGAATACTCCGGTGCTTCCATCTGCCTTTACAATGAATTTTTCGACTTGAACAAGTACATGCTTGATTCCAAGGTCGAATTCATGATCAAGGGTAAGCATGGTGGCGAAGCTGTCAAGGTCGGTCTTCTCGACGAAGAAGTCTCTGATGGCAAGAAGACTCAGGTCGTGCTTCCGATGAACAAGTACATCGAAGGCGGTGCTGTGACGACGGATTGGAAGAAGGTTTCCATTCCTCTCGTGGACTTCCCGGACCGTGGTCTCTACTGGGACAACACCCGCAAGTCCGAATTCCCGGCTCGTATCGACTGGGACAAGATTGCTGAAATCCGTTTCTCCATTGACAAGAGCGCTGCAAGCGAATTCGAAGTCTGGGTCGACAACATCGAAATCGTGAAGGGTAACAAGAAGGCTGCTCCGAAGAAGCAGATGGTCTACTGGGACGAAAACAATGATATCATTGACGGTCCAAAGAACCCGGAAAAGCTCGACGGCAAGGCCAAGACGCTCGCTACGTTCTATGACAACCAGGTCAAGGGTTTTGCCTATAGCTATGGTGGCCTCACCGCTCAGCGTGAAGCTCAGTCCAAGACTCCGGGCAACAAGAACGTGCTCGCCATGTACATCGACAACAACGACTGGTCCGGCGTGACCTACTCGCTTGGCGAAGGCAAGTACATCGACCTTTCCAAGGTCCGCAACAAGGGCGGCCTCTACTTCTGGATCAAGGGTAAGCTCGGCGGCGAAAAGCTCTATGTCGGTATCCTCGACAACCAGGGCAACGACGTGAAGAGCCAGACCAAGCTTGGCCTCAATGACTGGATCAAGGTCTCCAAGGATTGGCAGCTCGTCAAGATTCCTCTGAAGCGCTTCATGGACAAGGGTAAGGCTTGGGACGCTAACAAGCAGGCCGAAGTCGCTAAGGACATCCAGTGGAACAAGATTCAGGAAATCCGTTTCTCTGTCGGCAAGGGCGAAAACGCAGGCGAACCGGGCAAGCCGGCACCTGTGACGGTCTTCGTTGACCAGATTACGTTTACTGAAAATATCGACTGGGTTGACCCGGATCTCAAGTGGGATTCCTTCAAGTCCAACGCTCCGGATCTCGTCATTACGGATTTCGAAAGCAAGTATGCTAAGGACAAGTGGGAACCGTCCATGGGTCCGAAGTCCCAGCTCCGCTTCAAGATCGAAAATTGCCCGGAATTCAAGAGCAACTGCTTGAATGTCGAACATTACCTCCTCGCCGACTGGGTCGATGTGGTGTTTGACATGAAGAAGACTGGCCGCCCGGCAACGGATCGCGACTGGACCAAGCACTGGGGCATCATGTTCGATGTCTATTCCGAAAAGGCTTGGCAGTCCATTACCGTCCAGGTGCAGGATGCAGGCAACGAAATCTTCGTTTCCAACGTCGGTGCTCCGAAGGGCAAGACGACCCTTCTCGTTCCGTTCCGCACGTTCGGCAAGTTCCCGTACTACCAGCCGCCTGAGGCTGTCGAAAACGGCATCTTTGACCTCAAGGGTGTTGTCAACCTCGACTTCAAGCCGAGTGGCGAAGGTACTGCCGGTGGCTTCAAGATCGATAACGTCCGCTTGACCAACCAGCGCGAAGTGAAGGCTAAGGAACGTCCGGCTGTCATCAAGGTCTTGGTGAAGGGCGAAAAGGAAGTTCTCAACCCGGAAATCTCTGGTGGCTTGTTCGGTATCAACGCAGCCCTTTGGGACGGCGACATGCTCGACAACAAGAACTTCAAGGTTCAGACTCGTGAATTTGCAAAGCGCATCAACCACGGCATTATCCGTTATCCGGGTGGTCTCCGTGCTGATGACGACCACTGGAAGGAAATCCTCGACAACCACGACTGGATGGTCGACACCGACGAATTCCTCGAATGGTTGAAGAAGACTGGCTCTAACGCCATGTTCACTGTGAACTTCGGTTCCGGCACTGAAAAGGAAGCTGCTGACTGGGTCAAGCACACGAACATCGACAAGAAGGCCGGCATCCTCTACTGGGAAATCGGTAACGAAATCTACGGTAACTGGCATCCGTATTACGAAAAGTATGGTAAGGACGGCGGTACCATCTATGGTAAGCGCGCTCGTAAGTTCATCGAAGCCATGAAAAAAGTTGATCCGACCATCAAGGTGGCTGTGCTCGGCGTTCTCGAAGGCGACTGGAACGAAAAGGTCCTTGCTGAAACGGGTGACATCGCTGACGGTCTTATCGTCCACCACTACCCGCAGCACTTCGGTGAAGAAAACGACTTCGCTATGCTCTCTGCTCCGCAGACCCTCACTGCAATCTACGAACGCTTGCACAAGGTCGTGGACAAGTGGACTGCAAAGTTCAACAAGAGCAAGAAGATCGAACTCTGGCTCACCGAATGGAACTCTGTTGACTTCAACCCGGGTCCGCAGACCTTGTCTGTCGAAAACGGCTTGTTCGTCGCTGACTACCTCGGTATGCTCGCTACTGAAAACGTCGACAACGCTCAGTACTGGGATATTCACAACGACATCACTCCGGAAGGCGGTGACTACGGTTACTTGACCCGTTCTGGTGAAGAATGCATGAACTGCCCGCGCCCGAGCTACTGGGCATTCCAGATGGCTTCCGACGCTCTCCGTGGCAAGCTCATGAAGACCACCATCAAGGGTGACGAAGACGCTCTCCTTACCGCTTACTACACTGTAAACGGCAACAAGAAGCAGCTCCTCCTCGTGAACAAGAGCCCGTACAGCGAATTCGACATCAAGCTTGACATTCCGGGCTTCAAGGGCAAGGCTTCTGTCCAGACTCTCGACAAGAGCTCTGAAAAGCTCAAAGAAGGCTGGGCAAACGATCCGTCCAAGAAGGCTAAGACTGTCGATATCTCTAAGGGTATCAAGGTCGGCAAGCGCACTCTTACTCTCATCACTTTGAACTAAGTCGATGAATTAAGGTTCGCAAACTAGATTCTCGAAATCTTGAAAAGGACTCCGTCGGAAACGGCGGAGTTCTTTTTTTGTGTGTAAATAGCGTGGTTTTGGAAACTGTCCTTTGTGTATATTAATCCCAAAAGTCTATTGTATTCAAACCATCAATAATACCTTCAATAAAAGGAGAATCGTGAAAATGATAATGCGTAGCCTTGTACTCCTTTTGATTTCTATTTCGGTTTCTTTTGCCAATTGGGAAATTGATGATTGGCATATCTCATTTAAATCAGTTGTAGATAAATTCTCAAAAATGCAAACCGTGGCTGAAAAGCTCGAAACCGCCCCGGTTGCTTATTATGGCAAGCTCATTCAAAGAGAATACTTGCAACGTGAATATTTTGAAGTGTACAATCCAGAATTCGAAAAGAACTTTCCTGATGTGTACCAATCTTTTATGGGCTGGTCTGACTACAAGCTGAAACGACAAAATGAATTGTTGATGCAGGCGCCTGAAAAGTACCAGCAGATGTTTGAACAACGTTATTCGGCAATGAATGTGAAAGGCTTTTTCTTAATCCACGATGAAATTCGTGTAGACAAAATTTATGACAAAGAAACAAAAACGTGGGTAACGCCCAAGCCGGGTGAAGAGAAAAAGGAACTATTTTCGTTTGCGTATGTCGGACCGGATATTTCGCAAGATACGTCCTGGAAAATTTCACAGCGAATGATGAGCCGTTTGAATGAGCCTGAAGAAAAGTTGATGCCTGTTAGGAGAATCTTCTTCATGGATGGCTATTCCGAAGAATGTTATTCCTTGGTCGATACATCTATTTTTGAAAGAATTCAGTATTTCCCACACCGATTGAAGTATGATGTTGATTTGAATGCGGAGAACGCACGGACTTCGATGACCGCGAATATCGATAAGCCTAGCTCAATGCCGCAAAAACTTGTTAAGAGCGAGGGGAGGGGGCGTTTTAATGCGTATGCCGATTTTGGGCGTCCGTTCTTAGCGGGGGATTTTCCAGACTTTGATCCGGTCTTTTATTTGGATTTTGGTTTTAATCTTTATAACCGCAATTGGTTTGCGGGGCTTGGGGTGAGTATCCGTAAGCTTGATGCCAAGTGCGATTCATGCGGTACGGGCGATTTTGGTGCGCACGTGGAATTTGGATATTTGTGGCTGAAAACGGATTATATCGAGAGTGGCGTTTGGGGAAATCTCGGTTTTTCGGCAATCGAAATCCCACCTGAACGAGGAAGTCAAGATTCGGAATACCAGCACGAGCGATATTTCCGCTATGGCTTTGGCATTTTTGTCGAGGCGCTGTTCCCGAAGCTGATTGGGAAACCTGTCGATAGCTTCTTTGAACGTGGAATTGGGAACCGTTTTGGCGTGCGTTTAAAGCTTGGAATGCAGAACATCAATATTTCGGATATCGGGCATGCGAAGGGGCTTTCACCGTTTGTCTCGTTTGGCATTACCTGGCATTGCATGGGATTACGGTATTAAAAAACACCATCTCATTGAGATGGTGTTTAGTGGATGATGCAGGGGTCGAACCTGCGACCCGCTGATTAAGAGTCAGCTGCTCTACCAACTGAGCTAATCATCCAAAATTCTTAGGTCGCCTTTTGGCTATGTCTTTGCAAAAATCAAAAGTCGCAGTTTCAAAGTTCGTTAGATTCCACTTTCGCTTTCAAAAACGCTTAGCTTTGTCTGACGCTTTTGTATTTGCAATACCTTGCCTTTCGGTTTGGTATTTAGTGGATGATGCAGGGGTCGAACCTGCGACCCGCTGATTAAGAGTCAGCTGCTCTACCAACTGAGCTAATCATCCATGATTTGGTCGCCTTTCAGCAATGTCTTTTTGCAAAAATCAAAAGCCGCAGTTTCAAAGTTCGTTAGACGCTTAGCTTTGTCTGACGCTTTTGTATTTGCAATACCTTGCCTTTCGGTTTGGTATCTAGTGGATGATGCAGGGGTCGAACCTGCGACCCGCTGATTAAGAGTCAGCTGCTCTACCAACTGAGCTAATCATCCATAGTCGCTTAGGACGCGCACAATTATAGAAATAACGGAATAAACTGGCAAGGGGAAAGGGCGATTTTTTTTATTTTTTCTGCTATGAGTCTCAATTCTAACCGTCTGGACGCTTTTCTTTCGCACCTCGGGGTGGAAAGAAGCCTGTCTCCGGTAACTATTCAAAGTTACCAGGAGGATTTGAGACATTTTATAGCCTGGCTAGACGATAACGGCATTGACCTTAAGGAGCTGAAGCCCGAAAAGCTGGACGAGTTCCTGACGCTTACGGCGGGGCAGGATGAGTATTCTCCGACATCGGTTGCGAGGCATTTCTCGAGCTTGCGCGGGTTCCTCAAGTACATGCAAAACCAGGGCGAGTACGATTACAGCACGGAATCGATGCTTGCGACTCCGAAGCTCGGGCATTACCTGCCGCAGTACCTGACCCGCGAAGAAATCGATAGCGTTTTTGAAAGTGCCGCAAATGGTCGGAATCCACTCCGTGATACGGCTCTGATTGAGCTCATGTACAGTGGAGGGCTCCGCATTTCGGAAGCGCTTAGTATAAAGCTCTCGCAAATCGATCTTGAGAACGAATGGCTTTTGCCGATTGGCAAGGGCAATAAGCAGCGCCTTGTACCGCTCGGGAGCAAGGCGAAGGATAATCTCCGCGCATGGATTGATGAAGGGCGCCCCTTAACGCACCCGACGGCTGACAATATTATTCTCAATTCGCGAGGGAAGCCTATGACTCGCATGGGGGCGTGGAAAATTGTGCAGCAGCATACGATGCATTTGAGCAAGCAAGTCTCACCGCATACGTTCCGCCATAGCTTTGCGACGCACTGCCTGGAGGCTGGCATGGACTTGCGCGTTTTGCAGGAACTTCTCGGGCATGCAGACATCAGTACCACGCAGATTTACACGCACGTCGATAAAGACTTTATCAAGGTTGAACATCGTAGCTTCCATCCGAGGGAGACCGCACAGGCAAGAGTCGAAGGTAAAGCGCTTTAGGCCTGTGCTCTCGCCGACAAGCCTTGTTAATACAAGGCTCTTTCGGCTCACAAGAGACCGCACAGGCAAGAGTCGAAGGTAAAGCGCTTTAGGCCCGTGCTCTCGCCGACAAGCCTTGTTAATACAAGGCTCTTTCGGCTCACAAGAGACCGCACGGGCGAACAAATAAGAAATTTTTCTAAATTATTAGTGTATGAATCGCCTCGTTGCTTTATTGTCGCTCGTTGTGTTGATGGCTTCGGCTGTTTGGGCTGGACCGCTTTCGACTCCCTATACGCATAACGGGCTATTTGCAAGTGCTTCTGTGGGCCTGGGCTACGCCTCCTTTGAAAATGCGGATGGCACAGAATCTCTGATTGCTGATGGCTTTGGGATGAAACTGCATGGCAAGCTGGGCTATTACATTGTGCAGGACTTGGCGTTGCATGCCAATTTGGGCTATGTGATGTATTCTAATTTCCGCGAAGCACGTGAAGGGCTCCCGACGTACGTAGACCATGATTTTTATGTGCTGAGCTCCGTCTACTTAGGCGCAGGCGTAACGTATTATATCCCCCAATGGAATAATGTGTTTTTGGGTGGCTCTCTAGGGGTTACCGGATATGAGCTTGATTGCCACAAGTATGCAGGGAATACAGGACTCAAGGCTTTTAGCTTTGATGTCGATCTTGGCAAGGATTGGTGGGTGAGTGAGCACTTGGCTTTGGGTGCGTCCATCGCGTATAATTATGGCAAATACTGGTCCGATGACGATGGCGTTTTTAGTTCGTCATCCGTGATGCTCATGTTCTCGGTAACATTGAATTAAGCAAAAAAAATCCCTGAAATAAATTCAGGGACTTTTTAATGAAATTCTAGTAACTAATGACTAGTGACTAAGAACTGCGCGAATGCGCTATTATCTTTCGAGTTTGAAGTAGACTGCCGCAAGAGGCGGAAGCTTGATGTTTAAGCTGCACTGGCGATTCTGCCACGGAATGTCTTGCGTCCAGACTTCACCGAGATTACCGACGTTAGATCCGCCGAACATGGCTGCATCGGTGTTGAAAATTTCTTTCCAAGCACCGCGAGCAGGAGCGCCCAGGCGGTAATCGTTACGGACAACCGGCGTGAAGTTGAACACGCAGAGAATCATGTTGCCATGGTCATCCTTGCGGACAAAGCTTACGATGGAGTTGTCGGCATCGTCGCACCAAATCCATTCAAAGCCGGTGTAGTAATGGTCGATTTCCCACAGCGGAGAATTTTCCTTGTAGATGTGGTTTAAGACCTTCATCATTTCGAGGAGCTTGCCGTGGCTATCCCAGCTGACCAAGTGCCAGTCGAGCGAACGCTTTTCGTTCCATTCGCGGAACTGACCGAATTCGTTGCCCATGAAGTTGAGCTTCTTGCCCGGGTGTGCGTACTGGAAAGCGTAGGTGAGGCGGAGGTTTGCAAACTTCTGCCAGTTGTCGCCAGGCATCTTGCCGAGCATGGAACCCTTGCCGTGCACCACTTCGTCATGGCTGAAAACTTGTATGAAGTTTTCAGAATAAGCGTAGACCATGCTGAACGTAAGCTGGTTGTGGTGGTACTTGCGGTGGATCGGTTCATGCTGGATGTAGCTCAAGAAGTCGTTCATCCAGCCCATGTTCCACTTGTAGTGGAAGCCGAGACCGCCCTGCTCTGGCGGGCGAGTGATGCTCGGGAAGCTTGTCGATTCTTCGGCGATGAGGATGGCATGCGGGGTCAAGCGACCCATGATGCTGTTCAAGTGCTTCAGGAATTCGAGCGTGTCATAGTTGATGTTGCCGCCGTCCTTGTTCGGCACCCATTCGCCCGGACCCTTACCGTAGTCGAGGTAAAGCATGGAGGCCACAGCGTCGACGCGGAGACCGTCGCAGTGGAATTCCTTGAGCCAGTACATCGCGTTTGCGATGAGGAAGTTCTTGACTTCGTTACGGCCGAGGTTAAAGATGTATGTGCCCCAGTGCGGGTGTTCGCCCTGACGCGGGTCGGCGTGCTCGTAGCAGGCGGTGCCGTCGAAACGTCCGAGAGCGTGTGCATCCTTCGGGAAGTGGGCTGGAACCCAGTCCAAAATCACGCCGATTTCGTTCTGGTGGCAAAGGTCCACAAAGTGGCGGAACTGGTCCGGCGTGCCGTAGCGGCTCGTGGGGGAGTAGTAACCGGTGACCTGGTAGCCCCAGGATTCATCGAGCGGGTGTTCGGCGAGCGGCAAGAATTCCACGTGCGTGTATCCCATTTCCTTGAGGTACGGGATGAGGCGTTCGGAGAGTTCGTCCCAGTTGAGGAAACGGTCCGGATTAGCCGGGTCGCGACGCCAGGAACCGGCGTGGACTTCGTAAATGTTCATCGGAGCGCCAAAGACCTTTGTCGCCCAGTGCGTCTTCATGTAAAGATCGTCGCCCCATTCGTAACCGTCGAGGTGCGTTGTGATGGAGGCGGTTGCCGGGCGGACTTCGGCGAGCTTTGCAAGCGGGTCTACCTTCACATGGAGGTTCCCGTCGGCACCGTGAATTTCAAAACGGTAAAGTTCGTTTTCACCAAGATTCGGAATGAAGATTTCCCAAATGCCACTTGCACCGAGCATGCGCATCTGGTGACGGCGACCGTCCCAGCTGTTGAAGTTGCCGACTACAGAAACGGCGTGTGCGTTCGGAGCCCAGACGGCGAAGTGTACGCCTTTGAAACCCTGGTGTTCGATGAGGTTGGCGCCGAGCTTGCGGTAAAGTTCGTAGTGCGTGCCTGTTGCAATCAGGTGGCGGTCAAAGTCGCTGAGGACCGGCAAGAAAGCATACGGATCGACGAGCGTGTATTCGATGCCGTCGCCCTGCTTGATGATGAGCTTGTAAAAGAACGGCTTGTATTCCAAGTCGAGGATGGCTTCGAAAAATCCAGTGTCGCCAAGCTTCACAAAGTCAAATTCTTCAGTGCCGTCGCACGATTCACCGCGGATAAAGCTAGCCTGCGGCTGGTAGGTGCGGATGACGGTCTTGATCCCGCGATCGGTTTCGAGCGGGTGGATACCTAAAATTGAAAACGGGTCTTTAGTCTTGAAGTCCCAAATTGCCTGCATGTTTTCTGCGGTCAGGCTCGTGAAATCGTTCCATTCCATAGATTTTCTCACTTAATGTTTTAACGCAAAGAAAAATAACATAAAATGGGAATGTTATGCGAATAATTGCAATAAAAACCGTAATATTTTGGTAGTTAGTCAAAGGTCGTTCGTCATTGGTTTGTCGCCTAGACTTTTTTGTTACATTTATAACAAATGGAGGCTTATAATGGCTGTAGTGATGGAAGAAAATGCAAATCCGATGAAGTTTGAAAAGCTTTTCAAGGTGACGCCCGAGATGATTGACGAAAACAAGCACATGAACAATGTGTGGGCGGTGCAGTGGGTCCAGGATATTTCGATTGCTCATTCGGATTCCGTTGGTGCGACCGATGTCATGTACCAGTTCGGTTGCGGTTGGATGATCCATACGCAGTTTGTGGAATACAAGAATCAGGCGTTCTTGGGCGATGAAATCCGTGGTACGACTTGGGTCGCTGGCTACAGCAAGGTCGCGAGCGTACGCAAGTGCCGCTTTGAACGCGTTTCTGATGGCAAGGTCGTGTTTGAATCCGAGACGCAGTGGGTTCTCATGGATATGAAAAAGGGACGACCGTTCGCCATCCCTCAAGAAATTAAAGACCGCTTTCAAGTAAAGTAGTCGTTTTACAACTTCGTCCCTTTCACAATGCGATAGAGTGTTTCGAGCTCTTTCGCATTTAATATTTTCGGCACTGGGTAAAGCGGGTTTGCTTCCTTGCTTGCCGACTTTGCGAGTCTTGGAATGTCCTCGGTTTGGATAAATTCCAAGTGCTCCGGAATGTCCATCGAACGGTTCAGCTCGCGAATCTGCATAATGAAGACTTTGGAGGCTTCATGGTTGTCGAGTTCCGAGGGAACTGCACCGATGGCTTTTGCAAATGTTCCAAGACGCTTTTCGCAGGTTTCACCGTAAAACTCTAGAACGTGTGGCAGAATGACTGCGTTTGCAAGCCCGTGAGGCGTGTGGTACATACCGCCAAGGCTATGTGCAATGGCGTGAACGTAGCCAACGTAAGCGCGAGTGAATGCGTAACCAGCGAGGTATGCCGCTTTCTGCAAGTTTTCACGAGCCTTGATATTGTGTCCATCGCGATAGGCATTCTGGATATTTTCGATAATCAATTGCCCTGCGGTGATGGCAGCTTCTTCGCTTCCGCCGAAATTGCTGTAGCCGATGTAGGCTTCAATGGCGTGCGTGAGCGCATCCATGCCAGTGGTTGCCGTAAGATTTGCGGGCAAGTCGAGCGTGATATTGGCGTCGAGAATCGCAAGGCGCGGAATCAAGACGAAATCGTTAATCGGATACTTCTCATGTGTCTGCGGATTAGAAATCACGGCGGCCACAGTCGCTTCGCTTCCTGTCCCCGCCGTCGTCGGGATGGCTACGAGATATGGAATCTTGCGAAGAACGCGTAGCGTCCCTCGCATAAACGAAATCGGTGTCCAACGCCTTACAATGCGTATGCCCACACCCTTCGCGCAGTCGATTGCTGAACCTCCGCCAAACGCAACAAGTCCGTTGCATTTGTTCTTGCGGTAAATGCGGGCGGCGTCATTGATGTTGTCAATCGTCGGATTTGGGATCGTCTGGTCGTAAATTGAATACTTGATGCCTGCTTCTTCCAAGTATTTTTTGATATTCTGGAAGTGCTCTGTTTGTGCCAAGAATACGTCTGTGACGAGGAGAACGTTGCTTACGTTATTCGCTTTGAGCTGGTTGGGAAGCTGTTGCAAACTCCCGGCGCCGTGAATGAGCTGCGGCTCGCGCCAAGGCATAAAGTGTATGCCAATGAAGAATGTTTTTTGGAAAGCGCGACAGGCGAATCTGTAAAAGAAAGATGCCATGTTTTACCTCCTACATTGACTTTAAAAAGCGCAAAGCTTTTTCTGCAAAATTTTGAATTTTTGAACGCAAATAACCCGGAACAATTCCGTAGGGCGGGTGGAAAAATGTCACCGCATCAAATCCCTTTTGCTCCATGATGTTGCGCTCATGGCTAAATGTCTTGAATCCGAAAAATCCGTGGTAATTGCCTGTACCGCTCATGCCCACACCGCCAAAGGGAACCTCCAAATTCTCGATTTGGATAATGGTGTTGTTCACGCAGGTGGAACCCGATGTGGTATGGCTCAAAACGTAATTGATATCGCGTTTGTTTGTACCGAAGATGTACAGCGCAAGCGGTTTCGGGCGGCTTTGTACAAATGCAATCGCTTCGTCAAGATTCTTGTAGGCGATAATCGGCATAATCGGTCCGAAAATTTCGGACTTCATGATTTCCATGTCGGGCGTGACGTTTGTGAGTACGGTAATTGGCGTGTAGCAATTTTCGATATCGCTCACTCCGCCGATGACTTGCTTTGCGCCTTTGGCAATCGCATCCTTGATGAGTGCAGCATGGCGTTCTGTGGCTCGCTTATCGACGATGTGTACAAGGTCTTTGCTTTCGTGACGCTTGGCTTCGGTATCGCCGAATCTGCGTTTAATGTCTTCGGCAAAAGCTTCTGCAAATTCTTGAACTTTATCTTCTGGGCAAAGGGCGTAATCCGGCGCAATGCAGGTTTGCCCGCCGTTCAAAGTCTTGCCCCAGGCAATCTGCTTGATATGCTTCTTGACGTTTATGCCGGGGAGCAAAATCGTGGGGGACTTTCCGCCAAGCTCAAGTGTGATGCTGGCGTGGTGCTTGGCTGCCATTTCTGCAATGTGTGCGCCGACCTTCGGACTCCCTGTAAAAAACACGTGGTCAAACGGGAGTTCTAATAACTTGTCTCCAATTTCAGCTCCTTCGCCTTCGATGAGTGCAATTTCATTTTCTGGGAAGTTCTCCTTAAACATCTTCACGAGAACTTCACTCACGTGCGGCGTCTTGTGCGAAGGCTTCGCCATAATCACGTTGCCTGCCGCAATCGCCGAAATAATCGGGTTCACAAGCAACAAAAATGGATAGTTCCACGGTGCAAAAATCAGCACACGACCTTTGGGCTCGTAGTGGAGGCGGCTTTTGGAGGTGGGCAAAAAGAACACGCGACTTGCACTTTTGTCCTTCATCCATTTTTTCAGATGGCTGATGGTGTGGTCGATTTCTTCGATGGTCGGGAAAATTTCACTGAGCCATGCTTCGAAACGCGGCTTGTGGAAGTCCTGCCAAACCGCTTCGTAAAACTCTTCTTGATACTTCACGACGGCTTCGCGAAGCTTTTTTAGCTTTTGAATACGCTCTTTGGCGCTCGTCTGGGCTATTTTCCAGCGATTTTCTCCTTGAGCGTCAAAAATCTTTTTGATATCAATCCCTTGTATTTCGTTCATATTCAATAAGATAGAACATATTGAGCAAAAAAAGGCTTTTGGGGGTGGTGAAAAACAAAGCTTTTTTAAAAATTATCCTGTTTCATCTATTCATGTATTTTTGTAAATTGAAACTATGGGTTCCTTAATTAAGTATAAAGGCAAAGCCCCGCAGGTGGGCGAGCGCGTGTTTATCGCCGAAGGCGCATGCCTGGTGGGCGATGTGAGCATTGGCGATGATTCGTCTGTTTTCTACAATGCGGTGTTGCGTGCCGATTTGGCAGAAATAAAAATTGGCAAGCGTACAAATATCCAGGATAATGTGAGTGTCCATGTTTCGACGGGTGTCGGTGTGAACATTGGCGACGAGGTGACTGTTGGTCATGGTGCGGTGCTTCACGGCTGCACGATTGAAGATAACGTTCTCGTGGGCATGGGCGCGATTATCATGGATGGTGCCCTTATTATGAAAAATTGCATTGTCGGTGCAGGCGCTCTTGTAACGGCTGGAAAAAATTTTCCTGAAAATTCCCTCATTGTGGGATCTCCGGCGCAAATCGTTAGAACACTGACGGCAGAAGAAATTAAAAACGTAAAGATTGGCGTAGAACACTACTTGGACGCAAAGGATGAACTTCTAAAAAATGTATAAGTTCTTTTTCCTAATAAATCCGGTGAGTGGAGGTGGACAAGGAAAGGTTATCCATAAATTTCTTCCTGAAATTATGGAGTCTATGGATTTTAAGGCCGACGAATGGAAGGCAGAATTCACGCGCAAGGAAGGAATGGAAGAGCAAATTTTGACGGCTCTTTCTTCGACGGAAAAACTTGTTGCGGTGGGCGGCGATGGAACTGTTTCGTCGGTGCTTTCGATGATGCTTGTGTCGGCGTATGCGGACAAAGTTCAGATTGGGCTTATCCCGTTGGGCACTGGCAATGACTTGGCTCGCGTGCTTGGATTGTACAAGCCGTTTGCCGATAAGGGGCTTTTGTACTTGGTGCGCAGACTCTTGATGGCGAAGTCGAGACCGTTTGACATTTGGACGGTGAACGACAAGTTTGCGCTTGCCAATTATTTCTCTGCAGGCATTGATGCCCGTATTGCGCATGATTTTAACCATGACCGAGCCACGGGTGTTATTTCCTCGAATTCCGTAATTGCAAATAAATTGCATTACGTCAAGCGCTTTTTTGCAGACCGTGCCTATCACTTGAAAAGCGGAAAGATTTCGATGGTCGTCAATACGCCGGAACTCAATGAAACGGTGGATTTGACGGGGCATACGACGGTCATTGTTGGGAATATCCCGAGCTTTGCGAGCGGTGCTAATCCGTTCTTCAAGTCCGACATGGCGGATGGCTATTTGGAAGTGGTTTGCGTGCCGAACATGTTGAACTTTTTGCTTGCGATTGCCGTCGGGAACATCCCGGTCATCGGGTACTTCTTGAAGAAGAACTTGCTCAAGTCGCGTAAAGTACGCTCTTTGACGCTTGAACTTGCGGATGATGAATACATCCAGCTCGATGGCGAGGATTTAAGTGGCAAGGTGGGCAACCACGTTACCATTCAGTTTGCATGTCAAGTTCACATGCTCACGCTAGAGGAATAATGTTTTCGGTTTCTTTATCTGAAATTCTTGAAACGATGAATCTTAAAATGCCTTCGAACGAGGGCGTTTTAAATTTTGAACTGACTGGATTCTCTTCGCTCGATCAGGCGGGACCGCACGATGTCTCGTTCTGGACGGGCGACGCCAAGACAGAAACGGGGCTTGCAGGGAATGCCGGTGGCGTGAGCGCAAGTGCTTTTGCGGGCGTTACGGCAGGGCTCCTCTTTGTGCCGAGTTTGTACGAAAAGTATTGCGTAGATGGTCGTTCGGAACTCTTGCCGAATGTGCATTTTGTATGCCCGGTTGAAAGTCCGTACCATGCGATGGTGACGTTCATGAAGGAATTTGTGGAACGTCGTGAAGTTTTTGAAGAAACGAAAATTGCTGCTTCTGCACAAGTTCATGCTTCGGCAGTTGTCGAGGGTGTGGTGGGTGAGAACGCTATCATCGGCCCGAATTGCGTGGTGATGAAGGGCGCTACGATTGGCGCAGGCACGATTCTTGAAGCGAATGTGACTGTTTACCCGCGTGTGACGATTGGCGAAGATTGCGTGTTCCAGGCGGGCGTTGTCGTGGGACCTCGCGGTTTTGGGTTTTACGAGTACGAGGGCAAGCGTCGTATGGTGCCGCATTTGGCGGGAGTCCGCATCGGAAACCGCTGTAGCTTTAGCGCTAATGACGTGGTCGCTGCAGGCTTTGTCTCTCCGACGGTGATTGGCGATGATTGCCATTTCGATACGTTCGTGCAAGTGGCGCATAACTGCCGCCTTGGGAACAACATCATGATGGCATCGCAGTCTGGCGTGGCGGGTTCCGTGATTATGGAAGATGACGTGGAATTTGCTGGTGGCGTGCAGTCGGCGGGGCATTTGACGATTGGGAAAG
Organism: Fibrobacter sp. UWB13; assembly: GCF_900177805.1. NCBI lineage: Bacteria > Pseudomonadati > Fibrobacterota > Fibrobacteria > Fibrobacterales > Fibrobacteraceae > Fibrobacter > Fibrobacter sp. UWB13. The sequence goes on along the minus strand of NZ_FXAX01000001.1, from coordinate 965,562 downwards.
GCGTGAAAGTCGCTGCCAAGGCGGGCGTGACCAAGAGCCTCAAGGCGGGCAAGGTTTATGCTGGCTATCCGGCCGAAGAAATTGACGTCTGGCGCCGCTCCGTCGTGAAACTCCGAATGATGGGCAAGAAATAATTTTATAAATTCCCGTTATCTAAATGAAAAAAGATTCTCGTAAAAGCCCGCGTGAGTGGGAATTTAGTTCTGCGTCTTTGTCTTATGGCAAAGCGAACGTAAAAATTGAAGTCCAGGAGTACAATCCGCAACTGGAGCCTCGCGTTGAATGGCGTGTGGGCGGTCGTTCTTTTTACAGTACCGATTGCGCAAAGTGCTTCACGGATTTGAAGTTCAGCGTGGCCCGTACTGCAATTTATGAATCGGGCGAAGGCGCTCACGCATTGACGCTTGCGTCTCCGGAACACCTTGCACCAGTATTCTTGATGTGGCCGTCTCGCCGCTTTGTGGTGGATGTCGCCTGCAACGAAGAAGGTGACAAGGGTTGTGTTGCTGAAGTTCCGCTGATGGACGGCAGTGCGCTTCCGTTCTTTAGCGAATTTCGCAGAAATGTGGGTGCGCCCGAAGAACTCGCTTTTTACGACGTTCCCTTGCACGATGAATGGGACTTGTTCCGCACGGATGTCGTGGATTCCGCTCAGGCTCAAAATCCATACGGTTCCGTGAAAATCACGCCGAGCGAAGCGTTTGAGGTGGAATACATCCTGGAACGAAACGAAAACGGTCGCGTCTTTAAGTCGGCGGCGAATGTTTCTATTTACTCCGCAGAAGACTTGTACAATGTCTTTGCGGCGAGAACTTTCATTTTAAAAAACGAATTTGACGAAGCCCGCAAGGCAGGTTTGCTTGGCGGGGTGGATGAATCCTGTGGGCTCTTGCTCGACAATTCTCCGGAAGCTGTAGCTCCCGTGTTTAGAGTTGCCGATGAACCTGCTCGTCATAAAATCCTCGACCTGTTGGGAGACCTTTGCTTTGCAAAGCCTGCACTCCCGAAAGTTCGTCTGGAAATCATCAACGGTGGTCACTTGAGCCACAGAACAATCTTAGAAAAGGTGTTACCCTATGCTTTACAATGAAGAACAAGTACATGCCCTCCTCCCTCAGAAGGCTCCGTTTGCTTTCGTGGACGAAATTCAGGAAATCACCGAAGGTGACCAGCCGTCTATCGTTGCTGTTTGGCACGTGACGGGCAAGGAAAAGTTCTTTGACGGTCATTTCCCGAACAATCCGGTGCTCCCGGGCGTGATTCAGATCGAATCCATGGCTCAGGCTGCAACGCTCTTGACGATGATTGCCAAGAAGGCTGATGTCGAAGGCAAGCGCCCGGCATTCATGGGAGTCGAAAACTGCCGCTTCCGCGCTCCGGTGATTCCGCCGCAGGACTTGACACTCAAGGCTACGCTCGTGATGGCTCGCCATGGCATTTACAAGTACACTGGCGAAATCTGGCAGGGCGAAACGCTTATCTGCAACGCCTCCTTTAGCGCTGCAATGGTCTAATTAAGGCTGAGTTATGACGCGAGCTGACGATAAATTGAACGTGTTGATTCTAGCGGCTGGGCTTGGCACAAGGCTGAGACCTTTGACGTCGGAAATCCCGAAGCCGTTGGTTCGCGTTTATGACAAGAGCATTCTCGAAATCCAGATGGAGCGGGCAAAGTCGCTTGGCGATGTCCGCTTGCACGCGAATGCACATTACCTGGCCGACCAGATTGTAAGCGAAGGCGAACGTCTTGGCTTTGAAAAAGTCTGGGTCGAAACGCCTGAAATCCTCGGAACGGCAGGCCCGTTGCGCCGGATTTATGCGGCAGGGTATCGCGGTGGCCTCTTGATTATGAATGGCGACGCGTACTGCAATTTTGACTTGGGTGCGTTTGTGCGGAATGCACAAGCTGCGTACGAAGCGGGGAAGGCTGATGGCTCAAACCGCTGTGAGACCGCACTCCTGGCAGTCGATTTCCCGAAGGTAAACACGTTCCGCGTAGGGGCTGATGGTTGCCTTGCTGGTGTTGCCGGACGTTTTGGAGCCGATACGGGAACGGCTGCGACGTTCTCTGGAATTTCGTGGTACAGCGATGAAGCGCTTGCGAGAATCCGCGATGGCGAATTTGATATCCGTGAATTCTGGAAACAGGAAATTGCGGCAGGCCGTGCGCCGTTTGTCGATATGTCGCAGTTGCATGCTACATGGATTGATATGGGTTCGCCTGAAGGTCTTATGGCTGCAGTGGAAGCGCGTTTGGTGGAATGTGGTCGCGACAAGAATGAAGCGGTTGTGGAACCTGGCGTTGTCATTCCTGAAGGCGTAAAAATTGCACATTCTGTGATTTTTAAAGGTGCCGAAATTCAACCTGGCGAGACCATCGAAAACGAGATCCGCGGTCGCGGTTTTGTTTGGAAAGTTTAAATTATGAGAAAGTTTAGAGTAGTACTTGTTGAACCGGAACACCCGCATAATGTGGGTTTTGTCGCACGAGCCATGCATTGCTATGCATTGCCGGAACTTTATATCGTCTATCCGAAGCGCGACAAAGTCTTGGACAAATCTTACCATACGGCCGCCAACAGCCATGACATTCTGGATAACGCAAAGGTCGTCCACAAGTTCGAAGATGCCATTGGCGATTGCTCTTGCGCTGTTGCTTACAGCCGCCGCATTTTTGCAAGTTCCATCAAGCATACGATGGTGCAGAACTTGTCTGACATGCTCCCGGAAGATGGAACGATTGCACTCGTGTTCGGTCGTGAATCTTGTGGGCTTGCGCTTGAAGAAGTGAACGCTTGCACGTACCAGTGCGAAATTCCGGTGCCGGGACTCATGAGCTTGAATCTTGGACAGGCTGTTTCGATTAGCTTGTACGAACTTTGTCGTTCCGGGGCACTCGCGAACGGCGAGGGCCGCGCGAAGCGCACAACGCGAGGCGTTGCCGAAACGGGTCCTGCTACTATTCAGCAGATTGATGGCTTCAAGAAGTTCCTTGACCGCTATCTCACAGGTCAGTATCACGATCAGGCATGGCGCGATAGCTTCCTCAACACGCTCTTGCAGCGTTTGCACCCGACGCGTAATGAACTCTCTGCTCTGTTCGGTTTGCTCCGCAATTTGGCTGGCAAGCCTGCTCGCTTGGAACATGCCGCTGAAAAGGCTGCAAAACAGGCTGCGCAGAGTGCTGAACAAGAATCCGCTCAAAAAGCGGAAGCTAAGGATTCGCAGAAGTCCAAGTAGCGCAACGCCGGAGATGGTATGTACGAAATTTTGCTTTACAGTCCTGAATTAGACCAGCGATTTGACCATTTCGTGGAATCGGAATCGGTGAATGGCACCTTTTTGCAGACTAGGCGTTTTTTGAATTACCATCCCGCAGGTCGTTTTAACGATGCGAGTTTTGCACTCCAAAAAAGTGGAACGATTGTTGCGTATTTCCCGGGCGTTGTCGTCGAAGGGAACCGCTTTGTATCGCATGCGGGCTCGACTTTTGGCGGTCCTGTTATTTCCAAGGATTTTTACAGTGGATCGCGACTGCCTGAAATTTTAAGCGAAGCCGACCGCTATTTGTCTAAAAATTTTAGTGGCGTGACTCTTAAGATTACACCGCAGCTCTTTTCTGTCGAAAGCCCGGAACTTTTGGAATATACGTTGGAACACCTTGGCTACAGTCGCCATACGGAACTCAGTTCCTTTACACCTCTCTCTTGCGATAAAGATCCCTTTGAAAATTGCAATAAGGAATGTCGACGCATTTTCAAAAAATCAGAAGGGATTGGCGTGGAATACCGCCCGCTTGGAAAGACGGAAGATTTTGAAACATTCTACCGGTTTCTGGAAATTTCCAAGGCGAAGCACAATGTGCATCCGGTCCATACGTTGCAGGAACTTTTCGACTTGAAGGAAATCCACATTCCTGAAAATATACGTTTCAGGGGAATTTGGGATGGCGAAACGCTTGTTGCTGCGATGATGCTCTTTGTGTTCGAAAGAACATTGACAATCCACGCTCAATATATTGCCCCGAATCCGGATTATACAAAGTTCCAGCCTACGACTGCACTTTATGTGAGGGCTATGCGAGAAGCCGCTCGCGAGAAAATGAAACAGTTCTCGTGGGGAATTTCTACTGAAAATGGCGGTGATTATTTAAATCAGACTCTTATCCGCTTCAAGGAATCTCTCGGCGCGAAACCCTGCGTGAACGCTAGATATGTGAAGTAGCTTCCTTCACAAAATCTTCATACTCATAAATGTAATCGGATTTGTCGTAGTGCTCGGAAGCGAGTACCATGCAAACTGCGCCCGAAGAGAAATTCTCGATTTCGCGCCAGTGCATTGTCGGGATGTAAAGCCCGTGATAAGAACGGTTCAGCGAATATTTGGAACGCTTTTTGCCATCGTCCAGAATCACGTCAAAGCTGCCGCTTGCGGCGATAATCAGCTGACGGAGCTTGCGATGGGCATGGCCCCCGCGTGTCGTTCCGCCCGGAACATCGTACAGGTAGTACAATCGCTTGATATCAAACGGGATGAGTTCGCCGCCTTCGACAACGCTCAAGTTGCCACGCTGGTCGTGAGCGATCGGGATATCAATTAAACGCGGTTCTTTAAGCTGTTCTTCGTTCCATTCCATGCCCTTAATATAACAAAACAATTTCGAAACGAAATTGTTTGATGAAAAATATAATTGTGTATGGCACCCCCGGAATTATGTATCTCGGGAATATTATATTTACCGCATGACTGCAAAGACTATAAAAATCCAATATCTTGATGAATCGATTCCGAAACTTACTTACGTTGGTGGCAAATCCGACTGGATTGACCTTGCCGCTGCAGAAACGGTGACGCTCAAGGCGGGCGAGTTCCGCCTAATTCATCTAGGTGTGGCGATGAAGTTGCCTGAAGGCTACGAAGCGCATATCGCTCCGCGCAGTTCGACGTTCAAGAACTTCGGCATTTTGCAGGCAAATTCTGTGGGCGTGGTTGATTCAAGCTACAGTGGCGCAAATGACTGGTGGAAAATGCCCGTGTATGCGACCCGTGATGTTACCATTGAAAAAGGGAGCCGCATTGCGCAGTTCCGCATTATGGAAATCCAACCGACGATCACGTTCGTGGAAGGTGCGCTTGATGGCGCCGACCGCGGTGGCTTTGGCTCTACAGGAATTTGATTTTTAGAACGTGTGTTTCCACTGCGCGCCAATGGCATAGAATAGCCATTCGCGACCTGTTGTGGTCATGAACGGTTCGTGTGCATCGTCATCGTATTTTTCAAGGAAACTGCGACGGGCTCTAAAGTCAGCTAGCACATATAGCAGGTCTTTATCGCTGAGCTTGACTTCGACCATGGGCCAAATATCGATGGTCATAAAGTCGCCTTCGTAATTGCTCGAAAATTTGCCGTAATCGCTGCTCTGGTAATTCCCCCAAAGAGAGGCTCCAATGCCAGCCATTGAAACCTTGAGTGGCATTTGGTATCCCAGGAAATATTCTTGTTCGTACACCCATCCGTTTGCAAAACCGTAGGAATTTCGCCAACCCCAAACGGTTGCTTTTGTGCCCGTCATTTTTTGGTAACCCGCTTTGTATGTAGCGGTCGTGACGATGTGATGCCATTCGCCTTCCCAGATGGCAGCCAAGTCGAACATAAAGCAGGCGCTTGCCCAAGTATAAAGATACCAGTGCGCAAATGGCGTTAGGTCTTTGTATTTGGTCTTGGATTCATCAAGTTTGGCAAGACCTTGTATGTCATCGGTAAGTCCCCAGCCTGTGCCAATGGTTCCGCCGATAGAGAATTCGAGGAATGCGATCGGTGAAAATGTCACAGAAGCTAAAGGGGCTACTGTGACGGGGGAGAGTTCCAATCCAAGTTTGAATGCTAAATGATTGTCAGCGGTAAGCTCATCGGAACCGTTTAAAAACGGCATGGTGTAGGTGGCATCAAATTCGGTGACGAGTTCGACACCATCGTAAATTCCGTTGATTCCAGAAAAGTGCGATGAACCTGTTTTATGGTCTGTTTTAGGATAATATCCTGCCGTTGTTAACAACGACAGTTCTAGTGGCGATTTTTCCTTTTGCGATATTTCTTCCGCAAAAAGTACAGAACTGCAAGCGGTTATTAACAAAAGCGAAATGATTTTATTCATAAAACATCCTTTAACCAAGAGCCCCCTTGTGGGGGTGCTCAATGATAATAAAATTATTTAGAACATGACTTTTCCTTTGAATGTAATTCCGCTGAAATCACGGTAAATGCCATAAGTGCCGTCTTTGCCTTCAGAGCCTTTTAAGAATAGGTCTCCGATCATGCTGAGTGTGATGGCATCTGTGAGTCTGTAATCGATTGCAATTTCACTTGATGAGGAACACATGCATAAATCAAGCGCTCCTGATGCAGAAATGGTAAGCGTCTCGTTCAAAAGCGACTTTTCGACACTGCCAGCGACCTGATGCTCGTATTGTTTGCGGTCCAAGTAAATTCTGTACTTGAAGACAATGTCCGAAATATACTGTGCGGTCACAGTCCAGGTTCCGATATACGGAAATGTAAATGTCCAATCGACTCCGGCAAGGCTTAAAAACTGGTCGTTTCGCTTGCTGGATTGGATATTTTTATTGCTGGTAAATAGATCGAATTGATATTCAGGAGTTGTCTGGATATGGCGATTGGGGAAGTAGGCTGCTTCTAGGCGGAATACAAAATCGCCTACAGGAATTGCCGCATCGGCACCCACCATGGACATGCGTTTGTATTTCCCTGAAACATTGAATCCGTCATGATAAAGCTCGTTGAATTCAATGTCTTCGGATGTCATTGGGGTATATTTGATAAACGGCTTATCGTCCCAACCGTAGAATGCATAAAGTGACAGGTCCATTACAGACGTGTAGAAACTGGCGCGGAGAGCGTATTCGCTGTTGTTCAGGTTCTTTCTAGGGAGTTCAAGATCTTCATGACTCTCAGGATATTGAAGCTTGAATTCATTGTATGTTTCTGGGAATATTTTAGAACGAAGCGGATTTTTCTTTGCGAATGGGAGAATGCTCGGCGTAAAGAACGGGATGTAATACGCATCGACTTGAGCTTTGTCGGTCAAGAGAGAAAGACGGGCTGCATCGACGCCGAGCTTGGCTTCGTTGTAATCGTATGCGACAACGTTAGATTCGTCAAAGGGGCTCACGACATCTGTAATCTGGAAGTCGTCGGCTTTACCCCACGAGACAATTTGGCGACCGATACGGAGCGCGAACATTCCGCTTTTCCAGTCGATGTAAGCTTCTTTCAATTTTAAAGCGAAAGAGCCGTCGTTGGCGACGAATCCGGACATTCCGTTTGAAGACTGGCTCCCGATAGCATCGTGGACCAATTGCCCGTTGACGTAAACCATAGCTTCGTCAAAATACGTCTTGAAGGAGCCATCGAAAATCGTCTGGCCTAGCGTAAAGTCGTTTTCATGGTTGTGGGCATTGGCGAGGCTTACGCCCGCTTTGGCAGTGATGCTTCCTGTATATGTTGTTTCTTGGGCATAAAGGTTAACCATTGTTGCTAATGCAATGGCTGGGACTGTTGTGAAAAAGGATTGCTTATTCATACTTCCTCCTTTTCTTTGCCAAAGGGTTTAGCCACGTGTAAAAGGGCTGGTGTAATGGTGTAGTCTGCAACCAATGCACTGGAAAGACCGACGATAATGAGAACTCCAAGAACCGCCAAAAAGTGCATGGGGCTGAACAGATAAACGCTGAACATGGAGCACAGAATAACGGTCGTCAGGAACATCGTTGCGCCAATTTCGCGGAAGGTCACTTCCATTGCCTTTTCGCTAGAACCCATTTGTTCGTGTTTCATTTTCAGGTGTGTTGTCAAATGGATGGTATCGTCAACGGCAATACCTAAAATCATGGGCATCACGGTGATGGTGCTGAAGTCAAGGGCGTAATTGAAATATCCCATGACACCACCCACGAGAATTACCGGAGCTACGTTCGGGATCATGCCGATAAGACCGAGCTTAAGGCTAGAGAATGCAAAGACGAGCATGATGGCGATGATAACGAGCGAGAATCCGAAGGATTTCAAGCCGCCAAAGACAATGCGGTTGCTCATCTCGGAATAGCGAATCATGTCGCCGAGCAAGGTGCATTTTGCGCCTGGGAAAAGTTCGGCGAGCTTTGATTTCAAAGCATTCATGTTGGCGAGGGCTTCTTCTGTGGCGAACTGCGTCATGTCCACGCTGACCACGGTTGTCTTGAAATCGTCATCCATGACATCGCTGAAGTCGTTATGCATTTCAATCGATGAAAGTTCCATCAACTGTGCGAGAACGTATTCGTCTTCGGGAACGGTGTACATCGAATCTTTACCCTCGTTGAGGGCGCGGTTCATTTCCTTCAAGATGCTTGTCGCTGAGGTAACGCGAGCCTTTCCGCCCGACCATTTGGTGAGCGAAAGTGTGCCGAGATAATCTTCAAGCTGCACAAGCGCTTTCATGTTTTCGGGCTTCTTGAAAGCGCCTTCTTCATCGTAAGAAATCATGACCGTGTAGCTGTACTGATTGCCGAGTTTTTGTGCCAACATTTTTTTGACTTCTTGAATGTATGGCATCTTGTCGCCCGTGATGGTCAGGTAATCGAGCTGTGCCGTGATTTTGAACATCCCCGGAATGAATGCGGCAATAACCAATGCGCTAATGACAATGAACGATTTCTTTCTGTTGTGGACAAACTTAGACCATCTCGAAAAAGACAGATCCAGTTTTGTGGCGCCGTTAACTTGAGTAGCTCTGGGCGCGCGGTCCTTACCGAACGAAAGCAGAATCGGGATGAGCACGGTAACATAGATGTAAATTGCGAGCACGATAAAGGCTGATGTTTTGCCCATCCATTCGAGGGGCTTCATGTTCACAAACAGGAAGCTGATAAACGAAGCCATGGTTGTAAGAACTGTGAACAGCACCGGCCATCCGCATTCTTCGACGCACTTGATGGCGGATTCCTTGCGTTTGCCCGTGCGTCTAAAATGCAACTTGAACATCTTGATGTAGTGTACGGAATAGCCAACTGCAAGTGCCATGCCAAGGACAACCGGTAAAGTCACAAGAGCGGAGTCTGCTTTTTCTCCAAAAAACGACATCGCTCCAAAAACTGTGGCGATTGCGCTGATCGTTGCCACAGCCGGAACAATCACGCCAAATACGTTGCGCAGGCAAATCGCCAAGAACAAGAGCATCACGACAATGCTGCAGAGGACTCTTACACCGTATTCGGGAACTTCATAACGGTCTTCGTTAGCGCTGTCGTATGGCATACCACCACCGTAAAGCTTGAATCCTTTGTTCTGGAATTCTTCGCTTTCGATGATGTTCATCAGCTTGTAGCCGATGTCTGTTGAAACTTCGGTGTTGTCCCCACCGTACTTTTCTTCGAGCTCTTTTCCTTTGAACGGATGGAGCGAAAGGGAAATCCACGTTTCTTTGCCATCATCGCTGACAAGCGAATTGATGAGCGCATTCGTCTTTTCGCTCCCGCGCATCACGAGATCACGTGCTTTTGCAAGCCCCGCGGAATCCGAAGGGATGCCGTTTTCGTAAGGCTTTACAATCGAAAATCCTTCGTCATTGCCGACTGGAATATCGACTTCGACGATGGAGGTCAGGCGGTCTGCAAACGGAATTTCATCACGCATGCGGTTGCCGATTTTTTCGATGACTTTCAGCATGTCTTCGCTAAAGACATCGCCTTCGCCTTGCTTTACGACAAGAACGCCAATCCCGTTCAGGTTTCCGAAGGTTTCTTCGTATTTTTTAGTGTTGATGGTGATTTCATCTGAGTTGCCGAACCAGCCTTCTTCGCCAAGCGCTAGCGAAAAATTGCTCAAGCCTAAACAGCAAATGACCGTGACGATAAGCAATCCGGCAAGAATCTTCCAGCGGTTGCGAATTTGCGCCTGTCCGATCTTGCCGAAAAATTTGTTGAATTTTTCGACTTTCATATTTTGCCGTCCTTTTCTATCTACTTAATCTGTTCACGTTCAAGAGCGCTTACAGTGAAGTAGCTCTCGTTGACCTTTTCATCGTATTTGAGGTTCTTGACTTCGTAGATGGTCTTGTGGTTTGTCTGGACGTTAGTCATTGTCTGCTTGAGCGTGGTCCAGTAGCCGTTCACCTGTTTGATATCGTCTGCGGTAAGCGTTTTTTGCAGGCGGTTCTGCTTGTCGTAGTATTCGCCTTTCTGGACGACGAAGGTCTTCTTGTTCACCCATGTGACTCGGCGGCTGACTTTAGCCTTCGGGTCTTTGGCCTTGGCTTCCAAAATCCAGCAGTCGATTCCGTTCACTTTTTCTTCGCCAAGGAGGGCAAAGTTGTCCTTGGAGAGGCTGCGGGTGCCGAGATCGTCGTACGTGAAGTCGGTTCCCTGGAAATCGTCGTCCTTGTTGGAGCCAGAAACGCGGCGTACCTTTTTCATGGCTGGGATATAAATCCAGCTGTCGCTATCGACTGTGGAGCCGTCGGCTTTGTCGGGATAGTCGTAGGTGAGGTAACTAATGCCAGCCACGTCGCGCGGCGTTTTAAACATGAGAACGGTCTTGTCGGTTGTGCCGTCCTTCATGGTGTAAGAGACTAATTCGCGGTTACGGGTCTTGCCGTTTTTATCAATCAATGTTACAGAAACTAGTCCGGACGATGTTTTTCCGGAAGGCAAGTCGTGGACTTTTTTGGCGATTTCATTCGCGGACTGCGCGAAACAAGTTGTGAAAAGCAGAAAACCTGCGCTAAGAGCGCTCAAGAAATGATTTTTCATATTTTTCTCCTTCAAAAAATTTAAAGGCGGTTTATGAAAATCGCCTTGGCTCTTTGTAAGAAAAATATATCATTTTGCTCGTTCTAGTAACAATTTCTGTAAAATTATAGTCCGAATTGTATTATAGGGGTGTTTTGTGTGTTCTAGAGCACGTTTTTCATACCTACTATTTTTACATGAATTTCTCTGTATATTTCCTACTTCCGACTTCCGACTTTCCTATATTTTCCACGCAAAAATTTTAAACAAGGACATTGTTATGGCAAAGATTGCTATTCTCGGTTACGGTAACCTCGGTCGCGGTGTGGAATGCGCTGTGAAGCAGGCTCCGGATATGGAACTTGTCGCCGTTTTCACTCGTCGCGATCCGTCGACGGTGAAGATCCAGACGGCTGGCGTTCCGGTGTTGAACGTTTCTGAAATGGAAGCATGGAAGGACAAGGTTGACGTGCTCATCATTTGCGGTGGCTCTGCTACGGACCTGCCGGTGCTCACTCCGAAGTACGCTTCTATGTTCAACGTGATCGACTCTTTCGACACGCATGCCAAGATTCCGCAGCACTTCGCTGCTGTTGACGCTGCTGCCAAGGGCGCAAACAAGATTGCTATGATCTCTGTCGGTTGGGATCCGGGTATGTTCAGCCTGAACCGCGTGTACGCTCAGTCCATCCTTCCGGAAGGCAAGGACTACACGTTCTGGGGCAAGGGTGTTTCTCAGGGCCACAGCGACGCCGTCCGCCGCATCAAGGGTGTGAAGAACGCCAAGCAGTACACCTGCCCGGTGGAATCTGCTCTCGAAGCCGTGCGTAGCGGTTCCATGCCGGAACTCACCACTCGTCAGAAGCACACTCGTCTCGTTTACGTGGTTGCTGAAGAAGGTGCAGACAAGGCATACATCGAAAATGCCATCAAGACGATGCCGAACTACTTCGATGAATACGACACTACGGTCAACTTCATCAGCGAAGAAGAATTCAACAAGAACCACAGCGGCCTCGCTCACGGTGGTTTCGTGATCCGTACCGGCAAGACTGGCATGAACAAGGAACACACGCACGTGATTGAATACAGCCTCAAGCTCGATTCCAACCCGGAATTCACGACGAGCGTTCTCGTGGCTTATGCCCGCGCTGCTCTCCGTATGAAGGCTAATGGTCAGACTGGTTGCAAGACTGTTCTCGACGTTCCGCCTGCATACCTCAGCACGCTTAGCGACGAAGATTTGAGAGCTCATTGCTTGTAGTCGGTATGGTGACCCCGGAACTCGTCCGGGGTGACAATGCAAAAGAAATTGCCTCGGGTTTAACCCGAGGCTTTTTGTATAAAGGATACGCTGATAACTGCGCTGAAGGCGTATTAATCGTGAATGGTGTTCTTGAGGCTTTCGATCAAGCGGGCAAAGCTCGGGTCGGTTTCCATCTCTTTCTTGACGCTCTTGATGGCGTGCACGACGGTGGAGTGGTCCTTGCCGCCAAAACGAGAACCGATGCTCTGCAAGCTGATGGGGGAGAGTTCGCGCATGAGGAACATGGCGACTTGGCGAGCCTTGGAGATTTCCTTGGTGCCGCGGCCCGGTTCGATGAGCTTGGTTTCGGGTACTTCGTAGTGCTGTGATACGGCATGGAGCACGGAGTCAAGGCTTACGCGGCGACGGAGTGTCGGGGCGATTTCGGTGACGACCTTCTGTGCGATGTTCATGTCGATGTCGTGGCTCATGAGGCTCGACTGGAGCGTGAGCTTGATGATGGCGCTTTCGAGGCAACGTACGTTGCTTGCAATATTTTCAGCAAGGTAACGGATGACTTCGTCGCTGATTTCGAGGTGGCGTTCTTCTGCCTTCTTGTGGAGGATGGCTTCGCGCGTTTCGACGTCAGGCGGCTGGATGTCAACGGTTAAGCCCCAGGAGAAACGGCTCACGAGACGGTCGGAGAGGTTCTTGACTTCGGCTGCGGGAGCGTCAGACGTAAGCACGATCTGCTTGCCTGCCTGGTGCAGTGCGTTAAAGATCAAGAAAAATTCGTTTTGCGTTTCGTACTTGCCAGTCCAGTTCTGGATGTCATCGATCAAGAGAATGTCCACTTCGTTGCGGTAGAAGTCGGACATTTCAGTGATGCGCTTTTCTTGCAGGCACTTCATGTACTGCTGTGAGAAGTCTTCGGACGTGAGGTAGATGACGCGCTTGGTCGGATCTTCTTCGAGAATGTAGTTGCCGATGGACTGGAGCAAGTGCGTCTTGCCAAGACCGGAAGACCCATAAATAAATAGCGGGTTGTACTGCGTTCCATCCGGATTTCTGGCGACGGCGAGGGCGGCGTTGAAGGCGAGCTGGGCCTTGTCACCCGGAACGAAGTTTTCGAAACGGAAGCTGCCAGAAAGTGGAACGCTCGGCTTGATAAATTCGCGGAAAGAGTTGTCGGAGGTGCTTACTTGCGGCTGGTAAACGTCTTGCGGCTGGAATTCAAATTCTACTGGAGCCTCATCGTGGGAAACGTCTTTCCAGGCGAGGCGGATCAGGTCCTTGTAAGCGGCATAGACTTTGACGTCAAGTCCGGGGGGCACTGCGATAACGGCGTGTCCTGGGGTTTGGCTTACAAGCTTGGTCTGTGCAAAATATGTCTTGAATACCGTATCCGACAGCATTCCGTGGAGGTAGTTCAAGCATCTTTCCCATTCAACCTGCATCTTCAATCCTCATCCGATTAATAATCTATCAACAACTAGGCGTTAAAATTTAGCTAATTCTTTGGAATGTTGATAGATTGGGAGTGAAATAAACCTAAAAAATTTCTTACTTCTCTGTAAACGAAAATTAACGTCGATGTTTGAGCCTCCGTGCGTTGGCGAGAATCCTCGAAATTTTGCAAATTTTCTAATTTTTGCTATGATGGTAATAAGTACACTTGTGGAATACATTTTTTGGACCCCTGTTTTGCTTTGGGTCGGTCTCCATTTTTGGTTTAGGAATGTCTCGTACGTCGTTTTTTTGAAAAATCAGCTCGATCGAGGCGAAAAATGGGCTTACGTGTTGAGCGGATTTGTGAAAAATCCGGGGCGCGTGAGTTTTTTACGTTTCTGCGATTATCTGTTTACGGCGATAACGTCGGTGGTGACCTCTGCCACGGTGGTGTGGACTCTCCAAAAGATTGGGCTTGGTACTAATGCTTATTATGGATTTGTGTCCGTGCTTCTTTTTGTCTGGATCGCTTATTTGATGAAGCGCAGGACGGAACTCAAGCTCACGGACTTGTTCCAGTCGGCTTTTTACCTGGAGTACCGTTGGGTGAATTATGGGATCCAGCGCAAGGGTATTGTGATGTCGGATGAAAACGTGCGTGACCGCGCGGGACTCAGCTATGCGCATAAGCTCCGCAACGCCGAAGACCATGGCCGTTTTTGGAAGTACGTAAAGTCGATGGCCGCGTCTAAAAAGGTGCCGCCGGAAATGTTTGAGGTGTACTAGCTCATATGATTGATAAATTGGATTCTTTGGATGTGGGCGAGAAGGTGCTCGAAGGCAAGGCGGCGTGGAAGTACGCCGAGGATATCTTGCAGTTGGTGTCGCGTACGTTTGCGCTGAACATCCAGGTTTTGCGTGGCAAGTTGCACCGCAGTATTTTGCTCGCATACCTTTATTTGCGCATTGCCGATACGGTTGAAGATGACCCGGACATGAAGGCGACCGAAAAGGACCGCGTGCTTGCGCTGTTTGCCGATGTGTTCAAGACGGGCGAACTTGAAACGGAAAAGATTCGTACGTTTGTGGATGCCTTGCCTAAATCTTGGCATGGCTCTGAAGACCCGAATAAGGATCTTTGCGTTAAGTCCGAAATTGTGGTGCCGCTTTTGAAGTCGCTTCCCAGGAATTACCAGAAGCCGGTTTGCGATGTTGTGATTGAAATGTGCGGTGGCATGGCGAAGTTTGCGCTCCGTCAGGAAGCCGCGCTTTCAGCAGGCTGGTTCACGCTTGCGAACGTGGGCGAACTTGATGAATACTGCTACTATGTGGCAGGCATTGTCGGTAAGCTCTTGACCAAGCTATTCTCGGCAGACACGTGCTTTATCAGTGCGGAACGTGAGGCGGAACTTTCGAAGTTGGACGTGAGCTTTGGGCTTGCCTTGCAGGTCGTGAACATCGTGAAGGACTGTGTCGAGGATTCTGGACGCCGCGTGTGCTTTATCCCTGAAGAGATTTGCAAGCGTCATGGCTTTGCGCATCCTAGCGAACTTTTTGCTGCAGGGGCAGATGCTCAAAAATGCGGCGCAGTGCTTTCGGAACTTGTCGAGAAGGCTTGGCATCATCTGGACGATGCGATTGCCTATACGAAGCTCATCCCGAACATCAAGATGCGCACGAGGCTCTTCTGCCTATGGCCGCTCTTTATGGCGGCGGAGAACTTGAGTTTGATCGGGAATGGCGTGTCAGTGTTCACTTCGGACAAGAAGGTGAAAATCACGCGTGATACCGTGAAGCGGATTGTCAAGGAAACGTCGATGCACTTCTATTCGGACAAGTGGATTGATGAAGCTTATAAGAAGATTAAAGGATAATATGGAAAAGTTTTATAATAAGTGGCCGTTCCATGTGGCGGTGATTGTTTTTAGCATTATTTCTGACCAGCTGACGAAGCTGTGGGCGGTGGCGCGTTTTACGGACGAAGCAGGGAATTTTACGTACGAGAAAATTCCTGTGATTGGTGAACTTGTGCGCTTCCAGCTTGTGTACAACAAGGGGGCTGCGTTCAGTAGCCGTCCGCAAGACTTGATGCCGTTCTTGCCGCCTTGGCTGTTCTTTTTGCTGATTTCGATTGTTGCCGCTTTTGCACTTGCATGGTTCTACAAGTCCATCGACAAGCGCGATTACTTGAGCCGCTTGGGCGTCGTGATGATTCTCGGCGGTGCTGTCGGAAACTTCATTGACCGCATGCGCATGCAGATGGTCGTGGACTTTATCGACTGTGATTTCCCGGACTTTATTATGATCCGTTTCCCAACGTTCAATGTGGCGGACTCGTTCGTGACTGTCGGCGTTGCTCTTGTGATTTTGTCTCCCGTGATCTTACGTAAATTGCATAAGCAAATTAAGGAAGAAAAAGACGCGGAGAAGGAAGCTAAGACTTAGTCAATAGTCATTAGTTTTTTAAGCTTGATTATTCAACTAATAACTAATGACTAACTACTAATGACCTTTTAAAACGCGGTATATCTTAAAACCTAATCGCTAATTCCTATTACCTAACCACCTAAAACCAAATCCCTAAAAATGAATTACATCGTAGAAGAAAAGCATAATGGTGAACGTATCGACAAGTTCCTTGTCGGCGTTATGGAAAATGTCTCCCGCACAGACGTGCAGAAGCTGATCGAAGCGGGCGAAGTCAAGGTCGGCGGTGGCAAAGTCTCCAAGAACTTCCGCGTAGAAACGGGAATGGCGGTTGTCGTTGAAAAGATGATCGAGAAGGAATCTTCGACACTTGAACCCGAAGATATTCCGCTGAACATCGTTTATGAAGATGACGACATCGTGGTCATCAACAAGCCGCGCAATTTGGTGGTGCATCCGGGTAATGGCGTGAGCAAGGGAACGCTTGCCGCTGCTCTCCTGTATCACTTCAAGGAAAATCTTTCGACCGTGAACGGTCCGCTCCGTCCGGGTATTGTTCATCGTCTGGACAAGGATACGCCGGGGCTTATGGTGGTCGCGAAAAACGATGCCGCACATAGGCATTTGGCGCACCAACTTGAAACGCGCACGCTCCACCGTACATACAATGCGCTTGTGTGGGGTTGCCCGCGTGACCTTGAAGGAACGATTGACGCTCCGATTGGTCGTAACCCGAAGAACCGTCTCAAGATGGCGGTGGTGAAGGGCGGTAAGGAAAGCCGTACGCATTATGTGGCGAAGCAGTTCTTTGCGATTGCGACGCTCTTAGAATTGCAGTTGGAATCTGGACGTACGCACCAGATTCGCGTGCATAGCCGTTACACGGGCCATCCGGTCGTGGGCGATCCGCTCTACGATGGTCGCGATGAAAGCTTGAACCGTGTGCCGCCTCTGATGAAGCCGGTGGCCGAGAAGGTTCTTGAAATTGCTCCGGCGCAGCTTTTGCAGGCCGTGAAGATTGAACTCATCCATCCGCGCACAAACAAGAAGCTTACGTTCAAGGTTCCGATGGAAGAGCCGTTTGCAAATGTGCTCAAGCTCTTGAAAAAGGAATGTCCGGCATCGGCGCCTGTGTATGACGAAGAAGAAGGTTTCCGTGATTTCGATGCGCAGATTCGCTTTGACGAAGATGATGAATTTGACGAATACGAAGAACCGCTGGAAATCTCGCCGGATGAAGCTGCTCCTGTGAAGGAACGCAAGACGCGTGCTCAGCGCCTCGCCGAGAAAAAGGCGACTGCCGCCAAGCGCCGTGCCGTTGCTGCCGAACGCAAGCTCATCAAGCAGATGAAGGCTGCTCGCCGCAAGGGGATTGCCCCGGAAGATTTCGTGGAACCAGGATACGAACCCACAATCGATCCGGAACTGTTGGAATAAATGAAAACGAGCCATTCTGAGCGAAGCGTAGCGGAGTCGAAGAATCCAGTAAAGTCTCGAATTGCTAATAACTATTGACTAAAGACTAGTGACCAATGACTAATTCTTACTTCTTTATCGGTGTTGCTGGCGTGGGCATGAGTGCCATCGCGCAGTATTTGGTGGGCAAGGGCGTTGCTGTGAGCGGTAGCGACCGTCAGTTCGGCGAGTTCCTGAACGGAAATGCCGAAAAGCCGCTTGTCATGAGCCAACTCGAAGATTGCGGAATCAAGTGCTTTGCGCAGGATGGTTCCGGCGTTGTCGAAGGCCTTACCGCCGTCGTGGTGAGCACCGCTATCGAAGATTCGAATCCGGATTTGAAGCGTGCGAAGGAACTTGGCGTCCCAGTGATGCACCGCAGCGAAATGCTCGCAAAGATTTCCAAGGAAGCGCGCACGATTGCGATTAGCGGTACGAGCGGAAAGTCAACGGTGACCGCGATGGTTTACCACATTCTCGAATATGCGGGACTCCAGCCATCTGTGATGACGGGGGCTGGCCTCGTGAACTTGCAGGCTCAGGGCAAGATTGGAAATGCTGTGAGTGGCAAGGGCGAATGGCTCGTTGCCGAAGTCGATGAAAGCGATGGAACACTTGTTCGCTATGAACCGGAAATCGGCGTCATTTTGAACATCGACAAAGACCACAAGGAAATCTCCGAGCTCGAACAAATTTTCTTGAAGTTTAGCCAGAACGTTTTGAGCGCAGGTCACATCTTGATTGTGAACGATGCGCACCCGCTCGCAAAGAAGTTTAGCGCCGGTCGAGAATTTGACTTTGGCTATGAAAGCTATGTGAGCGTTCAGGGAATTGACTTTAAGTCTGTCGGAACGCATATTCAGTTCCGCGTGCGTCATGGCAATGAACTTGTGAAGTTCGAAATTCCGCTGCCGGGCAAGCACAATATGGAAAATGCTTTGGCCGCCACAGCCGCCGCACTTCGCGCGGGCGTTTCGCTCCACACATGTGCCGATGCGCTTTCGTCTTTCCCGGGCGTGTTCCGCCGTCACCAGATTCTCGGGACATTCAACGGCGTGACGCTTGTCGATGACTTTGCCCACAATCCGGCGAAAATTGCCGCGAGCATCAAGAGCGCCCAGGACTTTACCGAAGGCCGCGTGATTGCTTGGTTCCAGCCGCATGGCTTTGGTCCGACGCGATTCTTGCGCAAGGACTTGGTGGACTTTATCGCCAAGACGCTTCGCCCGATGGATATGGATTTTGACCGCAAGAACGATGTGATGTTCTTCAGCGAAATCTATTATGCTGGCGGAACGGTCACGCGTGACATTAGCGCAGGCGACCTCGCGGATGACTTGATTCTCAAGGGTTGTGAGGCTATTTACATTGCTGACCGCAACGAGTGCGCCAAGAAAATGCTAGAATATGCAGAACCAGGCGACACGATTTTGCTGATGGGCGCGAGAGATCCTAGCTTAAAGGAATATGCATGTTACGTCAAACAACTTTTAGAAGATCGATAAGCGCACATCAGGTTGTGAGCCGTAAGCGACTCGTATTAACGAGTCGTGTCGGCGAGAGCACGAGCCTGATTAAGTTTAATGAAGGCGAAGGGCTCGTGCGGTCTTATCAGGGCGCGAGAGATCCGAGCTTGCAAGAGTTCGCTCGCTCGGTAAAGCAACTTTTGGAAAATCGTTAAGCGCATCAGGATCGTGCGGTCGTGTTAGGATTGCGCGGTCTTGTCGAAAATAGGGGAAAATTGCAATGGACAAAAAGATTGTTCTAAAAAATGTGTTTTTTGATGGCGCCAAGCGCGACATCTTGATCGTCGGTAATCTCTTTGAAAAGGTCACGCGTCCGCTGGAACCTGCTGATTACGAAGGCGCTGAAATCGTTGATTGTTCGCATTTCGCGATTATGCCTGCTTTCTATAACGGCCATACGCATGCATCAATGTCGCTGTTGCGCGGTTTTGCTGATGACATGGAACTTGGCAAATGGCTCAACGAATACATTTGGCCGACAGAAGCGAAACTCACGCTTGACGATATCGCTGTTGGGAGCCGCCTTGCAGTTCTCGAAATGATCAAGTCGGGAACGGTATTTTTTACGGACATGTATTGGCATCGTGAACAGACGATGCGCGTTGTCGAAGAGATGGGAATCCGTGCGGCAATTGGCGTTACGTTTGCGGAACCGCTGATGTCGCCAGAAGCTTGGGCGGCGAATGTCGATTTCTTGAAGAATCACACGGGCGAATCGGAACGTGTGCAGCTCGTGGTAATGCCGCATGCAATTTACACGGTGGGCGAGGAGAAAACTGCAGAACTCATTGAACTTGCTCATGCCGAGAATTACAAGATTCACACGCATTTGTCCGAAACGATGACCGAAATTAAGAATTGTATGGAACAGTTCGGCTGTACGCCTGTGGAATTCTGGAAACGTTTGGGCGGTTTGAATTCGAATTTCTCGGCTGCGCACTGCACGCATTTCACGGCGTCTGACCGCAAGATTTTTGCGGAATCGGGTGCAACCGCAATTCTGAACCCGTGCTCCAACATGAAGCTGAACAGCGGCATTCCGCAGGTTGCCGAAATGATTAAGGACGGCATGAAGCTTGGTCTTGGCACGGATGGCGATTCGTCGAATAATAATCTCGACATGCAAGAAGAAATGAAGACGATTGCGCTTTTGGCGAAGTATCTCGGAACCGCAGAAACGCTCCCGGCAGAAGATGCTCTCAAGATGGCTACATGCAATGTTGCGCAGTTCTTTGGAATCAATGCCGGCCGCATTGCAGAAGGCTATCTCGCAGATTGCTTGCTGATTGACTTGAACAACGAGCGTATGGTGCCATGCTACAATATCTATAGCAACTGGGTCTATTCTGCAAATTCAAGTGCAATTGATTCTGTGATGTGCAACGGCAAGTTCGTGATGCGCGGTCGCCATGTCGATGGGGAAGAAGAAATCCTCCGCGATGCTCGCGAATGCGCTGCGCGTCTCGCTTCTAAATAACGATTATTTTTTAGCAGCGTTTGAAGACGAACTCTTTCCGTTTTCAAACGTTTTTACTGCGGCATCCTTAGCGGCGATGGCGGCGTCTTTTGCTTTTTCGGCTGTTTCGCTAACTTTATTTGCTACGCTGTCGGCTGCATTCTTGACGGCAGTCTTTGCGCTGTCTGCGGCTTCTTCTGCCGTATCTTTTGCCTTGTTGATAGTTTTGTCTGTAATCGACTTAGTAAGTTCGCTTGCTTTTTCCTTTGCCATCTTGCGGAGATTGACTTCGTCTGAAGAATAGCCCATGGTTTCAAGCGTCGATTTATAGACATTGTAAGCGATGGCGTCGTTTCTGGTGGCTTTGAGATTGCCTTCGACGGGGAGCAAATGCAGAATGGTCAGGAGGACAAAGCAAATAAGGGCTGCCTTGATGAGTCCGAACAACATACCCAAAATGCGGTTCGTTTTACCGACGATCGTGTCCTTGATAGAATCGCCAACGATGTGTCCGATGAGCGAGAACAGAAGGAACGGCACTAAAAAGCCGATGCAGGTACAGATGAGGCGTGCCGCAAAGTCGCCAAAGGCGAAATTACGTATAAAAAAATCCCCAAGTAAACCTTGTGCAAAATATGCACCAAAGATAGCGGCTACCCAACCGCACAGCTTAAACACACTGCTTAAGAGCCCGCGCCACAATCCGAGAATGCCGAACACGAGTATGCAAGCTGCGCATGTAATATCTATCCAATTCATTGGACAAATCCTCTAAAAACCTCTAGATAGCTAACTGCACACCGATGAATGCGATGGCTGTAACTATCACTCCTAGTATAAATCCTATTCCATACTTAAATGTAGTTTTTTGCGGCTTCGGAGATATCACGGAATCGATCGGTTGGTCTTCGTTTACGGTATCGGCCCATTCGGCGATGTAGGGGGTCATATCGCGCGGGTATTCTCTCATGAGGTCGGCGAGTTCGTTGGCGGCGTCGCATGCTGAAGAGGGGCGCTTGCTGGCGCGTTTGTTGAGCAGTTTCAACACGAACTTGCGGAGCGGTTTTGGAACATCGTTTGGGAAAACTTCCAGCTTGAACTTCATCTTGAGAATGTTTTCGCGGGTCTCCTCGAAGTCCTTGCCGCGGAAAAGATTCTCGCCGATGAGCATTTCGCTTGCGATGATGCCGATGCTAAAGAGGTCGCTTGCGTAGTTGACCTTTTGCCCCATGATTTGTTCTGGGCTCATGTAGGCGGCGGTCCCGATGATGCAACCGGTCTGCGTAAGTTCCTTGCCGATTTCGAGCGGGGTTTCGGTGTGCGCAATGCCAAAGTCGAGGAGGCGCACTCGTCCGTCCTTGTCAATCATCATGTTGGCGGGCTTCAAGTCGCGGTGGGTCACGCTGTTGCGGTGGGCATGGCTCAAGGCGCTCAAGAGTTCGTACAAAATGGTCTCGACAACCCAGACGGGCGGTCGCTTGTTCCTGAGGAGCAAGTCCTTGAGGCTTGAACCTTGTACGTACTCCATCGACATCGTGTAGTTGCCGTCGCTGTCTTTCCAGAGGGCATACGGCTGGATGATGCTCGGGTGGTTCAGGTGGGCGAGGATGCTCCCTTCTTGCAGGAATCTCTTGATGTAGATGTCCTGCTGGTTCAAGTTTGTATTGAGCCTTTTGGCGACGACAAGTCGGTCAAGGGACGGGTCTCTACAGAGCCACAGGCTACCCATGGCTCCGCTATTGAGAGCTTGTATTGGTTTGTATCCGCCAATTTTAGACGGGAGTTGATCCTTGACTTTCTTTCGAGACTGTGTTGCCTTGACCTCTTCCATGCTGCCCTATATAGAAAATGATTTATTTCTTGTCGCTCAAGTAAATGCTCTGGTGCTTCGTCTTCGGATCCTGATTTGGGTAATCGAGGATGTAGTGAAGCCCGCGAGATTCCTTGCGACGGAGGGCGGCGATGAGAATCATCTTGGAAACCTGAAGGGCGTTCAGGAATTCCAGGAAGTGCAAGTTTTCAGTTTCTTTGTTCTTGATAGCGGCTGCAACGTCGGCTTCGAGGCTTTCGATAACCTTGAGACCTTGGTTGAGTCCTGCGACGGTACGGACAATGCCGCAGTGCGTCCACATCATGTCCTGGAGCATCTTCTTGCGCTTGCGCCAGTAGGCGGCTTTTGCGAAGCTGACCGTTTCTTTCTTGGACTTGGGTGCGGTGAATTTATCCTTAGTGATGCCGCTCTTTTCGATATCATCGACAGCGCGGATGGCAAACACTACGCTTTCCAAAAGCGAGTTCGAGGCAAGACGGTTTGCTCCGTGAACGCCTGTTGCAGCAACTTCGCCGCAAGCATAGAGTCCCTTGATTTCGGTGCGGGACCAAGTATCGACGAGAACACCACCACACATGTAGTGGGCTGCCGGAACGACCGGGATCCATTCCTTCGTGATGTCAATGCCAGCATCCATGCACTTAGAATAAATGTGCGGGAAGTGGCTCTTGATGTCCTTCGGGGTACGGCCAGAGAGGTCGATAAACATGTGGTCCTTGCCGAGACGCTGCATTTCGCTGTGGATTGCGCGAGCGACAATATCACGCGGGGCGAGGGAGTGCAGTGGGTGCACCTGGTTCATGAATTCTTCGCCCTTGTCGTTCTTGAGGATACCGCCGAAACCGCGCACCGCTTCGGAAATGAGGAACGGCTTCTTGAACTTCGGTGCGTACAAGCTAGTCGGGTGGAACTGCATGAACTCGATGTCCTGGAGAGCTGCGCCTGCACGGGCTGCAATTGCCATGCCGTCGCCACAGCTATCGGGCGGGCAGACGGTGTACTGCCAAATACGGCCTGCACCACCTGTCGAAAGGATGGTTGCCTTGGCGTAGATGCTTTCGACTTCGCCGGACTTCTGGTGGATAATCTTTGCACCGACGCAGCGTTTGTCCTTGCCTTCGCCTTCGCAAATCAAGTCCTTGATGTAGCAGTTTTCAAGGTAGTCGATGTTCTTTTGCTTGTGAAGTTCGCAGAGGAGGGCGCGCATGATCTCTTTACCGGTGAGGTCTGCGGCGTGCAAAATGCGGTGGTGGCTGTGTCCGCCTTCGAGGTGGAGGTCAAACTGCGTTTTGTCCTCGGGGGACGGTGTGAACTGGACACCCCACTTCACGAGTTGCTTGATAGTCGTGGGACCGTTCTTCACGAGAATTTTCACGGAGTCCTTTTTGCAAAGACCTGCACCTGCTTCGAGGGTGTCTGCCACATGGAATTCAAATTTGTCTGTTTTTTCGGTGACAGAGCAGATACCGCCTTGAGCGTAGTTCGATGAGCCGTCCGGCTTTGCACCTTTGGTTAAAATGACAACGTGGAACCCTTTTTCTGCCGCGTGGAGGGCGGCGCTCAATCCAGAAATGCCGGCACCCAGAACCAAAATATCGTACATGAGATACTCCAAAGGAATTGATGTATTTTTATGTCCAATAAATAGAAAAAATAGGGCTTTTCGGCATTATATTTGGCTTGCAATATCAATAAAATAAAATGCAAACATTTTTTTTTGCTATTTTTCGAGCGACAAAATTTTAATGGAGTTGTCTCTATGTTAACGTGGATTAATGAAAAAGCCAAGTGGGTAATTGTGATCTTTGCCGCCGGTATCGCCGTCGGTCTCCTCGCCATGGACCGTGTTCCGGACCAGGGCCGCAGCTATCCTATCGGCGTTGTCAATGATACCAAGATTTCTTATACGGATTTTGATTCTCGCGTGAAGATGATCGTGCAGAATCAGTACCAGAACCAGCACTTGGACGACGAACAGTACTCTCAGCTCCGCGCTCAGGTGTTCTCCAGCTTCGTTCGTCAGGCTCTTTTTGCCGAACAGTACGAAAAGGCCGAACTGAGTGCCTCGGTTGCCGAACTCAAGAACGAATTCAAGCGCAATTCCGACGCCGTTCGTGCCCGCTTGGTCCAGGAAGCTCAGGCTCGCCTCTATGCCATCCAGCAGCAGGCTACTTCTCAGGATGACTTGATCCAGCGTTCTCAGGCATACCTCAGCTCTTTGCCGAAGTTCCTCACGGACACGACTTTCAACAAGGCTGATTACGATGCTTGGATTGAAACTCCGGCTGCATACCGCTGGAGCTCCATGCTCATGCTCGAAGACGAAATGAAGAACAACACCATTCCGGCTCGTCAGCTCCAGACCTTGGTTGGTGCTTCTGTCCATCCGACTTCTCTTGAAGCCAAGTGGAGTGTCGAACGCCGCATGACGGATTACGAACTGCAGGTGGCGGTCGCCCCGAATTCTGCATTTGTTGTGGATAGCAACTCCGTGGATAGCGTGATGGTCGCTGGCTACTTCAACGCTCATCTCGACAGCTTCTTTGTTAAGAGTGATGCTGCTCAGTTCCAGTATGTTTCTATCCCGGTCGAAGCTACCGCCGGTGATGACGCTAGCATCCGCGAATACGCTATGACGCTTTACTACCAGCTCACCGACTCCTCTTCTACGACGACCTTCGAAGACATGGCTCGCGTTTCTTCTGAAGATCCGGGCAGTGCTGAAAAGGGCGGTATCTTGAGCGATGATTTCGTTGGTCGTGGCACTTATGTGAAGCCGTTCGAAGAAGTTGCTTTTGCTCTTGACTCTGGCAAGATTTCTGAACCGGTCCGCTCTCAGTTCGGTTACCACATCATCAAGTCTTACGGCAATGTGAAGAACGCTAAGGGTGAAGTTGAAAAGGTCAAGGTTGGCCACATCCTCCTCACCGTGACGGCTTCTTCTAACACTATTGATAGCCTCGAAAAGATTCTCACCAACATCAAGAAGGATGTTGATGCTGGCTCAGACTTGCTGACTGAAGCTCAGGCTCGCGGTCTCGAAGTCAAGACTTCTGAATGGGTTTCTCGTGATGGCAACATGGCAGCCTTTGGTTACCTCAAGGGTCTCGCTTCTTTCGCATGGCCGAACGAAAACCTCCCGAAAGAAGAAAGCGAAATCTCTGGCGTGCTCAGAAACAACAAGTGGGTTGTCATTGCCAAGAAGATTGGTTCCTTCAAGGCTGGCGAACGTAGCCTCCCGCTCTACTACAGCGATATCAAGGAAACTCTCCTCAAGCAGAAGGCTGGCAAGGCT
The DNA here is from genome assembly GCF_900177805.1 of Fibrobacter sp. UWB13. Classification (NCBI taxonomy): domain Bacteria; kingdom Pseudomonadati; phylum Fibrobacterota; class Fibrobacteria; order Fibrobacterales; family Fibrobacteraceae; genus Fibrobacter; species Fibrobacter sp. UWB13. The sequence continues at coordinate 940,092 of NZ_FXAX01000001.1, read as the reverse complement.
GCCGAAATCTACTTGAACTCTGTTGCTGCTCAGGTCAAGGCTTGGAATCCGGCTGATACTGCTACCAAGATTGAAAAGGTTGAACTTGAAACCAAGAATTCCTCTGTCGATGGCTTTGTTCCGGGCTTTGGCTACGGCAATGCCCAGATCGCAAAGGTTGTTGGCAAGGCTACGGTTGGCGAATGGACTGCTCCGGTTGTCGCTGAAAACGGTGCCGTGATGCTCAAGGTTGTTTCCAAGAAGACTCCGAAGCTCGAAGAAGTCGAAGACGCCATCAAGCAGGATGTAGACAACTCCTACCGCTTTGGTGTGATGACTGCTTTCAACGACTACGTGACGACTCTCGAAGCTTCTACGCCGGTCCAGAGCAACCTCGATCTCTTCTATAGAGACTAGTCTTTAGTTAATGGTTATTGGTCAGTAGTCATTAGAGATGATTTCTAAAATCAATCACTAATGACTAACTTCTAATAACTACGGACGAATTCTAGTAAATGCGGCAGAGCAACCCTCAGCAAATAAACTCAATTATTGGTTGACGGATAAAGTTTAAATTGCTATAATGTGCCGCACTCGCCCCCATCGTCTAGTGGCCCAGGACTCGGGATTCTCATTCCCGCAACAGCGGTTCGAGTCCGCTTGGGGGTATAAAAACGACCAACCGAAAGGCTGGTCGTTTTTACTTTCCGCGACACAGGGTATAAAAAAGTCTAACCGAAAAGGTTAGGCTTTTTTTGTAATATGAAAGTCTTGCGGGCGGGGCCCCAGCTCGGAGTTGACGCCTACGGCGTCAGCGGCTTCACTCGGTTATGCCGGTCTGCAAGCAGCCCGTCGCAACACTCGTTTTGCGCGCTACTGCGAAGGATTCTGTAAAACTAAAAAAGCCTGGGTGTTTTACCCAGGCTTTTCAAACGCTTTAAGCGAGCGTTGCGCAGTTTAGTTAATATGCCCGCGCGTTTTGGCGTTTATTACTTGATCGTGCTGGTCAAGCGGAATGCAAATCCAACGTCGCTGATTTCGTTGCCGCTGTATACGCTGAACTGGAGCTTGGAATTGGCAATCTTCTTTGCCCATGCCACCGTCCATGCCCAGTTATCGACGTCCTTGTTGTTAGAGAGAACGTCGCGGTCATTGATGTGTTCCCATTCAACGTAGAGGCTGCTCATGAGAGTGTTCATGAAGCAATCTTTCTTCGGAGTGTATTCAGCACCGATGTAGAACGGATGGTAAGCGTCACCCGGTTTCATGTACTTGTATTCCGGAGCAACGTAGTTGGGAGCTGTCGTCTTGACGGCATCTTCCTGCGTGACGATATAGCCGTATTCACCATAAACGCGCAAGAAATCGAGCGGCTTGTAGCTCAAGTAGGTTGCAATGCGGTGGGTGAGGGCTGCTGTATTTTGGAATGGGTCAATAGCGTTCACGCGATAGGCGAGTTTTGCTTCGAGCGGGAAATCGAACTTGAGATCTTCTTCAAGGCGGATATAACCCGTATTGAACTTGTTGTCTCTTGTGGCGACCATGGCGGTGAAGTTCGAGTAACCGGTCTGCCAGCCGAGTTCAGCGGCATTGTGGCTGTAATCGCGCATCCAGAGGCCGCGGGCAGTGAGGTCCTTATCGATGTAAGTACCGAAGTGGGTAGACTGAGACCAGTCCGTCTTCCAGTGACCGATTTTGAGGTTGAGTTTGTAGGTGTCAAAATTCCACTTGTAGTTAGCCCAGTAGAGGTCTGCGAGAATCTTGTCGTAGCTAGTGGTCTTGCCATCGCCGTCCTTAATTTTGTTGCCGAACTGCGGGGCGAAAATGCGAAGCATCACTTGTGCATCAAAGTTTTCGCTCTTGTAGAGACCGCCAATGTTGGCGCGGATCCAGAAAGAGCTCAGGTTGTTGTCGTGGTCGGCAATCATCTTGGTTGCCTGAGTCTGGACATTACCCCTGAGATTGAATTCGCCATCGGCTGCAAAGGCTGCAGAACACATGCCCGCAACCAAAAGTGCGCTTGTCATTTTTTTGAAGTTCATAGTATCTCCGTGTAAGTTTTTCGAGCGCAAATCTAGAAATTTCGGAAAATATTTAAAGATTATTTGAAAGTAAGCCTATCAATTTTTATTTTTGCCTCACAAAATATCCATTGGAGTACAAGAATGAGAATGATTTCCCGTATTGCCCTTTCGGCTATGGTGGCTGCATCTTTTGCATCTGCCGGCAAGCTCGCACCGAACAAGACGCATGCCGTGTTGAACGTGACTTACACGAACGAAGATAACGTTCCGCATGCCAAGAAAAAGCTCACGTTTGTGGGTCAGAACAAGGGAAAAAAGGTGGTCATCACGACGGACGTTTATGGTGAAGCAAGCTTCCATATTCCGCGTGAAGATTCTTACACGATTCTCTGTGAAAGTTTGACGGGACCGTTCGAATGCGGCGAAACTCCGTATGTTTCTCGCACGGCAAGCACGGGTGGAATTTCGGTTGTTTTTGACGATACTCGTTCGGAACTTACGGGTGTGACGTTCAAGGCGGGCAGCGCTGAACTTGTGCCGAGCTCCTTGAAAACTCTCAATGCTGCAATTGCAGGGCTCAAGCGCAATCCGAAGGCTAAGATTGAGGTGGAAGGTCATACGAGTAGCGAGGGTTCCGCAGAACTCAACCAGCAGCTTTCCGAAGACCGCGCAAACAGTGTCCGCAATTACATGATTGAACAGGGCATTGACGCCGACCGCGTGACTGCTGTGGGCTACGGCCCGAGCCGCCCGAAGGGTGACAACTCGACAGAAGCGGGTCGCCGTGCCAACCGTCGCATTGAGCTTAAAGTGCTCAACGCCGACGAAGTGAATTTTTAAAAAACGAGATCTAAATAATCGAGATGCGCGGTTGTTGAGCTGCGCGAATCTTGAAAATGCAAAAAGCCGCAATCGCGGCTTTTTTTTAGAGTCATCCCGAAGCGAAGCGACGGAATCCATTATTTTTAAACTGCGCGAATTCCGTCTTCGGTAATCACGATTTTTTCTTCGCGGAAAAGCGTTCCGATAATCTTCTTGAACGTCTTCTTGGACATGCCGAATTCACGACGGATCGTTTCCGGGTCTGTGTGGTCGCCGTAGGGGAGGAATCCGCCCGCAGCTTCGAGCTTTTGCATGACTGCATTGGGGCTTTCGCTTTTCATCACGCCCTTGTAGCCAATCGGAGTTAAGTTGAGCGTAATCTTTCCGTCGCTTGTGAAGCGCTGGATAAATCCGGGCATCGTATCGCCGATGTAGATGCGTTCCATGCCGGGCGTCATCATGAGGCGACCCGTGTAACGATAATCCACGAGGCAATCAACATAGTCGGGTGTGACTTCGTAAGCGGCGAGCTCCACGCGCTGGCCGATATGCAAGTCGTTCGTGTCCGGATCGATAAAGCTCTTGATTTTTTCGGTGGCGATGATGCGTCCGCTCTTTTCGTCTTCGAGCACAAAGACAACGCAGCGGTCGCCTTTCTGCAATTCGCCGAGTTGCTGCTTGAAGGGGAGGAACAAGTCCTTGTTGAGACCCCAATCCAAGAATGCGCCAACGCGGTTGACTTCCTTGACGGTAAGTACCGCAAATTCGCCTACCTGTGCGAGCGGCTTGTCAAGCGTTGCAATCGGGCGGTCTTCGGAGTCCGTGTAAACGAACACGTCAATGATTTCGCCTTCGACGAGTGTGAATTTGTTGCGGTTGCCGGGGAGGAGCACGCTTCCGCCGGTTTCAAGTTCGAGGTAATACCCCTGAGGCGTGATAGATTCGACGCGTGCGCGGTTAATTCTTCCAAGTTCCATAATTTGCCTTTCCGTTCTGGTATCCCGCAGGGTGGGGTTAACGTCGCGGACATCCGCGATATAATTAAATATAGTTATTCCGTTGGCAGTTCCTTGCAATGCCGCATAAACCTAAGCGTTTCTTTTTCGCCATCCTTTGCGAGTTTCTTGAGCAGGAACAGTAACTTCTTGTAAGTCGTTTCCGTCATCTTCTCATGCGCGGTGCTTTTCGTCAAATACAGGAGCGGTGCCTCTTGCGTGTAACCTTTCCTGTTATACGTCTTGGAGGCTGCCACGCGGTCGCAGAACATCTCCTTGATGTAGCGGTCCGGCATGTCCATCGGCACGATTTTCTTCGTCTTCATGTCGTAATCGTACCAAAATTCAAAGTGGTGCTTGTTGCGCCCCTTGTGGTGCATCCATGCAAGACTGTAACCTGTTTCGCGGCGTTCGCCGTTGTTCGGCGATTCCTTGCCTGTGTAATACTTCGCGCCAGGAATAAATTCGGTAGGGCTGTATTTCGACAAATCGTGGAATAGCCCCTGTAACCCGATACCCGCCTTTATACAAAGCCGAATGACTTCGTTTCGGTGTTTTGTAATCGTAATGAAATGACGGATCGGGTGGAACATAATTGCAATATGTAATATAATAAAAATTGCTATTCCAGATACGTTAGACCATTATAATTGAATCGTACAATGTCTATCGACTTGTCGGCTTGCTCGATCAGTTTCTGTTTCCATTCGCTCATCGGGATGTCGCTTGCGATGAGTTTGTTCAGACGTTGACCGAACAGAATTTCTTCGCGGGTGATTGTTTCGCCGTTTGATTTGGTGCAGCCGTTGATGTGTGCCTCGGTGGGGTTGCTGATGAACATCGACGAGAAAAATCCGTGGAGATTCATGTTCCTGGCAAATGACGATGCGTAACACCAGATTCCGATAACGCGTTTTGCCTTGATGTGGCGTACATTTTTTTCAGATATAATAAATGGATTGCCGTGGGTTTGTGGTGACAAGAGTCCGCTGGGGTAGCCGTGCCCACATAATATAATAGTGTCTTTTTCAGTGAGCAACGCTTGTTCGACTTTCTTTGACCATGGCCCGTTGAATCCGTTGATCTCGATGACCTTGACGTTCGGCAGGTCTTTCCAGATGTGTTTGAGAACCAACGTGTCCGTGTCGCCCATGTTAGAAAAAATAACGGTAGCAGAATTCATAATAATCTCCTTTTTTTTCTGTATCGTTGTTTTGCCTAAATTTGTCAACTGGCTGGAGTGACAGAAAATGACCTTGACAAAAATCATATTTTTTACTATATTTGCCCGGCTTTTATGAGTTTTATTTTATAATTGTTTAATGAAAATAATGTTTTAGGGTTTAAGGAAAATTAATTGTTTTCCTGTTTCCCTCTGTCGTTTTTCCTTGACATCTTTGTTTGACTTTTAATCCATTAATTAAAGAGGTAAGTTATGGATATGTCTTGTGCTGTACAGACAAATGACTCTCCACGCTTTAAGCAGGAGGATAAAGAATACATCTACGCATTGTTCGATGCGTTCATCAAAAAAACTCTTGTCGAAGACCGCGCCATCGATTTTTCGGCACCCGCAATACTCAACGACGATGGCTCCATAGAATTCTACGAAAGCGACTATCGGTTTTCTGACTTATTTAGAGGGCCCGTCCTCAATAAAACAAAGGCTTGCTTTGAACAACTAATCGCTAAGCGGGTCACGAAAGAAATCAAGCAACTAGCGACATCCGAACCGGTAGTGGAGAAATTACTACTGCTGGCTGCTCATTTCTACTGGTTGTGGAGCTTGGGTATTTCTTTTTGTAAAACTTCTTGCGGTGAATATAGCAAGGCACTTTCTTTCAAAGAAGGTTGGGCAGATTACATTGACGACTACGATATAGAAGAAGGTCTCTGGAATGCATCGACAAATAGCCTCACTCGCAAAAAAGAACTGATGTTGATCTATTCTATCTTCGAACAGTTCATCTCATGGCCGAAAAAACCAACGTTCAAAAACTTGTTCGAACTGAAACAGTCTTTGGTCCATTTCATCTTCAAAACCAAGCTTGATTCAGTCGCTCCAATTCGCAACGGTCTGCTTCATTTCTGTAATCCCGACCGTTACATCGACTTCTACCATTATGAATCAAAAGTTCAGTACGTCGAAAATAACTCCAACCTGCTGCGAGATTACAAAGTATCGGACTACGCTCAAATGCTCACACAGGATGGTCTCTACTTCTCCACCAGAATCGGTAAGGTCGAAGACCGTATGGTCTACAAAGCTAACCGAACTGAAGAAAAAATCTGCTATATCTACGACAAGCTCACTCTAGTGGGCTAGTCGCCCTTTTTTTAATTTAAATTTCCCAGACATCCAAGAGGATTTATTATGATCGCCAAAAACAAAGAACATCTTATTGAACTTATCCGTAAAGCCATTGACGAAAATGGTTATGAATGCGACTTGAATTTTATTGATGTGTCGCAAGTGACAGATATGAGTGGATTGTTTAGCCATTCTCCGTTCAACGGCGACATTAGTAAATGGGATGTGTCAAATGTGTGGAGCATGAGAGAAATGTTTGCTCTCTCTCAGTTTAATGGCGATATTAGTGGGTGGAACGTATCAAACGTGACGGATATGGGAAGCATGTTTTGGAGGTCTAAATTCAATGGCGATATCAGTCATTGGGATGTGTCTAATGTGACGTACATGGCGTGTATGTTTAGCTGTTCTAAGTTCAATGGGGACATCAGCCGTTGGAATGTGTCTAGTGTGACAGATATGAGAGGCATGTTTGTTCATTCTCCATTCAATGGCGATGTCAGTCATTGGAATGTATCGAATGTGAAAGATTTTGGCTGTATGTTTGACGAATCTGCTACGGAATGGGCGATGTGTTATCCGTCCTGGTATAAGGGTAAGCGAGTAAATGGGATTGTTGCCGAGAACCGCGAAAATCTTATTGAAATTATTAAAGCCGCAATTAAAAGAAATGGCTCAGAGTGTGATTTGAATTATGTTGACGTGTCGCAAGTGACGAATATGAGATATCTGTTTGTTCATTCACAATTCAATGGCGATATTAGTGGGTGGGATGTGTCGAATGTGACAGATATGAGGGGAATGTTTAGAGATTCCCTATTTGCAGGTGATATCAGTCAGTGGAATGTTTCAAAAGAGACGGTTAAGGATAGTATGTTTTTCAACTCTGGTATTGAAAAAAACAATCGCTATCCATCTTGGTATGGAAAAGATGAACAGGTCCATAAGGTTGTTGCTCGGGATCGTGATCATCTTATCGAACTTATTGATGCGGCAATTGAAAGAAACGGTCTTGAATGTGACTTGAATTTTATCGATGTGTCGCAGGTAACGGATATGAGTTGGCTGTTTGGTTTTTGTCCATTTGATTATGAAACGGAAGAAATCATTCCCGAAGAAGAATTGGATGAATCGCAGAGAAAAGCTTTAGAAAGAAGTCATTTTTATGGCGATATCAGTCAATGGGATGTCCACCATGTGACAGACATGAAAGCGATGTTTTTTTACTCTTCTTTTAATGGCGATATCAGTCAGTGGGATGTGTCGTGCGTGAAAGACATGAGGAGTGTGTTTGTCAATTCTCGATTCAATGGTGATATTGGCCGGTGGAATGTATCGAATGTGACTGATATGAGTATGATGTTTGTTAATTCCGTGTTTAACAAAGATATTAGTCAGTGGATTGTATCAAATGAGACGCTTAAGGATGATATGTTTAAAGATTCAGCTACGGAATGGGCGAATTGCTATCCGTCCTGGTATGGGATAGATGAACGGAACCAGAAAGTTGTTGCTACCGACTGTTATAATCTTATGGAGATAATTGATGCGGCGATTGAAAGAAAGGGCTTGCAATGTGACCTGAATTATATTGACGTGTCGCAAGTGACGAATATGCGCAAGTTGTTTGGGTTTAAGCGAATTTTTAATGATTACGGCGAAGAAATCCTCGATGAGGAGTATGGGGAATGGACTAAAGAAGCTCGATTGAGAAACAAGTTTAATGGCGATATCAGTGGGTGGGATGTATCGAACGTGACGGATATGACGGATATGTTTCGCGGTTCTGATTTCAATGGTGACATAAGTCAATGGGATGTGTCAAATGTAACGAACATGGAAGGGCTTTTTGTCAGCTCAAAATTTAATGGCGATATCAGTCGATGGAATGTATCGAACGTGACGGATATGAACAATATGTTTGGCAGCACTGAATTCAATGGCGATATAAGCGGGTGGGATGTATCAAACGTGACTAATATGATGGGTATGTTTTGGGTCTCTGAATTCAACGGTGACATTAGTAAATGGAATGTGTCAAATGTGAAAGATATGTATGGCATGTTTGAATGGTCTAAGTTCAATGGCGATATTAGCCATTGGGATGTATCTCATGTGAAGAATATGAAAAATATGTTTCAGAATTCCGAATTTAATGGCGATATCAGTCAATGGAATGTGTCTAACGTAACGGAAATGAGCGGCATGTTTCAATATTCAAAATTCAAAGGCGACATCAGTCAGTGGGATATGTCAAATGTTATAGATAAAGAGGATATGTTTGATAACGATGATGATATGATTGCCGAAAATGATGAAATGTTTGACGAAGATGATGAGTAGAGAGGCGGGGTAGAGGTATTTTTTTATTAACTTAATAGAAATTGTTGGAAAATTGCAATTTTATAAAAGAGGTAAACATGAAATACAATTTTGAAATAAAAAGAGGGTGCATCGTCTATAAGGATGGTGCAAGGGTTGTTCTTTTGGATACAGGGTGCGTTCGAACGATTTCTGCTGAGCAGGATGTTCAGGGGGAGATTTTTCCTAAAGTCAATAAGTTCGTTGACCCGACCGTTGACCAAATTTTAGGAATGGATTCGATATCTCAGCGGGTATTCATTGATTATCCGAAAAACGAACTTGTGTTTGGGGAAAATATTACAGTTGATTCGCCGATAGCTAAATATGATTTGATTCCTTTGGTAGGTGGTCTATTTGCTATATATTTAAAGATTGGTGGCGAAAAACGGAAGATGCTGCTGGATACTGGAGCTGCAACAAGTTATTTGGCAAAGAGTATTGTGATTCAAGGGACTTATGCTGGTAAGATAAAGGATTTCTTTATCGGGGAAGAAAAGGAATTTGAAACTGATATTTATTCTTTGCCAACGGAATGTGGAACAGAATCTCCTATCGACGTGAATTATGGTGTCCCTAAGGATTCGATAGAAGCTGCAATGGAACAATGTAATGTAGATGGCATTATCGGGTACGAATGGCTTCGTCATTTTAAGGTCTTGCTGGATATTCCAAATCGTTGCTTGATTCTTGGAAAATAGCAGAAATCTATTAAGTATGGAACAACTCTCCGTAAAAAAAGAGGGTTGCTCCTTTATTGTTTATGTCAATTCTTGACCTTGACAAATAGGGCGCTTTTTACTATATTTGCACAGCTTTTGTGAAATTTATTTTTTAATTGTTTAATAGAAATTGTTGATTTTTTATAGAGAAAAAATAGATTTTTTTGAGTTTTTCTCTGTATCCATCGAAATTCATTTTTTCACTCATTTTTTTTCAAAAAGGGAATCATTCTATGAATAAAAAAGAAGCTGTCGAATTACTTCGTCAAAATGGAATCCACATTGAAGGCAACATTACGTTTGCGTCACGAAATAAAGGAAAAGACGTTTATTGGATTAATTCGGAATTCTCGTTCTTGCAGAACGAATGGAAAATCATTCTGAATGATCCTGAAGAACAGAAAATTAGGTTGGTCGTTGTTCCTGCGGGTGCGATTAACAGGAATATCGTTAGGGCAAAGACTTCTGATGCGAATAAGACTCATATCGAAATAGATTGCTCTGATTTTGTTGATGTTAAAAGCGAAAATAAGTCACTGTGTTTTCGTCAATGGATTCGTCAGACAATAGATTATTAATTCGGTTGCCTCTAGAAATCGAGGCTCTTTACAATTCCCACCCATTTGACGATAATATATGGGTGGGGTTTATTGTATCTATTTCTTTTTTACAAGGATATAATTGTGATTAAAAATTATTTGGAAAATGAATACAAAGAAGACATCAAGAAAATCTTTAACACAGAACCAAGATATGATGGTTGGTTCTGCATCGACTATCATAATGAATTATGGTCTGAAATCCAGGCTAAGAACTTGGCTTTGTCCAAGGAAAATCCGGACCGTCATTTTGTTCTATCTAGTGTATTTCTATTTCATTTCGCAGTTACCATAGCCATGTGGGATGAATGTTCTTACAACCAAACGTTCAATTATGATGGTTTTAAGGAGTTCTATGAAGGATTGACTAGATGGCCGCAGATGCATCTGACGTACTGGAAGGAATTTACCCAAAGAGATTCTGAAGAAGAATTCCTACTGGCTGATGTCAAAAAAATTTTAGACCGATTCTGTCTGATGCGTAATGGCATTCAAAATCGAACAAGTGAATTTATGTTGTCGTGCATCTTCACTGCTATGCAGGGACAATTGAATGATGCTCTGCTTAAATGGAATGTCTCGAAAAAGTCTAAGGTCGCAGTTTCATCTAAAGTGCAGTACCTTCTGGACAGAGTCAGGGATGTTTTGAAGGCTGGCTACAAGCCGGATGAACCGGAACAGGAACAAGAAAAAAAAGATGTCGATTTAGCGACTCCCCAAAGCAATCTATATAATGCTCCTGACGATGTATTCGAAGATATTTAGTGCTTAGTATATAATCCTGGGTTCCACTAACTTTTATGTTGGTGGGGCTTTTTTTAACATGGTTAATCTAGGCTTTGAGTTTGTGATTTAATTTTATATTGTATATTTCTAAAAAACATCAAAGAGGATTTATTATGATCGCCTGGAACAGAGAACATCTCATTGAATTAATAGATAAGGCTATTGAAGAAAATGGTCTTGAATGCGATTTGAATTTTATCGATGTATCGCGTGTGACGGATATGCACGAGTTGTTTGGAGTCGATCCGTTTGAAGATGATATTCCTGAAGAAAAATTTGATGACGAGCTTCGAAAAACAAAAAAAAGAAGTTTGTTTAACGGAGATATCAGCCAGTGGAATGTGTCGAACGTGGAGAATATGTGGGGCATGTTTAATAATTCACACTTCAAAGGCGATATCAGCCAATGGAATGTATCGAACGTGACGGATATGGGGCGGATGTTTGCAAATTCTCAATTCAACGGCGACATCAGCCATTGGGATGTGTCGAACGTGACGGATATGGGGCGGATGTTTGCAAATTCTCGATTTAATGGTGACATCAGCCAGTGGAATGTGTCGAACGTGGAGAATATGTGGGGCATGTTTAGAGAGTCTCAATTTAACGGTAATATCAGCCAATGGGATGTCTCAAAGGTGACGGATATGAGTTTCATGTTTGAAAACTCTCAATTTAAAGGCGATATCAGTCAATGGGATGTCTCAAAGGTGACGGATATGAGTTGGATGTTCTTTGACTCTAAGTTTAATGGCGATATTAGCCAATGGAATGTCTCCAAAGTGACTGAAATGAAATATATGTTTAGTTGCTCCGAATTTAACGGTAATATCAGTCAATGGAATGTGTCGAACGTGACGGATATGAGCGACATGTTTAATGGCTCCAAATTTAATGGTGATATCAGTCGATGGAGTGTGTTGAACGTGACGGATATGGGGCGGATGTTTGCAAATTCTCGATTTAATGGTGACATCAGCCAGTGGAATGTGTCGAACGTGGAGAATATGTGGGGCATGTTTAGAGAGTCTCAATTTAACGGTAATATCAGCCAATGGGATGTCTCCAAAGTGACTGAAATGAAATATATGTTTAGTTGCTCCGAATTTAACGGTAATATCAGTCAATGGAATGTGTCGAATGTGACGGATATGAGATACTTGTTTTCTAAATCTTGGTTTGCTGGTGATGTTGAGCTTTGGAATGTTGCTGAAGGAACTTGTATTGAAGACATGTTTACCGATTCTAATTTGGAATGGGCGAATAGTCTTCCTTTGTGGTATAAAAAAATTGTACCAGAAAAAAAGATTGTTGCTAAAAATAGAAAGCATCTTTTGAGTATCATTGATGTCGCTATTGAAAAAAATGGTTTAGAGTGCGATTTGAATTACATCGATGTGTCGCATGTGACTGATATGAGTAATTTATTTGGTGTTGGGGATTATGATTATTGCGACGATTTGGCAATAACTGGTTTTGCTTGTGTACCTAAGAAAATTAAGAATCGATGCTTTTTTAATGGCGATATCAGCCAATGGGATGTGTCGAATGTGACTAATATGAGTGGAATGTTTTGGTGGAGCCGTTTTATGGGCGATATTAGTAAGTGGGATGTTTCAAAAGTGACAGACATGAGCTTAATGTTCTGTTATTCCGAATTTGATGGCGATATAAGCCAATGGAATGTATCAAATGTGATTAATATGTATTCAATGTTCTCTTATACAAGGGAAATATTCTGTGGTTTTAGTGATGGTATCAGTCAGTGGAATGTATCAAATGTGAAAAATATGGACGAAATGTTCTATGATTCCCTTTTTATTGGTGACATCAGCCTGTGGAATGTTTCTGATGATGTCAGTATGGATAATATGTTCTCGGATTCTATTCTAGAGGAAGAAAATTCCCTTCCGCCTTGGTATAAGGAAAAATAAAACGATATAGACCCGTCGGCATTCAAACCGGCGGGCCATTTTTTTGTGTAAAAGAATTTCGTATAAAAAAACTCCGCAGATTAATGTCTGCGGAGCTTTCTCGTTTTAGAACCCCATCCTTCTCTTGTTGTCGCAACCTTCCTTCGCTTCGACTTCTTTTTCGAGAGCGTCAGCGATGCATTCGGCGGTGAGCTTGTGTGCAGGCAAGTAACGTAACTGGTTGTAGACCGCGCTGAAGTCGCCCGGGGCGAGCGTCGTCATGTGCTTGACCTGTGCGGGGCATTCGAGCTTGGGGAAGAACGAGTGCCATACGGTTTCGATTCCTTCGCGGGTGAGGTAATCGAATTTGACCTTGATCGCGAAGCGGCGGCGGGAGGCGTTGTCGAGTCGAGCGTTGAAGTTTGTGGCGGCGATGAAAATCCCGTTGAAGTTTTCCATCTGCGTCAAGAGTTCGTTGACCTGCGTTACTTCGAAATTGCGGACGGCGCCATTGCGGTCGTTTAAGAAGCTATCGGCTTCATCGAAGAAGAGAATGGCTTTTTGTTCTTCGGCTTCTTCGAAAGCCGCCTTGATTTTGGCTTCGGTTTCGCCGACGTACATCCCGAGCAAGTCGCTAGCGCGTTTGACGACGAGATTTCTGTTCAGCTTGCGGGCGAGGAATCGCACGAATTCTGTCTTGCCGGTTCCCGGTGCGCCGTAGAGCAGAATGTTCAGTGACTGCGCAGCGTCTTTGTCGTTTAACTTGTCCCAAATACCATTGAAGTTCTCGGCGATTTCAACGATGTCGTCGATGTTCTGGTCGATGTTGAGCCCGGTCAACGTGTAGGCGGGAGCGTGCGTTGTCTTTTCGCGGGTGTTGTCGCGGGCGATGTTGAGCAAATTCGCGTGGGCATCGAGCATCTTGCGGATGACGGTGACCGCGATTCCCTTGTCCTGCTTGGCGGCGGGGATGGCGTTTTGGACTGCCTTGGTGTAGCCTCCGACCGTAACGGGATATTCCGCAGCGATGTTCTGGATATCTTCTTCACTGATCATGTCGGGAACGTGGAGCGCGTTCAACACGGAGTGCAGCTGCAAAGCGCGTTTTTCCGCCGTAAAGTTCTTGAATTCCATCGAAAAGTCGAAACGGCGGCGGGTGCTTTCTTCGACGAACGTCATAGAATTCGAAATCCAGATGATGGGCGTGTGGATGTCTTCCATGAGCATGTTGAGCATCCCTTTTTCAAGCCAGTTCAGCATCTGGTCGGCTTCATCGACGAGGATGATGGCGTTTGTGTTTTCGCATTGCCAGGCAGCGAGTCGGAGTGTGCGCACGCGGCGGCGGAGAATCGCGTCGTACATGCCGCCATCGCCACCGAATCGGTCTTGCTCCGCCGGCGCTTTGATGGTGTACATCTTGAGCCCGAGTTCATTGGCGAGTGCTTTTGAAAGCTCTGTCTTGCCGGTACCCGCGCGACCGTAGAACAGAATGTTGAGCGGCTTCTTGTAATCGTGATTGGCAAGCAAGTACACGAGTGTGTCAGCTTCCGGGCGGTCCTTGGCGAGCGTCTCAAACGGAATTTTGGAATCTTCAGCAATGCCGATATCGCCAACTTTGGTAATCTCGTTTTGACCATTCAGGTGGCGGACAATGTCCCCGTCCAGATCCATATCGTTGTCAAGAATGCCGAGCTTGGAGATGAGCGCGTCGCTGTTGGTTAGTTCAGAAAGGCGCTGCTTGGAAAGTCCGGTCGCGATGGGGATGAGTTCCAAGTCCTTTTCCGAGAAACGAGTCCTCATCCCGCAAGTCAAGCGTCTCTTGACGCCCTTGACTTCCATTTCGTCGTATTCCTGTATCCAGAGATAGAGAATGATTTCGATTTCGTCATCGCTCAGGTGGAACATTTCCTGGAGTTTTTCGACGCGCTGCATGGTCGAGTCGCTTTCGTCGGTGCCTTTGTTGAGTTCCTGCCAGGCGAATTTCATGAACAGCGGAATGACGGTATTGAGGAAACGCTTCCATTCATCATCGGTGAAAACGTCCTTGGTAAGGTGTTTGATGTTTTCGATGCTGCGGGCAACCTCGATGTGGAAATCTTTGTGTGGGTATTTTTTGAGGAAGATTGCTCCGTGCGGACCACAGTAGTTTCCTCGTGCGACAGCGAGTGGTGCGGAACCTTCGAGCTTGTTTTGTCTGTCAATTTGGGCAAGTGCGTTGACGAACTCGGTTTGCGTTTCAAAATCCATGAGGCCGACAACCGCTTCGGGGTTGAGATAGTCTTGATTAGCTTGTAAGTAACGAACCCAGTATTCCAGCACCTTCAAGAGTGTGAACTTGGAGCTTGTGCAGCCTTGCGGTGCGTTGCTCTGGAGCTTGTTGGCGATGTTCTGGAAGTATTCTTTTTTATTCATGATGACCTCATATATAGCGAGAATACCGTACCTTTTATTCAAAAGGGTACAATATCCCCAAATTTTTTTTTTATGGGGGCGTTTAAAAAAGAATTTTATGGAAAATTAAAATTGAAAAATGAATTTTAGTGTATGCATGATTTTTGCATCACGCTTCCAAATATAGTAAAAATGACTTTTTTTGTCAAGGGTTAAATATAGATTTGCGTTTGAGAAGAAATTCTTTTTCTTGTTTACATATTGCAAATCATAAGCGATATATAAATGAGGCTTCAAGGAGATGGTATATGTTTGAAATTCTTGAAAAGATGATTAGTGGTATTGGGACTCTCAGCAAGAGCCTTGCTATTGGTGTTTTTGGTATTCTTGGCTGTAGCGAGGATAGTTCCGAATGCGTTCCTCAAACGGAGATTGTTGAGCAATCTTTTGAAATGCATCGCGATCCTGCACAACAGGAATATCATGAGGAGATGCTTTCGATGACATTGCACAAACCGGGGGTATGTTTTAAAAAGCTCCGCCCTGAAATGGATAGCGCTATTTCAGTGGTTGTGAGTGTTTATCATATAGCATCGAATGATGAAGAATACAAACCGCTAATTACAAGTGCCAATGATTACGAAGGGCATTCTGCAGGGTCTGCTCATTATGTGGGGGCTGCGCTCGACTTTAGAATCAAGAATATGGGGAGCCTTGAAAAACGTATAGAGATTGCGCAAATGGTGCGTGACTTCTTGGGAAAACGTTATACAGTCTTGCACGAAGATATTGGGCTGGAAAACGAACACTTGCACGTCCAAATGCGTAACGGAACGTACAACCGCAATGTCGAATGGGATTAGAAAAAAGCTCAAATTCTACAAAATTCCGCCCTCTTGCCGACCAATTCTCGAAAAAAGTATATTAAACGAGTTGATGATGGAGGCTCTAGTATGATTGATAGAGACGAATTTAATGCGTGTGTGAGTACCGCTCGCCATGAAGGTTTAGTGGAAAAAAATCCCTGCCACTTGCTGTGACAGGGATTTCTCAAATCCAAAGTGATTTTTACTTCTTCTTCGTCTTCTTTGTTTCAAGCCATTCGTCGAAGGTAATGCTGCGGTCAACAACACCGTTCGGCGTGAGTTCCAAAACGCGGTTAGCGACTGTTTGGACAAATTCATGGTCCTGAGAGCAGAAGATGACCGGACCCTGGAAAGCCTTGAGACCGTTGTTCAATGCGGTGATGGCTTCCAAGTCGAGGTGTGCGGTCGGTTCGTCGAGGAGCAAGCAGTTTGCGTTCGAGAGCATCATCTTCGAAAGCATGCAGCGCACCTTTTCACCACCGGAGAGCACGTTTGCGCTCTTGAGGGCTTCTTCACCGGTAAAGAGCATACGGCCGAGGAATCCGCGGATGAACGTTTCGTCCTGTTCCTTGCTGTACTGGCGCAGCCAATCCACGAGAGAGAGGTCCGTCTTGAAGTAAGCGTCGTTGTTCTTCGGGAAGTAGTTGTAGCTGATGGTGTTGCCCCACTTGAGCACGCCATCCGGAGCCTTGATTTCTTCGGCAATGAGCTGGAAGAATGCCGTCTTGAGTGTGTCGTATTCACCGACGAGAGCGACCTTGTCCTGGTTGCCGAGCGAGAAGTCGAATCCCTTGCAGACGATGCCGTCGCCGCCATCAACGGTGGCGTTCTTGACTTCGAGCACAATCTTACCCGGTTCGCGGTCCATCTTGAAGTTCACCCACGGGAACTTACGGCTGGAGGCCGGCATTTCTTCGACGGTCATCTTGTCCAAAAGCTTCTTACGGCTGGTTGCCTGCTTAGCCTTAGCGGCGTTCGAAGCGAAGCGGCGGATGAACGCCTTGAGTTCTTCAATCTTTTCTTCAGCGCGGCGGTTCTGGTCCTTGCGCTGCTTCTGGGCGAGCTGGCTTGCTGCGTACCAGAATTCGTAGTTACCGCCGTAAATGTTGATCTTGCCGTAGTCGATATCGCAAGTGTGCGTGCAGACGGCGTTCAAGAAGTGACGGTCATGGCTCACCACGATCACGATGTTTTCGAAGCGTTCGAGGTAGTCTTCGAGCCAGCCGACGGTTTCCAAGTCAAGGTGGTTCGTCGGTTCGTCCAAGAGCAAAATGTCCGGGTTGCCAAACAGAGCCTGGGCGAGGAGCACGCGGATCTTCTGGCCGCCATCGAGTTCGGACATCAAGTTGTAGTGGAATTCTTCGGGAATGCCGAGGCCCTTGAGGAGCACGGCTGCGTTGGAGTCGGCTTCGTAACCGCCGATTTCGCCAAAGCGCGTTTCGATTTCCATGGCCTGCATGCCCTGTTCTTCGGTCATTTCAGGGAGCGCGTAAAGTTCGTCGCGCTTCTTGCTAAGTTCATAAAGTTCTGGGAAACCCATCATTACGGTTTCGAGGACCGTGTTATTTTCGTAAGCAAAGTGGTCCTGCTTCAAAACGGCGATACGTTCGCCCGGGTCCTTTGTGACTTCACCCGTGTTCGGTTCGAGTTCGCCCGAAAGAATCTTGAGGAATGTGGATTTGCCGGCACCGTTTGCGCCGATGACACCGTAGCAGTTGCCTCTCTTGAAGGAAAGGTTCACTTCCTTGAAGAGGACGCGGCTACCATACTGGAGACTGACATTAGAAACATTAAGCATGGCGCCAAAGATAGTAAATTGTGGGTTGGGATTGTAGGGGGCGCGTGCATCGCTGACCCGAAAAAGCTATTATGTATTAAACGTGTCATCCTGAGCGAAGTCGAAAGATCCAGTAGAAAAACCATCATTCCGAGCATCGCGAGGAATCCAGTTGTTTTTTAGGTTTACTATGAAAATTAATTTGTTTGGTAATATGGCAAAGTATGCAACTTGCGCAACTTTTGCCTTTGCAATGTCTTGTGTTGTGTCGGGTTGTTCCGAAAGCAGTAGCGTGACTTATATAGAAATACCGGATGTTGCAGAAGTTGTGAGCTCATCTTCTGAAAATACCGAGCTCAGTTCATCGTCTTCTCAAAAGTCTACACACAGTTCGTCGTCCGAGAAATTTGCCGCATCTTCGTCTTCGGAGAAATCCTCATCTTCATCGTCGAAACCTGTTAGCAGTTCTTCTGAAAAGGTCGCTGCATCTTCATCCTCTGCGAAGTCCTCTTCTTCGACAGAAAATTCTTTTTTCAGCGCGACATGGCGTGAAGATTGCCTCGCTAAAATCAACGAATACCGTGCGACAGAAAATCTCGAACTGCTGACGCTTGCACCTGAAGAAAAGCAGACCTGCACCGATCAAGAAGCCGCTGATGACCTCGCCGAAAACAAGGCTCACGGGCATTTTGGCAACTGCGGCGAAGGCGCACAAAACTCGGGGCCGAATTTCAGCACCTCTTGGCGCAAAACTGCAACTGAAGCAACCGATGCTTTCCTCAAGATGATGTGGGAAGATGAAAAAGCTCTCGTGACTAGCGGCGAACGCGATCCCGACAAAAGAGAGGATTATTCCTACATCGGTCATTACCTCAATATGAAGGGCAATTACAAAACAGTTGCTTGCGGAATTGCTCTTACAGAAGATGGCAAAAAAGGCTGGCTGAATATCAATTTCTTCAGAAAGTAAAATCCTAATAAAATTGTAAGAATTTCCCATGTTATTTTGTTACATGGGAATTTTTTTGTAATAAAAGTTCTATTTACCTCATGGGTTCAATTTTTTATTTTTGACCCTATGAGTTTAAAGTCAAAATTTTTCATTATTTTGCTGACGCTTGTTGCATTTGCGTTTTCGGCAACTTCTGCGGATTCTACAAAACCAACGAAAAAAGGTGGGCTTCTCGGGAGCCTTTTCTCAGTTGAAGAAGATGAGGCTATTCATCGTGGCAATATCCTCACGGGAGCAACACTTTTCTTGCTTCAAGGAAATTCCGATGAAGATGCGTTGAACATTCTTTTCGGAGATATTTACAAGGCGGAAGGTTATACTTTTACAGCCGAAGTATTTGGCGGATATTTTGTTCGTGATGCAATGGCGGTGGGGATGCGCTCCGGTTACAGCCGCACGTATGTCGATATCGACTATTCAATCCTCGAAGATATTGCAGATGTTAAGGAACACCGCAAGTATGTGAGCAATGGCTTTTTCGTGCAGCCGTTCCTCAAAAATTATTTGAAGGTTTTTGATTCCAAGACAATCTACTTCTTTAACGAAACTTCTCTTACGGTAGAATATTCTTATGGCATTTCGCAATCGGATGATGGTGAGGATGTTTCGAGAACGAAAAATCATGGGTGGACGTTTAAATTTGGCATCAATCCCGGCTTGAGTATTATGGTGCTGGAGCGATTGGCGTTTGAAACATCTGTTGGACTTTTAGGCTTGAATTCTTCTTGGATTGTTATTGAAGAAAATGGTGAAAAACGCAGCGAAGTTTCTTACAACGTTGTGAATTTTAAGGTTAATTTGCTTGCACTTGATTTTTCGTTGGTCTATTTCTTTTAGGGGTTGGTGATGTTGTTTGAAATTTTTAATCATACAAAAATTGGTCATTTCGCAGGTACTGCGTTTTCGCTCCTTGGAATTTTTGCGTTCGTGGTTTTGAATGGTTGCTCTGCAGATTACGATACGTTTGGTGCTTCAGATTACCGCAATTTGGAAGAAGTTTCTTTTGCTGAACAGAATGGTTCTTCAGTGGTGTATTCCGCAGAACACCGCATGGAATTTGATTTTGTTGCCCCATCGGAATCTCAAGAAATTTGGGACTCGTTGACTATTGAAAATATCGACATGAGCCATTTTGCATCGCTTCATTTAGTCGATGATGAAATAGAAGAGTTCCCGACGGATTCGCTTGAATTGGATTCTTTGGCGCAAAAGGTGGTGTGTTCAAAAAATGCTGTAAAAGTGGGCGATAAGATTCAAGTGCCTTCGAACCATATTGTTTATGTAGTTGTTGTTTCTGAAAGTGGAATGAAGTCCATTTGGCAATTGGTTTTGAATATTCCGGAGCCCAAATCAGAAAGCTGTTCCTCTTCTGCAAAATCAGCAAAGTCTAGTAGTTCCGCGAAAAGCGCCGCATTTAGTAGTGCATCGAGCAGTTCCACAAAATCCGCAACGTCAAGTAGTGCGTCGAGCGGTTCCACGAAAAAATCGAGCAGTTCAAATAGTGACGAATCTCGTGAATCCAGCGACTCCCGCGAATCCAGCGATTCTCAAAACTCTAGCAGTTCTGTTGCAGAAGAACCCGTCGAATCTAGCGATTCTCGCGAAGCCCCTGCTCCGCAAATCATTTCGCTTTCTATCGCAGGCAAATCTGCCGTATTTGATGCAGACCGCAAAACGTTCCACGTGGACGATTTGGATTTCCGTACAGACCTTACAGCGCTCGAACTTTCTGAAATTGAACTTTCAGAAGGCGCTACTGCAAATGTCGAAGTGGGCGAGTCTTACGACTTTGGCGCGGGCGTTCAAGTGACTGTCACGAATGCAAACGACGAATCTGAAACGTACACCGTCAAGGCGGGCTATCAGCTGCCGGGATCGAATTTTAACACCTGGAAAGGTGACAATGTCACGCCAGATTCCATCTGGGGCAATGCCAATACCATTTTAACGACGACGGAAAAAATCACGTCTGGCTCCATGATCGGTGCTCAAATCCAGACGAGTTCTGCTCTTACCAAAATGGCTAGCGGCAGCCTCTATACGGCGGATTTCAATCCCAAAGGCGTCGGTACACTCTCGATGGCGAGCTCTTCGACATGGCCCGATGGCAATGAACTCTTGGATTTCGGTAAGCCATTTGCTGCACGCCCGGAATTTATGGAAGTCAAGTTCAGCTACGATGGCAAGGGCGATAGCTGCGATATTTACATCCTTCTTGAAAATCGCACTGGCGATAAAAATGCCAATCGCAAGTCCAGCGACGTGAACAAGTTGGTTGCTTCTGCTTGGTTCCGCTCTACGAAGGCGGATAATTCCGGCCGCGAAAATCCTGATGTCGTAAGAGTCTCGGAACCGGACGAAAACAAGATGCGTACGCTCCGTCTCAAGCTCCAGTACGGCGAGCCGCTCGCAGGCTCACCGATTGAAAATTCTTCGACGTTCAACACGAAACTTGAATCCTCGAACAAGTCCGCCATCAATAACGGCTTGGTGCAGGGGACTGGTGATGAGCCCGTGACTCATATTCGCGTCGTTTTTGCTTCGAGTGCCGATGGCAACCATTACAAGGGCACAAAGGGTGCGATACTCGTTATTGACGAAATGAAACTTATTTATTAGTCCATATATTATATAATACTCACAAGGGTTCCCAAACTTTCGCCTTTTAACTAACTTTTAATTAAGGTTAGAAAATGATACGAAAGTTATATCTCACTCTTTTTATTGCATTGTTCTCACTTGCGCTCACATCGTGCCAAAGCGAGAAACAGACCGTCATCCCCAACAGGGTTCATTCCATCAGCGATCTCGGCCACAAAAAAGTGGGCGTGCAGATTGGCAACACTGCCGATATCTACGCGTCGGACTTTGGTGGTGACACGGCGAAAATCGACGTCGAACGCTATACGAAGCTTGCTGATGCCGTGCAGGCTCTTTTGCAGGGGAAGATTGACGCGGTCATGAGTGACGACCAGCCCGCCAAGGCTTTCGTGCTCCAGAATCCGTCGCTTCGCATTCTCGAAGAAGTCTTCGTCGAAGAAATGTACGCAGGCGTTGTTGCGAAGGGCAACGAAACGCTTTTGGATTCTGTGAACCAGGCGCTTGAAGCGATGAAGAAGGATGGCGTTTACGATTCCCTCTTCAACACGTACATTTATCGTTCGGGCAATTATCACTATCAGAAGAAAGTGACCGAAGGCCCGAAGCTTGTGGTTTCGACCAACGCTCAATTCCCGCCATACGAATATTACGAGAACACAAAGATTGTCGGTCTCGATATCGAAATCGTGAACTACATTGCCGACTACCTCAACCGCACGGTCGAAATTCAGGACATTGAATTTGACGCGATTATCAATGCGGTTGCATCGGGCAAGGCTGATGTCGGTTTCTCGGGATTCACCGTTACCGAAGAACGCAAGAAGTCCATCAACTTCACGACTCCGTACACGCTCTCGAAAGTCGTCGTGATTGTCCGCGGTGACGAGGCCGTTCAAAGCGAAGAAAGCTTTGGCGATCATGTCTACAAGAATTTCGTGAAGGATTCCCGCTGGAAGTTCATTGTCGAAGGTCTCCGCAACACGCTTGTGATTTCGTTCTTTGCGGCTCTCCTCGGTATCATGATTGGCTTTGTGATTGCGCAGATTCGTACGAGCAACGAATTCAACGGCCGTTTCAAGGTGCTGAACTGGTTTGCTAAGGCTTACCTTGCCGTGATTCGCGGTACGCCGATGATGATTCAGCTCCTCATCATTTACTACATCGTCTTCTCGTCGGTGAACATCAACAAGATTCTCGTTGCGATTGTTGCATTCGGCATCAACTCGGGTGCATACGTTTCCGAAATCATCCGCAGCGGCATCAAGGGCGTTGATCCGGGACAGATTGAAGCAGGCCGTAGCCTTGGCCTCAAGTTCCGTACGGTTCTTTATTACATCGTTTACCCGCAGGCGTTCAAGAATTCGCTTCCGGCTCTCACGAACGAATTTATCTCGCTCATCAAGGAAACTTCCATTTGCGGTTACATCGGCCTTACTGACCTCACTCGCGGTGGCGATATCATCCGCAGTATGACTTACGAAGCCATGCTCCCGCTCCTTGCTGTGGCTGCTATTTACTTTATCATTGTCGCCGGGCTCTCGGCTTGTGTTGCAAAACTTGAAAAGAGGTTGAAGAAAAATGAACGCTAATGCAGAAACTTTAATCCAGGTCAAGAACCTTTGCAAATCTTACGGTGACAAGCAAATCCTCAAGGGTATTTCGCTTGATATCCATCGCGGTGACGTGATTGCAATTATCGGCCCGTCTGGTTGTGGCAAGTCGACGTTCTTGCGCCAGCTGAATTTGCTTGAGCAGCCGACGAGCGGTGATATCCTTTTGGATGGCAAGAGCATTTTGGCGAAGGACGTTTCGAAGCCTTCGATTCGCGAGCGCGTTGGCATGGTTTTCCAGCAGTTCAACCTGTTCAAGAACATGACCGCTCTCAAGAACATCATGTTTGCTCCGGTGAAACTCGGTCGCTTGTCCAAGGCTGAGGCCGAAACGCGTGCACGTGAACTCTTGAAGCGCGTGGGCCTTTTGGACCGTGCAGACCATTACCCGGCACAGCTTTCGGGCGGTCAGCAACAGCGTATTGCTATTGCCCGTGCCATGGCAATGCAGCCCGAAGCCATCCTCTTTGATGAACCGACGAGTGCATTGGACCCGGAAATGGTGGGCGAAGTGCTCAAGATCATGAAGGACCTTGCAAAGTCTGGAATGACGATGATTGTCGTGACGCACGAAATGAGCTTTGCTCGCGAAGTAGCAAACCGTGTGCTCTTCTTTGCTGACGGTTACGTTAAGGAAGACGGAACCCCCGAAGAAGTCTTCGACAATCCCAAGGACTCCCGCCTCAAGGAATTCCTTTCGGCTTTGAAAAAGTAAGAAGTGCAGCGAAGTGTCATCCTGAGCTTGTCGAAGGGCGCGGCACTTTCCGCTATAACAAAACCCCGGCTTTAAACCGGGGTTTCTTGCATAAGTTCGCGGACTTCTTGTCGGCATTTAGCCGGCTTTTCTGCGCTTAGTTATAGCTATTCTTAGCTTCGGACTGGGCCTTGAAAATCTTGTCGTATTCGTCCTTCGAGATTCTCATGTAACCCGTCACGATCTTGCCGGATTCGTCTTCGCCGAATTCATAGTAGGCGGAGTCGCCCTTGACGCGCATCAAAATGTCCATGTTGAGCGAATTCTTGCCACGGAGAGCGTTGTTCTCGTATTTGGCTGTGAGGTCGCCGTTCACGTTTCTGATGGTGTAATCGACGTTGTTTTCGGTAAGAACTTCGAAAATCATGTCGGCTTCGCCTTTCCAGTAACCCGTATAGTTGGGCTTTTCATTGTTGCAGCCGAAGAACGTAAACGAAGAAAGTAAAAGTGCGGAGAGTATAAGTTTCGTTTTCATGCTCTTAAATTAGATAATTTTTTTCAGTTAGGTTAGCGAATCTATGTAATGTTGTTTTAACGGTGTGTTATTTACAACACCTGAAACCGACACTCGGGTACTGGTTCTGCGGGTAGAAACTGAATTTGCTTACGGAACAGCTACTTTCGTTGTTCGTGTTCCATGCGCCACCTGCGACCAGGAACTTGTCCGGGTGCTGCTTGCTTGTAGAGGCTGTCCATTCCCAGAGGTTTCCGTTCATGTCGTACATGCCATACCAGCTGCGGCATTGCGTCTTGCGACCGCTTCTCTTGGCTGCCTTTGTGTTGGTATTGCACTTGCTCTGCTTGTAACCGTTACCGTAAGAGAACTTGAAACCGTCCTTGCCACGGCAGGCGGCTTGCCATTCTTCGATTGTGCAGAGGTGTTTGCCTTCGTTCTTGCAGATGCGTGCGGCTTCTTCCTGGCTTACCATGTCCTTCGGTGTAGCGTCCGGCTGGTTCGGGTATTCATAGGCGTCTACGCAGACGGTCTTTCCGCCAACCGGGACGGGGTAGGCGTTCTTGCCGCAAATGTTATCGCTTGCCATGTCGTACTTGGCTTCTTCCCAAGCGGAGCGGTTGCCGACGGAGTCGGTAGCGTAGAAGAACACGGAACCGGTCTTGTTGTATTCAATGCCCTTGCTTGCATCTTGCGGATTGAGCGTATCGCCGATGGAAACAAACGTCTTGCATTTGATTTCATCGCACTTGACCTTGAGCTTGATCGGGTCGTAGTAGCGGCCTGCAGGCGGCGTGATTTCGGCTGTGGGCGGGACCTTGTCCGAGTTGCGGAGGCTATCGGCGAAGCGAGCCTTGTTCAGGGAATCCTGGCGGTCTCTTTCGATACGTGCGAGTGAGTCGTTAACGCGGGCGAGACTATCCCTGCGGAACTTGCGATAGGCACGGATGCTGTCCTTGTTGACTGCCGGGACTTTGGGCAAATTGGCGAGCGAATCTGCCGAGCGGAGGCTATCGGCAAGGCGCAAACTGTCTGCGATTCTAGCTTCTTCGAGAGCCTTTAAGCTGTCGGCCTTGGCCTGCTCGGCGCGGAGGCTATCAAGAATCTGCTGTTGGCGGAGTGCGAGTTCCGAGAGCTTCTGTTCTTCAAGCGCTTGCTGCTTGACCTTGTTGAGCTGGCACTGCACTACAAAAAGGCAGATGAGCAAAAGGAACATCAAAATCAAGATGACGAGATTGCGTTTCCCGTTTTTCTTCTTCTGGTTGCCCTGCGCATTTTGTGCGTTCTTCGTAGAATTCTTTTCGTTGTTTGCCATAAGTTACACCTTGTTTTCGACTGCTTCGTTTTCACCTTCGGCTTGATCTTCTTCAATAACTTCGTTGAAGAGGTCGTGCCAGTGGCGGAAAATTTCTGCTTTAAGTTCTTTCGGGGTGAGGCCGCGTCTCAGGTTGTTTCTGTAAGCGGTAGAAATTTTACCTGTTTCTTCGGAGACGATGATGATGAGGGCATCACTTTCGGCAGCGAGAGCTTTAGCGGCGCGGTGGCGCATACCGTAGCCTGCATCGCCTTCAGCATTACCGGTCGGCATCGGCAAAATACAGCCTGCGGCGACAATCGACTTGCAGTTGAGAATCACAGCACCGTCGTGCAAAGCGGAATTCGGGAAAAACAATGCGCGCAAAAGTCTGGAGCTGATTCGTGCATCGAGGTATTCACCTGTGTCTGCGTAGTTCTTGAGGCCCACGCGCTTTTCAAGCACGATGAGCGCACCGGTTTTTGTCTTTGCCAAATCCTGAACGGCAGAGCAAATTTTCTGGGCGATGTCATCGAGACCGCTCGCGTGGAAGAGGATGTTTCTCAAGTCCACTTTACTCACGCTCTGACCGATTCGCGTAAGGGCGCTTCGAATTTCGGGCTGGAACAAAATCACGATGGCGATAATACCGAGCGTAGCGAGGTTACTGAGCATCCACACGAGCGTATGGAGTTCCCACCACTGCGCAATGAGCCATGCGAGAATGAGCAAAAAGCCGCCGAAAATCATCTGTGCTGCACGCGTCCCGCGGAACAGCAAAAAGATGTAATACAGAATGACTGATATGAGGAGAACGTCCAGAATGTCAGCCATACGAACATCGATGATGCCGAATAACTTAAACAGCGTCATGGGACTTCAAAGCCTCCAAATATAAAAGTGATTCTTTTGCTTCGCGAACATCGTGAACGCGGATAACGCTTGCACCGCCAAGGGCGGCGATAATGTCTGCGGTCACTGTCGGGATAAGCCTATCGCTTGTTTCAAGCCCAGGCATCTTTCCGATGTAGGACTTTCTAGACGTGCCAATCAAAACGGGGTAGCCGTCCTTGAGCATTACGTCCACGGACTTCATCAAGTCTATGTTGTCTTGAACCGTCTTTCCAAAACCGATACCCGGATCAATGCAAATGCGTTCTTTTTCGACACCGGCGTCGAGGAGCTTCTTCACCTGTGCCAAGAGTTCTTCTTGAACTTCCTGCACCACGTTTGTGTACGGCTTGAAGTCCTGCTGCATCGTTCCGAAGTTCCCGCGCATGTGGTTGAGCACCACGCTTGCCTTTGTGCTTGCAACGGTCTCGATCATTTTCGGGTCCATCATGCAGGCGCTGATGTCGTTGATGATGTGCGCCCCGAGCTTCATGCATTCTTCGGCGACTTTAGCCTTGACCGTATCGACTGAGATGTAGAACTTGCGGAATCCCGGATTGTCGAGGTCTTCCGAAATGGTTGCGGTCTGTGCGAGCGCCTCTACGACGGGGCATACGCGGTCAAGTTCTTCCTGAACGCTCACGGGAGCACTCCCGGGGCGGCTGCTTTCACCGCCGATATCGAGAATCACAGCACCTTGTTCCACCAACGAAATGGCGTGCTCGTAAGCGGCTTCGGGCGTGTTATGCTTGCCTCCATCAAAGAAACTGTCCGGGGTAACATTCACGATACCCATGACAAGCGGCATCCTCGAAGCTGGAATGATGTCGTTTCCAATTTTCCAAGAGATTGCACGATTAGATTCTAATAGAGAGCGGAGCATTGAGCGACCTTATTCGTTTTCTTTCACAGAATTTGTAGCGGTTTCGTTGCCTGATGCTGGGGCCGGCTGGACGTCGGCAATCGGAGCTACCGGCGGTTGGTCACCCGGGTCAGGCGGCGGAGTGTTTTCTTCTTCGCGTTTCTTAGCGAGTTCTTCCATAGCCTTGTACTGGCGGCTCTTCTTTGTACCGGTGAGCTTTTCGCCAGCCATGACTTTGTCGATTTCTTCGCGGTCGAGCACTTCAAATTCAAACAGCGCTTCGGCGAGGTCGGTGAGCTTGTCCTTGTGTTCTTCAAGGAGTTGTCTTGCCTTGTTGTCCATGCGCTTGATCAAGTTGTTGATGGCGTTGTCAATCTTTTCGGCCATCATTTCGGACATTTCCTTCGGCTTACTGATTTCGCGTCCGAGGAACACTTCGCCATCGGCGCGGCTGTAGCAGACTGGTCCAATTTCTTCGTCGAAGCCCCATTCCGTCACCATCTTACGGGCAAGTTCTGTAGCGCGCTGGATGTCGTTACTTGCACCCGTGCTCTGGTGGTTGAAGAAGATGAGCTCGGCGAGACGGCCTGACATCATGATCATGATGCGTTCTTCGGCGTATTCGCGGCTGTAGCTCACCTGGTCGCGTTCGGGCAAACTCATGGTCACACCGAGAGCGCGTCCGCGAGGGATAATCGTAATCTTGTGGAGCGGGTCAGAATGCTTGCAGAGAAGCGTCATGAGGGCATGGCCTGCTTCGTGGTAAGCGGTGTGGCGCTTTTCTTCGTCGGTCATTAAGAGCGTGCGGCGTTCAGCACCCATGCTGAGCTTGTCGCGTGCTTCTTCAAAGTCGAGCATCGTCACTTTCTTGTTGTTGAACCTTGCGGCGAGGAGCGCTGCTTCGTTCACCAAGTTTTCGAGGTCTGCACCGGCAAGTCCCGGAGTTCCCTTAGCGACAGCCTTCACATCGACATCATCGCCAAGAGGCACCTTGCGCTTTTTCAAGTGAACCTTCAAAATTTCTTCACGGCCCTTGAGGTCGGGGAGTCCCACCACAATCTGGCGGTCAAAGCGGCCCGGACGGAGGAGTGCCTTGTCGAGCACATCCGGACGGTTCGTGGCGGCAATCAAAATCACGCCTTCGTTAGCGGTAAAGCCGTCCATTTCCACGAGCAACTGGTTCAAAGTCTGTTCGCGTTCGTCGTGACCGCCTCCGAGACCTGCACCACGCTGGCGACCCACGGCATCGATTTCGTCGATGAACAAAATGCACGGAGCGTTCTTCTTACCGGTTTCAAACAAGTCACGCACGCGGGATGCACCCACGCCAACGAACATTTCCACAAAGTCCGAACCCGACATGCTAAAGAACGGCACGCCAGCTTCGCCTGCAACGGCGCGGGCGAGGAGCGTCTTACCTGTACCCGGAGGGCCAACGAGCAAAGCACCCTTCGGGATGCGGCCACCGAGCTTGTCGTATTTCTTTGGATCCTTCAAAAATTCAACGAGTTCCTGCAAGTCCTGCTTGGCTTCGTCGCAACCGGCAACGTCATTGAACGTCGTCTTCTTTTGCGAGTTCAGCTGGCGCACCTGGCTCTTGCCAAACGAGAACGGGCTCTTACCGCCACCGCCCATCTGACGGCTCATCATGATATAGAAGAACGCAATCAGCAAAATGGCTGGCAAGAATGCAACGAGAGTATCAATCCAGGTGGTCGATTCGTGAATGACCTTGACCTTCACGCCCTTGAAAGCTTCCCAAGTCGAAATCTGCTCGTTCGAAATATCGAGCATGTGGCTCTTGAAATGCTTGTTCTTCGTGTCGGTACTGTTGCGGGTGAACCTAGCAAGTGCGCTTTGGCTCTTCTTGGCCTCGGCGATTTCTTCCGGGGACATCTCGTAAGCGCCTTCGATAATCACGCCATCGGGAGTCTTCTGGAGCGTAAGTTCAGTAATGACCTTGGTCGAGTCGCCCATCATGGCTAAAAATTCGGTGCGGGTAATATCCTTGCTGGAATCTTTCCCGGTCATGGGGAACATGACGAAAAGCATGAGGAGCATGATGAGAACAATGATAAAATTCTTGTTCTTAAACGGAGCTGGCTT
The DNA here is from genome assembly GCF_900177805.1 of Fibrobacter sp. UWB13. NCBI lineage: Bacteria > Pseudomonadati > Fibrobacterota > Fibrobacteria > Fibrobacterales > Fibrobacteraceae > Fibrobacter > Fibrobacter sp. UWB13. Next base: position 910,962 of record NZ_FXAX01000001.1, on the reverse strand, counting down.
CTTAGGTTGATTCATTATAATCCTTTTCTTTCTTCTCGCAAGATACAAATTTTGCGGCTGAAAGCGCGTCCTTGAACTCGCAAATCCAGACAGTACGCGCTATTTTGACGACGGAACGCCGGCGATAAACCGCCCGGACCGGGATTTTTACGTGGGCAGGCTCCTTAGGGCCGTAGAAAAAGCCAATCGGGAACCGAAAACCCTTTTCTGTGAGCCACAACCGGAACATTTCGGACAGATCTGCATCCGCGTATTCGCGTAGAATTTTATTGAGTTTTTTCTTGTCTAATGAGACGAAAGACGAGAGACGAGAGACGAGAGAATCTTTGTCATGCCCGCCACCGAGCGGGAATCCCCTTGAGTCATCCTGAGCGAAGTCGAAGGATCTAGAGCATTTGGCCATCACTTTCGCGTACGCTTTGTCAGCTAGCCCCGCAATCTTGCAAAGCTGTTGGATTGCCCCCGGACATTCGCGTTCCAGATTCGGCAAAAACTCGTGCCTAATTTTATTGCGTGCGAATTTTACATCCGCATTGCTTTCGTCCTCGCACCAGCTTAAACCATTCTCGCGAGCATAGGTGAGGAGTTCTTTGCGAGTGACGTTCAGGAACGGACGAAAGATTACGATGTCATCCTGAATTATTCTTACTTCTTGAATCCCGCGGAGCCCGGCTAGCGTTGTCCCGCGCTTGAGACGCATATACACTGTCTCCGCCTGATCCCCCGCATGATGCGCAGTCACGATAGCAATTGGGCTATGGGGTATGGGGGCGCAGCCTTCGTCATCCTGGAGGGGCAAAGCCCCGATAGGATCCAAAGCATAATGGACTCTATCGCCTGTCGGCTCCAGAGTGACAATGCTTTTCACAATTTCTGTTAGCGCTTTATACCTTGCGTCTCGTGCATTTTCTTCAAGTGAACCATCTGCACCTTTCAGCGCTTCACCATCCAACTTCTTCAAGAAAAAAGGAACATTGTGCGACTTTGCAAATTCTTCTACAAATTTTGCGTCTCTGTCTGCCGTTCCTTCGCGTAGCCCGTGATGCACATGCGCAATCCCTAGCCATTCAATCCCAAGAGCTTTGCGGTTCTTGATAAAATAATGCGCCAAGCAGATAGAATCCAAACCGCCCGAAACTGCAAGCAGCAGGCGCTTAAAACCATGATGGCGAATATTTTCAACTAAATTGAGCGACAACCCGATAGACCTTTTAATAAAGACAAAAGAGAACTGTCTTTTGAAACAGTTCTCCTTTTAAATTAGAATTTTACGATTATTCTGTTTTTACTCTCTAAACTATTTCCCTTAATTCTTAGCGTACTGGTTCAGCAATTGTTTTGTTTCTTCTGTAGGAAGTCCTTTTGTACATTCGTAGAATTCATCTCTGTTATCGATTTGGAATCCTTCAACAGGCCCCTCTTTATAATAAAATTGATCATCACTTTTATCGCGAGCGCTCAATAAAAATTCTGCACTTTCTTCTTTGCACAATTTCTCGTTGATGAATCCCAATCTTTGTGTGTTTGTGCAAGTCTTTCCATTGCTAGACATCGTTGTAATGTAGTTCATTCCTGTAGCGTCGAATTTTGGAGCCAAAGTAACTTCAAAAAGTTGGTTGCCGATAGAGAATGATTGCTTTAATAATTCTTTGGGTTCCTTTGTTATCGTTTTTTCAACAAGCAGTTGCTTGATGATAGCGTCGCCAATATCATAACCAAAATTGCGATCCAAAATGGCTCCGATGTTGATATCATTTTGTTCTAAATTGCCCGTATCAACGGTCGTTGTGATATAAACGGAGTCTTTGGTAATCTTCATGGTTCTTGCGATTCCGCTCATACCACCAATGAATTTTGAACACTTGATATCAGTTTCTCCGAGTTGTCTTTTGCAACCGGTGACTTTCCACGTTCCGTAAATATCATTGTGGTCATTGCTCAGCGACAACGTTTCATAGTTACGGTATAAGTCAAGAAACTCTTGTTCGTCCGGATTGTCTGAAACTTGCTTTTCGGCTGGCCCCATCCAAAGCGAATCACCGACAATCTTGTAAGAACCCGGATCCAATGATTCTGGATATTCTTCCCAAGCAAACGTTTTTGTATCGGGGTGGTAATTGCAAACGTATGTTCCTTGGTAAACACGTCCCGTTGTTTCATCGTACTTAATCGGGATGACATAAGTGTATCCTTCACCGAAATCCGTTGTTTGAGTTGCAGGCTTTGTGGATTGAGTGTTGTCGAGACTCGATGTCGGATTGTCTTCGCTGCAAGCGACGAACATGAACATACCGAATAAAACTGCGTAAGTCTTTTTCATATTAGAACCCTTCTTTATTTAAACGAAATATATTAAATTTGTCTATTAAGGAGGCTGTCATGGCTAAAAAGAAAGATAAAGTGTTCAGCAATGTTGCTGAAACTGCCAAAGAAAGCGATGCGATGCGCATGCGACGCATAGACGGCTCCCAAAACGGAGCCACGTTACGGACAAGAGTTGTTCGAGACAAGACAAAGTACAACAGAAATTTGAAACACAAGAAGTCCCTCGCTGATGCGGGGGATTTCCCTTTTTATGGGGCGCTTACCCCTTCCATTCGTCTGTTAAGGCGCAGAAGAAATCTGTACTCCATAGAGTAAGCTTTGAGGAATCAGCGATAAACGGTTGGACATCTCGCTTTGCTTCGTTGAAATCGACTGCGTGGAATCGTTCTTTTAATAGGGTTTTCAATTTAGCAGTTGTTAAGATTTCTGTAGAATTCCAATGTCCGGTCTGTTCCATGCGCTTTTGCAAGTGTGGCAGATTAACGCTAGTGTTCTGAGAAACATACCATACGAAATCATAGAAATCACGTCCTTTGACTCGGTTCTTCCACCCTCGACAAAGCAAAGCATGGAGTTTCCCTGCAAAAAGTGAAGGCTTATCGTAAAGCTTCACTGCAAAAGGGGATGGCAAAAGTCGATACTTGTTTTCGAATGTCGCCAATTCAGGCGGATTTGTATCCACTTCGAATTTTATTTTCAAAATTTCGTTGCTTGGAATTGGCAATGGTGAATGTTTGGTTGGCATGATTTTCAGCAGGTGCTTTAGGGTGTTTCCCTTTAAAAACGCGGATTGCACTGGAGAATCTAGGGATTTGATCTTGCTTTCGACGGTCATTTCCAAGCCGACTGCTTGGAGTTCTTGCTCAAGAATATCAAAATAATGTGGTAGTTCAAATTTTTCGTCGACTTGGATTAAAGAAAAGTCCATATCTTCGGAGAATCGGTCTAGTCCATAGAAAATTCGGAGGGCTGTTCCACCGTAAAAAGCTGCTTTTTCGAAAAATCCGCCTCGCGAGAGTCCGCATAGCGCGACTTCCTGAGCAATTTCTTTGAGTGCGTTGCGGTAATCAGATACATTTTTGCAGTTGTATCTTGTGAGCATTGATTCTATTACACTTGCCATGTTTACCTCATTTTAGAAAGAATGTAAAGATTCTTCTTTTTGTATAAAAGTGCAATTTTGTGGATAAAGTTAAAATTTAAATTGTTGAAGTCCTCGTTTTCAATTCGCAAATTCTCAAATAAAAATGATTCCATAGCTCGCTTGCTAGTGATAGGGCTTTCCTTGTAGAGCCTGTCGCAAAGCGCCTTTTCGCAAGTTGCCATAGTGTATGGGCGGTCTTCCATATTTTCGATATTGACTCCGTGAGGGAATACATCGGTTGGAATGTCGGAGTATGAAAACTCGCCGAAGGGTGTTTGGTATAGCTTGTTCTTGTTCTTTTGGAATGATGCTGACGTGTATAAGTTTACTCGTTCGGGAATGAGTCCGTGCCTCGAAAGGGCATATTCGAATGATAGGTATGACGGTCCGTAAATGGCTCCGGCAAGGACTTCTCCTGGCGTGTTCCGATCGGTTTCGTAAAGTCCTCGGATAATCTTGAAAATTTCGCCACGAAGAGTCATTTGCCGCAATTTCATTTGCGGTTGTTTGTACTCTTGACTCAGCGTTGACAGAATTTCTGAGGCAGTCCTTATCACGATTTCCTCCAATAACTATAAAAATAATATACTTACTGGAGAAAATCAATATGTTTTTGAATGTATTTATGATATTTCTACCCTCCGCAGAACCATAGGCAACAGACAATCCCGATGATAATCAGGAAGGGGAGGATTTGTAGCAATAGCGTTATGGCGCAGGCTTCGCCCGCACCTCCAAGCCCTAAAATGGCAAGGATTGCAAAAATGATAAGGAATGTCGTCAGCATAAGAACCTCACGACTGTAATTTAATAGTTGAAAATGTCATATATTGACAATTGCAGTTTTTCGCATTTTGCATAACGCATTTTGCGAAAAAAATGAGTTCTAAAACAAAAAAAGCCTAGCTTGCGTGTGCAAACTAGGCTGAAATTTTTTAAGGCGTTGCTTACTTTTCGCACTTCTTGAAGAAACAGCTGCGAGCGCCAGTGTGGCAAGCGACCTGTGGACCCTGCATACGCACCTTGAAAAGCAGTGCGTCAGAATCGCAGTCGGCAGCCCATTCGACGACCGTCATCACGTTTCCGCTCGTGTCGCCTTTGTGCCAGTATTCCTTGCGGCTACGGCTCCAGAACACCATTTCGCCACATTCGTGCGTGCGGCGGAGCGCTTCTTCGTTCATCCATGCCATCATCAGTACGTCGCCCTTGTCGGCGTCCTGGACGATTGCTGGTGCGAGCTTCACGCCACCGAATTCTACTTCAAACTTTACTTCTTTGATTAAGTCTTCAAACTTCATCTTTTGTCTCTCGTCTGTAGGCGCAACGCGCCGTTCTTTCGTCTAATTATCCGCGAACCTGTCCATTGCCACGGAGAATCCACTTGTAGCTGCAGAGGCTTTCGACGCCCATCGGACCGCGAGCATGGAGCTTGTCCGTAGAAATGCCCACTTCGGCACCGAGACCATATTCGCCACCGTCTGCAAAGCGCGTACTGGCGTTCACCATGACGCTGCTGCTGTCGACGTTTGCGACAAAGTAGTCCTGAACGCTTGCATCTTCTGCAACGACAGCTTCCGTGTGGCGGCTGCTGTTCTTTTCGATGTGGTCGCAGGCTTCTTCGACGTTATCGACAAACTTGACGCTTGCCTTGAGAGCTAGGTATTCGTGATGGTAGTTGCTATCGTCGCCGATATCCTTGATGCGGCTGTCATGCGATTGGGCGTCCTTGTTGCCAAAGAGTTCCACGCCGCGGTCGGCGAGGCAATCAATGAGCTTCTTGACGTTTGCATCATCGATGTGGCGGTCGATAATCACGCATTCCATGGCGTTGCACACGCCCGTGCGTTGCGTCTTGGCGTTGATGAGAATGTTCACAGCCTTTTCCATGTCGGCGGACTTGTCCACGTACACATGGCAGATGCCGTTGAAGTGCTTGATGACAGGAATCTTGCTCTGTTCGACGACTGCGCGGATCAAACGTTCGCCACCGCGAGGAATCACGAGGTCGAGGCAATCGTTGCGCTGCAAGAGCATGCCCACAAGGTCATGGCTCGTTTCGGTCACGAGCTGCACAGCGTCCTTGTCGACGCCGTTTTCTTCAAGAGCCTGGTGGAAAATCCCGGCGAGGCACTTTGCGGAGTTGAGTGATTCCTTTCCGCCACGGAGAATCACGGCATTGCCCGCCTTAAAGCAAAGGCAAGCGCCGTCAATCGTCACGTTCGGACGGCTTTCAAAAATAAAGAACACAGAACCTATCGGCACAGCGACACGGCTAATCTTGATGCCGTTCTTGAGTTCACGGGATTCAAGAATGCGACCGAGCGGGTCGGTAAATGCGGCGATTTCTTCGGCGCCCTTGGCCATCGATTCGATGCGGGCATCGTTCAAAGTCAGGCGATCCATCTTGGAATCGTCGAGCTTGCCGGCGGCAGCTTCGAGGTCAATCTTGTTGGCGGCGAGGATTTCCGGCTTCTTTGCACGGAGGATTTCTGCAACACGTGCGAGCACGGCTGCGCGCTTTTCAGCGCTCAATGTACGGATTTTCTTGCTCGCGTTCTTTGCTTTGTTGGCGAGCTCGTCAGAGTATTTTTCCAAATTAACGTTATTCTGTGTCATAAGAGCAAATATAGAAAACGAAAAGTCCCGCACCAGGGCGGGACTCTTGTAATTACTAATTATACGCTTCGGCCCTTCGGCTGAGCTCAGGGACCTGGACCTTAATAAGGTTGGTGAGCCTGCCGAACCAATTACAGCAGGTTCACGATTGCCGTGAACAGAGCATCCGAAAGGGCGTTCGTTTCCAAGCCTTCAATCACGCTGAACTGGTTGAACATAATCTGTCCCTTGCCAAACGGCACGAGCTGCAGGTCCACACCCGTCTTGATTTCGCCATCCTTGAGCGTCACGGAACGTGCATAAACCTTAGCGCCAGCGAGCTCGTTCAACGAAATGCCCGGCATAGCCGATGCGGAGTTGTGGTCGAGAACACCGTTGCCGCCGAACACTGCGAGGAGCGGAGAATCCTTCGGCAAGTAATGCAAGCTGAATTCGTTTGCGCCTGTGGTCCAGTGGGCTTCGATCTTGTTTTCGAAGTTGTGGCTCTGGTTCAAGAGGTCGATATCTTCTGTCGTCATGTCGGAGAGCAAAAGCGTCTTGCCGCCGTTCTTCGTGACTTCGATAATCTTTTCCAAGATTTCATCCGGCCAAGAACTCAAGTTTGCAGTGAAGATAATTTGTTCGGAACCGTCGAGAGCGGCGAGCACATCGCTCGATTCGTCATAGTTATCCAAGAAGCAAACCTTGCTCATGGCGTCCTTCACGTCGGCCTGTTCAATCACGATCAAGTCTTCGTAGCTGGAATGGATTTCCTTGCCGCAATCCTTGAGCGTGAGCTTAATCTTGTACATGCCGGTTGCGCGCGGAGCCATCAACGTGCAAATGCCAAGCTGCGTAAGAGTCTTCTTTTCAGCAGGTTCTTCGGGCATGACCTTCTGCGTGTTGAGGACTTTGTCCTTAGCGTCGAGGAGCGAAACTTCGATTTCCACATCTTCCAAACGGCTGTTGTTCAAAAGCGTGAGCTGGAAGCTGACTTCGCTCTGCGGTGTGGCTACGTGTTCCAGTTCGCTGATGAGCACGCGGCTCGGAGTTGTGATTTCACGAGCAAAATTCTGGACGCCCTTGGACTTTCTGTTTTCGTCGTTAAGGCCGCTGAAGTCGGTGCCGTTGTCGGCCCACTGGTCGAGGAAGAAACCAGAAATCTGCGGGTTGCTCTGGAATGCCGTAATCTGGTCGTACTTGCTCTTGAGCGCAATGCGGTAAACATCGGCGTTGAACGATTCGAAGTTCGGCCAAATGGAGAGCTTGCTATCGTCGACGAACGTTTCCACAGATTTGAATTCGTTCTTGATCGCCTTCTGGCTCTTGATGCTACGAGGACCGGCGATGGTGGTTGCGCGCTTCGGGAAGAGCGTATTGTTCTTGAGCGTCACCAAAACCTTGTTTTCGATATCGTTCAAAATCGGTTCTTCTTCATCCTGGAAGTGGCTGTCACCAAGACCCGTATCCGGCACCATGAGTTCTTCGTCTTCCTTGTCCAGCATGTGGGCGAGGTAGTGCGTGTAAGCGGCACTCGGGTTTAAACGCGGGTTCACGCGCATCGTGGCGTACTGCGAAATACGGTCGATGGAAACCGGGATAATCTTACCCGTATCCTTGTGGAAGTTTGCTTCGTTGTCGAGGTAAATACTGTTGAAGTTGCTAATCGCCGGGCGGCAGGTGTCGATCGGGCTAATAGCGTTCAAAAGCTTGTTACCGTTCTGGAGCATGAACGTTCCGTTTTCGGAACCGAGAATCCAGGCGGCGATACACGGATGGTTGTGCTGGTCGCGCACCATGTCGTTGATGAGCTTTTTCGTGATTTCGAGGCCCTGTGCGGTCGAACGCATCGTGTGGATCGGGAATTCCTGGAACACGAACAAACCGATTCTGTCGCAGATGTCGAGAGCCGTGCTGCTGAGCGGAGCGCCGCAAGAACGGATGACGTTGAAACCTGCTGCCTTCACGGCGTTTAAGTCCTTTTCGAGAGCCGGGTTCTGGTCTGTCCAGAGGCCGCCTTCGCTCCACTGCTGGTTGTAGCTCACGCCCATGAGCTTTACGATGGAGTCGTTGATGTAGTAGTCGCCCTTGAGGCAGTCGAACTTGCGGAAGCCGAAAGTCTTCACGACAGGGAAGGTGTATTCCGGAGCCTTGCCCTTAGCGCCCTTGATTTCAAGCTGCATTTCGATAGCGAACAGGTTCGGACGTTCCGGACTCCAGACGCACTTGTCCTTCTTCCAGTCCTTGATGCCAAGCAAGAACTTCTGCGTGGCGTTTTCCTTTTCGAGCTTGATATCCTTGAAGAATTCGTAAACGTCGCCGTTCGGGTTCTTCATGAGGATGCGGAGGCGAGACTGGTAACCGCGCGGGTTGTTGAAGAATGCTTCGACAGAAACGCGTTCCTGGTCCATGTCCGGTTCGACGTGAATATCAGAAATAAATGCGGCGTTGCCGAGAATCAAGTCCACGTGACCGCAGATACCGCCATACGGATACTGCGACCAGGGGAGGCCAACCGGCATTTCTCCCGGGTGGGCGTAGCGGTCGTTTGCGCCTTCCTTGCTTTCGCGACCGAAGTCGATGCGGCTGTTCGTTGCACCCATGTTTGCAACGCGGATGCAGAGAATGTTTTCTTCGCCGAGCTTGATTGCCTTCTGAGTTTCAATGACAAACGACGTGTAGGCGCCAAAGTGGTCGCCCAAAAGTTTACCGTTAAGCCAGATGGTGGCGTGCGTTGCAATCTTTTCAAAACGCAAGAAAATGCGCTTTGTGACCTGCTTTTCGTCGTCAATCGTGAATCTCTTGAAATAGAATGCGCAGTCCTGGGCCATCAAAAGCTTGTCAAAAGCTCTTTCCCAGATGTGGGGAACGCTAACAGTCTGTGTTTTTTCAGGATACGTTGCATACCAACGATTGGAGATGCCGGTGTCTTCCGTGTCCCAGATCATCTGCCAATCGCCATCAAGGCTGATAATTTTGCTCATTTAGGGAATCCTTTATAAAATTCAGCGATAATTTAGCAAATTAGCCATTGGTTGATTGTCGTTAGTCATTGGAAAATACCCTAGAATTAGCGTTCTTTCGTCTTTTTTCTCATTTTTCACCTTTGTGCCCCTTTGATTTTCTGTGCACTATTACTAAATTTGGGACTCCAATAGCAACCTAAAAAGGATTACAAAAATGTATTCTATTGTTGAAACAGGTGGTTTCCAGTATAAAGTCGAACTCGGCAAGGCCTACAAGGTCCCGACGATCGACGCAGCTGTTGGTTCTGAACTGGAGCTCAAGTCCGTTCTTCTTTTCTCCGGAAAAGAAGTGCAAGTCGGCACCCCTGTCCTGAATGACGCATCTGTCAAGGTCGAAGTTCTCGCCCATGGCAAGGAAGACACGATTATCGTGTTCAAGAAGAAGCGTCGTACCCGTTACGAACGTCGTAACGGTCATCGTCAGGGCTATACCGAGGTGCTCGTCACGGAACTCCGCTCCGGCGCTGAATCTGCAGTCGTTGACCCTCAAGTTATTACCCGCAACCGCGCTCGCGTGGCTGCCCTTGCTAAGCAGAAGGTTCAGAACAAGCCGCTCACTCGCAAGGAAAAGATCGCTCAGGGACTTCCGAAGCCGGCTAAGGTCAAGAAGAACTCTCTGCGTAAGGCTAAGGAGGCTTAATCCATGGCACATAAGAAAGGTCAAGGTTCAGTACGTAACGGCCGCGACAGTAACGCCAAGTACCTTGGTGTTAAGAAGTATGCGGGCGAAACCGTCAAGGCTGGCAACATCATCGTTCGTCAGCGCGGTTCTCACTTCCACAAGGGCAACAATGTCGGTATGGGCAAGGACTTTACCTTGTTCTCCCTCATTGATGGCAAGGTGAAGTTTGAACGCCTCGATGCAAAGCGCCAGAAGGTCTCTGTCTACTCTGAAGAAGCCTAATAACTTTGGTTAGCTTTTAAAAGCCGGACGCGAAAGCGCCCGGTTTTTTTGCGTTTAGGGCGTTTTCACATTGCGTTTTTTCTAAATTAATAGCGTGAATTCTATGCGTTATTTAAAACTTTATCTCATATCTGTTCTTGCCATGTTCTTCTTCGCCTGCTCTGACGATGACGACGGAACTGAATACATGTTTGACAGGGAAATCTCTGAATATTCCGTTCTTAGGGAATGTTCTCCAGGCACGCCCGAGGGTACGACATGCTACAAGATTAGGTACCGTTATCCGATATTGACGGATAATTATTCTGGATTGTGTGTCTGGTTTGATACCACCGTTGTCGATGATACGTCAAAGTCTGTAAATGACAAGCAGGTGGCTCTTGCTCATGACTCGACGAATGAAGACGCGTTCTTCCAGAAGTATAAAAGTTCGGGTAGTTTTTACGATACTCTTGATTTGACCGATAAGATTACGCATTTTATCGAAGATGGCTATGACAGTCTCCAGGTTGTGATGTTCTGTGAATATTCCGATGGCGGCAGTCCTGGTTCTGTCCAGCGCCTTTTCATTCCGTTTAAGGACGTCGAGGCACCTTCTATTGTTGAACCGCTAAAGGATTCTGTTTGGTCTACGGGGGCGATGTTTGAATGGTACCGTCCGATGGACCGCACTGACCTTTTGGATCCGTCTGCCGTGTCGGGCGAAATCCTGGGTTACAATATTCGTCTTTGGGCTGAAGATTCGACCGAAGATATCCGCGATTTGAAAGTGACAGTCATAACGCCAGAAGGTGTTGATAGTAAAGGTGAAAAGTATTACAAGCGCCATGCCCGAATCCGTTATGCCAACGATTCTGTTCGTGTTGATGATGTTTCTCATGGCGATAAGCGAAAGAATTATCTCAATCTCGTAGTTCTTGACGGGAAGGGTTACGATACAGAGAATGTTTCGAGCAATCGTTTCCGTGTGTACATCGAAGGACTCCGAACGAGTTCCAATTCTGTATCGTACACATACACGATCGCCATTTCGTCTTGGGATATGGCTGGCAATGCAAGTGGCTCCGAAGCGGACCAGTCTACGCCTGTAAATGCCTGTCAGGGAATTTACACGACGGATTCCATTGCTCCTCTGATGCCGACTAAGATTTTTACGAATGAAGATTCTCTTTATCCTGGTTATGCAAGGCTCGATAGTAATAACAGAGTCCTTATATTCTGGGACCGCAGTGTTGATCCTGTCAAGTTTGATCATGACATTGAATCTGATTCTGTAATTATTATTCCTCGTGGCTGTAACGATGGGAGCTGCTATGAAAATGTATCCCGTTATGTTATTGAATATTATGACAAACTAGATAAGTCTTGGCATGAATATTCTTATGCGGGTGGCGATGATCGTTATGGTGTCCAATATCAGAGAAATGATGAAAAATTCGAAGTCGATTTGTCCGGTAAAGGAACGTTTGTTACGGATACAATCCGCTGGGTGGCTCCTGGCGATACGTTGATTTTGCGTATCCGCTCGGTTGATCGGTCTGGCTATTATTCTCGTGCGCTGGTGGATTCGATATTTGTTTCTCCTGGTGCGCTTGCCAAAAAGATGGAGTGTCCTCAGGGCTTTGTCGCTGTTTCTACATCTGATACCACCGAGTTCTGTATGGAAAAGTTCGAACATCGCAGTGCAGATGGTTCGTTTATGACGAACGTGTTGCATTCCGAAGCTTTGGCTACGTGTGAGGCAATCTCTGCTAGCGGTTTTGAAGTTTCCCTTTGCGGTGAACGCGATTGGGAACTTGTTTGCTTGTCCGGTGGTTCCTTGTCGTATGGGTTTATCGAAGAAGATGCTTCGACGGTTGCTGATCATTGGTCTAATTACTGTAACGTAAGTACAAATGATTCTGCGTCTGCTGCAAGTATTTCAAAACGTGACCAGCGTTGCATGAACCCGATGGGCGTGAGAGACTTGCCGGGGCAGTACCAGGAGTGGGTGAAGGGACGTTCCAAAGATACCGTTGCTGTATTGAAGGGCGCAAGCTACAAGGTTTACGAAGGGCTTGATCACGAATCGATTGCTTACTGCACCAACCGCGCATTCCCGTTCTACACGCGCCCAGAATATACGCAAGATTCCGTATATCTTTATCGTGAAGGAACTAAGGTTGATACGGTGTATGTTGCTGATACAACGAGAACTTTGTATAACGTATTAACGAAGAAAGATTTTAAGGATACGTTGCAGTTCTATGATGTTATCGATGCCAATGGTAAGGTTATCGGAACGGATTATTCGCTTTATTCGGAATACAAGAAGGGTGGAAAATCCTGGCTTGATACGCTATCGAATGGATTGACTTATAAGCCTTCGAAGAAGGAAGCTGTTTTCCTTACTGGAAAAACGCTTAATTATCGTCAAGCATCGGCTTTCTACAAGTCGTCTTCCATTGGCTTCCGTTGCTGCGCATACAAGAAATAAAAGAAATGAATACAGAAGACTTTTTGAATGTCGCAAAGGAACTAGCCCGCAAGGCGGGTGACCTTTGCCTAGAACTTCAAAACAACCTTGGCGATGTCCGATATAAGACTGTCAAAGATGTTGTGACAATCGCTGATGTCTCCAGCGAAAAACTCATTGTCGATGGGTTGCGTGCCGCATTCCCGACACATTCCATCCGCACAGAAGAAGCGGGTGTTATCGAAGGCTCTGATCCTCGCTACCGTTGGATTATTGACCCGGTCGATGGTACCGTGAACTTTAGCCGTGGCATTCCGCTGTGGGGCATTTCGATTGCCTTGCATTTCGAAGGCAAACCGCTTGTTGCTGTCGTGAATTTACCCAAGCTCGGTGAACTCTACACTGCAGCAAAAGGCATGGGCGCGTTCATGAATGGTAAACAAATTCACGTGAGTCGTGAATCGAATCCGACTCATGCGATTGTTTCGAATGGCGATTTCAACGTGGGCGATGCCGCAAAAATCAATGCGCAGAATTCGCACAATTTCGCCCGTGAAGCTGAAACGTTTGAACGCGTGAAGTGCTTGGGCTCTGCTGTGATTGAAGGCTGTTTCACGGCTTGCGGTCGCATTGACTGTTTTGTGATGACCATGAGCTATCCGTGGGACATTGCTGCTATCGCGCTCCTCGTCGAAGAAGCGGGTGGCAAGTCCACGCACATTGACGGCACTCCCATGCAGTTTGTCGATGCTGAACAGGTCATTTTCACTAACGGCCTCTTGCACGACACCCTCGTGAAAACCCTCGCTTAACGAAATCTTTCACAGCTTTTTTTCTTGTCATGCCCGTCTCCGAACGGGCATCACCTTTTTTTGTTTTTTAGATTATATTTGATAAAAAAGGAAACTGATTATGATTAATATTTTGATTCTTTTGGGTTTATGTACTTTTGCGTTTTGTGTTTTTATGGTTGTGGCAGGTATTGTTAGAATAGATGAAAAATTGAAAAAAATATCTGAAAATCTTGAAATTCTTATAAATATATATAGTCAGAAAAAATAAATTTGAAAAAAAATCCCGATTCCTGCGACGGAACCGGGATATTTCATTTTCTAACAGCTTTTAGCATTGGCCAATGACTATTGACCAATGACTAATAACTAATTACAGCGGAATATTTCCGTGCTTCTTCCAAAGCACAGCCTTCTTCTTGTTCTTCAAGTTTTCGAAGGCAGAAACAAGGCGGTCACGAACGCTCTTCGGTTCAATGACTTCGTCAATGAATCCGTTGCCAGCAGCGATATACGGGTTCAAGTACTTTTCTTCGTATTCGTTGATGTACTGTTCGCGGAGCTTGGCCGGTTCTGCAGATGCGGCGATTTCCTTTCTGCGGAGGATATCGACAGCGCCTTCTGCTCCCATCACGGCAATCTGAGCGATCGGGAGGGCGAACACGCAGTCTGCACCGAGGTTCTTGCTGTTCATGGCGATGTAAGCGCCACCGTATGCCTTGCGGAGGATGAGCGTCACGCGCGGCACTGTTGCTTCGGCGTAAGCAAAGAGGAGCTTTGCGCCGTGGCGGATAATGCCGTTGTGTTCCTGCTTCGTGCCCGGCATGTAACCCGGAACGTCTTCGAGCGTAAGGATAGGAATGTTGAAGCTGTCGCAGAAGCGGACAAAGCGTGCAGCCTTGTCGCTAGCGTCCACGTCCAAAGAACCGGCGAGGTACTTCGGCTGGTTAGCGACAACGCCAATCACGTTACCGTCGAGGCGGATAAAGCCGATGACAACGTTCTTTGCAAATTCCGGCTGGATTTCGAGGAAGGAATCCTTGTCGGCAAAGCAGTTGAGCACGTCGCGAACATCGTAAGCGCGCTTGAAGTTGTCCGGAATGATTTCTTCGATGTCGGCGGACTTGTCCACGATTGTACCGGCCTGAGCGACAGACTTGTCTGTGTTGCTCTGTGGGAGGTACTTGAGCAAGTTACGCACGCCTTCGAGGCATTCTTTGTCGTCCTTGTACACGAAGTGTGCAACACCGGACTTGGAAGAATGAACGCCTGCGCCACCGAGCTGGTCCGGGGTCACGACTTCAGCAGTCACAGCCTTCACGACAGCCGGGCCCGTGATGAACATCTGGCTCGTCTTTTCGGTCATGAAGATAAAGTCTGTAATAGCCGGGGAGTAGCAAGCACCACCTGCGCACGGTCCGAGAATCACGGAAATCTGCGGAATCACGCCGCTTGCCCAAGTGTTACGGGCAAAAATGCCACTGTAACCGTCGAGGGAGCTAACGCCTTCTTCGATACGGGCGCCACCGCCATCGTTGATGCTGATGAACGGCACCATGGAATCAAGGGCGAGGTCCATCACGTGGCAAATCTTCTTCGCGTGTGCGGAACCGAGAGAACCGCCGCTCACCGTGAAGTCCTGGGAGCAAGCGTAAACCGGGCGGCCATTGATCTTGCCGTAACCCGTCACGACACCGTCACCGTAAATGCGCTTGGATTCCGGGAGCTCGATGCTCTGGGAAAGGCGCATGGCACCGATTTCCTTGAACGTTCCCTTGTCAAAAAGGATTTCAAGGCGTTCGCGAGCGGTGAGCTTGCCTTGGGAATGCTGCTTTTCTACACGAGCGGCGCCGCCACCGGCCTGTGCCTTGGCGTTGCGTTCGCTCAACTTTTCTAAATACGATTTATCCCACATAGTATTCCTGTGTGTTGCGATTACTTTTGAATGCGCTTGATAAGGTTGGTAAGGACTTCGCCGGGGCCAAGTTCCTTAAATTCGGTGGCACCGTCTGCAATCATGTTCTTGACCGTCTGTGTCCAACGGACGGGGGAGGTGAGCTGAGTGAGAAGGTTTGCCTTAATTTCGTTCGGGTCCGTGTGCGGCTTGGCATCTACGTTCTGGTAGACCGGGCAGACCGGAGTCGAAAATTCAGTTTCTTCGATAGCCTTGGCGAGTTCTGCACGAGCGCTTTCCATGAGCGGGGAGTGGAATGCACCACCGACCTGCAGCGGAACGACACGCTTCACCTTGCCGGTGAGGTATGCTGCGACTTGATCGATACCGGCCTTTTCGCCAGAAATCACGACCTGTCCCGGGCTGTTGAAGTTTGCCGGAACAACTGCTGCGTCCTTGACCTGTGCGCAAGCTTCTTCGACGAGTTCGTCAGAACCGCCGAGAACTGCTGCCATCGTACCCGGGCGGAGTTCGCATGCCTTCTGCATGGCTTCGGCACGCTTTGCAACGAGCTTGAGACCAGCTTCAAAAGTGATGGCGCCCGTAGCCGTGAGTGCGGAGAATTCGCCGAGCGAATGACCAGCGGCCATATCCGGCTTACCACCCTGAACCTTAGCCATAGCAACGGAGAGCAGGAACACTGCCGGCTGCGTGACTTTCGTCTGCTTGAGGTCTTCTGCGGTGCCATTGAACATCACGTCAGTGATGTTGAAGCCGAGAATTTCGTTTGCCTTGAGGAACATCGACTTTACGTCGGCGTTCGATTCGAATAAATCTTTGCCCATTCCTGGGAACTGAGAACCCTGACCGGGAAATACGTATGAAATCATGGGCTCAAATTTAGTAAATAATGTTTCTCTAAATGGTATTTATTTATTACAGAAAGCTTTCTTTTTGAAAAAGTTTACAATACAGACAACTACCTTTTAATATAGGTGTGATGCGTATTTACCATTTATCCTCGAAAACTGCATTTTGTACGTTTTTTGTGAAAACGGCAATTTACGAAAGAATATTTTTCTATCTTTGTGCTAAAATTTTATCAAAAGAGGATACAAAAATATGGCAAACGAAGAAATCAAGAGCAAACTCAAGGCATTCTTTATGTCCGATCTCGGCGTAGATGGCGATGTCCTGAATTACGATACTCCGCTTTTCGGCGAAGAAATCGGTCTTGACTCCGTGGACTCCCTTGAAATCATCTCCTTCGTCGATGACAACTTCGGCGTTTCTATGACTGGCGTTGCTAAGGAAAACTTCCAGAGCATCGACACCATCGCCGCTTTCATCGAAAAGAACAAGGCTTAATCAAGCCTTTTTATTTGAGTATTGTTTGGAATTTCTATGACTTCTAATAATCGTCGCTGTGTTGTTTCTGGCCTTGGCGTTATCTGCGCCGTAGGCAACAATGTTGAAGAAACCTGGAAAAACGCCCTGAATTCCGTCTCCGGTATTCACAAGACTACTTCGCTCGATACCAAGAACTGCTATGCAGACCTCGCTGCCGAAGTGAACTGTGATACGCTGGACGATATCGAATGCCCGGACGAAAAGGACCGCGCCTCCAAGCTCTGCATCAAGGCTATGAAAGAAGCCCTGAACGATGCAGGTCTCGGTGACTTTGCCGATAGCAGCCGCGTAAGCGTCATTATCGGTAGCTGCGTGGGTGGAGTCCTCAGCATTGAACAGTACCATCGCCACGGTAAGAACGTCAACGAAATTCCGAAGATGCCCATTGCTGCAATCGCCTCTCAGGTGGCAGAAGCTTGCCATGCGGGCGGCATTGTCACAAACGTGGGTAACGCTTGCGCTGCCGGTACGATTTCCATTGCTCTTGCTTGCGACCTTATCCGCGCAGGCAAGGCTGATGTCGTGATCGCCGGTGGCTCCGACTCCTTTGCTTCTGTTCCGTATTCCGGCTTCCTTTCTCTCCATGCTTTGGACGAAAACGGTTGCTCTCCGTTCAACCACTGCAACGGCATCACCCTCGGTGAAGGCGCCGGCATCGTGATTGTCGAATCTCTGGAACATGCCGAAAAGCGTAACGCCAAGCGTTATTGCGAAGTTCTCGGCGCAGGCGTCACAAGCGACGCTCACCACATTACGGCTCCTCGCGAAGATGGCGTCTGCCTCCTCGAAGCGATGGACCGCGCTGTCAAGAATTCTGGCATCAAGAAGTCTGACATCGGTTACCTGAACGCTCACGGTACGGGTACGGGCAAGAACGACAATGCAGAAATCAATGCATTCCACAAGTTCTTCGACGAAGAAAATCCGACCTTGAGTGTCAGTTCGACCAAGGTAATGACGGGCCACTGCCTCGGCGCCGCCGGTGCAATCGAAGCCGTGTTCAGCATCAAGGCTCTCACGACGAACACCGTGCTCCCGACTCTCCATTACACCGCCGAAGATTCCGAAGCCCTCAAGGCCAAGGTCGGCACAATGGACTACGTGCAGAACACCCCGCGTGCTAAGGAACTCGAATGCGTCATGAGCAACAACGTCGCTTTCGGCGGCACGAACGCAAGTATCGTGTTCAGCAAAAAGCCGGGCGATGTTCAGAGCCAGGTCGCTAAGGATAAGAAGATTGCTGTGACAGGTATTGGCATTGTAAGCCCGATCGGTAACAGCAAGGAAATTTACCTTGACGCCGTCAAGAACGGTAAGCTCCCGGAATCCGCTTCCATTTGCTCTACTGTCACGAACGACGACTACAAGGAACTCGGCATCAAGATGGCCTTCTACCGCAAGCTCGACAATCTGGGCCAGCTCCAGACCGTGTCCGGCATGCGCGCCCTCAAGGATGCTAACTTTACGGTCTCTGAAGACAACGCCAAGCAGATTGGTATCATCGTGGGTACCAGCGAAGGCGGTCTCGGTGCCACTTACGATTTCGAGGAACTCATTGCCGAAGCCGGTAATGCAGGCGGTAGCGCCTTCAAGTTCCCTCACACAGTTTATAATGCCGCCGGTGGCTACCTCTCGATTCTCTCTGGAATCAAGGGCTACGGCGTCACCATCACGACGGGTCCGCTCTCCGGTCTCGATAGCATCGGCTACTCCATGAACGTCATCCACGACGGTCAGGAAGAGGCTATGATGGCTACGGGTACGGACGAAAACCTCCCGATCATCACCGAACTCTGCCAGAAGATGAACGTCGCTGCCGACAAGGTGGTGGAACCGTATTCCAACTCCAATGGCTTTGTGGTGGGCGATGGCTCCGTTTCTATCATCATGGAAACCGAAGACTACGCCAAGTCTCGTGGTGCAAAGGTTTACTGCTATGCTCTCGGTTACGGTAATGGCCGTAAGAACGTGAAGTTTGGCCACATCTCCGGTTCTGACGAAGCTCTTGACCTTGCTATCAAGGATGCTCTCAACGATGCAGGCGTCAGCATTGACGAAATTGATGCTGTCTGCGGTTTTGCAAACGGCTTCAAGAAGATTGACGATATCGAAAAGGGTGCATACGCACGCGTGTTTGGCGATAAGCTTGCAAGCCTCCCGCTCTTCCAGGTGAAGGAACGCGTGGGCGAAGGCCGTGCCGCTTCTGCGACACTCGCCGCTGCCGAAGCCGCTCTCATGCTCGGTGGTGAACTTGCCGAAGAAAACGCCTACTTTATCGCAAATGGCGAAGTTTCTAAGAAGAAGGTCGCAACAGCGGGCTTCAAGAAAATCTTGGTCACTTCCTTTGCTACGGGCGGTTCTTACAGCGCCGTTGTTCTCGGTAAATAATTTTTTGAAGGAGAATTTATAATGAAAGTTGCAATCGTTACTGGTTCTTCTAAGGGGATTGGCAAGGCTTGTGCCCTCCGCCTCGCTCGTGACGGCTACACGGTCGTCGTAAACTACTCCAGTTCTGATGCTGCCGCTCAGCAGACTTTGGACCAAATCAAGTCCGAAGGTGGCGACGGCATGATTTACAAGGCTAACGTTGCCGTGCTTGCAGAAGTCAAGCAGATGGTCCGTGACGTTTTCAAAGCTTACGGCCGCATTGATGTTCTTGTGAACAACGCCGGTATCGTCCGTGACGAATATCTTTTGATGATGAACCCAGATACGCTCGACAAGTGCTTTGACTTGAACGTGAAGGGTTACTTCTACTGCGCCCAGCAGGTGGCCGTCAAGATGTACAAGCAGAAGTCCGGTGTGATTATCAATATGTCTTCTGTTTCTTCCAAGTTCGCTCTTGCCGGTCAGGCTGTTTACAGCGCTACGAAGGGCGCCGTGAACTCCTTTACACAGACGCTCGCCAAGGAACTTGGCGGTTACGGCATCCGCGTGAACGCAGTCGCTCCGGGCTTTGTCGCTACAGAAATGATCGAAGCCATTCCGGAAGAAACCCGCAAGGGCTACCTCGAAAAGGTGCCGCTCAAGCGCTTTGCCTCTGCTGACGAAGTCGCAAACGTCGTTTCTGCTCTCGCTTCTGACCAGTTTGCTTATGTGACGGGTCAGGTCATCGTTTTGGATGGAGGTCTTTCCCTGTGATGAACATTTACCAGATCAGCGAAAAGATTGCCCAGCGTCCGCCGTTCCAGATGATTGAAAAGGTCACGGAACTCGTTCCGAACGAATCTGCAACGGGCATCAAGAATGTTTCTGTAAACGAACCGTATTTCATGGGCCACTTCCCGGGCACCCCGATTATGCCGGGCGTCCTCATTTGCGAAGCTTGCGCCCAGCTCTGCTCTCTCGTGATCGAGAAGCCGGCTGAAGACCTTGAAAAGAACTTGTACGTTCTTTTGAAGATTGACGGTTTCAAGTTCGTGAAGCCTGTGATTCCGGGTGACCAGCTCGAAATCTCCGTCAACAAGACGAAGGGCGGTGGAGTCATCGTTGGCTTTGACTGCGTTGTCAAGGTAAACGGCAATGTCCACGCCAAGGGCTCCCTTACGTTTACGTCCATTCCTAAGGAATCTTTGGGCAAATAAATTAATTGTCCTTTGTGTCTTCCCGACCTTGTGCCGGGATCGCCTTATATACAGTTGATGATTGAGAAAGCGAAAAATATAATTGCTGGTTTGTTTTGGAAGTTTGTGCTTTTCCTTGTTGTTTACGGGGTACGCACTTACTTGTTAGTGGTTTATCGTCCGAAAATGACGTTCTTGGGGTCTGTCAAGTCGACTGACCTTAAGGAGCCGATGATTATTATTGCTAACCACACGAGCATGCTCGATCCCTTGATGGTGCAGTCTCTGTTCTTCCACAAGCGCAGTATCGTTGTAGCTAAGGATCAGGTCGAAGACCCGCATTTTAGCTGGGCTCTTAAACGTTTCAAGAACGTGATTCCTTGCGACCGCTTTAACCTTGATACCGAATGGGCGCTCCTTGCCAAAAAGGAACTCGAAAAGGGCAATTCCGTTATTATTTTCCCGGAAGGCAAGTGCCGTTACGATGGACTCTTGAACGAGTTCAAGACGGGTTTTGCATTCCTTGCTCGCAGTACGGGTTATCCGGTTCTTTCACTTGGCATTGACGGCATTTACAAGATGGGTCACCGCACGCAGATTGTGGTGGACGAACCCGAAAAGATTGAACGCGTCAAGGGAATTCCGTCTTCCAAGCATCTTGCAGAACGCAGCGAATATTTCCGCCAGAAGGTTTGGGAACTCAAGCAGCGCGCTTTGGGCCAGACGGGGGCTATTCTCCCTGTTGCCGCTGAAACGCCTGAAGAAGTTTTGCCTGAGGAGAGCAAGTAATGAAGATTGGCTTGGCTCTAGAAGGCGGTTCGCGTCAGACTATTTTTTCGGCAGGCGTTTTGGACGCTTGGCTTGATGAAGGTATTTATTTCCCGTATATTTCGGGCGTAAGTGCTGGTTGCCATGCTGCCATGAACTTTGTTACGCGCCAGCGCGGTCGTTTCCGCTATATTATCCAGCCGACCAAAATCCAGAAGGGTAGCGACAAGGCTCATCGCATTTTTGATGGCATCCAGAAGGAATGCTATGCGCTTCATTACAATGCTGCGTATGGCGATATGCCGTTCGATTTCCACCTGTTCTTTGGTTCTGGCGTGGAATGCGAATTTGGCTTGACTTGCCTGGAAACGGGGCGTTCGGAATTTTTCCAGGAATACATGAGCGAAAAGCGTTTGCTCGATATCGTGAATGCGAGCAGTGCACTCCCGATGCTTTTCCCGATGGTGCAGATTGACGGCAAGCACTATGCTGATGGCTGCGTGACTTCTCCGATTCCGTTCCAGCGTGCATTCGAAAAGGGTTGCGACAAGGTTGTTGTGGTTTCGACGCATTATCCCGGCGAAATCGTGACGGACTTCCGCAAGTACCGTGTGATTTTGAATCCGATGTTCAAGCGCAAGTACCCGGATTTCTTCCGTGCGCTCATGTTGCGCTACAAGCGTTACGAGAAGATGTTTGCTGAGATGGAAAAGCTCGAAAAGGCTGGCAAGATTTTGATTTTCCGCCCGGAAAAAGAAGTTTGCGACCTCTTTGCAACGGATCGTAACGAACTCGATGAATCCTACAACATGGGGCTTGAATACGCCAAGCGGCGTATGGGCGACCTCAAAGCCTTCATGGAAATCTAGTAGACGCATGTCATCCTGACGCCGAAGGCGGAAGGACCCAGTCATTTCTAATATTGAAAAGCTTGCCTCTGCGCGGGCTTTTTTTGCATTGTCACCCCGGTCTCTGTACCGGGGGCGCCGTCTTGTATAAAGAAAAACATTATTATAAATGTAAAACTTTGTTTACTAAATTCTGTGAAATGCATAAACTTACAAAAATGTAAGTGTTTGCTTTGTGTACCCTCGTTTTTTTGTGAAAAAAAGCAATTGGTAAAACTGATGAAAAACTAACTTACAAAAATGTAAGAAATTGAAGATTTTTACCCCTTTTTCACTTTTTCGGAGCACCCTTTACTATCTTTACAAGCGCTAAAACATTAACAATCTAATTCTCAACGGAGATATAAAAAATGGCAATTAAGAATGCTTACCTTCAGAAGGTTTATGAAAAGGTCGTCGCACGCGATCCGGACCAGGCTCTCTTCCACCAGGCTGTCCGTGAATTCCTCGAATCCCTCGACCCGGTCCTCGAACAGGACAAGTCTTGGGAAACTAACGGCGTGATCGACCGCCTCGTCGAACCGGAACGCGTGATCACTTTCCGCGTACCTTGGCTCGATGACAAGGGTAACGTTCAGGTCAACCGTGGCTACCGTGTTCAGTTCAACTCCGCTATCGGCCCGTACAAGGGCGGTATCCGTCTCCGTAACGAAGTGACGCTTTCCATGCTCAAGTTCCTCGGCTTCGAACAGATCTTCAAGAATAGCTTGACCACGCTCCCGATGGGTGGTGGCAAGGGCGGTTCTGACTTCGATCCTAAGGGCAAGAGCGACAACGAAGTCATGCGTTTCTGCCAGTCTTTCATGACTGAACTCTGCAAGCACGTCGGTGCTGACACGGACGTTCCGGCTGGTGACCAGGGTACTGGCGCTCGCGAAATTGGTTACATGTTCGGTCAGTACAAGCGCATCCGCAATGAATTTGTGGGCGTTCTCACTGGTAAGGGCCTCTCCTACGGTGGTTCTCTCGCTCGTACCGAAGCTACTGGTTACGGCCTCTGCTACTTCACTCGCGAAATGCTCAAGGACCTCGCTAACGACTCCTTCGAAGGCAAGACCGTCGTGATTTCTGGTTCTGGTAACGTTGCTCAGTTCGCTTGCCAGAAGGCAACGCAGCTCGGCGCTAAGGTTGTGACCGTTTCTGACTCCAACGGCTACATCTACGACCCGAACGGCATCAACCTCGACATCGTTCTCGACCTCAAGAACAACAAGCGCGCTCGTATCAGCGAATACGCTAAGCTCGTCCCGGGTTCTGAATACCACGAAGGTTCTAAGGGCGTTTGGACGGTCAAGTGCGACATCGCTCTTCCGTGCGCAACTCAGAACGAACTCGATCTCGAAGGTGCAAAGGCTCTTATCGCTAACGGCGTGAAGGCTGTTGCTGAAGGTGCTAACATGCCGTCTACTCCGGAAGCTATCGAAGCCTTCCAGAAGGCTGGCGTTCTCTTTGGACCTGCCAAGGCTGCTAACGCTGGTGGCGTGGCTACCTCCGGCCTCGAAATGTCTCAGAACTCCGAACGCCTCTCCTGGACCTTCGAAGAAGTGGACAAGAAGCTCGAAGGCATCATGAAGAGCATCTACGCCGCTGCTTCCTCTGCCGCTGTCAAGTACGGCCAGAAGGGCAACCTCGTGATGGGTGCAAACATCGCCGGCTTCCTCAAGGTTGCCGATGCCATGAAGTGGCAGGGTGCTGTTTAATGCAATGCCTTGCTTAACGCAAGGCATCGCTTTAGACTAGGGAAGGCTCCGCCCTCCCTAAGACCCTCCTTTCCCAAATGCTAATTGCATAGGAATTAAAGAACGCTTGGTTGATACCAAGTGTTCTTTTTTGCTTACGGAGCTGCTTACGTCATCCTGAGCGACCGTAGGTCGTGATATATGAAACTAGGCAGCTTGCTGCCGTAGTTGAATTAGGTTCGAAGGAGCAGGATCCAGTTACATTTCCAATGGCTAAAAGCCATATGCGAAAAGCATTAAAAAAGTCTCCGGTCTCGAAAGAGCCGGAGGCTTTTTTGTTGCCGTAAATATTTACGGACGTTTACATTACGGAAAGATGACTTTTTACATACGACGCTTGGGCAGGGGAGGGTTGGTGTAAATTTTTGATTGAAATTTTTTAGAGAAATGGTGGTCGCTGAGATTGCTTTTTAGAAATTTTCGGAACGATTTGGAACATCTGCCAATAAGAAAAAGTGTGATGTATTTCACGAATCCCAGTGTTTGTCGGTGTTGAAAGCTGGTTGAGATTAGTTTGTTAAAATGTTAAAATTTATTTTATATACAATGAACTTTTTCGATATTTTAAGCCTATATTCAACTATAGAAGATGTGGATACTTGCAAATTTTTAACCGTAAGTATCCTTGTTAATTAACACTTTTAATATTCCAACTTGGAATACTAGAACTTGGAGTAAATAAATCATTACTAAATTCTTTCGGGTTGCTCTATTTTGAAATATTCTGCTTATTTTAGGTGTAAATATAGGATTGGGTTGACATGAGATTATTTGACGAACATGTAGTCTTGCGCTTTGCGCTATTGTTAGCGTGTTTTCTGTTTGCAGAATCGATTCCAGATATTCTGAATTTTGCAGAACACGCTTATAATTTTATCCCGTACTTTTTGGCGATAGTTTTCTTGGCGTATGTTGCGCTTTTTTACAAGTTCCCGATGGATGCTCGGAAACTTCGCAATGACGTCGATATTCCGGAACCAAAAGTCGTGGAGCCGATTCGCGATCTTAAAAAAGACCTTATCGAAAAAGATGAAATGTTCCAGATGATGATTGATGTGTCGTCGGATGGATTCTGGACGTTTGATGTTGCTTCGGGAAAGGTTTACTGGTCGAACCGCATTGCCAAGTTGCTTGCTACCGAGAACGCTGTTCTTGAAGATTCTTTTGAGCCTCTGAAAAAGCGTGTGATTGAAAGTGACTGGAACGCATTCCGTGAACAGCTGAATGCCGCTTTGCAGACTTCTGGAACATTCTCTTGCAACCTGACCTTGCTTGATGCATCTAAGAAAAATATGAAGCTCGTGATTAGCGGACGCGTCCAGAGCAATGAATTAGGTCGCCCGATTCGTGTGATTGGTTCGTTGACGGAAGCGATGGATCGCAAGTCTGTAGAACGTGAACATTACAATTACGTTTATCAGGATGCTCTCACTGGCATTTATAACCGCAAGTACTTCCTTGAAAAGCTGAAAAACGATGTGGATATTGCTGCAAAACGTCCAGGTTATGTTTTTGCAGTGGCGCTTTTGGATGTCGATAGCTTTGGTGCTATCAATGCTTCTTATTCCATCAATATTGGCGATAACGTTCTCCGCACGATTGCTGACCGCTTAAAATCAATTGCTCGCCCGGATGACTGTGTGGCTCGAATTGGTCCTGATGTGTTTGCCGTTATCTTGCACAACATCCAGAGCCGTGACCCGAATGACGACTTGATTCCGCTTGTTCGTAATATTCATAACAAGGTAAAGTCTCCGATTCCGCTGGAAGGCAAGGACCTTTACATCAGCGTTTCGATGTCGATTGTCGTGAATCAGGATGTGGATTGCGTCGAGGATATTCTCGCCAATGCAAACGCAAGCCTTCGCGATATGAAGAAGGGCATTAACCATGGCGGTATCCAGTTCTTTAGCGGTGGCATTCGCGAAAAGGCGATGAAACTTTACAAGCTCGAATTCGAAATCCGCAGGGCTATTCAGGCACAAGAATTTGTGCTCATGTACCAGCCGATTGTCGATATTCAGGCGGGCAACAAGATTGTGGGCTTTGAAGCGCTTGTGCGTTGGAACCAGTCAGAACGCGGCATTATTTCGCCGGCTGAATTTATCCCGATTGCTGAAGAAACGGGGCTCATTGTGCCGATGGGTGCGCTCATTTTGCGCATGGCTTGCAAGCAGACCAAGCAATGGGTGGACATGGGATTTAAGGATATCCAGGTGGCGGTGAACTTCTCGGCAAAGCAGTTCTCGATGGATTCAATGGTCGATGATGTGCGTCGCGTGCTGACCGAAACAAACTTGAATCCGCGTAACTTGAAGCTCGAAATTACGGAATACACAGCCATGTGTGAAGCGGACAAGACGATTGAAATCATGCGTGCGCTTTCGAATATGGGTATCCAGATTTCGATTGATGACTTTGGAACGGGTTACAGTTCGCTTTCTTACTTGAAGCGCTATCCAGTGCATACTCTTAAGATGGATAAGTACTTTGTGGATCACGTGGCGGATAACGAAGAAGACGCTTCGTTTGCTCGCATGGTGATTGGCATTGCAAAGTCCTTGAACTTGGATCTCATCGCCGAAGGCGTTGAAACGAAGGAACAGCTCGACTTCTTGTATCGCGAAGGCTGCCACTTGATTCAGGGCTTCTATTTTAGCAGACCTCTCAATACGGATAAGGCGCTAGAATACATGAAGGAACATTACAATGTTCCGACGCAGGGATCTACCTTCGAAACAGAACAGAACGCTGTTAAAGCTTAGATTCCGTAGCATTTTTTCGTGTTTTCACGACAGTGATGGTAGAGTTCTTCTACCGTCACTTTTTTTATTTCGGCGAGCTTGTCGGCGATAAAAGGTATGTAGCCGGAGTGGCAGGGCTTTCCGCGGAAGGGAACGGGCGCCATGTAAGGGGCGTCGGTCTCCAAAAGCATTTGGTCGAGCGGTACGAGTGTTGCTGCGTCTCGGACGTTTTGTGCGTTGTTGAACGTGACGATTCCTGTGAATCCGACGAAGATGTTTGCATCTAGCTGAAGGAGCTGTTCGACGAATTCTGGCGTGCCTGTAAAACAGTGTACATGAACGTTGCGGTTGTGCAAGTTTGCTGCGCGCAGGACGGCGAGGGCGTCATCATCGGCTTCGCGGAGGTGGAGCACGAGAGGCTTGCCGCTTTCTATGCCGAGCTGCAAATGACGTTCGAAGAGCTTGACTTGGGCAGCCTTTGTTTCGGCGCCGTAATGGTAATCGAGGCCGAATTCACCGCAGGCGACGCACTTGGGGTGCTTCAAAAATTCCATCATCCGGGCTTCGTCTTCGGTTGTTTCTGTTTCGACGTATTCGGGATGGATGCCGTAAGCGGTGTAGACGAATGGATATTTTTCGCTGAGTTCGCGGGCGCGGTCAAAGTCTGCCGGGTCGCAGGCGACATGGATAAATGCTTCGGGCTGTGCAATCTTGGAGGCTGCCGCTTTTTCTTTGGCGGAACTGCGTTCGGTTGTGAAACTGGCGGTCTGGAAGCGCTCTAAAAGCGCGTCAAAGGATTCGCCCGCATGGCGCTCGTAAGAATCAATATGACAATGAGTATCGATGAAGTTGGTCATTGGTTGTTAGTCAATAGTCTTTAGTTGAATTATTTTGAAAATTAGCTGGCTTAAATATTTAGATTATGGTCAATCGCTATTTGTTTTGAATTAGAAAACGCACCTTTGGTGCCTAACTTAAACTATTGACCAATGACTAATAACTAGTAACTAACCTCTAATATCTCGTAAACTATCTTTCCGCGGGGGGCTTGGACTTCGACGGTGTCGCCGGCTTTTTTGCCCTGCAAGGCTTCGCCGATGGGGGACTTCATGCTGATTCGTCCCTGGAGCGGGTCGATTTCCTTGTCTCCGACGATGCTGTAAACCTTTTCGCGTTTGGTCTTCTTATCAATCATCTTGACTGTGGCGCCAAAGCGGATGGAACCGTCCTTGGTCGCTGCGTTTTCGACAATCTGTGCGCCATCTAGAATGCGGTCAAGTTCACGCAGGCGGCGGTCAATTTCGCGCACGCGCATGCGCCCGTAAGTGTAAGCAGCGTTTTCGCTGCGGTCGCCTTCGGCAGCGGCGGCTTGCACCTGGTTGATCATGGCCGGGCGTTCGACGTATTTGAGATGTTCCCATTCTGCCTTGAATTTTTCAAAGCCTTCTTTCGAAATCAAGTGTTTCATGGGAGAAAATTTAGAAAATGTGATTGAAAAAAAATATTATTTTTAATGAAAGGAACGATTGGAGCAAAATGTTATGGAAAAGGAAAAAGAATATTCTTTGAATCAAACGGCTCGTTTGTATAGCGAGTCGTCCTATACATTGTTCCAGTTTGGTAAAGAGACTATTAGGTTCATTGCTCCCCGTTGTCTTGAAAAGTATGAAAAGGTTCTAACTTGGGATAATGGGTATATTGTTGTGATGACAAAGTACAGCTACAGCAAGGATTTGGTTGAAGAATATATAGACCTTGTTCCGATTCTGAAAGATTTATATATTGATGTGGAACGATTCTTGGCACCGATAAAAAAAGTGGAGGTGAGATATGCTTGATGTCAAAGCTATAGCTGATGAAGCTGATGTCATTATCAGTGGCTTTGCTTTTTTAATCGAAGGCGAAAAAGTAAAAGTGGTAGATTTAAACAATGGTCATGGTGTTGCTGTTTTTAAGAAAGACGGAACGCTTATAGAAACCAATATGGATTCGGTAGAGCAGGATATTGCTAAGGGTTATTTGTCTAACGCTTTGGAATATATGGACGAATCTGTTTATGCCTAAGTTCTACAACTTTAAGATTGCTGGATATTTTCTTTATTTCACGTCAATGTGTATAGTGGAGTGCTTTCACGCTCATGCTAGTGATAGTCGTTTGACGGAAACCGGTTCAGCAAAGTTCTTTGTGAAAGAAAATGGTGATACGGTTGTTCAGAATAAAGGAGCTTTGAATGATCGCGATCTTTTGAAAATTCAGAAGTTCATCAAAGATCATTACAAGGAAATGTATTTGTTGTGGCAACAGCATGACGGCGGTGAATTTTACCGCGGAAATTAGATTTTCCTTCTAAAAACGCTGATTTTGGGGCATTTGGAGGTCTTTACGATTGAATAATCGTAAACTGCTTTCTATTCTTTAGAAATTTATCGGCTTCTTTTGTAAAGAAAAATATATATTAAAGAGAAAATCCTTTGCAAAAGAGGAGGGGCTTATGTCGTTAATAAAGACATGGTGTAAAAAAGCATTGCGAGGGTGCGTTGCTACAGCTGCAATATCAAGTGTGCTTTTGCTTACTGCCTGCGGTGATGATAGCAGTTCCAGTGGTCCAAACAACAATGCATCGCGTGAAGTTGTTGCTGTCAAGAATAAGTCCATAAGTGGTGTTTCGCAAAAAGGTCCTTTTGTCACTGGTTCGGTGGTTAAACTTTACGAACTAGACGGCGAGTCTTATGCTCAGACTGGCAAGAACTTTACGGGAAAGATTACCTCTGATGATGGTAAGTTTAGTATTTCGAGCGTGTCTCTAGCAAGTCAGTATGCTTTGCTTGAGGCGAATGGGTATTTCCATAACGAAATTATGGGAAATAAATCGCAAAGTACCATTACTTTGAATGCGCTCACGGACCTTTCCGACCGCAAAACGGTGAACATCAACTTGCTTACGCACTTGGAATATGAACGTGCCTTGTATTTGATGCGTGAAGGTAAAGGTATGTCTTCCGCTAAGAAACAGGCTGAAGCTGAAATTTTGAATGCTTTTGGCATCAAGGGTGAATTTGCAAGTTCTGAAGACCTTGATATTTTCAGCAAGGGCGATGGCAATGCTGCGCTCCTAGCCTTCAGCGTGCTGATGCTCAGGGATTTGAGCGAGGCTGATCTTACCGAGCTATTGACCAAGTTTGCCACGGATATTGAAAAAGATGGCGTTTGGGATGATGAGGAAAACAAAACTAATATTGCGGATTGGACGCAAATGAAGGATTATGCTGGTGAACTTGCGACTATTCGCGCCAATATTGAAAAGTGGAATTTGGGAACGGTACCCGAGTTCGAAAAATATGTGCGCAACTTTTGGTATACGAACTATGGTTTGGGTAAATGCGATGCTAGTAACAAAGCTGAAGTCAAAGAAGCCCTGAAGAACAAAGGCACGTTCTGTTGTACCGTAAATGGTTGGGTAAATGTGTCAAAGGGAAAGGGATGGCGTTGGGATGTTCCGAAGGAAGCTCACCTGAATCCAAACATTAATTATGGTACTCTGACAGATAGTCGCGATGGGCTAACTTATAAAACTGTGAAAATTGGCAATCAGGTGTGGATGGCCGAGAATTTGAACTATGCCGACAGTACGAAGACTCCGAGTCTGTTGAAACGCAGCTGGTGCTATAACAACGTTGCTGCCAACTGTGATGTGGTCGGACGCCTTTATACTTGGGCGGCGGCGATTGACTCGGTTGCTTTGTATGACGCTGGCAAGGGCATTGATTGTGGTTTCGGCAAAACCTGCACTCTCCCCGCAAAGGTGCAGGGCATTTGTCCGTCGGGCTGGCATTTGCCGACAAAAGCAGAATGGGAAACTTTGTTTACCGAAGTGGGTGGAGAATTGACAGCAGGCAAGATTCTCAAGTCGCAGACGGGATGGAATTATGATGGAAGAAATGGCAACGGTACTGATGGCGTGGGCTTTTCCGCGCTGCCTGCTGGCGGCAGGGGCGGCGATGGCGGCTTCGTCGGCGATGGCTACAACACCGTCTTCTTGAGTGCCAAGATCTATGGCTCTAACGCCTGCAGCGGCCTGTACTTGGACGGCAAATACGAGGGTGCGGGCCTGGACAACGGATGCATGGACTACGCCTTCTCGGTTCGTTGCCTGAAGGATGAATCATAGACTATTACAAATAAACGTATTTGAAAAAAACTTTGTTTTGGAGAATCTTATGTCGTTGAAAAAAATTTGGTGTGGAAAGAAGTCTTTGCGAGGGTGCGTTGCTACAGCTGCAATATCAAGTGTGCTTTTGCTTACAGCCTGTGGTGGCGATAGCAGCTCCAGTGGTCCAAACAACAATGCTTTGCCTGAAGTTGTTGCTGTCAAGAATAAGACCATTAGTGGCATATCCCAAAAAGGTCCTTTTGTTACTGGTTCGGTGGTTAAACTTTACGAACTAGACGGCGAGTCTTATGCTCAGACTGGCAAGAACTTTACGGGAAAGATTACCTCTGATGATGGTAAGTTTAGTATTTCGAGCGTGTCTCTAGCAAGTCAGTATGCTTTGCTTGAGGCGAATGGGTATTTCCGTAACGAAATTATGGGAAATAAGTCTCAAAGTACCATTACTTTGAATGCTCTCACAGACATTTCCGACCGCAAGACTGTAAATATTAATTTGCTTACGCATTTGGAATATGAACGTGCATTATACCTGGTGGGTAAAGGTAAAAATGTCTCCTCAGCTAAAAAACAAGCTGAATCAGAAATTTTGAATGAGTTTGGCATTAAGGGCGAATTTGCTAGTTCTGAAGACCTTGATATTTTCAGCAAGGGTGATGGCAATGCTGCGCTCTTAGCATTCAGCGTGCTGATGCTCAGGGATTTGAGTGAAGCCGATTTTACCGAACTCTTGACCAAATTTGCCACAGATATGGAAAAAGATGGTATTTGGGATGACGAGGCGACCAAGGCAAAAATTGCAGACTGGGCGGCAGCAAAGGATCTTGCGGGGGAACTAGCTATCATTCGCAGCAACATTGATAAGTGGAACTTGGGAGCGGTGCCTGAGTTCGAAAAGTATGTACGTAACTTCTGGTATACGAACTATGGCTTGGACGAATGTGGTTCAAGCAACAATGGCGAAATCAAGGCTACTGCTAACAAATACAGTGCCTCCTATGGATCGCAAGACCGCTTTATTTGTAAGGAGGGTGTATGGGGCGTAGCGACCGACATTGAATGTGATACCTACGGCGAAAAATGCTCCAGTGCAGAGGTTGGCAAGATGATTGATGGTGTGGAAAACGCAACCAACAAGTATTACTGCACCATAAACGGCTGGGTACAGCTGATGGGAGGCTGGAACTGGGATGTGCCGAAGGAAGCATATTTGAATCCTGAAATTGCCTATGACTCAATGACTGATCCCCGCGATGGTCAAATTTACAAGACTGTGAAAATCGGTGGCCAGGTGTGGATGGCTGAAAACTTGAACTATGCCGATAGTGTCAAAACTCCGAGTCTGTTGGAGCGTAGTTGGTGCTATAACAACAAGGCTGAAAATTGTGCCGTTGCCGGACGTCTTTACACCTGGGCGGCGGCGATTGACTTGGATGAATGCAAATACTTTAAATCCTGTTCGCTTCCGGCAAAGGTGCAGGGCATTTGTCCGCCGGGCTGGCGTCTACCGACCAAAACGGAATGGGGAACTTTGTTTACTAAAGTGGGTGGAAAACCCTTTAGTCTTGAACATCCTGAAGTGCTGGATTCAATTGCCGGTAAAATACTGACAACGCAATGTGGGGGGTGTAATGGTTGCAACGGCTCGGATTCGTTTGGGTTCTCTGCGCTCCCTGCTGGCTACAGGATGGGCACTAACCATGGTTGTGAGCCTTTTTGTTCTGGTGACTATGGCAAATTCTTTCATGTAGGTGAATATGCCCTTTTCTGGATTGCCGCTGAGGATGAATATGATGGCAGCAGAGCTTACTCGATGATGCTGGGGGATGAGATTGCATACAGTGCCGGTTACTCCAAAGATTACGGTTTTTCAGTTCGTTGCTTGAAGGACTTGTAGCCGGGGCGTTACGGGGCTGGCGATTGAAGCCCCGTTTGAGGGGGTGATGGAAGATCCGGCGTTTTTATTGTAATAGGGATTGGCGACCCCGGCACGGTGGCCGGGGTGACAATGTAAGCTGGGGCTGCAATCAGGGGGAGTCTTCCCCCTTTTATAGTCTTTGGTCTTTCCTCTATATTTACTATCTTTGGCTCGGTTATTTAAGAGGTGATATGGTTAAATTGAGAAGGAACGAATCGAAGTACAAGCGCTTAAGCCGTATTTATTACAATAGGATGTTTCCGAGGCGTCAGGATGCCATGCGAGTGGCGTGGTCTGTGGCGGCGGGCGTCTTTATTGGTATTTGGCCGACGATTGGTGTTGCCATTATTTTGACGGTTGCGTTCTGTGCCTTGTTCCGCCTTCCGAAGGTTCCGGGAATTGTCTCGTCGTTTGTGGCAAACCCGCTGACTCAGTTCGGATTTTTCTACCCGACGGGCTACATGCTCGGGTGTAAGATTGTCCATCCGGAGGCGATTAAGTTTGACTTTTTGGAAGAATTCCAGGGGCTATCGTTCAAGAATTTCACGACGGTGATCGGGCATTTGTGGAATGATGCTGCGGACCACCTGTTGGCGTTCATGATTGGCATTACAATTGTCGCTGCTATTGGCGGCGCCATCTTCTTTTTTCTAGCTTATTTCATCGTAAGTTACAGGAAGAAAAAATGGATTGAGGCAAAGACGGGTTATATCCATAACTTGATTGCCGAAGACGAAGTTTTAATCAAAGAAGCACACAAAGGAAAGAAACCTATGATGCACATCTATCCGTTCAAGGCTTTGCGTCCGGTGAACCCGGCTGAAGCTGAGACTATCTCTGCGCTCCCTTACGACGTGATGAATCGCGCCGAAGCCAAGGCTATGGCTGAGGGCCTTCCGCACTCCTACTTGCGCGTGACGCGTGCCGAACTCGAACTTCCGGATTCTGTCGACGCTTACGATCCGAAGGTTTATGCCCACGCTCGTGAAAATCTCGACAAGATGATCGAAGACGGCGTGATCGCTTTCGACCAGAAGCCGTGCCTCTACGTTTATCGCCAGACGATGAACGGTCGCGAACAGTACGGTCTTGTGTGCTGTGTTCCGGCTGCCGACTACTTCAACGGCACCATCAAGAAGCACGAACTTACCCGCGCTGACAAGGAAGAAGACCGTTTGCGCCATGTGCTCGCCACGAACGCCAATACGGGTCCGGTGTTCCTCACTTACCGCGACAACGGCCAGTTCGATATCTTCGGTGCTGTGACCAAGCGCAAGCCTGTTTACGACTTCGTGAGCAAGGGCGACGGCTTTGGCCACACGGTTTGGGTCATCGACGATGATGCTGAAATCGAAGCTATCCGCAAGTCCTTCGAAGAAATTCCGGTGAGCTACATCGCTGACGGTCACCACCGCAGTGCTGCTGGTGCTCGCGCTGCCAGCTACCGCGCCGAACAGAATCCGAAGAACACGGGCAACGAAGAATACAACCGTTACCTCGCTATCCTCTTCCCGAGCACGCAGCTCAAGATTTTGGACTACAACCGCGTGCTTAAGGACTTGAACGGCCGTACGCCGGAACAGCTCATGGAAGAAATGAAGCTTGTGTTCGATATCGAAGAATTGCCGAGCATGCAGAGCCCGAGCAAGCAGAATCAGGTGAACTTCTACATGGGCGGCAAGTGGTATGCTTGCACGTTCAAGGACAAGTTCCTCAAGAACTTGGGTCCGGTCGACAGCCTCGATGTGGCTCTCCTCCAGAAGCTTATCTTGAAGCCGCTCTTCGACATTGACGATCCGCGTACTTCCAAGCGCATCGACTTTGTCGGTGGTATCCGTGGTCTCGGCGAACTCGTAAAGCGCGTCGATAGCGGTGAATGCGCTTGCGCATTTGCAATGTATCCGACCACGCTCGATCAGCTCATGAGCATTGCCGACGCTGGCGAAATCATGCCGCCGAAGAGCACGTGGTTTGAACCGAAGCTCCGCGACGGTCTCTTGGTCCACACGCTCGACTAATTGCTTGTAGAATGCGCGAACCTCTCGTACGAGAGGCGCGGACTTCTATAGTGAAAATTGCAGAACGCACCCGGCTTGGGTGCGTTTTGGCTTTTTGATACGCAATGCTTTTATTTTTGCGTTCCTGCAAACGGTTGTTTGCAAAATGAGTCAATAATTCGTTTTTTGTGTTCCTAAATTCTACATTTCCCGCCGGTGATGTTTAATATGGTGTGTGGAATATGGATTTAAGTCAAAAGCACAGGTGGATACGTGTTCTGTATCTTTCGGGTATAATCGTTCTGTTGAAACTTAAACGATTTAAGTTTTGGTAGATTCTTTTTTTGCCGGCTTCTTTTTGTCTTTTTTCTCAGGCTTTTTGCCTGTTTTCGTCGCGCGTTTCAACAACGATCTCGCTGAATTTTGAAGTTCGGAAATGCGCTTGTCGAATGATTTCTGAATGTTGTTTGCCGTTTTGTTGGCGCGACCGATAAGACGATTTGTGGTAAAGTAACCGATTTCTCTGGAGTCTGCGCAATGGTTGGATTTTTCGCAGAGGAGGTAATAGCAGTCTTCAGGAACAACGTAAAAAGAAATCTTCGAGGAATCCTTGGCGTTGTATAGTTCACGCTTGATATGGATGGGCGTGTTGCCGGGTTCTGCAAGGAATATTTGGAGTTCTACGAGGAATCTGTCTTGCCAGGGCATGAAGTCGATTTCTTGCAAACTCACAAGGCGGTTTCCGAGCTTTGTGGAACCGATGCGTTCTAGCGGCATTTCTCGGTTGCCTTGCCAAAGACTGGACTTGATGTAGATTTTCTCGTTCTGCTCGTGCATGAGAGCTATCAAGTAGTCTTGTTCGACATCGCTTAGCTGGTCAAAACGGAGTGTATCGCCTTTGCGCGGAACGTAGATGCTGCGCGTTTCGATGAATGCGTCTTCGCCTTTCCATCTGAAGTTGCGGTGTGGCGTGTAGACTTTGCCGTTGTTCGTAATCGTGATGGAATCGCCTGGAACGCCGATGACTCTGCGAACCATGTTGTCCTGGTTGCGCATGACGCCCCAGACGTAATCGCCGTCGACAATATTTTCTGTACAGCTAGGAAGCTTGCACATCCACATGATGCTATTCTTTTTGAATTTGGGATGTAGCGAGTTGTCTTGCAGGCGGACGGGCTCGAAAATATAGGTGCGAACCCCGATCATGATTGTCAGCACGATGCCGAGGATAAAGACGAGGAAAAACACGTGCGCTCTGGAATGGCGTCGTTGTAATGACCTGACTTTACGATCGAGTGCTGACATGGTTCTGATTGCGATTAGTCGTTGCCGCCGGTAGAATCGTCGCTGAGAGAGAGAACTGCGAGGAATGCCTTTTGCGGCACTTCCACGGAGCCGATGCTCTTCATGCGCTTCTTACCTTCCTTCTGTTTTTCGAGGAGCTTACGCTTACGGGTAATGTCACCGCCGTAGCACTTGGCAAGCACGTCCTTGCGGACTGCCTTCACGGTCGAACGGCTGATAATCTTTCCGCCGATGGCTCCCTGGATGGCGACGTCGAACTGCTGGCGCGGAATGAGGTCCTTGAGTTTTACGCAGATGGCGTTGGCGTAGGTGTTTGCCTTGTCGCGGTGGATGATCACGGAGAAGGCGTCGACCGGGTCACCGTTCAAGAGAATGTCGAGCTTGACGAGGTTGTTGCGCTTGTATTCGCTCGGCGTGTAGTCGAGACCTGCGTAACCGCGGCTCAGAGACTTGAGACGGTCGTAGAAGTCGAACATGATTTCGGCAAGCGGAAGGTCGTACTTGAGGATGACCTTTGTTTCGTCGATGTATTCCATCGTTTCGAACGTGCCGCGCTTTTCTTCGCAAAGCGTCATCATGGCGCCGACATATTCCTTCGGTGTAAAAATCTGTGCCTTCACATACGGCTCTTCGATGTAGTCGTAGCGGCTAGCGTCGGGGAGCTTGGACGGGCTTTCGATTTTCACCATGGAGCCGTCGCTCATGTATACGTGGTATTCCACGTTCGGCACGGTTGTGATGATGTCCACGTTGAATTCGCGGTCCAAACGTTCCTGCACGATTTCCATGTGCAAAAGTCCGAGGAATCCCGTGCGGAAGCCAAAGCCGAGCGCTTCGGAAGTTTCCGGTTCCCAGCAGAGGGCGGAGTCGTTGAGGCGGAGCTTTTCAAGAGCTTCGCGCAAATCCTTGTAATCTTCCGGGTCGATGGGGTAGATACCCGAGTAAATCATCGGGAGCACGTCCTTGTAGCCCGGGAGCGGTTCTTCGGCTGGATTGGCGGCGTCCGTGAGCGTGTCACCGATTTTCACGTCGCTAATCGTCTTGACGTTTGCAAGCACGTAGCCGACCATGCCTTCGGTCAGTTCCGGGCGCGGGTCGCGGCGCATGCTGAATGTACCGACTTCCGTGACGACGTATTCGCCACCCGTCTTCATCATGCGGATTTTCATGCCCGCCTTGAGCGTGCCTTCGACAATGCGGATGTAGTTGATCACGCCGCGGTAGGAATCGTAAACGGAGTCAAAAATGAGAGCCTTGAGCGGCTTGCCGGAATCGCCCTTCGGAGCCGGGATTTCGTCGACAATCTTGTCGAGCACCTGTTCCACGTTAAGGCCTGTCTTTGCGGAAATGCGCGGAATCTTGTCCGGATCGTAGCCGAGCAGGTCACCGACGAGCTGAGCCACGTGATCGGGCTGTGCACCCGGAAGGTCTACTTTGTTCAAAACCGGGATGATCGTAAGGTCGTTTTCGATAGCGAGGTAGAGGTTCGAAAGCGTTTGCGCTTCGATGCCCTGGCTTGCGTCCACGACGAGGATGGCGCCTTCGCAAGCGGCGAGGGAACGGCTGACTTCGTAAGTGAAGTCCACGTGCCCCGGCGTATCGATCATGTTCAAAATGTATTCTTCACCGTCTTTTTCATAGACCATGCGGATGGCGTGAGCCTTGATGGTAATGCCGCGTTCGCGTTCCAGGTCCATGTCGTCCAGGAGCTGGTTCATCATTTCGTTTTTAGAGACCGTCTTGGTCAATTCAATCATTCTGTCGGCCAAGGTGGATTTGCCGTGATCGATGTGGGCGATAATGCTAAAATTACGGATATTGTTGTTTTGCGGCATATTAAGATGTTGAAGAGTTTTTGCATAAATATAGAAATCTTGTGCCTGTTTATTGGAACTCGCTGTGAACCCATTAAAAAAAAACTATATTCTAGGTGTACAATTTGTTCTTTTAGTACGATATACTTTTAGAACGTTACAACGACGGAAGTTAAGTTTTGTTAAAAAAGTTCATTATTTGCAGTGCCCTTTGCCTTGCCGCAAATGCTTTTGCTGCGGGGAAGGTTTTCAACAAGGATTACACGGGGACAACACAGATTCTTGCCGAGATTACAACTCATGAGGGGAAAATCGTTGTGGACTTGAATTTCAAGGCTGCACCGAATACCGTGGCAAATTTTGTGGAACTCGCTAATTCCGGTTTCTATAACGGGCTTGTTTTCCATCGCGTTATCCCAGGATTTATGATCCAGGGTGGCGACCCGAAGGGTGATGGAACGGGTGGTCCTGGTTATACCATTGATGATGAAGTGAACAATCTTAAGCATGAGACGGGGGTGATTTCGATGGCGAACAGAGGCCCGAATACCGGTGGTTCTCAGTTCTTCATTACGCACCTCCCGCAGCCGCATTTAGACGGTCATCATACTGTTTTTGGTAAGGTCATTGAAGGTCACGATGTCGTGTGCCGTATTGACCCGAACGATCCGATTTTGAACATTAAAATTGTGGAAAAGAAGTAAAATATGAGTTCAACAAAAGCGACATCTAAAGCGCCTGCAAAGGCGAGTGCTTCTGAAAAGAAATCTACAAAACCCGCTGCTGCCGCAAAGAAATCTGCTGCGAAGGCTGCTCCGGCACCGACTAAAAAGACTGCCCCTGCCAAGGCTCCTGCAAAGCCTGTTGCTGCCGCAAAGAAACCTGCTGCAAAGGCTGAGCCAGCACCTGTAAAGAAGGCTGCTCCGGAAAAAGTTGCTCCGGCAAAGTCCACTGCAGCAGCAAAGAAGCCTGTCGCCAAAAAAGAAGAATCAGCAAAGAAAGAAACTGCAAAGGTGGTTAAGGCTGCTGAAACTCCAGCAAAGAAGCATGTTGAGACTGTAAAGAAGGTTGAACCGGCAGTCGAGGCTAAGCCTGTAGCAAAGAACGTTCCTGAAAAGGAAGTCGAAAAGAAGGTTGCAAAAGAACCTGTTAAGGAAGTTGAAAAGGTTCAAGAAAAGGAACCTGAAAAGGTGGTTGAAAAAGCCCCTGAAAAAGTTGAAGTCGTTGAAAAGGTCGAAGCGAAGAAGGCTACAGTGAAGTCTGATTATCCGTATGCTGTTTTGCTTGAAGGTGGCAAGAAACCTTGCAAGTTCATTATGTTTGTTGAAATTGATGAGCAGGAAGAACGCGCCAACAAGAAGAAGGTGACTTCTGAAATGAAGAACCTCGAAAAGAAGCCGACTTCCGCCATCCGTCATAAGATTTCACTTGCTGAAGAAACGCAGGAAGAATTGACGGAACGCATCTTGAAGGAACTTGAAGAACAGAACGCTGCCTTCACGCGCGAAGCTGCAACGCAGATTTGCACGCGCTGCAACAAGAACCTTGTTTCTCCGGAATTCTGGGTCGACAAACACCTCGGTTACTGCGAAGAATGTGCCGCTATTTTGCACTTGGGTCAGTCCAAGGAAGCTCGCAAGGTGGAATACCAGCTGGGCGCTATGGGCGGAGACTCTCTTGACGAAGTGGAGGACGACGATATCGAAGGACCGGATGCTGCTGACTTGAAGGAAGCTGAAGAAGAACTCGCCGATTTCGACGATTAATTTGTTATTGAACTCGCCCCTGGGAGTGCATAGCTCAATAGGGGAGGGGGTCCAAAGAATAAAAAAGCCGAGGCGTCAAACCTCGGTTTTTTGTATACCATTGAAAATAAATTAATTGACTTTTCTCATGACGCCGATGACGCGGCCTGCAATTGAAAAGTCTTTTCTGTTGTTCACGATAATCGGCTTGTACTTGGGATTTGCCGGGCGAAGTTCCACGTGGTCTGCGCTCGGGTGGTAGTACTTGACTGTAGCTTCGTTATCAATCTGAGCCACGACGATTTCGCCAAGATCGGCAGTCTTTTGCTGACGAGCGAAAATCAAGTCGCCATCGAAAATGCCGGCGTTGATCATGGAGTCGCCCTTGACGCGGAGAGCAAACACATCGCTACGGCAGGCGAGGAAGTCTCTGTCGATGGTAACTGTACCTTCGAGGTTCTGCACGGCGAGAATCGGCGTACCTGCGGCAACGCGACCGACAATGGGAATTTCAATCGTGTTGCTTGCTGCCTTCTTGTTGGAATCGCTTTCGTCTGAGCTTAAAATTTCGATGCCACGGCTGAGGCGTGGAGAACGGTTGATGTAGCCTTTCTTGATGAGGGCTGCGAGAATGGAACGAACTCCGTTTGTCGAAGAAATGTCGAAGTGGTTGCCGATTTCGCGGACGGTAGGCGGCATGCGGTTTTCCTTGGAATACTTCTTGATGTATTCGTAGATTTCTTCTTGCCTTGCCGTCAGTTCTTTGCGCTTTTCATTAAAGTTTTCCATGTTTAGCCTCTCGTCATAAAGGGTTCTGGAATTTGGACAATATAAATATAATGCACAACTGGGCAATTGTCAATATTTTCAGTGCACAAAAGTGAAGTTTTTATGAAAAAATTTGTTATAGATGAAAATTTTTAGCGGTTTCATTCAAATTTTGCAATAATCTTTGCTATATTTGCTGTCACTTCGGGGTGTAGCTCAGCCTGGTAGAGCGTCTGCTTTGGGAGCAGAATGTCGTCAGTTCGAATCTGGCTACCCCGATATGCAAAACGACCCCCTTGTGGGGTCGTTTTGCATATATCAACGGAGTCCAGTGAGAACTGACGAAGTCAGTTCGATTAAAACCGGCGAGAGCGTAGCGAACACAGCCGGTTTTAAGCCTTGACTTGAGCGTAGCTCAAGCAAGCCCGGAGGGCAAAACACGAAATGAAATGAGTGTTTTGGCAATCTGGCTACCCCGATGCTCAATCGGGAAGCCAGCGCAGCCCATCTGGCTACCCCGCGCATTTCCAATGCATAAAAAAAATCTACGCAGCCAACAGCTACGTAGATTTTTGTTGTTTGGGGGATATGTTCCTAATATAGCTATTCAACCCCTTTATAATATTGCTTTTTACTTCACCAAATGATACTATTGTATTAATTGTATTTGTTTCGATTCTTTATTACTTTCTCAAAAAATATTTATCCATCGGGAAAAAATCAATAAGAAACGACCCCTGATAAACAGTGTAAAATTCAGTTCCGATATCCATTGCTAAATAAGTGCGCTTGCTAACCGTTATGCTCGATTTGCTACTGAATATAAGGTCATAATGCATTCCTGATTTCGTTGTCCAAGTATCTTTATTAATAAGGAATTCTTTTTTGAGTATTGGCTTTTTTGTAAACCTTGCAGGAAGTTCGATAACTTCTGAAATTGAAACGCCAATGGCGAGTATTAGCAGAAGAATGAATTCAGTAATAAAATTTTTTGTAGATGGTTCTTTGTTGTCTTTTCTTGCTGGCAATATTTTAAGGATGTGGAAAGTAATGCCAATTGCAAAGCTTAAAGAGAAAGCTAATGAAATTTTAAGCAATGTTCTGTATAGTTCACGTTCAGCAAGTTTGTTCAAAAATATATCGTCGATGATATAGCCGAGATCAAACGAATGTGTTTTTGCTCTTAGAAGGAAAAACACTGCAGTGAAACATACTTCTAATATGAATAAAATAATTAGAATCTTGTTTCTTGGTGACAGCTTTTTAGTAGAACTTGTCAGCTTGACATTGGAGGGTGGGAGAGGTTGATTCTCCATCATTTGGTTCTCCATCATCATGAGTTTTCTGCGTCTTTTGGCTGCTCTGGACATAGTCCCAATATAAAAAATCCCCGCGTTATCCGCGGGGAAAGGAGACTAGAATAAAATGTGTTTATCTGAATTGCGCTGTGATAGTCATGCCTGCTGTGGGGGTAACTTTATGTGGGTTTTCAGTTGATCCGTCAGACCATCCTGTGAATACCGCTCCGGCACCTGCTACTGCTGTCAATTGCAGTTCATTATTTGTGAAGAATTTGCATTGATAATTGTTGCTCGGAAGTTTCATGCCGTCTACAAGCACGGAGCCGTTACCACTTACTCCGATTTTGACCGTTACTTCACTTTCAAGGTCAAAACGTTCGACCATTTCTTGCTTGATTTTTTCTCCGCGATTCTTGGCGTAGGCGATAAGCGTGTTACCACTCGGATCCCACTTGAAGTTTGCCTGGTTACGCGGCCAACGCTGTTCGTCGCGCTGCTGTTCCGAAGATGGAATCGTTGCCATCATAGACTGGACCGTGCTCTGCACCTTTTCGTAAGTCAAGTAGCTGTTGAGGAGAATGCATGCGTTGTTGATGAAAAGGCGCTTGAAGTCTGGATTTTCGAGGAGCTTCTTGAGCATTCCTCCCGGAGCCCTGCTGTCGACCGATGTGCCAAAACCGCCGCCCATGCCTCCACCGAAGCCGCCCCACATGCCGCCATTTCCGCCTTGATTGCTTGTCTGTTTTGCACCAAGAACCCAGTCGAACATGTTTTGATTTTCTTCGTCAAAACCGCTGATGCCCGGTGTAAAGCCAAAACCGTGGTCGGTGTCGAATGCGACAAACTTGAACGGATATCCGTTGCCGCCCCAGGCGCGCACGTTATTGTTTGGCCAGTCACCATTGTGGTAGTACATTTCGGCGAACATGTATTGGGCAAAACTGTTGACATTGAGTTTGCTCTTAATCTGTTCGTACTGTGTGTTGTTTTCGCCTGCAAAATTTGCACTAGAAATACTATTTACGAGTTGTTTGTAATCTTCTGTTGATGCTCCATTTGTTCCGCTAGCTTCGTAGCCAGAACCGGTAATCTTGATCATGTTGATCGACTTGGAATCGATGCCGTAGTTTGTTTCGACGAAGTGTCTGTTCAAGCGTTCGCGCATATCGTGGATGCCGAAGTATTCACCGTTATAGAATACGACGACTTGTCGGCTGCGCTGGTAATCGACTTCTGTGCCTTCCATAAGTGAGGTCATCATGGCATCGCCAACATAGTCCGTCCAGAAACGGTTGCCGTTGTTGCGCAAATTGAAACTCTTGAATTTCTTGGCTTCAGGGCGCGTTTTGAACAAAGAATATTTGATTGTTTTGTCGCCGTAGGTGTCGTTATCCATTTTGATGGCGACACTCTTTTTGGGCTTGTATCGGCTGTAGTTACCGATAATCGAAATGCCTGCGTCGATTTCCCATGTCTTTTCTGTGGTGGAACTTCCTTTTTCGAAGTATTCCACGTGGACGGGGAGTTCATCGTCTCTCCAGAAGTTTGCTGCCTTGCAGGGTTCTGCGCATTTCGGGTTGTTGTTGTCGGTAACGTTTGCGTTGCCGCCACCCCACATTCCGCCAATTCCGCCACCCATGCCACCGCCAGTGAGGTTTCCGGTAGCGTAGAGACCATCGGTAGAATCGAACATGTCGTGGTGATTGACCGTAAGTGCAACCACTGGCATCGAGACACTTTCGTTAATGAAATATGTTTGCGTTGCCGTATCTGCAGCGACTCCGTTTACGAATTCAGAACAACGTATAACTGTGTTTTCGGTAATCGGGGTTGAGACTGTAATTTGTTCGGAAGCTGCGGTCGGGAAAGACCCGTCAAATGAGCAACGGATTTCGCCACCCTTTTGCGGTGTGAGCGGTTCAATGGTTAAACTCTTGTAGAAGCCTGCTTTCGGGAGGAAAGAATCTTTGGGCTTATGATTATCATCGTATTCCTGGAGTCCGCTAGACGATGATGCCACAATTGCTGAAGAACTTGAAATTACACTTGCAATGGAGCTTGAGGATAATGGAATCTGAATTTGAGCTGGAGAAGAGCTGCTTGCTGGTGCTATTGCAGAACTGGAATTTAGGACGGGCGAGGAAGAGCTTTCGAGAGCGTCTGCGCTAGAATCCGTGTTAGAGCCCGCGCTAGATGAGCTCGGAGCAGGAGCTTCTTGAGAATTATTTTGTGAACTAGAAACGCCTTCGAGTACGCTGGACGACGAAGACTCTTCTGTTGATGGCGGAAGAGTTTGATTATCTGGATCATCTTCTTCAACAGATGAAGATGAAACTTCACCAATTTCTGGCGCAATGCTACCAAATGCAGCTGCGTTTTCGTCTGCACACCCGTAAAAACATGTACCCGCAACAGCGAGTGACCAAACCAACAGTTTTTTCATTATTAATCTCATCCCTTGAAAAAACTAAACCCACACGTTCTATAATGGAATATATAGCGGTTTTCTATTCAATAGACCGTTTTTATTGTTTTTTTTTATTAACTGTTGTAAACGTTGAGAAGTTTTTCAATGAAATGAGACAAAAATGCTCAAAAAAAGGAGATTATGACTAATTTGTGCTGTTATTTTTCTGTCAATTATTTATGCATGAAGTAGACTGTGGCGTGGTCGCCATAACCTTTTTTGTTGGCTTCAGCTATTTTCTTATCGATGTCGATAATTTCGCTTTTGGTAAAATACTTGAAAATGTCTTTCGGGTCTTGCTTCCAGAATGTGATTCCCTTGGTGTACAGGTAACTCCTCAAAATGGCGGAGTTGTTGGAGTCGAAAATCATCTGCGCAATTTTGAAACCGTGTTGGTCGGCAAGGAGTTTTAGGCTGTTGATGGAATGCAAAAAGATATGACGGGGGGCGTCGAGCTGATACCAGTTTTCCTTGTACTTATCAAACGCAATGTTGGGGTAGATGGGGAGCGTCATCTTGATGGTTCCGCCATTTGCCAAAAGTCGTTTGAGGCTGTCCATGGTTTCGTGCGGATCGGTCATGTGCTCGAATGAATCGTTGAGCATGATGATGTCGAATTCGCCGGTCATTTCGTGGACCGTCTTCTTGAAAATCTGAACGCCGTTTTCGTACGAGATATCTTTTTCGATGAACGGATCGCAACCGGTAAGGCTCTCAATTCCTGAAGTTG
Organism: Fibrobacter sp. UWB13; assembly: GCF_900177805.1. Classification (NCBI taxonomy): domain Bacteria; kingdom Pseudomonadati; phylum Fibrobacterota; class Fibrobacteria; order Fibrobacterales; family Fibrobacteraceae; genus Fibrobacter; species Fibrobacter sp. UWB13. Next base: position 866,482 of record NZ_FXAX01000001.1, on the reverse strand, counting down.
CTGCCATACTGCAGAGCAATGCGCCTGCGCCACAACCCACGTCGAGTATGCGTTTGTTGTGTTGTGTCTTTGCGCGAGTGACTGTGTCGGCGGGCTTGTTGTAGCTATAGTAATTGGGACCATAGTATTCGCTTAAGTTTTCAGGAACGCTATCGATTTGCAGACACTTGCAGTGCGGGCATTCAAAGTATTCAAAACGCCCTGCGTTTAAATACATCATTTCTTTTGCAAAGTAAGATTTCGCTTCGAATGTTTTGCCACAAATTCTGCAAGTTTTCATAAATGCTCCAAAAAGCGAGTTAAAGGCTCGCTTTGCAAAAATAGAAATTTAAAAAGCAAAAAGACCGTAAATGATCAGTCCATAGCCGATAATGTCTAGAATGCCTGTAATGCGTTTAAATTCTTTTGGGTGATCTTTTCTTGTTCTGATGACGGTAAATTCTTTTAAGCACAGTCTTATTTGGCCATCAAATGTACAGCCTATTACAAATGTTAAAAATCCTAGTCCGCTTATAATAAAGTTAAAAGATGTGTATTGCTTTGTCTGATTATCGAAAAAGCAGAAGCCCGCAAAGATTAAGGTTATGCCAATGACTTTAAATACAATAGAGCCTGGCGTCATTCTGTTTTGATATTTTTCATTGAGACTTTGTGTATACTGTGGCAATGGCAAAATGTCATCTTTGTTGCCGGTGAGTTCGATTATGCGTTTTTCGACAATTCGGATCCGTTCTGGAGAATCATCTGCCTGAAATGCATGATCGCGAATTTGGCTTAAAATATCGTAGAGCTCCTCGACAGGGAGCTCACGAATCTTGCGTTCGTAATCTTTGAGATATTCCTTAGAAAACGCCATGTTCGGAATATACAAAAGAAATGACGTGCCGAAACCCGTCATTGTGATTTTATTTGAGTGTAATGGAATTTTTTTTAGCAGAAGAAATCTTTCCAGATTTGATTGCCGAGTTCGTTTAGGCGAATCTGGACTTTTTCAATTTGTTCGTGAAGCCCTTCGTCGATGATTTCTTCGATGGTGGTGAACGCAATGTCGGAACGCAGCTTTCCCAAGAGGCGGATGGATTCTGCCTTGCTCTTGACAGGGTAGGCGATGTTCTTGAGACACTGTTCCGCTTTTTCGAGGCAATAGCGCAAGGAACGCGGAAAATCTTCGGAGAGCAAAAGAAATTCCGCGACGTTGTGCGGTGTCACATTCGAATTGCGGCGGTGGAACATTTCGTACGCACCGACGCTCTTGAGAACGGCGTTCCACTGCACGGTATCGAGCGCCATGCCCACCATGCTCACATCTGGAAGCAAGATGTAATACTTGACGTCCAGAATACGCGAAGTCTGGTCGGCGCGTTCGAGCAATGTGCCGAGATGCGTGAAGTTCCAGGCGACATCGTGATTCATCGTGCCTTGAATGATGCCTGCGGTGAGCTGGCTGAATTCCTTGACGCTGTTGTAAAAGGCGTGCGGACCAGCCAATGCTTCTTTAGGCATTTCGGGGTCGTTTAGTTTCAAGTAAAACTGGTTGATGGCAATCCACAGTTCCGAAGAAATTCTTTCGCGGACGCAGCGGGCGTTTTCACGGGCGGCCCCGACGCACGAAATGATGCTGTTCGGATTTTCCTTATCGAACGTCAAGAACATGAGCGCGTTTTCAATGGAAACATGCGCGTATTTTTTGAAGAAGTCATCGGCATTGCCGGCAATCTGAATCACCGGTTCCCAAGGGCGTTCTTCGCCGGGCAAGTCCAGTTGCAGCTGGAGGTTCACATCGATGCTTCGCGCGACGTTTTCGGCGCGTTCGATATAGCGGGCGAGCCAATAAATGGAATTTGCGACTCTACTTAACATATTACACTTCCTACTTCTAAATTCCTATTGTTGTTGCTGTTGTTGTTCCATCCAAAGTTTGGCTTGTCCGAGTTCCGGAGCCTTTTCGTTTTCGGCAATGACCCAAGTGTCCTTGCATCCGCCGCCCTGCGAGCTATTCACCACGATAGAACCCTTGCGGAGTGCTACGCGAGTGAGGCCACCGGGGAGAATGTAAGTCTCTCGCCCTTGCACAATGTAGGGGCGCAAGTCCACATGGCGACCTTCAAAACCGCCATCGACAATGCAAGGCACGCGGCTGAGCGAAATCATGGGCTGCGCAATGTAGTTACGCGGGTTCGCGATAATCTTGCTCTTGAACGCCTCACATTCCTCCTTTGTCGATTTTGGACCGACGAGCATGCCGTAGCCACCAGATTCGCTGGCTGCCTTGACGACCATGTTTTCGATGTGGTCCAGAACATGCTGCATGTGCTTCGGGTTTTCGCAGACAAAAGTCGGCACATTCGGGATGATCGCCTCTTCGCCGAGATAGTACTTGATAATCTGCGGCACATAGGTGTAAATCGCCTTGTCGTCGGCAACGCCGCAACCGGGCGCATTCGCAAGCGCTACGTTACCTGCCTTGTAAGCTTCAATCAGTCCGGGCACGCCGAGGCAAGAATCCGGGCGGAAAACCTTCGGATCCAAGAACTCGTCATCGACACGGCGATAAATCACGTGAACCTGCTTGAGACCGCGCGTTGTGCGGGCATAAACCTTCTTGTCTTGCACCACGAGGTCGTCTCCGGTCACGAGGTCCACGCCCATCTGCTGTGCCAAATAGGAATGTTCGTAGTACGCCGAATTGTAGATGCCGGGTGTCAGCACCACGACTTTCGGCGACGCAGTAGAATCTGCCAAGTATTCCAGCGCATGGCGCAGACGGGTGCAGTATTCGTCTACAGGGCGAATGGAACAGTTGGAGAAAACCTGCGGGAAGGTCCTCTTGAGAATTTGGCGGTTCTGCAACACATACGAGACTCCACTCGGGCAACGCATGTTGTCTTCAAGTACATAGAATGTGCCGTCGGTATCGCGCACAAGGTCTGTGCCTGTAATGTGCGCCCAGATTCCCTTGGGCGGCACAAAACCTTCCATCTGCGGGCGGTAAGCGGTGCAGGTGTTGATGAGGCTTTCGGGGACGACCTTGTCACGCAAAATCTTTCGATCGTTGTAGATGTCCGTCAAAAAGCAGTTCAGCGCTTCTGTACGCTGTTTGAGGCCTGCTTCGAGGTGCTTCCAGTCGGTTGCGCTTACAATACGCGGGATGACGTCAAAGGGGATGATTTTGTCCTTACCGTCCTTGTTGCCGTAAACCGCGAATGTAATTCCGTTATCGTAAAACGCAGATTCCGCAATGGTTTGGCGGCGTTGCAGTTCTCCTTCGGGAAGCTCGTTAATCTTCGTAAACAACGGCTCTGCAGCCGGGCGGGGAGTCCCATCCGGTAAGCAAAGCTCATCGTAAAAGCCTTCGGTGTCGTAATTTCCAAATCGCATGTTGTTGTGTTTCCTTATGCTTTTATGTTAAATGTTCCTTTACTGTCATCCCGGCCTACGTGCCGGGATCGCCTTTCCCTGCCGGGGTCACTTATTCCTTCATGTCCACGTTCACGGACACTTTCAAGGTATGCTCGCCACCTCCGGTGATGACGCCCTTTAACGGGCTCACGTCCCCGAAATCTCTGCCCCAGGCGAGTATAATGTGCTCGTTACCTCCAAGCACATTGTTGGTGGGGTCCAGTTCTACCCAGCCGTGGCCGGGAATGTAGGTGCTGACCCAGGCATGGGTCGCGTCGGCTCCGACGAGTTTGGGTTGGCCTTCGCAGGGGTGCGTGCGGAGGTAACCGCTCACGTAACGGCAGGGCAAATGCAGTGAACGCAAGCAGCCTATCATCAAGTGTGCAAAGTCTTGGCAGACGCCTTTTCGCCCGCGCAAGATTTCCTGTGGCTGCGCCCCGATTCTTGTGGCTCCCGGCGTGTACTTGCAATCCGTGTAGATTCGCTTCATGAGCTCGTAGGCGGCGTCAAAAATGGGGCGGCCCTGCTCAAAGCTTTCGAGCGCGTAATTGCGGACGGATTCGTCAAACTTGGCGAAAGGGGAGGCGTAGGCGTACATCGCGGCGTCTAGCGTCTCGTCGCTTGTCGGGCGTTCCAAAAGCTTTGCGACATCTTCCCATTTCATCGTTTCACCTTGTTTTGGCGGTTCTTCTCCCTGAACATCTACAATGCCAGTCGTCTTGAATCTAAAGTGCGTGTGCTCCTGCTCGATGCTGAATGCCAATACCCTGTTCCCGAAAATGTCGATGCGTTCCTGCCGAATTGTCGGGTTCGGTTCCACTTCGATGTTGTGGCTAATCCAATTCTGTCGGCTGACTGCTCGCGGGAGCATGTGGGCGAGGTGGTTGCTGTAAAGAACGGGGAGGCGGTAGTCGTAGACGGTCTCATGGTCAACTTGATAAATGGGCATCTTAAACCTCCGACACATCCGTGGTTGTCGCGTGGAATACTCCAGCGCGTGGGGCGTGGCTTAAGTAGAGCCTGTTTACGATTTCTGCAATTCGTTCAATGGAATTTATCTGTGTTTCTACAAGTTTTATGAGGTTCTCCCTTTTGTTATCTACAGTTTCTGCAAGCTGTTCGATGTTTGCGAGACGGAGCTCGGCAAGCACGCGCATCAGTTCACGGTCTAGTGGCGAGAATGTCGCTTCGCTTTGGTCGTTGCCGGGCAAGTACTTTGCTGCTTTCCGCAATTTTGCCACCTGGTAGGCGACGCTTCGCGGGTTGGATTCGTCCGACAAAAGCAAGTCGATGACGGGGACAACTTGCAAACGGCCTCCATAGCGGCGGTGGTATGTCATAAGTCCATCGCCGATTTCAAGAACTGCTTGCAATAAGCGCAAGTTTGTCATCTCGTCAGTGGGGGCGGTGTACAGCAAACTTTTGACCAATTGCAAGGTGCGGATGGCGCATTCGATTTCACGACCGAGTTCCAAAAAGCGCCATTCGTGGCCTCGCGTCATGGAGTCGGCTGCAAGCCCTGCCACTGCAGCGCTGTCCGACAGGACCTCCTTTAGGTATGGCAACAGCGCTGCCGCACCTGTTCCTGCCGGCACTTCTGCAATGCCAAATCCGTTCAAGTAAAGCCATAAATCCTCCGAAATGCGGTCTCGCAACTGCATGCCGTGCTCTCTAATTTCCGTCAGCACACATTGCATGCCGTTCTTGTTGTCCTTACGCAAGATAAAGTAACGGAGTGCGTTTTCGGGATCTTGCGCGAGCCTCGACTGCGTTTCATCAGTAAGCCCAGCCTTCAGTATCCACGGTAGCTCCGGCATGTCCATCCAGGATTCGTCCGAGAGCCTCACCGCGATACCTCTTGCGATACGCGCCATCATGTTCGAAGCCGACAATGCTCGCCCCAGCCGGAACAAGTTCTCGGCCGCACGGCTAGGCAGGTCGCCTCCAGCTCTCGACGGCGTAATCGCCTGACTTGCTGGCGCGAGCAATGAAAAGTTCGCCACAGGATTTTCCGAAAGCACCCAAATGTCTTTTTCTCCAAGTCCATTCTCCAAAATTCCGAGGCCGCCCGGCATCACCGAAGTTTCCTTCGCTGTGTTCACCGCAAAGAACCGCATCAGCGAAACTGCTGGAGTGAACTCTCCTCGGTAAGCGTAAACTGTCGAAACCTCCATCGATCTTTCTGCCACCCATTGCTCGGGTGCATTCTCGACCGTTTGCAGCAAGGCGAGCTGTGCTGTCGTCGTCATGGTTACATAAGTCTTGGGTTCTGCCTCCTTGAAACTTCCTTCGTCGCGGAACGCCTTTTTGAAAATCCATTTTTCGGGTTCAGCCAACACGCGTTCCGCATCATCTGCGTTCCCGAGCCAAAGCGTTTCCACATCGCGCAACAGCAGTTCTTCGCCCAAAAGCTCGCGGCAAATCTCCGGCAAAAACGGCTTGAATACGGGCGTTTCCAGAACGCCAGTCCCGAGGAAGTTTGCTATCGCGACGTTCCCTGCGCGGACGGAACTGATTAAGCCGACAGCACCTTCGCCACTGTCAATTCGCAATTCCAGCGGGTCGCACATGCCGTCTTCCACTCGGCGGAATATGGTCCCAATTTTCTTGAGTCCCATAAGCGTCTTCATGTACACCTGCATGTTGCGAATCGCGAGGTCATCGTTTTCGACAAGTGGGATCCCCAGGTAACGGGCGATTACTGCGTCTTCTGCTCGACGCGGATTGTCCGGGCTCGATGCCAAAAGTACCACCTTGCTGGTTTCACCTTCACCTCCTATGTTCTTGTGCATGGCGTCTAGGCCATCCATCAGCTTCTTGAAAAATCCTGCCAATCGTTCCGTTTGCATGCTGCGGAAAAGCTCCGGGAATGCACGGCTTACGCCAATGCGGTTCTCCAGTGCACGCCCTAATCCATCGGGTACTTGCAAATGGTCCGATACTGCCACAAACGTTCCGTCTTTGAGCCTTGCGACATCGGTTGATGTCAAGTTCACAAATACATCGCCAACCGGGTGTACCTTCCATACAACCTGCAAAAAATCCGGGTTCGCAAACAACAGCGCGGCGGGCAATTTCCCTTTTTTCCAAAGACTTTGTTCGCCATAAATGTCTTTCGCGAGCGCGTTAAAAAGCTTTGCCCTTTGTGCAACGCCCGCTTCCAGCGTTTTCCATTCTTCGGCCGTAATCACGAGAGGGATGGGGTCTGTACCCTTGTGGTTGCCTCCCATGCTCGACGAAAGATCGTTCTCATCGAGAACGTTATGCAAACGCCTGCAGCGGTGCTCGAATTCCACTTTCGACAATGCCGAAATGGACCGGATAAAAGTATCTTCTGTCTCTACACATTCCATGCTCGTTTAATCGCAAAAAATGTGCCAAGGCCAATATGGCTTAAAATCGCGTGTTTTTATAATATATTCATTACGTTTCTTGTAACTATTACGGAATTTGTTGTGTAAAAGCGCGTTCCATTATTTGTATAACCTTTAGCTTTGTAATCGGCAAAACTCCCAAAATGCCCTAAAAAATGCTCTCCAGAGCCCTGTTTCTTTCAAAATTTGTCTTTTTTACGGCAAAACCACTTTTTGGCACGGTTTTTGCAAACCTTTTCGCGGAGACATTTAAGAGACATTTAAAATTATGAACACTGCTGAAGTTTTGATCAAGTCCTTAGAAAGTGAAGGCGTCAAGTATATTTTTGGAATCCCTGGAGAAGAAACTCTCGAACTGATGGAAGCGATTAAAAAGTCGTCCATCAAGTTCATTACGGTGCGTCACGAACAGGGCGCGGCCTTCATGGCTGATGTCTATGGGCGTTTGACGGGGAAGGCGGGCGTCTGCCTTTCGACCCTTGGCCCTGGCGCTACAAACCTTGTTACGGGTGTTGCCGATGCAAACTCCGATGGCGCTCCGCTGATTGCGATTACGGGGCAGGTGGGTACAGAGCGTATGCATTTGACGAGCCATCAATATTTGGACTTGGTGAACATGTTTACGCCGATTACCAAGCGCAGTAAGCAGGTCGTTCGCCCGGATACGGTGAATGAAATTGTCCGTATTGCATTCAAGTACGCCGAAATGGAAAAGCCCGGTGCATGCCACATCGACTTGCCGTGCAACATTGCCGCTATGGAAGTGGAAGGCGAGGTCGCTCAAACTCCGCTGAAGCACCATCGCGAAAACACCGTGTACGCTAGCACCGATGCGATTCTCGCGGCGGGCGGGGTCTTTGCAAATGCAAAGCGCCCGGTGGTTCTTGTGGGGCATTCCGCTGTGCGTAACCACGCTTCCGAGGCTTTGCGTGCATTTGTGTCCTCGTCCAAGATTCCAGTCGTTTGCACCATGATGGCAAAGGGTGTAATCCCGACTTGCGAAAAGTATTTTATGGGCTGCATCGGACTACCGCAAAGGGATTATCCGAACATCGTCATGGAACAGGCAGACCTCGTGATTGCTGTTGGCTATGACGTCGTGGAATATGCGCCTGCCAAGTGGAACCCGAATGGCAACAAGATGATTATTCACATCGACGAAACGCCGAACCATGTGAACAAATTCTATCAGCCCGACGAAGAAATCATTGGCGACATCTCCGCATCTCTCGATGCGCTCTGCAGCGTTTGTCCGAACTCCTGGGAACCGGAATGGGCTATGCAAATCCGTGCGATGATGGTGGCCGAGCATTCGCGTTACGATCACGACACGAGTTTCCCGCCGACACCGCAGAAGGTGCTTCATGACATCCGTCTCGTTCTGGATGAAGAAGACATCCTGATTTCGGACGTGGGTGCGCACAAGATGTGGATTGCCCGCCAGTACAATTGCGACCACCCGAACACCTGCATTATTTCTAACGGTTTTGCGACCATGGGTATTGCGGTGCCTGGCGCGATTGCGGCAAAGCTTTTGAACCCCAAGAAAAAGGTCTTGGCGGTCACGGGTGACGGCGGCTTTATGATGAACAGCCAGGAACTCGAGACGGCTTACCGTGAACACATCCCGTTCGTGACGCTGATTTTTACCGATGGCGGCTACGGCCTCATCAAGTGGAAACAGGAAGAACGCTACGGTGACAGCTATGCGGTCGAATTCACGAACCCGGATTACGTCAAGTACGCCGAATCCTTGCACCTGAAGGGCTACCGCATTGAGCGCACCGAAGACTTGCCGAGCACCTTGCGCGAAGCCTTCCGCCAGGACGTGCCGAGCATCATCGAGTGCCCGGTGGATTACTCCGCGAACATGGAACTCTCGCAATACCTGAAGAATTTGAAAATATAGGAGAACGACATGGGATACATCAATAGCCTATTTACAGGGCAGACGGATTCATTCGGTGTAGCCGTATCCGAATCCTCACATTTTCTTTCCATTGACAGCATCTCGGGGCATCCTGCCGTTTATCGCCATCTGAAACCCTGCGGCAATGTCGATGAACATAAACAGCAGAAAAAGAACTTATAAAAAAAGACTCCTCCTCCATCCAACAATCAAAGAACCGCCGGTAGCAATACCGACGGCTCTTTTCATTTCTTTTGTTTCGCGACTCTCGCGGAAGCTGTCATTCCGGCCTCCGAGCCGGAATCACCATTCATACAAAAATGGCGGGTCGAAACCCGCCATTTTCAAAAGCTTTAGTGAAAGGGTGATGCCCGCCTTCGCGGGCATGACAACCACTATTACTTTTTCTCGTTACCCTTAGGCAACTGCACAGAAATGTGGATGTCCTGCAACTGCTGGAGGTCCACTTCACTCGGGCACTGGTCCATCGGGCTAGAAGCACTCGTGTTCTTCGGGAATGCGATGTAGTCACGGATAGATTCTTCACCTTCCATAGTAGCAACAACGCGGTCGAGACCGAAGGCCAAACCACCGTGCGGAGGAGCACCGTACTTGAATGCATCGACGAAGAAGCCGAACTTGGTCTTCACCTGTTCTTCGGAGAGGCCGAGCAAGCGGAACACCTTTTCCTGAACTTCTGGGTTGTGAATACGGATAGAACCACCGCCGATTTCCACACCGTTAAGAACAAGGTCATAAGCTTCAGCGTTGCAATCCTTGAGGTTGCCGCTGAGCATCATGTCCAAATGTTCCGGAAGCGGGTTCGTGAACGGGTGGTGCATAGCCATGTAGCGGCCTTCGGTATCGCTGTATTCGAACATCGGGAATTCGGTAATCCACACAAATTCACGCTTCTTCGGATCGCGGAGACCCTTGATACGGGCGACTTCCAAGCGGAGCTGACCCATAGCCGTAGCTGCAATCTTTTCCGGACCTGCGATGAAGAACATCATGTCGCCGCACTTAGCGCCAACAGCGTCGCGGAGTTCGTTAAGTTGTTCGGTCGTGAAGAACTTGCCGACCTGAGTTTCAACTTCGTCATTTTCCTTGACGCGCATCCACACGAGGCCCTTGGAACCGTACTTGGCAACGTAAGCCGTGAGTTCATCGATCTGCTTACGAGTAAAGTCAACGCAACCCTTAGCAGCGATACCGCGGATCTTGCCACCAGCGGCAACGCAGTTCTTGAACACGCCAAAGTTGGACTTTGCACCGATTTCAGACACGTCGTGAATTTCGAGGTCGAAGCGGAGGTCCGGCTTATCGGAACCGTACTTGAGCATAGCTTCTGCCCACTTCATACGGCGGATGTGACGCGGCGGTTCGAAGTTCCAAACCTTGCCCAAAACTTCAGTCACGAACTTGTCGAACATTTCCATGACTTCGTCCTGATTGACGAAAGACATTTCAACGTCGATCTGCGTGAATTCCGGCTGACGGTCAGCGCGGAGGTCTTCGTCGCGGAAGCACTTGGCGATCTGGAAGTAGCGGTCCATGCCTGCAATCATCAAGAGCTGCTTGTACTGCTGCGGAGACTGCGGGAGGGCGTAGAACTTGCCCGGGTTCACGCGGGACGGCACGAGGTAGTCACGTGCGCCTTCCGGAGTGGACTTGCAAAGGCACGGAGTTTCAATGTTTTCAAAACCGTTAGAATAGAAGAAGTCGTACACGGCCTTGAGGAAGCGGCTCTTGAGGAGGAGCTTCTTCTGGATCCACGGACGGCGGAGGTCCAGGTAGCGGTACTGCAAGCGGAGGTCGTCGTTTTCCTTGCATTCTTCGTTCGGGTCGTTAATGGCGAGCGGAGAGGTGAGGGCGGCGTTCAAAATTTCGAGCTTGTCAGCCTTGACTTCGATTTCACCCGTAGCGAGCTTTTCGTTCGTGTTGCCTTCTTCGCGGGCGTAGACCTTACCAGTCACGTAAATAACGTATTCGTTACGGAGCTGTTCGGCAGTCTTCAAAACATCGGCATTGTAATCCGGATTGAAAACGATCTGGGTCTTGCCATACTTGTCGCGGAGGTCAACGAAAATCACACCACCATGGTCACGGCGGCGATCCACCCAACCGGCGAGTGTTACGGTCTGGCCAACATCTTCCTTGCGAAGCTGGCCGCAGTTATGTGTACGTTTCATGGTTGTATCCTTGAAGATAATTTTTCGCGGTGAAATATAGAAAAACTTCCTAGTTGTTAATTGCTTGTTTTTGAAAAAGTCTTTTTGAATAGATTCATCGTTTCCTCCCAAATTTTGTAAAGCGCTTTCCATTTTCTGTCGAGGTTTTACGCCTTTTGTCGCTCCTTTTGGTCTTTTTATCCTCCATTTGTGTAAGTAAACAATATTTTCGCAATTTTTTGTCGATTTTCTTGTCTTTTTCCAAATTTTCCTAGTATATTCTTTTCTGTGTTTAATAAAAATGCCCTTAAAAGGGGTGTTTTGGTTCAATTTGGAGATTTAAATGGCAGAAGATTTGCAAGCCCTTATGGAACGCATCCAGAAGGATGCTGTCGAAAAGGCAGAACTCGCAGCAGCAGATATTATTTCTAAGGCAAAGGACAAGGCGGCCGAAATTGTCAGGGCAGCCGAAGACGAAGCCAAAGCAAAACTCGAAAACGCCGATAAGGAAGCACAAGCATTTACAGAACGCAGCGAACGCACGTTGGAACAGTCCGCTCGCGATTTGCTCCTCTCGGTGGGCAAGAACCTCGAAAAGATGATTCTTGATCTTCTCAGCCTCCAGATTGACAAGTCTCTCGATGAATCGACCGTGAAGAACATGCTCCTTACGGTTGCAAAGAGCTACACCTCCGACATCGAAATCAACTTCTCCGAAGCCGATGCCAAGGCCCTCACGAGCTTTGTGATGGGCGAGTTTGCAAAGCAGCTCAAGGCTGGCGTCAAGGTCGAAAGCGACAAGGGCGTCAAGTTTGGTTTCCGCGTGAAGCTCGACGGCGGCAAGGTCAGCCACGAATTTACAGAACAGGCAATGGCGGAATCTCTTTCTGCCTTGCTCAGACCGCAACTTGCAAAGATTGTAAACAAGGCCGCCCAGGGCAAATAAGGCGGTCCAATGAGCAGTCCAGCATATTTGATGGCATCGCTTCCGATGCTAGAACTGGGCGACGTTCCGCCCCTTAGCATGGCCGAGTTCCGTGGCCGTTGCGAAGGTGTGCTGGATGCCCCAGAACTCGAAGCGCTCGACGCCCTCTTAGCGGGCGAAGAGAGCGATGATGAATTTGTTAGGGAATACCAGTCCCGCGAAACCCAGATGAGAAATGTTTCAGGTAGGCTCCGCGCCCAGGCGTGGGGCCCTGAAGTGCGTTTTGCGGAACGTTCATTCTCTGGTTATGACGTCACCTTTGCGAAGATGATCCAGGACGCGTTCATGAAGTCAAATCCGCTTGAAAAGGAACAGGATATCGACCGCGCCCGTTTTTGGCTTGTGGATAGCCTTGCCGGTGTAGGCGAGGGGACCATCAAGCACGTCTACGCCTATGCGATTAAGCTTAGAATCTGCGAGCGTTGGGCTCGCTTGAACGATATCGCAGGCGACAAGGCCGTCATCAATATTATTAATGAAAACGATCCTGCATACAGGCAGGAATGAGTGGAGGTCCATTTTCAATGGCTAGTATCGGAAAAATAACCGGCGTGAACGGAAACCTGATTCGTGTCAAGTTTGAAAGCGCCGTTTCCCAGAACGAAGTGGCTTATGCAAAGCTCATTTCGAAGAACGAAGCAGGTAAGACAGAAATCATCCCCCTTAAGAGCGAAGTGATTCGTATCCGTGGTGATTACGCTGAACTCCAGGTGTTCGAAGATACGACTGGCCTCAAGGCTGGCGACGAAGTCGAATTTACGGGTGAACTTCTTTCTGTTGAACTTGGTCCGGGTCTCCTTACTCAAGTTTTTGATGGTCTTCAGAACCCGCTGCCGAAGCTCGCTGACGAATGCGGCTTCTTCCTCCAGCGCGGTAAGTACTTGAAGGCTCTCCCGCGTGACAAGAAGTGGGCTTTTACTCCGGTCGCTAAGGCTGGCGATGTGGTTGTCGCTGGTGATACGCTCGGTACGGTTCCGGAAGGTGTTTTCTCGCATCGCATCATGGTGCCGTTCAAGCTCCTCGGCAAGTGGACTGTGGATTACATTACGACTGCCGGTGACCGCGTTGTCGAAGATGTTGTCGCAAAGCTCAAGAACGATAAGGGCGAATCTGTTGACGTGACGATGGTGCAGACCTGGCCGGTCAAGATGCCGATCAAGGCTTATGAAGAACGCCTCCGCCCGTCCAAGCCGCTTACCATGCAGCAGCGCATTATCGATACGTTCTTCCCTGTGATGCAGGGCGGTACGTTCTGTACGCCGGGTCCATTCGGTGCCGGTAAGACTGTGCTCCAGCAGCTCATGAGCCGTTATGCCGATGTGGACATCGTGATTTTGGCTGCTTGCGGTGAACGTGCTGGTGAAGTGGTGGAAACCCTTCGCGAATTCCCGGAATTGATTGACCCGCGTACGGGCAAGTCCTTGATGGAACGTACGCTTATCATTTGTAACACGTCTTCGATGCCGGTGGCTGCTCGTGAAGCTTCCGTTTATACCGGCGTGACGCTCGCTGAATACTATCGCCAGATGGGCCTCAACGTGCTCCTCCTCGCAGACTCCACTTCCCGTTGGGCTCAGGCTCTCCGTGAAATGAGTGGCCGTTTGGAAGAAATTCCGGGCGAAGAAGCATTCCCGGCTTACCTCGAATCTGTGATCGCTTCTTTCTACGAACGCGGTGGCGTTGTCCGCCTCAAGGACGGTTCAACCGGCTCTGTGACGATTTGTGGTTCCGTGTCTCCTGCAGGTGGTAACTTCGAAGAACCGGTGACCCAGGCAACCTTGAAGGTGGTGGGCGCATTCCTTGGCCTTTCCCGTGAACGTTCTGACCAGCGCCGCTTCCCGGCTATCCACCCGTTGGATTCCTGGTCTAAGTACGAAGGTATCATCGATTCCAAGAAGGTCGCTCAGGCTCGTTCTATCCTCGCTAACGGTGTGGATGTGAACAACATGATGAAGGTTGTGGGCGAAGAAGGTACTTCGATCGAAGACTTCATTGTTTATCTGAAATCTGAATATCTTGATGCCGTTTATCTGCAGCAGGACGCCTATAACGAAATCGACGCCGCTTGCTCTGCAGAACGTCAAAAGTACGTGTTCGACAAGATTTACACCATCCTCATGACGCCGATGACGTTTACCGAAAAGGATGTCGCCCGTACGTTCTTCCTCAAGCTCACGCAGGCTACCAAGGACTGGAACCGCGTGGCGTTTGACTCTCAGGAATTCAAGGATCTCGAATCCAGTATTTTTGCTTCCGTAAAGGAGGTTTCTGCTAATGCATAATGTTGCTTACCATCGTATTGAACGCATTGCCGGTTCTGTGATTACTTTGAGAGCCGAAGGCGTTGCAAACCAGGAACTGGCTCAGGTGACGAGCTCTTTCGGTACTTCTCTTGCCCGTGTGATCCGCATTGACGGTGACCTCGTGGACTTGCAGGTCTTTGCTGGTGCTCGTGGTATTTCTACGGACTCCGAAGTGCGATTCCTCGGTGAACCGATGAAGGTCCCGTACAGCGATGCTTTGCTTGGCCGCGTGTTTAACGGTGCCGGCAAGCCGCGTGACAACGGCCCGGAAGTCGATGGCGAACGCATCACGATTGGCGGCCCGTCTGTGAACCCTGCTAAGCGAATCATCCCGAAGACGATGGTGCGTACGGGTATCCCGATGATTGACGTGTTCAACACGCTCGTCGTTTCGCAGAAGCTCCCGATTTTCTCGATTGCAGGTGAACCCTACAACGAACTTTTGGCACGTATCGCCTTGCAGGCTGAAGTCGATGTGATTATCCTCGGCGGCATGGGCCTCAAGCACGATGACTACCTCTATCTCAAGGATTACCTCGAAAAGAACGGTGCTCTTTCCCGTACGGTGATGTTCATGCATACCGCATCTGACCCGATTGTGGAATGCTTGCTTGTTCCGGATGCATCCCTCGCTGTTGCTGAAAAGTTTGCAACCGAAGGCAAGAACGTGCTCGTGCTCCTCACGGACATGACGAACTTTGCCGACGCCATGAAGGAAATTGCTATTACGATGGAACAGATTCCGTCGAACCGTGGTTATCCAGGCGACCTTTACTCTCAGCTCGCAAGCCGCTACGAAAAGGCTGTGGACTTCAGCGACGCTGGTTCTATCACGATTTTGGCTGTGACCACCATGCCGGGCGACGACGTGACGCACCCGGTTCCGGACAACACGGGTTACATTACCGAAGGTCAGTTCTACTTGCGCAAGGGCCGTATCGAACCGTTCGGTTCTTTGAGCCGCTTGAAGCAGCAGGTGAACGGCAAGACCCGTAGCGACCACCGTACCATCATGAACACCATGATTCAGCTGTACGCAAGCTACAAGGAAACCTTGGAAAAGCAATCCATGGGCTTCAACATGAGCAACTGGGACCAGAAGCTGTTGAAGTACGGTGTACGCTTCGAAAAGGAAATGATGGACCTTTCTGTGAACATCCCTCTTGAAAAGGCTTTGGATCTCGGATGGGAAATCCTCGCCGATTGCTTCACTCCTGAAGAAACCGGTATCCCCACCAAGATGATCAATCAGTACTGGCCGAAGAAGTGGTAATATGGCTAAGGTCAAGTTAACTAAAAACGCCCTCAAGGCGGAACGTGACGCACTGAAGCGCTTCCAGCGCTATCTGCCGACGTTGCTTTTGAAAAAGCAGCAGCTGCAGATGGAAATGCGTACGCTCCAGGAGAAGGTGATGGCGAAACGCGAAGAAGAGGATAAGCTCCGCAAGAGTATGGCTTCGTGGATTTCGCTTTTTGCCGAACCCATTGAGTGGAAAAAGTATCTCTCGGTGAAAAGTGTCGAACAGGGCGAGGGTAACATTGCCGGCGTGAAGATTCCGACGTTTAGCGGTGTGGAATTCAACGTGAACATTCCGGACTTCTTTACGACTCCGGTGTGGCTCGACGATGGTATCCGCAGCTTGCAAGGTTTGATTTCCTTGCGCCTGGAACGCCGTGTGCTCGAAAAGCAGTACGAACTCCTTTCGAAGGAACTGCGTACCACGAGCCAGCGTGTGAACCTGTTCGAAAAGGTGAAAATTCCCGAGTCTAAGGATAACATCCGCAAAATCAATATCTTCTTGGGTGACCAGCAGACAAGCGGTGTGGCCCGTAGTAAGCTTGCAAAGGGCAAGGCTACGGCTAAGGCGCTTGCACTTGACGCCCAGAGTAAGGAGGTTGCCGCATGATTACTCCTATGAAGAAGGTGACCATTCTTACGCTTGCAAGCCATAAGGAAGAAACCCTTAAGGCTCTGCGCGAAATGGAAATTATCCATTTGACTCCGCTCCAGAATGCCGTTGGTGCATCTGTGAACGGTGCAAAGGGTGCTGTGGCCCGCGTGCAGAAGGCTATGGAAGTCGTTCCGGATAAGCTCCGCAAGGGTGTGACGCCTGCAGCGAAAGGTGCAAGCGGTGTAACGCTCGTCGAAGAAATCCAGACGCTCATTTCGGACAAGAAAAATGCCG
Organism: Fibrobacter sp. UWB13; assembly: GCF_900177805.1. NCBI lineage: Bacteria > Pseudomonadati > Fibrobacterota > Fibrobacteria > Fibrobacterales > Fibrobacteraceae > Fibrobacter > Fibrobacter sp. UWB13. Next base: position 850,155 of record NZ_FXAX01000001.1, on the reverse strand, counting down.
AAATTCAGCTGGAACAAGCCAAGGAAGAACTTGAAAAGCTCCACGCTTTTGGAAATCTCGATCCGCGTACGGTCAAGGAACTCGCCGCAAAGGGCATCTTTGTCCGCCTTTATCTCGTCGATCTTTCCAAGGATCCTTTTGAAGTCGAAGGCGATAACGCTTACAAGCATGTTTTTGGCAAGGATGAAAATGGCACGTACATTGCCGTGTTCACGAAGGGCGATGCTCCTGCATCTGTGAAGGGTGCGTTTACGGAACTCGCCATGCCTCTCAAGTCGCTCGAAGAATATCGAATGATCGAAGAGGAATCGAACACGACGATTTCTGCTGTGGACGAACGCTTTGCCCAGCTTGCTTCCGTGAAGGACGATCTCGAAGACCGCCTCTTGGAAGTGACGGACCGTTACAATCTCGTGGAAGCTTCTGCAAGCATGCTCCAGAACAAGGGCTTGGCTGCACTTCAGGGATTCTGCCCGGAACCGCGCGTTGCTGAAATCAGTGCGGCAGCGAAGGCAAACGGCTGGGGCATCCGCGTTGAAGATCCGACGGACGAAGATAACATCCCGACGCTTCTCGGCTACAACAAGCTTTCACGCCCGATGCAGTGCCTCTATGACATCATTGGCATCTCGCCGGGTTACAACGAAGTTGACGTGAGCTCTGTGTTCCTCTGCTTCTTTAGCCTTTTCTTTGCGATGATTGTGGGCGATATGGCTTATGGCCTGTTGTTCCTCGGTCTTGCGATGTTTGCTCGCTCGAAAATGCCGAAGGCAAGTAGTGCAGGATTCCACTTTGTGTATTTGATGAGCTGGGCGACTATCATCTGGGGCGCCATCAATGCAAACTTCCTTGGCCTTACGCCGGAACTTGCAGGGTGGAGCTACTACCTTGATATCGCTAACTACAACTTTATCCCGGAAGGCGTGCGCAACGTACTCTATTGGATTCGCAGCTCTGCTCCGACGGATCCGACGCGCTTCGAAGCATACAAGCAGTTCTGCGAGACGTTTACGTTCTTGCCTGCTAGCTTTGTGCCGAAGGCCGCTGGGGCATCCCAGATGCAGCATATCCAGCTGTTCTGCTTCTGCATTGCCGTTGTGCACTTGAGCATTGCTCATGCGTGGAATGTCGTTGTGCGTCTCAAGCGCAAGTCTTCGACGTTCATGGCGCAGGTGGGCTGGCTCATGGGCGCTTGGGTCATGTTCTTCCTTGCATGCAACATGGTGCTTGGAATCGACATGCCGAAGTTCGTCATCCCGATGTTCATCGTGGAAGTCGTGCTTCTCGTGCTCTTTACGGTGCCGCCTAGCCGCCTCAAACAGGACTTCATCAGCATCCCGATGCTCGTGCTCGACATCGTGAACAGCTTCACCGACGTTATCAGCTATATCCGTCTCTTTGCTGTGGGTATGTCTGGTGCCGCCATCGCCGAAGCGTTCAATGGAATGCTCTCGCCGCTGTTTGGCTCTGCCGTGGGGGTTGCCGGTGCAGCTCTAGTTCTTTTGGGCGTTCATGGCCTGAACATTGCACTTGCCGTGATGGGCGTTGCAGTGCATGCCGTACGTCTTAACACACTCGAATTTTCAAATGGACTTGGTCTTGAATGGAGCGGATTTGCATTCAGCCCCTTCGCCAAGCAAAAAAATTAAACCAAGGGTTAAATCCCGCTACTTAATGAGGATAATATAATGGAACCGAATACAATGGTGACTCTCGCTAAAATGGGTGCTGCAGCTGCGCTTGGCATTGCGGCTATGGGCTCTGCCCTTGGTTGCGGAACGGCCGGTATGTCTGCTATCACGATGTGGAAGAAGGCTTACGCTCAGGGTAAGTCTGCTCTCTTCACTCTTCTCGTGTTCGTCGGTGCTCCGATTTCCCAGACGATTTACGGCATGTTGCTCATGAACTTCATCTTGAGCAAGGCTGCTGAACAGGGCTTTACGAACTGGGGCGGCTGCCTCGGTGCTGGTATCTTCGGTGGCCTCGGCATGATGGCTTCTGCTTGGTACCAGGGCAAGTCTGCTGCAGTGGCTTGCGATGCTCTCGGTGAAACCGGCAAGGGCATGGTGAACTACTTGATGGTTCTCGGTATCGTCGAAACCGTCGCTTTGTTCGTGCTTGTGTTCTCCATGATGGTGCTTTAATCGAAAGAGGTCGCACTTATGGATCAATCACAACTTTTAACGCTCGCAAAGCTCGGTGCGGTGGCGGCTCTTGGCCTTGCCGCGGTGGGCTCTGCGCTGGGCTGCGGGACTGCCGGCATGGCGGCCATCGGTGCCTGGAAGAAGGCGTATCTCAAGGGTAAGAACGCGCTCTTTACGCTGCTCATCTTCGTGGGTGCGCCGATTGCGCAGACGATTTACGGCATGCTCCTGATGATGTACATCTTGAACAAGTCGCAGGCTGCTCCGGGCAACTGGGCTGCTTACCTTGGCGTAGGCATCTTCGGTGGCATCGGCATGATGGCTAGCGCCTGGTACGTGGGTAAGTCCGCTGCTGACGCTTGCAACGCTCTTGGCGAAACGGGCAAGGGCCTCGTGAACTACCTCATGGTGCTCGGTGTCGGCGAAACGGTCGCGCTGTTCGTTATGGTGTTCTCGATGATGCTCGTGAGCTAGACGAAAGAACGCTCCGCTACAGACGACAAATGCGTAAGGCGAGCGCCGCGGTCAAGTTTGCTTGAACATGGCCGAGCCGAGCATTTGGAACTTGTACAAAGACGAAAGAAGACTGCTTAACGGCAGTCTTTTTTTGTTGCTCAAAAGTCGCATATAATACGTTTGTCGTGAAAAAGTGGAATTTGCTTTTGAAAAACGTTGAAAAACTCTTGAAACGAGCTTTTCCAAGATTGTGATTTTTTCTTGGTTTGTTTATATTAGATGTGTATGGGGCAACATTTTTAGGGAATTTGATATGATGTACAATCACTGGAAAAAGCTTTTGCTGGCGTTGACAACGTTCTTCTGGAATGCTTGCGATAATAGTTCTACATCTCCGACGTTTGAGGGCTCGGATTCCAGTTCAAGTGCAACTTCAAATAGCAATAGTTCCAGTTCGTCGGCTGAAATTGCAAGCTCTAGTTCTGAGGTAAATTCTTCAAGTTCTGAAGCTCAATCGTCTAGCTCAAATCCTGTTGTTCAAAGTTCTAGCAGCATGGATGTTGTTCCTCAGCCATTGTATGGTGTTTTTATGGGGGATGTCTGCACCAGAATCGAGGGTGATTCGAAACTTACTTGCTCTGATGGCGTGACCTGTGTTGAATCTATCGTTGATGAAGAACCAGTTTCTATACGTAATCGTCCTGAGGTTACTGCCAAATACGGCGTTGTTATTGTGAGAGATAAGACTTATACATGTGATGATGGCAAGGTCTATAACGAAGCTGATTTTATGGCTCATTATAATGTTTTTACCGAAGTGAAGCCTGATGAAAAAATTCCCTGTGAACGAGTGGATGATAATTCATTTGAGTGCGAGGATGGTCAGTCCTTTGTTGTAAGTACTGATGATAAAGGAAATACTGTATATAGCAATGGACAAGCTAATCTGAGCGAAGATGAATTTTTTGATAAGTACATGCTTTTGGAACGAGCGATAGCTCTTTATGGTCCTCCTTGCGTGTTCAATAATTCTTGCGGCGAGGAAAAGTAATTTTGAACGATGAATTATCTAGGTTTTAAGAAAACCTTAGCGCTTGAGGCGCACCGTCTTTACCGCCATAGTGAAATAAAATCCCACAAGTTGACATACTTGTTCTGGGAATGTACTTTGCGTTGTAATCTGCACTGCTTGCATTGCGGTAGTGATTGCTTGGTGGAGGCGATTCCAGATATGCCGCGTGAAGATTTTTTGCGTGTTTTGGATGGGCTTGCTCCGCACATTGATCCGAATGATTTTGCGGTGGTGATTACGGGTGGCGAGCCTTTGATGCGCCCTGATCTTGAGGAATGCGGTAAGGAAATTAAGAAGCGCGGATATGCATGGGGCATGGTGACGAATGCACTCGCTTTGACGCCTGATCGGTTCGCTCGGCTTATGAACGCTGGGCTCAAATCGCTTACGATTAGCTTGGATGGGCTTGAAGAGAATCACAATCATTTTCGTGGAAATCCACATAGCTTTGAACGTGCTGTGCGAGCCATCAACATGGCTGCGCATACGGATGGTTTGACGTTTGACGTGATGACTTGCGTGAATCGCAAGAATCTCAAGGAATTGCCTCAGATTTTTAATTTGCTTGTAAATCTTGGCGTGAAGCGTTGGCGCGTTTCGAACGTGTTCCCGAAAGGTCGCGCGAAAGATAATCCGCTATTTCAACTTTCGAATGAGAAATTTCGACAGGTCTTTGAATTTATTCGTGAAGCGAAAACAAAGAAAATCATCAACGTGAATTACGATTGCGAAGGATTCCTCGGAAGTTATGAAAAGGTGGTTCGAGATAATCCGTTCTTTTGCTGGGCGGGCGTCAATATTGCGTCGGTGCTGTGCGATGGAAGCATTTCGGCATGCCCGAGCTTGCGTGGGGATTACATTCAAGGGAATATCTACAAGGATGACTTGTGGGATGTATGGCAGAACCGCTATCAGGTGATGCGCGACCGCAGCTGGGCGAAAATTGGTGACTGCAAAACTTGCAAGTATTGGCGCTATTGCGAGGGCTCCAGCCTGCATTTGCGTGACGAGCGGACAAAAGAACTCGCCTATTGCCATGTGAAACGGCTTGAAGCGGCTGGCGTTTAAAGGTGGTTTTACTACCTTTAAATCCATGGTTACGTTAGCTCTTTCTCATTTTGAAAAAAGTTTCCCGGCAGCGCTTCGTGGTAAGCGCCTGGGTGCGGTTCTCCATCCGGCTTCGGTCTGTGCCGATTTGAGTTATACGCTTGACTTGCTCAAGGATTTGGACGGCAAGCTCTTTAAGCTTTCGGCTTTGTTTGGTCCGCAGCACGGCATCAAGGGGCACACGCAAGACAACATGATTGAATGGGAAGGCTACGAAGATCCGGAATTGCATATTCCGGTTTACAGCCTTTACGGTGAACATCGTGAACCGACCGCAGAAATGCTTTCGCATGTGGATGCGATGCTTGTCGATTTGCAGGATGTGGGCGCCCGTTACTATACGTTCATCTGGACGCTGTTCCTCTGCATGAAGGCATGCGAAAAGGCGGGAATCCCGGTGGTCGTGGTGGATCGCCCGAATCCGATTAACTGCGTGGACGAGGAAGGTCCGGTGCTTGACCTCAATTACACGAGCTTTGTTGGGCTCCATAGCATCCGCACGAGGCACGCAAAGACGATTGGCGAACTTGCCGAACAGTTCAAGGCAGAACGATTCCCGAAATGCGAACTTTATGTGATGCACATGGACGGCTATGATAAGCGCATGTGGTTTGACGAAACGGGACTCCCGTGGATTTTGCCGAGCCCGAACATGCCGACGCTCGATACTGCAATTGTTTATCCGGGTATGTGTCTGTTTGAAGCAACGAATGTGAGTGAAGGCCGTGGCACGACGCGCCCGTTCGAAATTTTCGGTGCTCCGTTTATCGATGCAGTCAAGCTTTGCAAGTACATGAATGGCCTCAAGCTTCCAGGCGTGTATTTCCGCGAAAACTACTTCCAGCCGACGTTTCACAAGGGCGCTGGGCAGATTTGTGGCGGTGCGCAGATTCATGTGACGGACCGCAACAAGTTCCGCAGTTTTGAAATGGCGGTGAAGTTGTTGCAGTATATTTTCAACGAGTACCCGAAGGATTTTGCGTGGAAACAGCCTCCGTACGAGTACGAGTTCCACAAGCTGCCGATTGATATTTTGCTTGGTAATGGAACGTTCCGCAAGGAATTTATCGAGTCGAGTATTTAATGGTTGTTGGAACTGCCGCGAAAATGCGAAAATGCGCCGAGCCTTGTTTAATCTATGAAACTTAGACTTTCGACAGAAACTTTGAACCGCCTGAAGCGCTTCCGCAAGAACAAGCGCGCCTTTTGGTCGCTTGTGATTTTGGTGGTGGCGTACTTGCTTTCTCTCACGAGTCCGTGGACGGTGAACGATGAACCGTTCTATTTGCGTTATAACGGCAAGAGCTATTTCCCGGCGTTTGCGCGTTACAGCGAAGCGGACTTTGGTGGTGAATACAAGACGGATCAGGATTACGCAAAGCTTTTTGCAGATGTCGAAGAATGTAAGCAGGATGAAGAAGACGGATTCCCGCGTGCTGGTGGCTGCCCCGAGATGTGGACGATCATGCCGCCAGTGCCGCACGATCCGCTGAAGGCGGATCTGAGCGAGGAGGGAACCCCTCCATTTGCGCCGAGCGCAAAGCACTGGCTCGGGACCGATAGCAATGGGCGCGATGTTCTTTCGCGCTTGATTCACGGGTTCCGCATTTGCATCAGCTTTAGTTTGCTCTTGACTGTGCTTGGGACGTTCCTCGGCATTGTCATTGGCGGTATCCAGGGCTATCTCGGGAAGTTCTGGGATACGGGCATGCAGCGTATGATTGAAATCTGGTCGTCGCTCCCGATGCTTTACGTGGTGATTCTCATCGGCAGTATTTACGGCCGCAGTTTCTGGCTTTTGATTTTGATTATGGCGGCGTTCAACTGGCTTTCGCTCAGCTATTACATGCGTGCGGAATTCCTGAAGCTCCGCAGCATGACGTACGTGATGTCTGCGAAGGTGCTTGGACTTGGGCATCGCCATATCTTTTTCAAGGAAATCTTGCCGAATGCAATGACTCCCGTGGTGACGCTTTTCCCGTTCACGTTGATTGGTGGAATCGGAAGCCTCACGTCGCTTGACTTCTTGGGCTTTGGACTCCAGCCGCCGACGCCGAGCTGGGGTGAACTGATGAGCCAGGGACTCAACAACCTCTACGCTCCGTGGATTTCCGTGAGCACTGTTGCTGCGTTGTTTGTGACGCTCCTCCTTACGACGTTTGTCGGCGAAGGCGTGCGAGATGCAATGGACCCGAAGTCGGGAGATAGATATGTCTAATGCAATACGACTGAGTGGTCCATGCCAAGCGGGAACGGCTCGTATTAACGAGCCGTGGGAGCGCGGAGCGATCGACTTCAGAAGTTCTGGTAGCGTTGTTAAGTCGATTGCGGAGTCGTCAACCGATCCGAAGTCGGGGGATCGCTATGTCTAATACTGCTTTTCCCGTTTTGCGTGTAAAAGACGTTTCGGTGGCGTTCGGATTTGATAAAAACGGCAACTCGCGTGATGGCAAGCAACCGTTGCAAGTGACGGACCGCGTCTCGTTTGACATTTTCCCAGGCGAATTTTTTGCGTTGGTGGGCGAGTCTGGTTGCGGAAAGAGCGTGACAGCCATGAGTATCTTGCGCCTGCTGCCGTGGCCGAGTGCAAAGATTGTGAACGGCGAGATTTTGTTCGATGTGGGGGCGAATGATGCGCAATCTCAAGATGCCCACGACCTCGTGAAACTCCCGTTCAAGGATTTGCAATCTGTTCGTGGTTCCGAAATCGCGTGCATTTTCCAGGAACCGATGCAAGCGCTGAACCCTGTCGTCACCATCAAAAAGCAACTCCTTGAAGTTTTTAAGTTTAGCGCAATCTCGAAGGGTGCTACTTTGAAAAGCGCGCAGTCTAAACAAGATCCCGCGACATCTCGGAATGCGCAGTCTCAAAATGCGCAGAACGATCCCCTCGACCTTATTCGCGAGCAGCTTCGCTTGGCCGGTTTCACCGATCCCGATCGCGTTTTGAATTCCTATCCGCATGAACTTTCGGGTGGCATGCTCCAGCGCGTGTGCATTGTGATGGCGCTTTTGCCAAAGCCCAAATTGATCATTGCCGATGAACCGACAACCGCTTTGGATGTTACCGTGCAAGCTCAAGTTCTTGCCGTACTCAAGGAAATGGCGGAAAAAACGGGAACAGCTGTTCTCCTCATTACGCACAACATGGGTATCGTTTCGCAGTATGCCCACCGTGTTGCCGTGATGTATGCTGGTCGCATTGTTGAAGAAGGTCCTGTCCGCGAAGTCATCAATCATCCGATGCACCCGTACACGCAAGGGCTCCTTGCCGCGATTCCAGAAAGCCATAGCGACTTGCGCACGCTTGCGTCTATTCCGGGCTCTGTGCCGCATCCCAAGGACTTTGCAAAGGGTTGTCGCTTTGCTGACCGCTGCTGCAAATGTGCCAAGGCTTCCGCCGATGTTCGCGAAAAATGCCTTTCCGCCGAACTCCCGACGAAAATTGCCGAAGCGGACCATTTCGCCTATTGCTTTTGCGCCAAGTAACTCTGCTTTGCAATCGTTTTTTGCATAAGTTTTACATCCCTTTCTTTCTCAATTTTTAATATTAACATTGAAAATTCGAGAATTTTTTCGGGGAGAACACTATGTTCTGTAAAGAGTGTCATAAGAATCTAAAAGATTTTGATGCTTTAATGGATAAAATGGAAAATTGCCCGTTCTGCGGCGCCAAATTGGTGCGCCCCGCAGTCAAGGTAGCGCAAAAAGATGTTAAGGCTTTATGTGAGGTTCTTGTACAAAAAGTCGGTGATTCTATTTTCGCAAACGAATCGACTTTAGAAAAAGAACTGCGCGATTTGGATGCCCCCGAATTTGCAGATGCCAAGGATCGTTTGTTCCTGCTTGTTTTAAAGAAAATCCCGTCAAGCATGTACGAGGTCAGAAGTTTTTCGGATGGCGAACAGCAGGAAGTTTTGGAAGCTTGCCAAAGACGGCTTTGCGTGGAGTTGGGGTTGTCTTTTGAACCGTGCGCGCAAATGCTCGATATCATGCAGGAATACATTTGGCAAAAAAGATTCTCGCTTTCCCCGAATCTTTTTGAATCGCAGTTTGTCGACCCTCGCGATGGTCAGGTTTACAAGACCGTAAGGATTGGCGAACAAGTGTGGATGAAGGAACCCTTAAAGTACAAGTGCGTGGGCTATACGGGCGAGGGGCTGTACGAATGGAATTCCGTGAACAAGTACTGTGCCGTAAGGGGCTGGCGCGTTCCTAGCAAAAAGGATTTTGAAACCTTGATCAAGACCGCTACAAATTTAGGGCTTGGTGATCCGTCGAGCGTGCTCATGTCTCGTAAGGGTTGGGAAAAATGCAACGTGACCCCGACCGATAATCTGGGTTTTGAGGCGACTCCGGTCAAATGCAGCACTGGCATCAGCAATAATTTCTTTAGTCATTTCTGGACATCTGAGGATAAATTCTGTTTTGAAATTTTCCCCGGCCGTGTGACTTTCAGTACGCATTCGCAGTCTTTTGTCCGATTGATAAAAGATGATACTGCCGAAACAAAAATTGAAAAGTAAAGAAAAAGGCTGCTCAAAACGAGCAGCCTTCCTTTTAGAGATAGAATAGTTATTACAGCATTCCTTCGAGCGTTTCGAACAACACGTCGGGTTGTACCGGCTTGCTCAAGTGAGCGTTAAGGCCTGCTTGTAAGCTGCGCTGTACGTCTTCGTCAAAGGCGTTTGCCGTGAGTGCAATAATCGGGATGACCTTTGCATCGGGGCGGTCGAGCTTGCGGATGGCAGCCGTTGCTTCCAAGCCGTCCATCTCGGGCATACGCATGTCCATGAGAATGGCGTCGTAGTACCCGATAGGACTCTTGCTGAACATCTCGAGAGCAATCTTTCCGTTCTCGGCGTGATCCGTCTGGATATTGCGCATCTTCAAGATTTCAATCATGATTTGGGCGTTCACTTCCATGTCTTCAGCAAGGAGCAACTGACGGCCTGAAAGTTCTGCCTTCTTTTTCATCGGCGCAATATGTTGACGTTTCTTCTTGAGAATATTCTTGAGTTCATCCAAGATGTTCTTTGTGAAGATTGGTTTTGCGATAAAGCAATCCACACCAGCGGCAAGCGCTTCGTCCAGAACGTCGTCCCAGTTGTAGGCAGTGAGCACGATGATGGCGGTATCGTCGCCGGTGACTGCGCGGATTTGCCTTGCGGTTTCCACGCCGTCCATTTCGTGCATCTGCCAGTCCAAAACGATGAGGCTGTATGGATTGCATCTGGCGTGGCGGAGCTTCACCATCTCGACAGCTTCTTTTCCAGAATTGGCGACTTCTGTTGAAATTCCAGACTTCTCGAGAACGAGCTTGGCGTGGTTCATGGCGACTTCGTCATCGTCCACCACGAGGACGCTCATTTCGCTTGTCTGAATCTGGATATCGCTTGTATCCTTGTCGGAGCGGTCGGAGTTCAAAAGCGTTAGCGAAATGGTAAATGTCGTTCCCTTGCCCTTTTCGCTTTCGACTTCAATCTTTCCGTTCATCATGTCGACAATACCCTTGGTAATGGCAAGTCCAAGGCCGCTGCTGCCGTACTTAATCGTTGTGTTTGGATCTTCTTGGCTGAACGGTTCAAAGAGTTTCGGCAAGTATTCCTTGCTCATGCCGATGCCGGTATCGCTAATCTTAAAGACGAGAGTAGACTTGTTGTCGTACGTCGTTGCTTTATTGATGCTGAATGTGACTGATCCTCCTTGCGGGGTGAACTTGACGGCGTTTCCGAGAATGTTGATGAGCACCTGGCGGATTTTCATGTCGTCGCCAATGTAGTAGTCATCTATGTTGTCGGAAATATTGCAAACGTAATTCAAGCCTCTTTCACTGCACTGCCCGTTGAAAATCGTATTCACTTGTTCGAGCATCTTTGCCGACGAGAATTCTTCGCTATGGATAGTCATGCGTCCGCTTTCGATTCGGCTCATGTCCAGAATTTCGTTGATAAGGCTCAACAGGTGCTCGGCTGAGGATCCTATCTTTTCAAGATATTCACGCATCTTGGGCGAAATATCTTTTTCATGGAGCGCAAGGTTGTCAAGGCCGATAATGGCGTTCATCGGGGTGCGAATTTCATGGCTCATGTTCGAGAGGAACACTGTCTTTGCCTTGTTCGCTTCTTCGGCGGCTTTCAAAGCGTCGATGAGCGTTTGGTTCTTGGCCATGGATTCGCGCATTTCTTCGTCGATGTTCGAAAAACCGACACCCACAATGCGGATGGTCCCGTCTTCATTTGTATTAGCGGTTGCCATGCGGACCATTTCATAGGTTTCTTTTCCTTTGTGCATGGATTTGTAACGCAATGAGATGAGCGTTTCTTTCTGAAGGGCTTCGCGGATGTGTTCTGGTTTGATAAATTCAATGAATTTTTCTTGGTATTCCGGCAAAATGAACATCTTGGCGTATGTCGAGAATATTTTCCAGTACTGGATTTTTTCGCCGATATCAAACGGAATGTCTTCGTCCATGACTTTGCGGTAGCAAATGGATGTGTCATTTTCCAAGTCTACGTAGAACACGCTCTTGTATTCCGAAGAAAGCGCGTTAATCATGTAGCTTTGCTCGCTCCTCTGGCGTTCCTGTTCTACAAGCTTTTCCTGGAGCTTTAGCTGTTCTTCGAGTTTTTTCTGTTTTACGCGGTTTTCGGCTTCGATGATTTCTTGCTCGATTCTGTATTTTGCATTTCGGCGTGTTTGCACGATAAAAAAGATTGAAAGCAGAACGATAGCGAAGAGGACGATGACGGAAATAATCAAGTTACGCTCAACAATGCCTTCGGAGAATGCGGTAAACTGTTCCGAGAAAACATTGTCACGAACAAGGTATGCTAACATCCAGTCGGTTGACTTTACTGGGATGTAGTGGACCGTTTCTCGTATTCCGTTGAGTGTGAATGTTGCCGTTCCTTCTTGATGTGCTGAAAAATCTGTGCGAATTGTTTCAACGGAGTAGCCTTCGTCGAATGCTGCCTTCTCCATGGCTGTAAAAAGATTCTCGTCACTTGCGAATCCGCCAAGCACCATGCTTAAAAGCGACTGACCGTCTTTTGTGTAGATGTTGCAAGATACTGCACTGTTCGTATCAAGCTGTAGAGAGACGCCTTCGAGCAAACGGCTGATATTGATTTCCATGAAGGAAACGACAAGTGTTTGACCGTTGTAATGAAGCTTGTTGATGGGAATGGCTACAATGATTGTCTTGTGTTCGCCTTCAACTTTCTTGAGTGAAATTTCAGGTTTGGAAAGAGTCTTATAGTCGAATTTGTAAAGGTCGATGTCGTCGCGTGTGCCATTCGAGGTGTAAATAACGCCTCTGGAATCGACAAAGGCGAATCTCTCAAGTCCATACACATGCTTTAAGCGGTATTGGTAGGACTGGAAATTCGCTTCGCTGGCGAGATCTTCTGGGGTAAGGTGGTTGACGGCGAAGTTTAGACTGTTTACATAGTCTGTAAGTTTGGACTCCACAAACTGTTCACGACGACCGGCAAGTTCCTCCATGAACATTGAGCTGATATTTTGTACCGCAATATAGGCTAAGGCTATGAACCCTGCGATTACGGCTAGTGCCATGGCGATGTTGCCAATGGCTGTTTCCTTGACTCCATTTCTTTTTTTCCACACCATATTATCCTCTCTGCGCTTTGCAGATTTTTCATCCCAACACGCGGCAAATATAAATAAGGTTGTGACGAAAACTGGCGTAGTAAGAAAAAAGTCAGCAAAAGCATTAAATTGTAACAAAAAAAATATCGATGACACAATATGTCATGTGTAATAATTACAAATGTAATGAAAATAACGTATTGAATTTAGTCAACTATTGTTTAAATTTGACAATAAAAAAATGGAGTGTGGTTACAAATGAATACCATAAGAGAGGATGAAGCTATTAGACGTCGTGTACTTGTAGTAGATGACGAATTCATTAACCGAGAAATACTGGGCAATATGCTTTCAAAGGCTTATGCCGTTGATTACGCGGAAAATGCGCAGATTGCCCTAGATAAGCTGATGGAACCCGACGCGGTCTATTCGCTTGTACTTCTCGACTTGATGATGCCGGTGATGGGCGGGATTGAGTTTTTGGAACGCCGAGTTGTTAGTGACCGGTTAAAGCGAATCCCTGTTGTGGTGATGACATCGGAAAATGATTATGAAATAAGATGTCTTAAGCTAGGTGCCGCAGATTTTATTAAGAAACCTTTCAGCCTTCCCGAAGTTGTGATTGCTCGCTGCGAAAGAATTGTCGAGCTCTTCGAAGATAAAAATCTTATTCGTCATACGGAACGCGATGGTGTCTCGGGGCTTTTTGTCAAGGACTACTTCTTTGAATACATCCGTCAAATGGAACGCTGGGGCAAGCTGATTCCTCGAGATGCCCTTGTCATTGATATCGAACAATTCCATTTGGTAAACGAGTTTTGTGGCCGCCCCTATGGTAACTTTGTTCTTTCGAAAATTGGTAAAACCATGAAAGCGCTGCTGGCTCCGATGAATGCGATTGCTTGCCGCGCCGATGCCGATACGTTCTATGTGTTCGCCACTCACCAAGAAGATTACTCAAAATTCCGTGAAGAACTCGATGCTGTGATTTCCAAGTTCTTCCAGATGAATAATATCCGCCTCCGCTATGGAATTTGGGAAAATGTCAGCCGTGAATACGAAATTGAAGACTGGTTTGACCGTGCAAAAATAGCATGCAATACAAATCGTGGCGATTTTACAAAATCTTTTGCCCATTATAATAACGAATTGCATGCAAGGTATCTGTTCGAAGAAACTCTCATTCATGATTTAGATGATGCTATCGCCAATAAGGACTTGAAAGTTTATTACCAACCGAAGTACAATGTTGTGGGCTCGACGCCACGCCTTGCAAGTGCCGAAGCGCTTGTGCGTTGGATCCACCCGAAGTTAGGTTTTATCAGTCCGGGTGATTTTATTCCTTTGTTTGAATCAAATGGCCTCATTCAAAAGGTTGATAATTATGTATGGCACGAAGCTGCCGCGCAAATCCGTCGCTGGAAAGAAGAACATGGAACATCGATTCCCGTATCTGTGAATGTTTCTCGCATCAATATTCTCGATCCAGAACTGGAAAGCAAGCTAGAAAACATTCGCGCTGAAAATGGTCTTTCGCCAGAAGAATTGATGCTCGAAGTGACGGAAAGCGCTTATTCCGAAAATACGGGAAGGCTTATTGAAGTTGTCGAAAACCTGCGTCGGAAGGGCTTCCGCATAGAAATTGATGACTTTGGCGCAGGGTATTCCTCGCTGAATATGATTACGTCGATTCCTGTGGATATCTTGAAAATCGATATGTCCTTTATCCGTAACATGGAAAAGGATGAACGTAATCTCAAGCTCGTCAAGCTCATTATTGATATTGCAAAATTCCTGAATGTGCCTTCGATTGCTGAAGGTGTTGAAACAGAATCGCAATTAGAAACTTTGAAAAAAATGGGATGTGAAATTATTCAAGGTTTTTATTTCTCAAAACCCGTTCCACCCAAAGACTTTGTCTCGTTCTTCGAAGGTGAAGCCGTAACTAGGAAGTAAATCGTGATTACTATTGAAAAACTCAATTCGTTTGGTGCAAATACCGCTGAAGGGCTTGCTCGTTGCTTTGGAAACGAAGCGCTCTTCTTGAAGCTCGTGATGACCATTCCCGATGATGCTGTGTTTGACAGACTTAAGCAGGGTCTCGATGCTAAAAATCTGGATGGTGCGTTTGATGCCGCTCATGCGCTGAAGGGCGTTCTCGGAAATCTCTCGCTGACGCCGCTTTATACGATTGCGGTCGAGATTACTGAACTTTTGCGTAATCGCACGCAAATGGATTATAGCGAACTCTTGGCGAAGCTTCTCGAAAAGCGAGATGAACTCGGCAAACTTTGTGCTGAATAAAAATAGTCAATAGTCATTGGTCAATAGTCGATAGAATTATAATCGTGAAATTCGTCAAACTATTAACTAAAAACTAATGACTAAAAACTAATGACTACTTAAATTCTTCGCACCACTTGGGAACGACTTCGGTCGCTTTTCCTTGAATGACGACGTCCGTGTACGGGTCGCCATAGGGTGCTTCAAGATTTAAGCAAGTGACTTTTGCTCCGTAGGATTTCGCAAAGCTCTTGAACCCTGCTGCCGGATACACGACGCTGCTAGTGCCGATGTAGGCGAATTCGTCGCAATTCATCAGAGCTTCTTGAATTTCGTCCATGTACAAAGGCGTTTCTCCAAAGAACACGATGTCCGGGCGCACGGGGCTTCCGCAAATCGGGCATTTTGTGTCCAATGTTTCTTCGCCCGTGAATTCGAATTCGTGCTCGTTCTTTGTGCAACGGAGTTTCATCAAGTCGCCGTGCATGTGCAAAACGCGCTTGCTTCCTCCGCGTTCGTGGAGGTCGTCGACATTCTGCGTTACAAGCAAGAATGCATCGCCGAGGCGCTCTTCGAGCTTGGCAAGCGCGATGTGTGCCGCATTCGGAGCGTGCTCGGGGAGTCCCTTTCGCAAGAAGTTGTAAAAGTCCTTGACGCGCTTCGGGTCACGACGGAGGGCGTCCGGTGTGCAGACGTCTTCGATGTTTTCGTGTTCCCACATGCCATCGTTTCCGCGGAATGTGCGGAGACCAGATTCTGCGCTGATTCCAGCGCCAGTCAGTACGACGAGTCTTTTACGTTTCATAGATCCTCCTTACGAAATGGATGCAAAGAAAAGCGCTTCTGCAACGATTCCGCTTTCGAAATCGGGCAGGTAAAGGCTTTCGTTTTCGCCATGGGCGTTGCATTCCGGGTCTTCGAGGCCCGTGAGCAAAATCGGGATGTTACCGAGCGTGTTACGGAAAAGCTCTGCACCTGGGATGCTTGCGCCGCAGCCTATGAATTTGGTGGGGGAGGCGTAAGCGTCTGCCATGGCTTCGCTCATCTTTTTGAAGAACGGGTGATTCGTGTCGGTCGTGAATGGATTGGCGCCGTCTTCCTTGTCGATGGTGATTTCCATGTTGTTCGGAACTTGTGCCTTGAGGAAGTCGGCGAGCATGTCGGTGCATTTCACGGCGTCCATGCCGGGTGCAAGGCGGATGCCGATTCGGGCATAGGCGCTGTCTTGTAGCACGTTGCCAGCGTTCACGCGGGAACCGGATTCAATTGTGCTTACGATGATGCTCGGGCGGCGCCACAGTGAAAGCAGAATTTCGTCTTCGGGCACGTTCAACTTCACTTGCTCGAGAACGCCGCCGTCGTTGCGGAAAATTTCTTCGGTCATGCCGAGCGACTTGTAAGATTCAAGCTCTTCCTTTGTCGGCGGGATAATGTCGTCTTCGTAATGCGGGATGAGAATCTTGCCGTCCTTGTCGGTGAGGCTTGCAATCATGCGGCAAAGCGCCTGGGCGGGGTCGGGAATCGGGCCGGACCACGAACCGGAATGGAGCGGGGCCTTTGTCGCGCGGAGCGTCACGTTGATGGCGCTCATGCCGCGGAGCGTCGTCGTGATGGACGGCGTTCCCTTCGCGAAGTTTCCGAGGTCTGCGATAATGACGGCGTCGCTTTTCAAGAGTTCTGCATGTTTCGTGAGAATCTTTTCGAAGCCTGCGCTCCCGGATTCTTCTTCACCTTCTATGATGAACTTGAGGTTTGGACCGTTGCCCTTGAGTTCGCGGCGAACCTGTTCAAGTGCGGCGAGATGCGTGATGATGCCGGCCTTGTCATCAGCGGTGCCGCGTCCAAAGAGACGGTCGCCTTTCTGCGTGGCCGTAAACGGCGGCGTGTCCCACAAAGTTTCTCGCATGGGCGGCTGCACGTCGTGATGAGCGTACAAAAGGATGGTCGGCTTGTTGGGGCTTGTAAGGCTTTCGGCGTAAACGCTCGGACGCCCGCTTGGCGGCGTCAAAAACTGGATGTTCGTGAGTCCCGCTTTTTCAAACATCGCCTTTACGGCGTTCGCGCTGTCCAAAACGTACTTCTGGTCGAAATTGTCAAAACTGATGGACGGAATGGCAACCAGGCTCGAAAGCATGTCGATATAGCGCGGCATGTTTTCGTGAATATCTTTCTTGATTTTGTTTTGCATAATTTACTCTCTTGTCTAGTAAGAATTATAAAATTTTTCGTATCATGGCAATAGGTGGTTTGTTGGCTTTCTACAGATACTGCCTTTAAATAATTTCTTGCATTGTTTAAAAGATTTTACGAAATAAACCTGGAATAAAATTGCGAAAAAAGCGTGTTAATAAAGCGGTTTGAGATGTTCTCGACCGTAAAAAGGACATGCTATGGCATTGGAAAATGAACAGGTTAAAAATGAAATTCCAGATTCTGTGACGCGTGACATTGCCCACGAATTCAATGCAATCGTGGATTCTGTTGATGAACAGAGCGACTTTATTCATGATAGGTACTTTAGATTTGCTTTTGCGGATCCTGAGCGAATGGCTGAACTGCTGAAGCTTTTTTCGCGGCGAAACGCTTCGCTTAGAGAGTTCTTGGACACCATAGATCTCAAAACCCTTCGTGGAACTCCTGAAAACTTTTCAAGCGACAAGCATACGGGCTCTGCAGACCTAGTTTTTGAGGTCAATCTTAAGGATGGCGGTGTTACGGGACTCTATGTAGGGATTATTGCAGAGCATAAGTCTACAAGTAAGGATAAGGTGCTTCTTCAAATTTCTGAATATTATCATCATTTGTTCTTGGAACGCAAGAAGGATGTTCCTGTGGTTGCCTTCATTGTCTATAATGGTGAAGATGAATGGAATCCGTTGGCGAAAACTCATTATGCTGAATATCCCAAGTTCTATCATGATATCGGCTATCCTTTCAAGGCTGTATTTTTAGATGTTGGACATGCCATTGATGATGCTGAACTGAAGGAATTTTCACCGTTCACACTTGTCGCCCTGACTGCGATGAAGTATATTGGCGCTAAAGCGCAATATACGGCACCTCGGTCATAGCAGCAAGCAAGCTTGCGCTGCGACACTCGGTTTAGTATATTTTTGATGTAGAGAAGTTTTCCATATCTTTTCGTGAGGCGGCTGCGCACTTGCTTAGGCTGCAGAATACCGATGAAGGTAGGGATTTTATTAAACAGTCGCTTTCGTACTTTTTCTGGAAGTGGCCTTACAAAAGCGAGGTAATCAAGATGGATAGTCCAGAGGCTTTGAAAAATAAGGGCTACGAATCCTTTGGTGAACACTTTTTTAATGAAGGTGTTCGTAAAGGGGTTGAACGGGAACGCGAAAGGAATGAAGCGGAAAAAGAGGCTCTTGACGCCAAGAGGGCGGATTATCTTCGTTCAATTGGTGTTTCTGAAGAAAATATTGCTACGATGCTTGCTCTCAAGTAAGCTTCTATAGCTCGTTTAATTGATAAAACCGGTCCTCATGGGTCGGTTTTTGTCGTCTACGTCGCATTTCAGACCGAAAAAGTTCTCAAAATTACAAAAAACTTGACAATGTATCGTAATTTTTTATGTTTGAGTGAGCTTTTTAAGGAGATTCGAATCAATGAATTCGTTTAGCAAAATAATTGCTTTTTGTGCTGCTTGGGTTAGTTTCGTTATTGCAGCTCCTAAGATTTGGGATGGAACTGCAGATGTCTCATGGTATGAGTCGAGTGCTCAAGCTTACAACTTGACAACAGCTGAACAGCTTGCCGGTCTTGCCAAGTTGGTAAATGAAGGAACCTCTAATTTTAGCGGAAAAACAATCACTTTGGGTGCGGATATTTTCCTGAATGATACTGCCGGTGCTGGGGCGGGAACATGGGCTAGTGTTCCTCATGCTGAATGGACTCCTATTGGAACGAAATCTCGACCGTTCAAGGGTGAATTCGATGGTATTGCTGGTAAAAAGAATCGTAAAATTTATGGATTGTACATTAGCGATGCTACTAAAGATTATGCGGGTCTTTTGGGATATACAAGTAATGTTAAGATAAGTAATCTTGATGTTTTAGTGGGTCGAATTATTGCAAAGGATAATGTGGGGGCTCTTGTTGGCTATGCAGTAGGAGGTTCTGTTACGAATGTGCATAGTGAAATTAGAGTGACTGGCAATAATCATGTTGGTGGTCTTGTGGGTTATTTTACAGGTAGCCTTTCTACAAGTTCAGTGAAGGAAAATGTTGCCGGACAAGATTCTGTTGGTGGCTTGATCGGTTTCACGACAGGTTCTATTTCTGGAACGGATAAATCAAATAGTTATTTTGTTGGTGATATAAAAGGTCGAAAATATGTAGGTGGTTTGGTTGGTTATGGTTCTGCTATATCCAAGAGTTATGCGGAAGGTTCCGTAAAAGGTGATTCAAACTATATTGGTGGCGTTGCTGGTTTTGCTAACGGAACGATTAATTCAATATATCATGTAAATGGAGATGTTAATGGTTATGGTTATGTTGGTGGACTTGTTGGGTACGTATCTGATTCTGTGACAAATTCGTATGCTGAAGGAAATGTGACGGGAAAAGGAGATTGTGTCGGTGGATTGATTGGTTTGTCTTTTTATCGTTATAGCGGTTCTACGAGTGTTACCACAACAACTTTGAATAATTCTTATTTCATTGGTAATGTGACCGGTGTAAATCGTATTGGGGGGCTTATAGGACAAGATTCTGTATATAGAAGTGTGGATAATAAATACAGTGTTGGTCGATATATAAAAAAATCACATTCTCAAGGAAATGTAAATGGAAAGTCGTATGTAGGAGGTGTTGTAGGTCTATCTAATTATGGAGCCTATTCTTCTACATACAATACCAATTTTTACGGATATATAACGTCTTCGTACCACGAGGGAGGGGATGTGATTGGATCTTCTGGTCATGTAGGTGGTGTTGCGGGGTCCGTATATAGCTCAATAAATTTCAGCTATCATGTTGGTGGTTTTGTCAAGGGCTATAATGGTGTTGGCGGTCTAGTTGGACATACCGATGGTTCTGTGACGAATTCGTATGCCGAAGGAAATGTGACGGGGACTGGTCCCGTTGTCGGAGGCTTGGCTGGTGGTGCGGCTTCGGTTGAATCGTCTTATCATATTGGAGGGGATGTTTTTGGCTCTGATTATGTTGGTGGCTTGATTGGTAATGTTTCTTCAAATGTGACAAACTCGTATTCTGAAGGAAATGTGACGGGGACCGGAGATTATGTTGGTGGCTTAGTTGGTATAGGAACTTCAGCTGTTGTAAAATCCTCGAATCATACAAAAGGTGATGTGAAAGGCAGAGGTTTTATTGGTGGTTTGGTTGGATTAGCAAAATCTGTGACAAACTCGTATTCTGAAGGAAATGTGACGGGAACTGGTAATCGTGTCGGAGGCTTGGTTGGTAGTGGAACTTCTGTGGATTCTTCGAACCATACAAAAGGTAATGTTCAAGGCTTTGGTTACGTAGGAGGCTTGATTGGATATGCTTCATTAAGTGTAAAAAATTCGTATTCCGAAGGTGATGTTGTCGGAACAGGAAATTATGTGGGTGGATTGATTGGTATGTCGGAATATTATTACTCGGGTTCGTCAGATGTTACTATTATAACAACTTCAAATACATATGCAATAGGAAATGTTAAGGGAAAAGGGTATGTCGGAGGTTTAGTTGGCTTGGATTCTATTTATAGGCAGCCATCCAATACAACTATGTTGGTGAAAATCGTAAGAGCCTCCTATTCGTTGGGAAATGTTGTTGGCAGCGATAAATATGTTGGAGGTTTATTGGGAAAATCCAATTACGGTTATAAATCATCATCGTATAACTCTAATATTTCTTTGCAAATTTTTTCGTCATATCATAAAAATGGATATGTTTCAAGTGATTCTAGTTATGTAGGTGGAGTTATCGGATATGCAGGAGGAACTATTGATTCTGCGTATCATAGCGGTGGTAATGTTAGTGGTAGTCTTTATGTCGGTGGCTTGGTTGGGAAAACGACGTCAATTGTGGAAAATTCGCATTCTGAAGGGAATGTAATAGGAAATGGTCATTACGTGGGAGGCTTGATTGGGGAAACTGCGTCAAGTGTAAAAAACTCGTATTCTGAAGGAAATGTGACTGGAATTGGCTATGTTGGAGGTTTAGTTGGTAATGGTATTTCGGTTGATTTATCGAGTCATACTGGTGGAACAGTGACGGGGAAAGGTAGTTATGTTGGTGGTCTGATTGGATATGCTTATTATATGGTGAAGAACTCGTATTCTGAAGGAGATGTGATTGGAACTGACAATGTCGGAGGTTTGGTTGGTAAAGGTGGTCGTATTCATAAGTCTTATCATACTGAAGGTAGTGTGAGCGGCTATAATTATGTCGGTGGTGTTGCTGGTTATGTTTCATGTACTTTAACAGGTTGTGTAGCTTTAGTTGATTCGTCATATCATGCCGATGGAAGTGTGAATGGCTATGGTTATGTTGGCGGTTTGGTTGGACTTGTTGCTGGTTCTATTACGAATTCGTATTCTAAGGGTGAAGTACTTGGTACTAAGGACTATGTCGGTGGTGTTGCTGGTTCTGTTTCTGGCAAAATTCGCAATTCCAATGCAGATGCCAAATATGTAAAAGGTCTAAATTTCGTTGGAGGCTTAGCTGGTTACGCTAGCGACTCTATAGATGTTTCTTATTTTGAAGGTGATTCTGTTACAGGTATTTACCAGATCGGTGGTCTTGTGGGGTATGCAAAGTCAGCTGTCGATAGTTCCTATTCGACTGCGAATGTAAAAGGTGATGATAATGTTGGTGGTCTTATTGGTAGCGCCTACGGCAATGTTTCTAATTCGTACGCAATGGGAAATGTCATTGGCGATGAAGATCATTCATCTGCAGGAAATGATAACCTTGGTGGGCTAGTTGGCTATCAATATAGCGGTTCTGTAAGCAAATCCATGGCTTTGGGCGATGTTTCGGGAACCACGAAATTGGGAGGTCTTGTTGGTCGTTTTGACGGTACTAAAATTTCTCAATCTTACGCAAATGGAAATATTACGGGTAGTTATTATGGCGACCCTGCCGATGAAGTGGGGAACTATTATATTGGAGGGCTTGTTGGATATGCAAAAGGAACTCTGGAAGAAATATACGCTAGCGGTGTTGTCAAGGGCATTGAAAATGAACCCGTTTATACGGGTTGCATTGTGGGCTATGTAAACGGCTCACTTTCGGTTGCTAAATCGTATTATGACAAGACGAAATGTGGCTTGGGGATCGATGGCGGTGAGGAAACTGCTTCGGTTTCGGGATTGCCAAGCAAGACAACTGCAGAAATGCAGACTCAATCAACTTATGTAAATTGGAATTTTATCGATACTTGGAAAATTCAAAAAGATTCGTATCCGTTCCTCCAAATTTACAGCAATTCCTTAACCAATGCTGTTGTGGCTACAGCTTCACTTGAAGGAATCAAGTACGATGGTAAGGAAAAGTTTCCCATAGTGACTTCGGTTACGCTTTTTGGTGAAACTTTGGAATATGAAACAGAATATACTGTTACCTACAAGGATAACATTAACGCAGGTACCGCATCTATCAATGTGTGTGGCATAAAGCCGTATGGCGGTTGTAAAGTTGTTGAATTTGAAATTGCTGGTGTTGCTGTAAAACCAACGATTGCTGCGATTGATAACATGACTTATACAGGTCGAGCCTTGACTCCTGAAATCAAAGTCTATAATGGCGAAGCGTTGCTTGATGTCTCAGATTATGCTGTTGAATACAAAAACAATGTAAATGCAGGAACTGCTACGGTCTCGGTAGCGATGAAGGGTAACTATAGTGGTTCTGCGTCCAAAACGTTTACGATTGAAAAGGCAACACCTGTTATTAGCCAGAATCCCAAGGCTAGTGATGTTGTTCTTGGACTAACTTTGGCTGCATCTGAACTTAGTGGAGGTCGAGCAGATGTCGATGGCGAATTTGTTTGGAAAACATCTACGACAAAGCCTGCTTTAGAAAATGAAGGTTATGCGGTTGTTTTTGTTCCGACTGATACGAAAAACTATACGAATTCTGCTGAAATTGTGGTGCCGGTTAAGGTTCTTGATTTGGTGTACGTTGCAATCCATTTAGGGAATACTACACTTGATAGCGTTGCTCTAGAAAAGGGTTCGAATTATACATTGCCTAAGGCTCCAGATAGCACGGGTTACGACTTTGCTGGATTCTATAATGGCTCAATGGTTATTGGCAAATCTGGTGATAAAATTTCAGTAACTGGAAATACTGTGGTTGATGCAAAGTACAATATAAAGACTTTTGTTATCACATTTATGAATGGCAAAACGAAATTGCAGTCTAATGAAGTTGCTTACGGCACTGTCCCGACTGCGCCGAAGGTTACTTTGCCCGAAAATTCTGCACAGTTTACTTATAGCTTTACGGGTTGGGATAAAGAAATTGTCGCTGCTGTAGAACCGGCTACTTATAACGCCATTATTGATAGCGTTGTGAATAAGTATAATGTCGTGTTTGAAAATTATGATGAAACAGTGCTAAAGGATTCTTCTTATGCTTATGGTACAGCTGTAGCAAAGATTGTAAAACCTGTGACCCCGACAAGAGAGGCTTCTGCTCAATATACTTATACTTTTAAGGCATGGGATCCGGCTGTAGTCGAGGTAACTAAGGATGCTGTCTATACAGCTATATTTGATAGCACAGTCAATACATATATAGTTAAGTTTGTTAATGAATTTAATGTTTCCCAGAATGCCCAATTTGAATTGAAATATGGTGCTATTCCGGAGTATGAGGGCGTTCCGACGAGAACGTCTACTTCTTTGTACTCTTATACATTCAAAAATTGGACGCCAGAAGTTGTAGCGGTTTCTGGTGATGCTACTTATAAGGCTTTATTTGATAGTACGGCAATAAGTAGTAGCTCCAGTTTTGCTGACGAGTCTAGCTCCAGCATCATGCAGCTTTCTTCGTCCAGTTCTTCAAGTAAAGAGATTGCTACGAGCTCTTCGAGTTCTCGCAATGACGAATCTTGTTCTTCAATGACAGTAAGTTCTTCTAGCACGGCAAAGAGCAGCAGTTCTGTCGTGAAGTCTAGTTCTAGCAGTATTCCGAAGTCCTCGTCAAGTTCTGTTAAGAGTTCTTCTAGCAATGCAAAGAGCAGTAGTTCTGTTGTGAAGTCTAGTTCTAGTAGCGCTCCAAAATCATCGTCTAGTTCTGTCAAGAGTTCTTCAAGTTCAAAGGCTAAATCTTCTTCCAGCAAAAAAACGGATGCGATTGTTGTAACGAAGACTCCTCAGTTCTCAATTCAGGTAATTGCTCACAATATTCAGATTTCCAAAGCTCGCGTTGGTTCCGCTTATGCTCTGTTTGATATGCAAGGCAAGGTGTTGCAGCAAGGTCAAGTGTACACGACGAATTTCAACATGTCTGTCGCTCGCCCAGGCAATTACCTCTTGAAAATTGATAATAGGATTCAGCGAGTTGTAATTAAATAATTGAAAGGTAAATAGCTATGAAAGGTTCCCTTTGGGGAACCTTTTTTGTGTGAATGATTTGACATCGCTTACGAAATCAATGCAATTGAGGAATACCTTTACACTTGTCGCCCTGACTGCGATGAAGTATATTTTTGATGTAGAGAAGTTTTCCATATCTTTTCGTGAGGCGGCTGCGCACTTGCTTAGGCTGCAGAATACCGACGAAGGTAGGGATTTTATTAAACAGTCGCTTTCGTACTTTTTCTGGAAGTGGCCTTACAAAAGCGAGGTAATCAAGATGGATAGTCCAGAGGCTTTGAAAAATAAGGGCTACGAATCCTTTGGTGAACACTTTTTTAATGAGGGCGCTAAAAAAGAACGTGAAAAGTACGAGGCTCTTGATGCCAAGAGGGCGGATTATCTTCGTTCAATTGGTGTTTCTGAAGAAAATATTGCTACGATGCTTGCTCTCAAGTAGCGATGTTTAGATAGCCTTATTAAGTCTATAGCTTAAAGGCTCCTCGTCAGGGGAGTCTTTTTTTTCTATTTTACTACACATGAGTAATAATTGCATCAACCACGAATATTACATGCGTCCTAGTGACCGTGTTCTAGCGCTTATTCGCCGCATTTTTCACAACAATCCTGAATTTCGCCATGATTCCTTGAAGCATGTGGCTCGCTTTGCTCCGATTATCCCGTTCATGGGTGGTCGCCCGGACTTGAGCAAGACTCTGAATCGCGTGGTAACGTTTGCGGATGGTTCGAATCCGCTCCATTTCGGTTGCCCAATTATGCTCGCGGCTGGTGCAAACAAGACGGCGAAGCGCATTTGCGATTTTGCCAACATGGGTTTTGGCGGCATCTCAGTGGGAACTGCCACTCGCCACGTCCGCGAAGGAAACACGCACAGACCGCGTATCGGTTTTATCGAGAATGACCGTGCGATTCATAACAGCATGGGTCTTAACAACGATGGCGTCGATGCGGTGACTCGTCGCGTGGATACCCAGATTACTGCAGCTCACAGGGCAGGCATGTGCGTGGGCATCTCTGTTGCCGAAACGCCGGGCATCACGGACGAAAACGAAAAGCTCCAGGACATCGTCGAAAGTTTCTCTATCGCTTACCGCGTGGCTGATTACGTTGAAATCAACTTGAGCTGCCCGAATACGGGGGAGAACCGCCTCGATTTGGACATGACGCTTGTCAATAAGATTTTTACCGCCATCACGGATTATCGCAATAAACAGCCAGTCCGCAAGGCCATTTATGCAAAACTCAGCCCGGATATGCCCGAAAATCACACGGCGACCATCATGGATATGCTGGTGAAGGTGGGCGTGAACGGCGTTGTCATGGGCAACACGTACCCGACAAAGAAAGTTACGGATCTCCCTGTCCATGTGAAGTACGACGATTTGACGCCGCTCCGTGCTGATAACGATCGCGGTGGCATGTCTGGTCGCCCGCTTTACGAAAATACGGTGCGTAATGTCAAGTTTATTCGTGAACATTACCCGCAGATGAGCGTGATTGCTTGCGGTGGCATAGACCACGGCTACAAGATTTATGACCTCATCAAGCTCGGTGTCGATGCGGTGCAGTGCTATTCTGTGGTGGCTTTCCGCTGGATGGCTGCCCATGCGATGCGCAAGGAACTTGAAGAAGCTCTCTCGAAAGACGGTTTCAAGTCTCTCGCCGATTACGACGCTAAGAACCCGAAGGGCTAACGAACATTGAAGTTCCGGAGCGTTAAAATATTCCTCGTTGCGCTTTTGCTTGTGAGTGTCCATTCTTTCGCTGGATACTTTATCGAGCAACCCTACGAAAATGCTCCGGTGTCAGATTCGCTTTCGGCGCTCTCGTTTGGGGGTGAACTGGAACTCGTTTATTACTTGGGCTCCGTGCATCCTGGCATTTTGCTGAGTGGCGAGTATCGCTTCCATAAGCACCATTCGCTCGACTTGTTTGGTGTAGCTTTGTTCTCTGGTGATTATCTTGAAGTCGGCTCGGATTGGCGATTCTTTTTCCGTGGAACTCGCGAAGATGATTTTGTGCGTTTGGGAGTTTCGTTTATTTCTTTCGAACGATATGGCAAAAGCTATTTCCCGCCGCGCTTGACACTTGGTTATGGTCGCGACATTACGTTCTTCAAGAATACGAGTTTTTTGTGCCGTATCGAGCTGGATGCAAGTTACATCTTGGGGCGTGCGCTAGTCGATAAGAATGATGAACTTTTTAGCCGTGAAACTCATTTCACTGCTGCTTTGAATATCGGTTTTTATCTCTTTTAAATAGTAATTTATAGGATGGATTAAATGTCGAAAATCATTCGTGCAATTTGTGTTCTCTTACTTTTGTCGGCTTCTGCGTTTGCGGGACCGTGGCTTGGACTCATTTACAAAAAATCCCTCTATGAAAATCACCTTGCGCTGCTTGTTTCTGGCGTGCATCCTGAATCGGGCTGCCTCTCGGCCGGTATTGTTTCGGGTGACTTGGTCATCGGTTTTGATGGCAAGGACTTGGTCAATGTGGCGCAAATACAGGACGTTCTGAAAAAGGCTAAGGTCGGTTCGAAGGTTGCGATTGAAATTTTCCGTGATGGAAAGCGCATCCCGCTGAAGGTGACGCTGACGGAACGCCCGGACGATATTTCTAGCCTTACGGGTTCTGCAATTGGAAGCAAGATGGCTGAATTCGGCAAGAACTTCTACAAGAACGGCGAAAAGAGAAAGGATGCTCCGAAGGCAACGCTTCTCGATTTCTGGGCAACTTGGTGCGGACCTTGCCGCCAGACACTCCCTGTGCTCGAAAAGATCTACAACAAGTATTCTAGCCAAGGGCTCGAAGTCATCGGCATTTCGTCTGAACAGACCAAGCCGCTCCTTGCGTTCTACAAGAAGCAGCATGCTTCGCCGTATCCGCTTTACCGCGATGCGGACCAGGGACTCTGGCGCCGTTACGGGATTCATGCGGTCCCGACGCTCATGCTCCTTGATTCAAACGGCTACATCAAGCGCGTCTGGAGCGGCGCCCCGAGCTTTGAAATGCTCGAAAAGCTCGTGCTCGAGGTTCTCGAAAAATAGCTGCGGGGCTTTGTCATCCTGAGCGAAACATCGTGGAGTCGAAGGATCTCTTGATTTTTCGTTGTTTTTGACATGTGCGCGAAACCTTGTCGCGCACTTTTAAAATTTCTATCTTGCGCTGCGTGAAGCGGATTCATCGTACAATTGCGAAACTTCTTGTGGTGAACGGTTACTTGCCGAAGCTTGGGCTTGCCGCGGTAATCGGTTTTGTGACGGGGCTTGTCGCTGTCGCGTTCCATTGGGGGCTTGACCACGCTGTGGATTGGGTTCGCATGCCGTGGACGCTTGGAATTTTGCCGTGGTACGCTTTTGCGGTGGTGCCTGCGATTGGCGGACTTGTTGTCGGGCTTTTCATCCACAAGGTGGCGCATGCGCCAGAGACGGCGGGGCAGGGCACCGACAAGATGATTTATTCTTTCCATCATCAAGGTGGGAATGTTCGTGCGCGCGTGGCTCCGGTCAAGTTCTTTGCTAGTATTATCACGCTTGCGACGGGCGGCTCGGCGGGGTACGAGGGACCGATTTCGCAGATTGGCTCTGGCATTGCATCCACGATTTGCAAGTTTTTTAAGATGCCGCGCATGATGCGTGGACAGTTCTTGCTGGCGGGCACGGCGGCTGGGCTTGGTGCTATTTTCAAGGCTCCGCTCGCGGGAGCGCTCACATCGGTCGAAATGCTTTACCGCGAGGATTTTGAATCGAACGCTTTTGCAACTTCTATCGTATCCTCGGTGGTGTCGTTTGCGATTTACGTCGCGTTTGTGGGGACTGCTCCTTTGATCGGTGGCGTGCCTGCATTCCCGTTTACGGGTGGCGTCGAGCTTTTGGCATGTGCGCTTCTTGGCGTGCTCTGTTTCCCATTCTCGTATTTGTATGTGCGCTTTTACTATGAGTCGGAACGCCGTTTTAGCAAGTGGAAAATCCCCGTTTGGCTCAAGCCTGCGTTGGGTGGCGCGTTCATTTCTCTGTTGATTTTTGCGTACCCGGAAGTTTCGGGTGGCGGCTTTGATTTTATTGACAACCTAATGGCGGGGCTTGTGCCGCATTCGCTGTGGGGCGTTTTGCTCTTGCTCGGTATCGTGCTTGCAAAGATTGTGGCGACCGCTCTTACGGTCGGTTCGGGCGGTTCGGGCGGTGTCTTTGGACCATCGCTATTTATTGGTGGCGTTATTGGCGCTATGTTTGCTGGAATATGCGAACTTGCGTTTCCGGGAGTTATTCGCATGCCTGAGATGTTCATCCTTGTGGGGATGGCGTCATTTTTTGCGGGCGCTGCAAAGGCTCCGATTGCAGGCGTTGTGATGGTCTGTGAAATGACGGGTAGCTACAGCCTGTTGCCGGGACTTTTGATTGCTTCTGTGATGCACATTGCGTTCTCGCGCAACTGGACTATTTACAAAAGCCAGGTGCTTAACAAGTTTGCGTCCCCGGCGCACCGTCGTGACATGGACCGCGAATTGATTCAAGCTTACGACAAGATTGCGAAGGAATAAGCCCGCTTGTGCGCTGTTGTAGCCTTCTCATTAGAAAAGAATATTTCGCTTAAAAAGGAGATGCCCTCTCGGCTGCGCAGTTTGCTGGTTGCCATATGAAATAGAAAAGTCGCGCAATCCCGCGCGACATTGTACTTTAGCTTCGCTAAAGTACCAACTGCTAGGCTCGGAAATGCCTATGCAAGCATAAGCGCTTCACTCGCCTTACGCAGTTGTCTTTCTGTCTACTTCCTACTTCCTTATGAGCAGCGGAGCACTTGTCCCGGACGGATCTTTTCAGACTTGAGGTTGTTCAAGCGCTTGATTTGTTCGACAGATGTGCCGTACTTGTGGGCAATCTTTCCGAGGCAATCGCCACGACGAACTTTATAGAACTTGCTCTTGCCGATTTCCTTCTGGTAGGCGGCTTCGATTTCCTGGAGCTTGTCTGTATCCAGCGTGACGGAAATATCTCTGAATGTGCCTTCGGCGAAATCGTAAACAGTTTCAGGATTGATGTAGATGCCGTTGTAGCGCATTTCGAAGTGCAAGTGGGCGCCGAACGAGCGGCCTGAGTTGCCTCCAACGCCAATCGTATCGCCAGCCTGGAGTTCATCGCCAACCTTGACCTTCCAGCGTTCGAGGTGAGCGTAAAGCGTGGTAAGACCATTGCCGTGATCCAAAATCACGTAGCGACCATAACCCTTGCGACGGCCCTGGTTGCGAACCTTGACGACCTTGCCTGCAAATGCAGCGACGATCGTGCGGTCTTCGCCGTGGCAGAGACCGAGGTCTACACCGCGATGCATGCGGTGCTTGCGCGGACCATAGTGACCTGCGATGCGGCGACTTTCCGTCGGGATGATGGAAGTCGTCATGTCGAGGACAAAAAGTTTTTCGGGAGCGCCCGTGGAAGCGGAGTCTGTTGTTGCCTTGATATCGGCATCTGCTTCGGCATATTCGCGTACGGCTTCTTCAGTGTCGAGGCTATCGCTATTGATGCCTTCTTCGGTCCCGAGATTTGCCGTGACTGCTTCTTTGACGCTGACGACAGGGGCAGCCTTGGCTGCGGCTTTAGCCTTGCGGGACTTGGATTTTTTATGAGTAAAGTTGCTTTCGTTGATGACGAACTTTCCGACGGTTTGGGCTTCGGCTTCTGTGGCGAAGTCGTTGATACCATCGATAGTCTGGTTCAATTCTGTACTTCTGGATTCAACGAGACGAGGAACAATTTTTCCCGCCATGTCGTCATCTTTTGCGAAAAGTGCGAGTGGCAGGACTCCTGCAATGAGTATAGTTTTAATTTTCATAAAAATAGGGGGTCTATATATATGGACTCAATAATACTCAATTTTTTGCGTTTTGTCACTACATTTGGGATATTTTTTCACTAGATATTAACAAGAAAACTTTGTGTAACATTATTGTAAATTTGAGTAACCTATCGTGTGCTCAAATTGCAATAAATATGGTCAAAATGTCGGATTTTGTCTTAAAAAAATCCCGCGAATCTCGCGGGATGACATTGAATTGCTACAAACGATTGACCACTGACTAATGACTAATAACCATTGACCAATAACTAGAATTGGAAGTAAATGAACGGACAACTGTCTGCGCTCATGAACTGGTAAATCACGAAGATGATGAACGCCGTTGCCGCCACCATTCCCGGAATCGGGAGCGATGCAAACGTGATGCGGTAGCGGGATTTCACGCGCTTCGGAATCCAGTGGATAAGCATACCAGCGATGAACACGAGTATGATATTGATGTGTTCCCATGCAATCGGGAGAATCGTGTCCCAGCGCCAGGCGGTACCCATCTGGTGCACCATGTTCTTTGCCGTGTTCCATGCGACTTCGTTTGCTTCAGCCGGGTCGAGGTTTGAACCTGCGCGGAAGAAGAGACGCGTGAACGTGATGAACACAAACGTGAGCGTCACATTCCATGCGGTCGTGAGCCACGGCAATTGTTTTTGGCAGAACAAGTGATAAATGATGGTCGAGTAGATGCCCACGAAAAGCACGCCGAACCACACGGCTGTAATGGCGCATATAGGAATTGTGTAGTGCTTGTAGAGAATCGCGCTCAGTGCAAAGAATCCAAGAGCAATCGATGCGCGGACAGTCGCGCTGCGCTTGACCCAGAGCTTGTTGAACACCTGGCCAAAGCCGTTCAAACCGCCCCAGATGATGAAGTTCCAGCTAGCGCCATGCCACCAACCGCCGACAATCTGCGTTGCCATAGCGTTCATGTTCGTGGTAATCGTCTTGCGGGATTCCGGCTTGAAGTAGGCGAAAATCGCAATGTAGAGGAAGAACACGCCAAGAGCGATGCCGACCCACATGCTGCCAGAAAGGAGAATGGCCACAAGGCTCAAGAAACCCATCCAGAAGAACGTGCCGACGGTTGCGTTTCTGTTACCGCCAAGGGGGATGTACAAGTAATCGCGCCACCAGCTAGAAAGCGAGATGTGCCAACGGCGCCAGAATTCGGTCGGGCTCTTGGCCTTGTACGGGCTGTTGAAGTTTTGCGGCAGACGGAAGCCCATCAAAAGTGCAACGCCAATAGCAATGTCCGTGTAACCCGAGAAGTCGGCGTAAACCTGTAAAGAATAGGCGAAAAGGGCAATCAGGTTTTCAAGGCCGGTAAAGAGGAGCGGTGTATCGAAAACGCGGTCCACAAAGTTTGTGGCGAGGTAGTCGCTCAAGATAATCTTTTTGGCAAGACCGTTCAAAATCCAGAACACTGCCATGCCGAAGGCGCGACGGGGGAGGAAATACGGCTTGTAAAGCTGTGGCACAAACTTGTCAGCACGCACAATCGGTCCTGCCACGAGCTGCGGGAAGAACGAAAGGTAAAAGCCGAAGTTCAGGATGTTGTCTACGGCCTTGATCTTACCGCGGTAAATGTCGATGCAGTAGCTCATCGCCTGGAACGTGAAGAACGAAATACCGACCGGGAGGATAATCGTATCGACGAGCGAGTGCGTGTTGAACATTGCATTGCTTGCGGCGGCAAAGAAGTTGTACACGTGGAGCTCGATGCCGGTAAAGTCGTAAAGTGCATCCAGGAAGAAGTAAGAGTATTTATAATAGCAGAGCACCAGCAAGTCGATAATCACGACTATAATCATCAAGAGTTTCTTTTTCCACTTTTCTTCTGCTTTCTCAATCCACTTGCCGATGAAGAAGTTTGCTATCACGCAGAAGATGAGGATGCACACGTAGCTGCCGCTCGTCTTGTAGTAGAAGAACAAGCTTGTCGCAAACAGGAATGCGTTGCGGAGCAAAAGCTTGCTGTGGACTAACGAGAAGATGGCGAAAACGACCGCGAAGAAACCCCAGAAATAGAACTGGGTGAAGAGTAACGGGGAGTTCGGGTCAAACGCGAATGTGCGGGTCAGGTAGGGGATGATATAGTCAAGCATGATTTTTGGGCTTGTAAATTAGAAAATTATTTGGAGTCCGTCGCACTGGGAGTTGGTGTTGTCGGCGATTCCGCTGCTTGAGCTTGAGGTTTCAGCGGAATTTGAATTTTGGGTTGCGCGGGTTGTGCGGTTTGTTTTACAACTTCAGGCATTGGAACATCTTTATGAGCTGCGGCGGCTAGCTTTGGCATTTGCGGTGGAGCAACCGTTTTTTCGGCAGGCTGTTTGGCTGCTACTTCTTTTTTTGCCGGTGCTGCTGTTGGAGCGGGGGCTGCGACCTTAGCTTGAATTGCAGCGGCTGCCTTTGCATTTGCCGGGGCTGCAGCGGGAGCTGTAGCAGATGCCGTGGCTGTGCTCGAAGCTGTTTTGGCAGACGGTGTTGGCGTCTTTGGGGCTACGCTCGATGCTGCCGGAATTGTCTTTGGTGTTGGGGCTGGAGTCGGGGTTGCTGCGGGTTTTGCCTGTGCAACGACCGGAGCTTCAGCAGGGAGGCTTGCTATGTGGTCAAAGTATGCCTGCATCAAAGCTTTGTAGAACATGTCGCCGAGCAACTGGTAACCGGCGGTCTTGAAGTGGACCTTGTCTTTCTTGGCGAGGTCCGCCTTTTCCCATTTAGCCATGGAACCTAAGCCTCCCATGATGGAGAACTTGTCCCAGACGCCTGCCTTGTGCTTGTCGGCGAGCATAAAGAAAGCCTTGCGTGCGACTTCACCGTTCGGGTGCTGCACGTATTTTTTCTTGCGGACCTTGCGGTAGGAGTCGTTGTTTGTTTCGAAAATGAAAGCCGTCTTGGGACTCACCTTGCGGATGCGCTTGATGAGCATGTCGTAATCTTCGCGGAACGCCTTGTCGTTAAAGACGTCAACGTTGGCATCGTTAATGCCGATGGCGAAAATCACGAGGTCCGGCTTGTAATAAGACATTTCCTTTTCAAAGAGCGGGCATGTCTCTTCAAAGTAGTTCGAAACCTTCGCACCGTTGATGCCGACGTTCGTGTACGTGATGCCTGGTGCATTGTTTTCTGCCAAGATGCCCGTGAGCGTAAAGTGCGGGCGAGGCGGAACCGTATCTGCAGCGGCAGAATCTAGTGCGGCTTGCAAGTCTTCATCGCGGTTCAGGCAGTTTGTATCGAGAACGTCTTCGCAGTCGCCCTGGAACATCGAGTCTGCGGCAACTGCCTGTGCCATTTGCTGTGCGGAACTTGCCGGAGGCGTAATGCCGAGCGAATCCATGCGCAAAGAATCGGCGACGCGGGCGAGCGAGTCTGCGCGGGCCACAGAATCCTTGTAGAGCGAGTCCGTGATGAATGCGGCGACTTCTGCCTGCTTGGTCGTATCTGCCCAGCGGAACGCAATCTGGATGGTGTCAATCGGGCGCGGGCTCGTGAAAACGTAGCTCTGGCTAGAGGCATCGAACGTTCCAAAGACGTCCATGGAATCGATGCGGAGCACCGGTTCGACGTCGTTGCTGTCGCTATAGCCGAAAACTCTAAAACTTGTTTCGCCCCAAATCGGTTCGGTATTGTACTTGTCCAAAAGGAGCGTGATTTCGGCACGCGGGTCGCGAGTGCTGATGGCAATGCCAAGGAGTCCGAGCGGTTTAGTGATTTCGTGCTGGACGTTCTTGTTCTTGTCCCAGATGCCTTTATAATAGCTAGCGTAACTTGCAGGGGTGTTTGTCCTAGCTGCCGAATACGGGAATACGAAACCGCGGCCTGCCGATGCACCCGGATATTCCTTTACCAAGTGTTCGCGGATGCGGCCCGAGATGACGTCTGCCTGCAAGTGCGAACCGCCAATGTGGAGGATGCGCACCTTGCCCCTGTTCTCGAAAACGAGCGTGTCGAGCTTCTTGAAGAACGGCTCGAAACTAGCGCTCCCTTGCGGGAACTGGATGGTATTCAAAGACGTATCGATAAAATCGTATTTCGTAAAGTCAACGTCATAATAGCCTGGGGTTATTTCCATGTCCTTTGCAGAAACCATGGATCCCATGCTAACGATGCCAAGTATGGCAGCAATGACGGCAAGCTTTTTCTTCACTTAACACCCCCTCCGGTATTTAAGGATTTAGCTTTTCTTTGTTCAAATCAATTACTTTGGGCGTGTCAGCACTAGCCTGTTTTTTATCCGAGAACTTTCGGATGTCCTTAAGCTTCGAATCGTTCAGCTTGTGCCTTTCGCGGAACTGGAAGTAATCGTAATACATGTGGAGCGAAGAACAGAACAGATCGCCCATGTAAGCTGCACCCTTGCGAGTGAAGTGGACATGGTCGGTAAAACCGAGTGGCGGAGATTTCTTGACCCACTTGATCATGGCGCCTTCGCCACCCATCACGCGGTGCATATCCCAGTAAGCAAGTCCGTTTTCAAGAGCCACTTCACGAAGCATCTTGATGGTAATGCCAAGTCCCGGATAAGTTTGCCATCTGCCATTAATTTGTTTTGCCATGTCGGCAGGACCAATGAACAAAATGTCTGCATCCGGGTTTGCCCTTTTGACAGCCTGAATTTGTCTGGTAATGAGCTTTTTGCTCCAGTCAAGAGTCTTGGGCGTCATGCTCGGAACCATGTTTCCGCCATATTCCATGATGATGAGCTTCGCATTCATTGCCTTGTAAGATTCGGCAAGGAGCTGGCTATCGATCTTGTGGAATACTGTACCCGAGCTACCGCGCATAGCTACGTTGTCCACAGCGACACCATAAGCACCGTCCACAGAAACGGCATAAATTTCCGTGCGACCGCTCAGGTAAAGCTTGATGTTCGATGTCGTGTCCGGGAGTTTCCACGTATAAACTCTAAGCTTCGTGT
Organism: Fibrobacter sp. UWB13; assembly: GCF_900177805.1. Taxonomy (NCBI): domain Bacteria; kingdom Pseudomonadati; phylum Fibrobacterota; class Fibrobacteria; order Fibrobacterales; family Fibrobacteraceae; genus Fibrobacter; species Fibrobacter sp. UWB13. Next base: position 815,145 of record NZ_FXAX01000001.1, on the reverse strand, counting down.
ATTCGTCCAAAGTCGGATCTGCGGCGGTTTCTTTCTTGTTCTTGATTTTGAACTTGGGGCTTCCGTCTGCATTTTGTCCCACGACTTCGTTTACCATGTGTTCGTAGGTAAGGCGAAGCTTCAAGTTGCCACGTTTGGCGGCGAGAACCCTAATGGTAGAATAGCTACCGACGTGCGGGAACATATCCTTTTTGTTTTCGCGTTTCTTGACACCGATGACGGCAGAACCATTGAGTTCGCCCACCTGTGCTAACGGACCATAGCGGTTGTGTGTCGCCTGTTCTTCCTTGGGGCCAAAGACAATGTAACGCTGCATGTTGCCATTGTTCCACTGCGAAGTCGACTGCGACGGAATGTGCATCACGGCAGGGAGCATGCCCGGACCATTACCGCCAAATTCCGTTTGCAAGTCTTCACGGATAGCCGAAGAAATGCGGTCTTCTTCGAGCTGCGAGTCGCCATAGTGGATGATGTGAACAACGCTAGAATCCTTTTGTGCCTTTTGAAGGTTTTCGAAGAAACGATCAAACCACGTGAGGTCGTTGTCTGGCAGGTCAAAGCGAGTACGGCCTTCTCTAAAGAAGTCTTCGTAGTACTTGAGAGAATCCGAGTATGCTGCAAATTGCTTTGCCTTGGTCTCTTCCATCATTTGGCGGATGGCTTCTTCCGGATCGACCTGTTCGACTTTGACGGTGTTTCCAGCGGAGTCCGTTGTCGTTTCGGCCTTCTCGAAAACCTGGGAAAGCTTCGGGTAGCGGAGCGTCGTATCGCCAACATGGATTCCGTCTTCAGGGTAGGCAAGCGCCATCAGCCCGAGAACGAGGTACAGAGAAATGATGCTGAGTAATACTTTTACTGGAGTCATAGTTAAGCTTTCAGCTGTTCAACAATCGCGGCGACATCGCCAACGTGCATGGTGCCGTCGCGGAGGTCCTTGAATTCGAACTGACCGGCTTGGGCCTTGTCACCATCGACATAAACGACGATGCTTGCGCCCTGGTAGTTGGCCTGTTCCAGCTGCTTGCCCATCTTCATGGTGGCGAGCGGGTGAGAAACAGAGTTGCCGTTTGCGCGGAACACCTGGGCCGTTTCGAAGATCTTTTTCATGTCGTTCGTGAAGCTTGCGATGTAGAAGTCCACATGCTGCTTCGGGCTCGGCAGAAGTCCACGTTCGCGGAGGAGGTCGGCGAGCACGACATCGCCCATGCCAAAGCCCACGCCCGGGATGCGGTCGCCACCGAGTTTTTCGGTGAGGCTGTCGTAACGTCCACCGCCTGCGATAGCGCGCATGGATTTACCTTTGTCAAAGACTTCGAACACGATGCCTGTGTAGTAGGCAAGGCCACGCACAATGGACAGGTCGAGGTTCACGCATTCGCTAAAGCCTGCTGCGGCAAGCGTTGCGAAGAGGTTTTCGATTTCAGCGAGAGCTGCTGCTGCGTTTTCGCTCTTGACGGCCGCTTTCACTTCTTCGATGGACTTGCAGCTCATGAAATCGTCGAGCTGCTTGATCTGTGCTTCGGAGAGGCCTGCTTCGGTAAGTGCCTTGGCAAATGCTTCCGGACCGATTTTCAAGCGACGGTCAAGAACCGGGTAAACGAGAGCCGGGTTCGGGGCGCCAATTTCTTCGAGGTAGGTGGCGAGGAGCTTGCGGCTCGAAACGCCAATGGCAAAGTCAGCGTCCTTGAGACCGAATTTGCGGAGCATTGTAGCGATAGAAGCGAGCAAGTCTGCTTCGGCGTAAATGCTTTCGGTGCCGATGATGTCCATGTTCAGCTGGAAGAATTCGCGGAGGCGACCCTTCTGAGCCTTTTCGTAACGGAACAGGCGCGGCATGGAGAACCACTTGAACGGCTTCTTGAGTTCGCGGGCCTTCTGGATCACGAGGCGGGCGAGCGTCGGCGTCATTTCGGGGCGGAGTGCGATTTCGCGGTCGCCCTTGTCCTTAAAGTTGTAGAGCTGGCTTACGATTTCTTCGCCGGACTTGCCGGTGTAAAGTTCCAGATGCTCAAACATCGGACCTTCGTATTCTTCGTAGGCGAAGCTTTCGGCGACTTTGCGCCATGTGTCAAAAATATAGTTCTGGATGCGCTCGGCTTCCGGGTAAAAATCGCGTGTGCCCTTGGGCAGTTGAGGAATAGCAATACTCATAGTGGGCTCAAATTTAGTAAAGTTACTAGTTAGTCGCTATTGGCTATTACAAAAATGACGGTTTCCAGTGCACTCATTGTCTTCTTGCCTTTAACGGGAAACTCCTTCTCGTATGACAAAGAAATAACATTGTAACGTTGCCGGTTTTACATTTCTTTTGCTATATTTGACACGTAAAATTTTTAATACCTTAAAAGGAAGGTTAATCATGGCAAGAAAGAAGATTGCACTCGTTGGTGCTGGTCAAATTGGTGGTACAATGGCTCTCGTGCTCGCACAGAAGAACCTCGGTGACGTCGTGCTTATCGACATCCCGATGACTCAGGGCATGCCGAAGGGTAAGGCTCTCGACATTATGGAAGGCCGCTCCGTCATCAATTCGTCCGTTGATCTTCAGGGTTCTACTGATTACTCCGCTATTAAGGGTGCTGACGTTGTTATCGTTACCGCTGGTTTCCCGCGTATGCCGGGCATGAGCCGTGACGACCTTCTCGACAAGAACTGCGGCGTTATCAAGACTGTTGCTGAAGCTATCAAGGAAAACGCTCCGGATGCATTCGTGATCGTTATTACGAACCCGCTCGACGCCATGGTCTACAACATGCAGAAGCAGTCTGGTCTCCCGGCTAACAAGGTTATCGGTATGGCTGGCGTGCTCGACTCTGCTCGTCTCGCTTGCTTCGTTGCTGACGAACTCGGCGTTTCCGTCGAAGACGTCAAGGCTCTCGTTATGGGCGGCCACGGTGACACGATGGTTTCCATCATGGAATGCGTCTCTGTCGGTGGCATCCCGGTTTCTCAGCTCATGAGCAAGGAAAAGTTTGCTGAACTTGCAAAGCGTACTGCTGGTGCAGGTGGCGAAATCGTGAACCTCCTCGGTCGCGGTTCTGCTTTCTACAGCCCGGCAACTTCTGCTATCCACATGGCTGAAGCGTACCTCCTCGACAAGAAGAGCGTGTTCTCTTGCGCTGCTAAGCTCAATGGCGAATACGGCGTGAACGGCCTCTACTGCGGCGTGCCGGTTGTCGTTGGTGCAAACGGTGTCGAAAAGATTCTCGAAGTCAAGATGAGCGCCGAAGAAAAGGCTGCTTTCGACAAGTCTGTCGAAGCTTGCAAGAAGAACGCTGAATGGGTTGACGCACATACCTAACCGTTCGCGTCAGAATCAAATAGAAATATGTGAGCGACGCTCACTCTCGCGAAAACGCCTGGCTAATGCCAGGCGTTTCTCGCTCACACGTAATCAGACCGCTCGGCTCTTATGCATGGCGGGGACTCCGTCTTCGCCTCGCTCTCGCAACCACGCCTCGTTAAATAAATCCAAGCCGAATACAGCAGAAACAAGCTTGCTTGTTTCTATTGTTGAGGCGCCGGTTTATGCGATGAAATCGCAATACGAGGCGTTTGTTGTTCACGGGTTCCATTTAATGTCATTCCCGCTACCGAGTGGGAATTTCCTTCTTAACAAAACAGCCCGCGGGTAGTACCCGTGGGCGTTTTTGTTTTGTGCTCAAAGCTTTCTATTAAAACAAAAACAAAAAAGCCTCCGATTAATCGGAGGCTTTTGAGTTCTTTTAACTAAGATTAGTTTCTGTAGCCGAACCAGTAACCAATGTTGAAGTTGAGGCGGCTGTAAGACCAGTTTGCGTTTTTCTGTGCAATGGAGTAGCCCATGATGTTTAAATCAACAACCTTCTTTTCTTTGTAAAGATCCGTGAGACCGTGCGTGTAGGTAAGGCTGATTTCGAGACCGAAATTGAATGTTGCACCGATGCCACCTACGATGCCCAGGTTAACGGCGCTTGGTTCATACATGCTTTCGTAATAATCGTCTTCTTTTTGGCTACCAGTGTTGTAGGATTCCAAAATGTTGAAGTCGAATTCCAAGCCGAGTTCAGCGAAGAAATTGTTTGTGATGTAATAACGAGCTGTTACAGGGAGCAAAACGTCCAAAGCAGAAACCGTTTTTTCATCATTGGAAGAAACGGACATGTTGAAGCCACTGCCACTGTTCTTATTATCGGATTCAGAGCTGAGGCGGAGGCTCACGCCGAGTGCCGGGTGGACATAAAGATTGGGGATGATTCCAATCATGGCGTTGTAAGCAAGCGTAAGGTTGATTCTGTATCCCAACAAAGCGTCGAAATCAGGTGCGTCGCTGCCACGGGCGAATTCTGTTGTTTCCGAGAGAGAAATGCCTGAGGTAAACGGTTTGGAAGGTGTTGCGAAAGAACTTGCTGCAAAAGCCAACACAGTTGTTGCAATCAAGAAAATTTTTTTCATTAGATTCTCCTTGGTTTGATATGATTTGTACCAATGATAAAAAATATTAAATATTTTGTCTATTTATTTTAACAAAATTTTACGAACTAAGTTTGTTGATTTTCCAACAACATGTATCAAATAAACTCCTGCTTTGAGCGCGGCGAGGTTGAGCGTTTGGGCGCTGTTGCCTATAGCTCTTTTCATCACGACCTGCCCAAGAGAATTTAAAACCTCGACGGTGGCGGTGGACTTGATTCCCGTGAATCCAAGCGTGCGCCCGTTCAAATTAGTCTTGATTGCTGAAACACCGCGAGCAATCTTGTTTTCTTGTTCGAGCCAAGGTTTGATGCATTTTTCTGGGCATGTTCCGTCTTTCGGACCTACCGCGCAAATATTGAAATCGTAGTCCCCGGAATCCGCCTGAATTTTAAATTTGATAGAAGCCAATTGTTTTGCTGCTGTTTCTCCGTCAAATTTGACAGAACCATCGTACCCTGAAGGTTGTTTAAAGTCGGACCATGAGGCGATAATTCTATTGTCCGTTTTGGAGGCTGGGAGCTTTACTGCAGGGAGTGCGTAATTCATCGTTGAATCAATGGTGTTGCCAAGCCCAAGTTCTAGGTATATGTCCGCATCAGAGGAGTAGGTTACGCAGAGTCCACCCCAGGCAGAGGCGTCACCCGTGGCTAGAATTGGGCTATCTTTTGATACTTTGCCGACAACGTTGAATGCGACGCCCACGAACGGTTGTGCGGTAGGCGCTCCTTCTCGTAAACGGGCTGTTCCACAAATTGCGGCGCAATATTCTACGACAGGATCAAAAAAATATTCGACACAGTTGTATTCGTGATCATAACATGCTTCGGACATGGTATATAACCAGGAGCCTGGTCTAAGTTCCCCGCCTATTATTCCATAAGTTTCTATTTCGTAATAATCATTAAAGTCGTACCAAATTCCGTAGGTATTGGTTTCGTTGCCTAGTCCGGTTTCTACTCTTGTGGCGTAATCAGCTCCAATCCAGGTTTCGAATGTGCCTGCGTAAATGGCTGACGCAGCGCAAAGTGCTGCCAACATAATTTTTTTCATCATTTACCCTCCAAATGTTGTAATCCTTCGACTCCTATGTCATGCCCGCCACTGAGCTCTTTGATCACTTAGTGCTTCAGCACTTACGTGAGCATGATCCGCGTATGGGGAGGGCATCTCCGTCTTGAACAGTTTTACCTCAGTACAATCTTCTTTGCAAAATGGACGTTTTTCCCGCTCACGCGCACCATATAAATTCCCGCATTGAGCGCGGTGAGGTTAAGCGTTGCCGCGTTATTCGTGGCGTTGTTAATGGAGCCTTTCATCACGACCTGCCCAAGAGAATTTAAAACCTCGACGGTGGCGGTGGACTTGATTCCCGTGAATCCGAGCGTGCGCCCGTTCAAAATTGCGCTGACTGTGGATGTTCCGCGAGCGATTTGAATCCCTGTACTTGGCGTTCCGCATTGTTCTGGGCATGTGCCGTCTTTGGGGCCGACCGCGCAAATGTTAAAACGGTAATCGCCGTCTTCTGCTTGTATCTTGAATTTGACCGCGGTGAGTTGCTTTGCTGCAGCTTCTCCATCGATTTTAATGGATCCGTCGTACGACGAAGGCTGTTTAAAGTCGGACCAGCTGAAAATCATTCTATTGCCAGTCTTGGAGGTGGGCAATTTGACTGCCGGACTTGCATTATCTATTATGGGATCGTCGGTATCGTCAATGTCGAGTTCTAGGGCTATGTCTGTATCCGATGTGTAGGTTACACAGAGTCCACCCCAAGAAGAGGCGTCGCCTTTGGCTAGAGAGAAATCGTGTTCTGAAATCGTTCCGACAACGCAGAAGGCTACATTTGCGGAAGGAACGTGGGATGAAGTTGCTTTTCTGAGATGGGCTGTTCCGCACATTCCTTTGCAATAATCGATGATTGGGTCATATTTATTGGGTATCCATTCTGGGCTTAAATCAATGTCCCAAAGTATTTGGGACTCGGCACCATCGCTATCGTCTGAATAGGCTACCCAGTATCCGCTTATATCTGTTTCGTTGCGGAGCCCAGTCTCAACTTGGCTGGTTACGTTTTCGTCTGCTCCGTTCCATGTGATAAACGGCCCTGCAAAAGTTGATGTTGCTGCGCAAAGTGCTGTCAATAAAAATTTTTTCATCGTAAACTCCCATGTTATTCCCCTAACGGGGCTTGACTGCTGCGGGTATCAAATGCGAGTTCACAAGTGACCTCTCGCTTGATACCCTTGCATGTCATTCCCGGCGCCTGTCCTCGCTTGACGGGGATGACCGGGAATCACCTTCTCGTATTTGCGTTACCTCAGTACTATTTTCTTTGCAAAATTCACGTTTTTCCCGCTCACACGCACCATGTAAATGCCTGCGTTAAGCGATGTAAGGTTAAGCGTGGCTGCGTTGTTAATGGCGTTGTTAATGGCGCCCTTCATCACGACTTGTCCAAGAGAATTCAAAACTTCGACGGTGGCTGTGGACTTGATTCCCGTGAATCCAAGCGTGCGACCGTTTAAAAATGCTTTAACTGCTGATGTTCCGTGGGCAATTTGAATCCCTGCACTTGGCGTTCCGCATTGTTCCGGGCATGTCCCGTCTTTCGGGCCGACTGCGCAAATGTTAAAACGGTAATCGCCATCCTCTGCCTGTATCTTGAATTTGACCATGGCGAGTTGCTTTGCTGCGGCTTCACCTTCGATTTTGACGGCCCCGTCGTATGACGAAGGTTGCTTAAAGTCGGACCAACTGAAAACCATTCTATTGCTAGTCTTGGAGGCGGGGAGATTGACAGCCGGATTTGCGTAATTGATTGTGGAATCGGTTGCTTTACCAAGGCCGAGTTCAAGTTGTATGTCTGCATCGGAAGTGTAAGTTACGCAGAGTCCACCCCAAGAAGAGGCGTCGCCTGTGGCATAGGAAAAATCTTCATATGAAATTTGTCCGACAACACTGAAGCCTAAACCTATGAAAGGTGTGTAGGTTAAAATACCTTTTCTGAGTTGGGCTGTTCCGCATATTCCTTTGCACTCCAAGACGATGGGTTCGAGTACATGTGGTGGTTCAGGATCTGTATAGGTGTCCCAACGGACTGCTGACACGCCTCCATCACCATCGTCTCCGTAGGAGAACCAGAATCCGCTCGTTTCTGTTTCGTTGCCAAGTCCTGTTTGAACTTGGTCGTTAGCATATTCATCGGCTCCGTTCCATGTGATAAACGGTCCTGCGGATGTTGACTTTCCGCATTTTTCTGGGCATGTTCCGTCTTTCGGGCCGATGGCACAGATGTTGAAATTGTATTCGCCTGGTTCCGCCTGAATTTTAAAGTGTACGGCGGCAAGCTGTTTTGCTGCCGTCTCGCCGTCGATTTTAACGGCTCCATCGTACCATGAAGGCTGTTTAAAGTCGGACCAGTTGACGACGACTTTGTTTCCGTATTTTCCGTTGGGCGATAGAATGTTTGGAGCTTTTGCGGCGGGAAGTGTTACTGTTGGATTTGCGTAATTGATTGTTGAATCGACGGTTTCACCAAGACCGAGTTCCAAGGCTATATCTGTGTCTGACATGTAGGTCACGCAGAGTCCGCCCCAGGCTGATGCATCACCAATATCTGGCGCTGGGTTTGTTTCTGAGGTCTCGCCGACAACATTGAAGCCCACACCGACATACGGATCGTGTTCATAAGATTCTTTGCTTAGAATCGCTGTGCCAGCAAGGCCTTTGCATTCCTCGATGACGGGATCTAAAGATTGATTTGAGTAAAACAAATCTGTCGATACAGGCCAAACGATTACAGATGATCCCGAATTGTTGTTGTCATTGTAAGAATACCAGTAACCTTCTGTTTCGAGTCCATTGCCGAGACCTGTATGAATTTGATAGTTTAGATAGAAATCTTCAAAAATTTTGGCTGCATCCCAGGTTTCGAATGAACCTGCGTAAATGACTGACGTTGCGCAAAGTGCGACCAACAAAGATCTTTTCATAATCCACTCTCCTAAATCAAATAGATCCAACACAAAATATATGTACTTTTATGCTTGTTTACCATGAATAATTTTCAAATAAATGAAATTTTTTGTCGGCTGAATCATATGCAACCTTAATGATACGTTTTGTCTGTTGTTGGTCAATTATCATTCGTTCGTCAATGGTCTTTGGTCAATAGTCATTAGACAAGAAATGTTATTTTCGAAAGAAAATGTCATTTGCGATTCTGTCCTCGCGCCTGTCCTCGCTTGACGGGGATGACGGGAATGATCGGGACTCTCTTTTTTTTCATAAATAAGAACGCTGTCCAACAGTCTTTTGTGAACTGTAGACTTTTAATTCGTGAAAATGTGTGTTGTTTGTGGATTATCTTCTAAATAATACTTGATGTCATAAATAAATATGTGGACTTTTTATAATTTTTGATATATATTTAAAGCAGTTGTTGGTGTGGATTTGGAGATGTTTATGGGAACGAAGAGTTCTGGATTTTTTACGACGTTGAAATGGGCCTTTTTTTGCCTTTTTTGCCTATTTGGCGCTTTTGGGGCGCAATCGGCTTTTGCCGCAAATCCGTTGACGACGGACTTTTATTCTGCGGATGCCGCAGCCCTCGTGCATAACGACTCGCTCTTTATTTTTGCGGGTCACGACGAACAGGGACCGCAGGGCAACAACAATAAAGCATTCATCATGAACGACTGGCACGTACTCGTGACCGACGATATGGAACATTATCACGATTACGGGGCGGTTTTGAGCGTCAAAACGTTCAAATGGGCGAATGCGAGCGCTTTTGCGGGCCATTGCGAATACCGAAATGGCAAGTTTTATTGGTATGTGGCGGTCCATCATGGGACTATCAAGGAAAATGGAAGTGAAGGATTTGCGATTGGCGTTGCCGTTGCTGATCATCCGTCCGGTCCGTGGACGGACGCGATTGGGCATGCGCTAATTACCGATAATACACCGAACGACGTGAAGTTGAACATTGATCCCGCAATTTTCTACGATGGTGACGATATCTGGATGTATTGGGGCTCGTGGAATGCTGGCCGCCGCGTGAAACTCAAAGAAAATATGATTGAGCTTGCGAGTACACCCGAAGATATCAAAATCAAGGATTTTTTTGAAGCTCCGTGGATGCATTATTTCCGTGGCAATTATTACTTCAGTTATGCTTCGGGTTACCCCTCGACGACGAATTATTCCATGGCTCCAAGCCTGAACGGACCGTGGACACAAAAAGGCGTCATCAACGACAAAATGGAAAATTCCGAGACGAACCATCAGGCGATTTTCAAGTATCTCGGGCACTGGTATTTCATGTATCACGGTGCGAATTCTCCGGGCGGCTGGACGTATCGCCGTTCCGTGAATATCGACTACCTCTATTACGACCGCGATGGCTTAATCCAGAAAATCAAGCATACGGATGGCGTGGATCCGGTCAACAATGCGCTTATCGAAGAGGGCGGTTACCGCTTGACGGTCTCGCACAGCAATTTGGCTCTCGAAGATAACGATGGCGTTGTGGTGCAGCAGACTGCGGACGAAAAGAACGAAGCGCAACTTTGGGTGCTTGCGCATGGCGATTCGGCGCGTTATTACACGCTCAAAAATTTTGCGACGGGCCGCTACTATTGTCCGCCCAAGACGTTGTTGGATACGGTGAAAACTTCTGAGACTGCTTGTGAAATTCGCATTGAAAATGCATCGGCAAAGAAGGGGTACTTCTTGTTTGCGGATTACGATAGCGATTACTTGGGCGATGTGCTGAACATTTCGAAGGAAGTCGGTATGCCTGTCATCACGTGGGTTCGTACGGGAACGGATAATCAAAAAGTGCAATTTGCAAAAGCTGAATTGCCGAAGGTTGAACCGCCGACAGATTCGATTCTGCCGGACTCCGGCAATGGTGGGACGACTGGGATTGCGCGCGGTTCTATGGATGCGTTGAATACGTCAACTTTGCAACAGGTTCGCTATGACGATGGTGCTCGCGTGATTCGTTTGGCCGCTGAAACGTCCTGGGCTTTGCTTGATGTAAATGGTGTTGTTGTGCGTCGTGGTTATGGCCGTGAAATCCAAGTGCGTTTCGTTCGTTCGGGAATGTACTTTGTTCGCACTGGGAAAAATACCGCAATGGTTATGGTAAGGTAATGCTACTGTGTCATCCTGAGCGAAACATAGTGGAGTCGAAGGATCCAATGAATTTTTAAGGAGTATGGAAATGAAGGTTTTGAATTTTACAAATCTTGTGAGCGGCGCGAAACTTGCGACTCTCGCAACGATTGGCGCTTTTGGCGTCTCCGCTGTGTCGGCTGCCGATTGGTATGCTAAGGACAATTTGCAGCCGGGTCATGACCCGAGCATGGTGCGCTTTGAGGACGGTTACGCCCTCATGAGCACGAACAATAATTTGCAACTGTGGACATCCGAAGATGCTTACACGTGGCGCGACCACAAGTCAACGGTGAGCAAAATCCCACAGTGGGCTTACACTTATGCGCCTACGACCGAGGGCATCTGGGCACCTGACATTTATTACATGAACGGTGAATACCGCGTGTATTACTGCGTTTCCGTTTTCGGCAAGCGCACGTCTGCCATTGGCTATCAGTCCACGAAGTCGATTGTGCCTGGCACGACGGATTATGGCTGGACGGACCATGGCCACGTTTTCCATACGGTGGCGTCGGACAAGTACAATGCGATTGATGCCGATGTCGTTCGCGATACCGAAGGCAATTATTGGATGGCGTTTGGTTCGTTCGGTCTTGGAATCCAGTTGATTAAGTTGGATGCAAAGACGGGCAATCAGGCGAGCGATGACAAGACTGTCTATAACATTGCTCGCCGTACAAGCAAGGCAAGCGGTGGTGCCGAAGAAGGACCGAGTCTCATTGAACACGGGGGCAAGTATTTCCTCTTTACGGCTTGGGACAAGTGCTGTCAGCAAGGTCCGACCATTGAACAGACAACGTACAAGACCGCTTATGGTCGTGCTGATAAAGTAACCGGTCCGTACAAAGATCGCGCAGGTTACGATATGGCGAATGGCGGTGGCACAATTCTTATGGAACGTTATGGTCGCTACGTGGGTCCAGGCGGCGGCGAAGCCTTCCAAGACTTGAACCGCGTGCGTTTTGTGCATCACTATTACGATTTGAATGGCGATAAGTACAATCACATTCACATCCGTGATGTTGTGTTTACCGAGGATAACTGGGCTGAGATGGGACAGCCCTTCCTCGGACGTTACTTGAGTGCCGAAGTCGAACATGGCGCTTTGACACGTGCGGTTTCGGGCGACCTTGCGATCACTCGCAGCAATACCGCTTCGAACGGCGAATATCTCGCTTACATCAATACGGCGGGCTCCAAGATTCGTTTGCCGATGAACATCATGCAGGCGGGCGATTACTTGCTGCGCTACCGCTATGCAAACGGCGGCGAAGGCGATGCTACGCACAAAGTCACCGTCAATGGCAAGTCGCAAACCGTGACGCTCCCGCCGACAGGTTCTTGGGGCACGTTCCCGGAAAAGTCTATCGTGATGATTCCAGCGACACTCAAGCGCGGTGGCAACTTCATCGAAATTGAACCGCAACCGAACGGATTCTTCTCGGAACTGGACCGCATCGACTTCTTGCGCGTGATTCGCGATACGATTCCGGCAAACGGCTTTGATAACGGCATTCGCGTGCGCCTCACGGACAAGGATGAATTTGCTATCAAGGACGGCGGTTACGCCATTTTCGAAAACGTCGTGACGGATTCCATCAAGTCTACGGAAGTGGCAATCGAGGTGAAAAGTCTTACTGGCGGCAAACTCAGCATTCGCGATGGCAAGAAGGACGGAACCGTTCTTTCGGAATGCGAACTGGTGGCTGCGAACGAAAAATCTACGGCTAAAGGTTGGACGACTGTGAATTGCTCGAACCTCAAGAGCCTCGGCGGTATCAAGGACTTTTATTTGACTGCTTCGGGCGTCTCTGGCGAAGCGATTGTCGGAAACATTCTCTTCAAGAGTGCCCCCTTGCCGGAATCAAGTTCTAGCAGTGCTGTTGCGGAATCTAGCTCCAGCGAAATGGTTGTGAGCAGTTCGAGCGAATCTCCTGTGGCACTCCCGATAGTCCGTCCGTCATTGAACTATTCGATTGCCAAAATTCCTAACGGCTACCGCGTACACTTTGATAATGCCGGCGCTCATCAGGCTTACCTCTTGAATCCGATGGGACAAATTGTCTCCCACCAAAAAACTAATGGTAGTGACATTGAATTTAATAACCTTCCCAAAGGCAGATTCATTGTCAAGGTGAAATAAGCTTATCGCGCTATCCTAGATTTTCTGGGATGGCGTTTTTTTGCAAATAAATTGTACCGAAAAATCCTTTCGGAATATAGATTAAATAGTGTATGCTGGTGTGTGGTTGAAGGAGTCTTATGATTCGTTGTTCTAAAATTTCCACCATTGCATTTGTTCTCGCTGTCCTCTCGTTTGAGGCCGCGTTTGCCGCTGATTGGTATGCCAAGGAAACCCGCTGGGCGGGCCATGATCCGGACATCATCCGTTACGAGGACGGCTATGCGCTTGCGACGACGGACAACCACATGCTCATGCAGTTTTCTGAAGACGCGTTGAACTGGAAAAATGGCGACCCCGCCATGCCTGAATTTTCGAAGTGGCTTTATAAATACGCCCCGAACATGATTGATATTTGGGCGCCGGATATTCATTACATCGGCGGAGAATATCGCATGTACTATTGCGGTTCCGAAATGGGCATCCGCTCGTCGGGCATGGGCTTCATGTCGAGTAAGGAAATCGACCCGACAAAGCCAGGCTACGGCTGGACGGACCAGGGCGAGGTGATTCACACGGTCAAGAGTGATTCGTACAACGCAATTGATGCAGCGGTGCTGAAGGACAACGATGGCAAGGTCTGGATGGCGTTTGGTTCGTGGGGAACGGGTATCCACATTCTCGAACTGGACGAAAAAACGGGTAAGGTGAAAGACGGCGCGAAAATGCAGAATATCGCAAACCGCGGTGGCGCAGGCGTCGAAGGCGCAAGCCTCATTGAACACAATGGCAAATATTTCCTCTTTACCGCTTGGGACAACTGCTGTAAAAAAGGTGCAGACCTCGAAAACAATTCTTACAAGACAACGGTCGGGCGCTCCAACCGCATTGATGGTGGATATGTGGACCGCAGCGGCAAGGCTCTCTTGAATGGCGGTGGTACGATTCTCCTCAGCCGTTACGGACGCTACTACGGGCCTGCGGGCGGTGAAGCTTTTGAGGACGTGAACCGCCAACGCTTTGTGAATCACTATTACGATAAGAATGATGGCGGTAATTCTTACATACAAGTGCGCGATATCGTGTGGACCGACGACAATTGGCCGGAACTTGGTCAACCGTTTATGGGGCGTTACCTGAGTGCCGAAGCGGAACACGGCATCTTGACGCATGTCGATATTTCGAGCAGCTCCAAGGCTTCGAACGGAGAATTTTGCGCTTACATCAATTACGATGACAGCAAGATTCGCTTGCCGATGATTATCCCGCAGGCGGGCGATTACCTTATCCGTTACCGTTACGACAACAACTGGACCGAAGATGGCGCAAACGGCAGCTCGCATTTTGTGGACATCAATGGCAAGACGCAAGAAGTGCAGTTGCCGTTGACTGGTGCCTGGAGTGAATTCCCTGAAAAGTCCGTCGTGTACATCCCGACAAAGCTTAAACGCGGATCAAACTTCATTGAAATCACGAAGGGCAAACATTACGCTGAACTTGACCGCCTCGATTTTTTGCGCATTATCCGCGATACAATCCCGGCAAATGGCTTTGACAACGGCATCCGCGTGCGCCTCACGGACAATGATGAATTTGCCATCAAGGATGGTGGCTATGCGATTTTCGAGAATGTGATTACCGACTCCATTGTAGACGTTGGCGTCAGCGTTCAGGTGAAAAATAGCGCGGGCGGCACGCTCTCGCTCCGCTCCGAAAGTAAAAAAGGTGATGTGATTTCTAAATGCGAATTGCCGACCGCAGGTGATTCCAAGTGGACTGACGTGCAATGTTCAAACTTGCCGAAACTCAAGGGCATACAGGACTTTTACCTTACGGCAGAAGGCCTCGGTGGCGAAACTCTTGTTGGGAACATCAAGTTCGGGAAGGCGGCGGACTCAAGTTCAGTCGGACTTTACGACAATCCTCGCGTAGCTTCTGCGGCGCATTCTGGACTCAACATCACTTTTGATCGCGGTTCCCAAACGATTTATCTCTCGATGGATGCCCCTTGGTCGCTGTTTGACATGAACGGCGTTGTAATCAAGTCTGGTTTTGGTCGCGAAATTCATGCAAATGCTATGCCTCGTGGTTTGTATTTTATTCGTTCCGGCAACCAAGGTCTGCGCTTTAGGCTGTAATTTTCATAGAAAACTCTAGCTAGAATACGCTTTTCCCCAATTTTTAGTTTTATTTGGGCTTAATTATACTTTTTGTATTCTTTTTGACATAAAAATGATATATTTGATTGTAAAAGAAAATTTTCTAGTGGAGTTTTATCATGAACATAAAATGGAAATTAAGTCTGGCGACAGCGTTTCTTTTTGCGTTGGGCGCATGCTCTAGCTCGTCTTCGTCATCTGCAGAAGACGATACTGAATATTCGTCCGCAGGAGGATCTTCCAAAGATGCAAAATCTTCCTCATCCAATTCTAAGATTTGTAAGTCTGTTTCTGAAACTTTAGCCGCACCTACAAATTTGCAGGTGGTCGAGAATGGCGAAAACAAGTGGGTCCTTATTTGGGATTATACCCCCAATGACGAACGTCTCGAGTCTGGCTTCCTTATTGAAGTTCTCAATATGTCGGATAAGCAGCCTAAGTGGAAAACTTTTGACTCAACCAATGCAGAAGTGGTCATGTATAACTTGTCTGGTGCATCTAATGCCGATAAGTACTATCGCGTATCTGCTATGGATGAATGTGGCGTTTCCAAGGCAAGCGACATGGTTGAAATTATTGGAGATAGCTCAACGGCTACGACTAACGCAAACCTTGCAGTCCCGTCGAATCTTAAGCTTGAAAACCTCGGCGACAACATGTGGCAGCTCTCCTGGAGCTATACAAATAATGAAAATCGTCCAGAACAGGGTTTTAAGCTCCAGAGCTTGAATCTCGATGACAAGAGCCCGAAGTGGTCTGATGACGGAACGACTAACAAGGGAGTTCATGTCGTAAAGATTGATGGTAATAAGAAGGGTGGCTTGCTTTACCATGTGGCTGCTAAGGATGATAAGGGTGTTTCCGAATACTCTGAAGAAATTACGATTCCTCGTGTCTCCGATAGCACAAGTACTTCGAACAGTATGGATCTGGCGGTCCCCACAAATCTGAAGCTGGACTCTATCGATGTTAGTAAGTACAAACTTTCTTGGAGCTATACGGACAATACGAATCGTCCTGAAAATGGTTTCAAGTTGCAGAGCCTTAATTTGGAAGACAAGAAACCGTCCTGGGCTGTCATGGATTCGACAAACAAGGGCGTGTACATGATTATTATCGATGCCACGAAGAAGGGTGGCTACTATGTTCGTGTTGCCGCTAAGGATTCCAAGGGCGTTTCGAAATATTCCTCTGAAATTGAAATTCCTAAGATTAGCAAGAAAACAAACGTTGCTGAACCCCCGGCTGATATTGCTCTTACTCGTATTGCGCCGAGCGTTTGGGAATTGAGCTGGAGCTACAGTGCATCCGATGAAAATCCGGATCGTAAATTCATCATCCAGAGCTCAAAGCTTAAGGATTTCAAGTGGGTGAGTGTCGCTTCTAACATCAAGGGCAATGTGCGTAACTACTATATTCAGGGACGCGACAAGATTGAAAGCTATTACCGTATGGCTGTTGTCAATGACGGTGATACGTCTGCCTATAGCGATGTTATCCAGCTGACTCCGGAAATCAAGTACCGCGATTACATGGCTCTTGAAGTTCCTGTGCCGTCTGAAAAATTTGTTTTGGGCTACACCACAGCATACGAAGCGGATAAGGACACTGCAACGAAGGATGATATCACTTTTATTAATGCAAGGGCTACTTATACCATAACGGATAATTTTATCAGTAAGTATATCGTTGAATCGGAATATACGGATACGGCTTATTACGAAGCTCGTTGGTTTACTTCTCTTGAACAGTATAATTACTACAAGGGTTCTTGCGAAGGAAAGAAAAAAGGCGATAAGTGTGATAGCTGCTATTGGGTTGAACCGTTCCCGTATGAAGAACCGTCTATTACGAAGCGCTTCGATGAAACCGATTTTGTTGACAAAGCTAAAACGAAAACCATATTTGCTTCTTGCGAGGAAAGTTCTGGTTATGACGCTGACGAACATTCCCTATTGTATAGTGCGTCCACGTCGGCTGATAAATGGGAAGAAATCATGGCTCATGAAACTGGTATGTCGATGTGTATTCCTGGCTATGTCCGTGGTATTTGCGACTACTACGTACAAATCCGTATTGTCTGGAAGGACGTTAATGGAGAAACCGACTGGAGTGAATGGACGCAACCGTTTAACATTTCGGACATCTCTGGTGCGGATGATCTCTGCAACCCGAGCAAATAAATCGTAACTGATAAAAATGTAAAAGGCACCGATGAAAATCGGTGCTTTTTGTTGTTTAGATTTATTTGACTTGAAAGTTTACTTCAAGAAAGCAAAGAAAACAGCTGCAATGATGAACAAGAAAGCGACAATGTGATTCCATTGGAGTGTTTCCGTATGGAACACCGTGACTGCAATTGTCGTGAACACTGTAAGCGAAATGGCTTCCTGAATGATTTTCAATTGCATCAAGCTGAACGGACCACCGTTGATGCGGCTCCCGATGTTATTCGCGGGAATCATGAAACTGTACTCCAGGAGTGCGATGCCCCACGAAGCAAGAATCACGAGAATCAGCGGCCAATCGGTGCTGATGTGCATTTCTTTAAGTTTGAGATTGCCGTACCAAGCGAACGTCATGAAGATGTTGGAACAGCAGAGAAGGAGAATTGTAAAAATACCAGCTTTCATAGTTTATTTCTTGTTTCTTTGACTATACGGTCTTCCTGTGGTCATTTGGTAGGCGAGGCGCTTGCGCACCTCTTCGAGATACTTGATGTAGTTCTCGCTTTGGTAGTCGCGATACGTCCAATCGAAAGCGTGAAAGTGCCCGTCCTGGAAATAAAGCGTCGGCTCCACGAAAATCCCGCGCTGCATGTAAACGCGTTGGCGTTGATCCTTGGTCGTTGCCAAAAAAAACTGCCCAAGCGTCATGTAGCCCGGATCGAGATTCACAGGGCGCAGTCCCGGAGTCCCGTTTGCTTTTGCAATTTCAAGTTCAATGTCATTTGTCCAAAGCTTGATGTCGACAATCGTTTCGCGGTCAACGAGGTTCTCGTAGCTAAAGAACGCGCGTACCGGCGCTTCGCCAATTTCTTCTTTGTAGTAGTTGGTGAATGTGAACGGGAACGGTTCCAAGTTCAGGTCTTCTTCGCCGAAACGCGATTTGAGCACTCCGCGGACCGCTTCTACGGATTCGGCATCTTTTGCGAGAATGCCAACGATGATTTTCACTTTGGCAGGAGTTCTTATTTCACCCATGCGCGCAAATTTAGTAAAAGTGTGCAAGGCGAGAAAGCGGGGCTGCTTGCAGACCCATTTTTGAGCCGAAGCCACGGATGCCGAAGGCATCAAAAGGCGAGTGACGCGGCAAAAGTGTGCAAAACTCGAAAGCGCAAAAATTTATTTTTGCATTTTCGAGTTGCAGCCACTGACGTCGTAGACGTCAAAACATTTATGTTTTGACATGGCCGAGCCGTACTAAATGCGTCCGAAGGACGCAAATTTAGTAATTTTACGATATGTTTAGAAGTATATCTTTTTGTGCTTTTCTCGTCTTTGCTC
Organism: Fibrobacter sp. UWB13; assembly: GCF_900177805.1. NCBI lineage: Bacteria > Pseudomonadati > Fibrobacterota > Fibrobacteria > Fibrobacterales > Fibrobacteraceae > Fibrobacter > Fibrobacter sp. UWB13. Next base: position 796,720 of record NZ_FXAX01000001.1, on the reverse strand, counting down.
TCTTGTCTGCCTATGCCGAGGCTCCGCGTGTTGTGCCGACGATTCTCGATTCTGTGCCACACGAAATGTCTCACTTTACGCAGGGGCTATCGTTTGATGGCAAGGATTTGATTGAAACTACGGGGCAGTATGGGCAATCGGGGCTGTATCGTCGTACACTCGATGGAAAAATCTTAGATTCCGCTCGCATTGAAGATCGCTATTTTGGCGAGGGCTCCGTTGTGCTTGGTGACGAGATTTACTACCTCACATGGAAATCGCACAAGGCTTTTATTTATTCTCGCAAGCCGTTCAAAAAGAAGGGGGAGTTCCGTATTCCGACCGAAGGCTGGGGACTTACGCTTTGGCGTGACCAGCTTTTGATGAGTAATGGTTCCGATGAACTTTTGCAAATTGCTCCGGGTGGCTTTGCGGTGTCGGGAATCATTAAAGTAACTGACGGTCGTTATTCAATCAAGCTCTTGAATGAACTTGAAGTCGTTGGAAATTTTTTGTACGCAAACATTTGGCAGACGGGCTTGATTGCAGAAATCGAGCTCCCAAGTGGGAATGTGCTCCGCTACATCGATTTTTCGAAAAAAGCGGGGGAGATTCGAGAAAATTTCCCCAACGCCGATGTCTTGAACGGCATTGCCTATGATGGCAAGGATTTCTGGATCACAGGCAAGCTCTGGCCGCAGATTTATAAAGTCAAGTTTTAGTTTTTTTACTATATTAGAGCAAGCACCGGGGGTGCTCTGGTTTGCCAAAATTTCTGCTACTCGCAGCAATTTTGCCCTCCGGGTCTTTCGAACGCATGCGTTCTCAAGAGCTTAAATGCTCGCTAGCTCGCATTTAGTCGACAGGTCTGTCTCAACCAGATTATAATTTGAACATACCTTTGCATTTTAACCTGATGTTTGTTATATTTGTGTTCAACCACTAATATACGGGGGTGCTCTGGTTTCGACAGGGTTACCGAAGTGTTAGTTGCAAGTCGAGGTCTCAGACGAGGGCAACTCGTTAAAAAGTCTGAAAAAAAATAAGTGCTGACGAAAACTACGCACTCGCTGCCTAATTAACGGCAACGCCGGGCCTCATTCCGCTCCCATCGGGATGTACGTCCGGACGCAATATGGGATAGGGAAGTGTCATGCCTGGGGGCATCTCCCGAGATTTACTAAGCTGGTCAAACTCCGCGCCGACCTTCTTGGGCGTGGATAAGACGAGATCTTAAATACGAAGGGAACACTTGTAGGAACGTACATGGACGTGATTTTGGACAGGGGTTCGACTCCCCTCACCTCCAGAAAAAAAAGAACTCACTATGTGAGTTCTTTTTTTCTGTTTTATAAGAACCGCTCGGCTCTTGCGCAATCGGGAAAATCCATCTTCGCCTCGCTCTCACGAACACGACCCGTTGATACGGGTCGCTTATCGCTCACTTTCTGCAAAATCTTTCTAAATTGAATTCAAAAGGAGGTTGTATGGATTGCAGAATATTAGTCCGTTTCATTGGAGTCCAAGAGGATCTTGATGCCTTGTGGAATGCGTTCTTGGAACATTTCCCTGAGGCTGAACTGCCGAGCATCGATTCCGGAGAATGGTATTCCGTCGAAGATTATATGACCGATGAATACGAATGCCGTTTTGAAGAACTTCCTGAATCCGAACTGTATGCGGTCGATGGAACGTTCCTTGTCGAAAACGAACCTCCAGAGGATGTCCTGACTGAGATTTTGGAACGCTTCGAGCGTGTTTACGCCGTGTTCAAGTGGTCTACGATGGACGTGGGTATTGGCTGTGGCACTAGCGAAGGCTGGGGCGAATTCAATGCCGATCGTGCCGATGATGGTTCTGACGAGGCAAATGAAATCTCCGAAGCTGTACTTGGATTCTAAGAGATGTTCTAAGTTCGCTTAGAACATCCAGCCAATGGCGAGAACGCTTTCAGCGATTGTCTTGTCCAAAAGTCGTGTGCCATATCGGCTCCTGTAAACTTGTGTGTGTTCTTGAAATTTTGGCTTTTGGATAAATGTACCAATGTTTATTTCTGTGCTGAAAATGAAATGTTCGTAGCAGTAATTGAAGCCAAATCCGAGTGTGTAATATAGGGCGTATTCTTTTTCTTTAAGGTTTAGCGCTTGTTTGTAAGAACTTGAATCTCGGTGCAAGTCTATATTGTATAGAACAGGGGCGATTTGTGCCTGGATAAAGCCTTCTAACTGACGATTTTTTTTATGGTGGTTTTCGCCATTGATGCTCACATAGCTATAACTGCCGATGTTACGTCGCCCCCAATGCCATCTCAATGCAAGCGGAACGGCAAAAGTCTGTATGGTTCCTTCGGCATCTGTGTTTTCGCGAATGTTCTTGCTGTTGAATCCGTCATAACCGAATCTCAGTGCAAAACTCCAGAAGTCTGCGAACAGGTGCTCATAACTTAAAGAAAAACTTAAACTTTGTGCGACCAAAAGAAGTGTCACTCTGTTTGAATTGTTTGGCGGTGCATTTAATCCGAATGTGTCTGCAACTTCCTCTTGTTGCGGGAGTGCTTCTTGTTGTGTGGATGTTGCGGTATGTTCGGCGCGTTCAGAAGTTGCCTTTGCCGTGTCGATAACGTATGTTACCTTGTGCGTGTCCGTGTAGACTGTATCTACGATTCGTTCCTGTGAAAACGCGCAAACAACGCAGATGAAAATAAAAGCTAGTGTATGTCGCATATTAGAATCCTATTTTAGCATCTGTTCCAAAGAACAATCCTTTGGCGCACCATCCATTCATAAAACGGTATGTCGTCTTTTCTCGATAAGGATCATGAGTCAGGTATTTACGAGAATTATCGCCCCAGTATTGATAACCGACAATGAACCCAAATGACCAAAGCATGTTTTCGGCGTTCCAAGCCATGCCCAGTGTGGCGCTTGGGGCAATGCCGACATCGATACTTCCTTTTTTGGGGTCGGCGCTTTTATATTTCTTGTCGTAGGCTATCTTAAATGCGGGACTTGCCATGGTCTGGATGTAGAAGGAAATACTGTTTAGCGGAGTGTTCCTGAATTTTACGGGGTGCTTTTTCGGGTTGACTTTAGTTGTTGTAAATGTGAGGTAGTATTGGCGATATCCGATACCTGGGCTAAAGATGCTTCTAAAACCTTCCCACGAACGGTCTTCTTGACCAATTGGGTGTTCATAAAATAGGATGATGCTAGATAAATTAAACATGAGCGAACCTCTGTACGAGTTTTCTATTTCGTAATCGAAGTCGAGCATGGAAACTCCAAACCATATCGAAAATAGGGTAAGACCTGTTATGGCGCCGATGTATAATTTATTTGCAGGCGGAATGGTGTCGGTACTATATTCCGTGATGAATTTGTTCTTTACAGGCTTAGTTGTACTTTTAAATGCTTCGTTGTGTTCGGCTGTTTTAGCTTGCTGATCATTATCGTTGCTTGCTTGAAAGCCCGTTTCCTGTATGTAGACGGTATCAGGCGGGGATACTACGTAAAGCGTATCTGTGATTCTTTTTTGAACATAGACCGTGTCGGTTATACCCAACGCTGGGCTAATGGCGATGGCGAAAAATACAGCGAAAATTAAACCAAATCGATTGAACTTCATTAGAAAATCCCCACGCCAAAGTTTATCCTGATGTCAAGCTGAAGCCCGCCGGTAATGTAGGAATATTGCTTGTTGAGCAATTCCTTGTCTGTGAAATTGTAGGCTAAACCATATTCAATGCTGAAAACATTGCGGTCCCCTCTGAAAATATGTCCGCTGTGTATATAAGGGGAGTATAAATAAGCGTTTTCGTGTCTGCTGTGCGGTCTGTCGTTGATGAGGTTTGTGTTGTCCCAGGTGTTGTCGTAGTCGTGTTTGCGGATGAGCCAGTTTCCTCCGATATCAATAAAGCCACTGTATTTTGACGGTCTAAAATAATGGCGGTAGCCAATGCCAATATCGTATTGCGCGATGTAACCATTATAAATATGACTGGATGTTCCCCAAGGAATTTTTTTACTGTAACGGAAATTCATCATAAAAGAATTTTTGCGGTTTCCGGCAATTTCCAAATTCCCGCCAACAGATGTAAGCGTAGAATCGCTCATGAGCCAGAGAAACGAAACAATATCAAAGTGCAAATAAACAGAATGGTGCGTGTAGCTTGTGTCGTAACGTAAAAATTTTGTGGTGTCTTCTCCGAGTGGATTGCGTTCGGTCGGTGTGCAACATTTCTCTTGCAATTGTTGTTTGGCTACCGCGGTGTTCTTGATGTAAATCGTATCGGTTTTTGCTTTTATCGGAATGTAAACGGTATCGCGGACAATTTGTTCCACAAAAACAGTATCGTGCAAGTTTAAATTTGCACTGAAAGCTGTGGCGCAAAACAGTAGAATTGTTAATAAAGTTTTCATCAAACGCAAATATAACAAACGACAAAATTTAATCTAGCCAAGTAGAATGTTTTTTGATAAAGGGTAATATAAGCAGATTGTAATGTGATAAAAGTTATATGAATGGTTGCTCGTGTAAACGCTATTGTTTTTTTACTTGCATTTTGACTCTCTAATTTCTAAATATATTTCGGGTTGGAATCGGTGTGTGGAGGTTTTATGTTTTTATCCCGTATTGTGCCGTTCTGCATCGCAACGGCATTCACCACGTCACTTGCTGTTTTGGACTTGCCAAATGCGCAGCCCAAAGTCGATGAATCTTATTGGAACAAGGCTCTCGATAGTACTTGGCAAGGCTTAATTCGTCGAAATATCCAGCCGTATAGTGCTGGTGTTGGGCTGATTCACCGTCCAAAGAGTGAAGCCCCGGGCGATGCTGTGAGCGAAGGCGTGGGCTATGGAATGCTCGTTTCGCTTTATGCCAATGATCAGGCTTCGTTCAATAAAATGTGGGATGAAGCGAATTCTTCAATGTGGGGTGGCTGCTATTACAACTGGCAAATGTCCGTTGAAGGCAAAATTGTCGGTAGAGGTGCCGCTTCTGATGCCGAAGAAGATATTGCTCTTGCTTTGATTTTTGCCGATAAGCTTGTTTCTGCGGGTAAGTGGCAACCGTACACTTCTACAAAGTTTGGTTACGATTACAAGTCCCATGCTCAGAAAATTCTCGATTGCATGTGGAGCACCGAACAGATTACGAGCAATGGTATTTTGGCTCCGGGTGCTGGTTGGGGTGGCTATGATTTTGTCAATCCGGGGTATTTCTCTCCGGCATGGTATAAGGTCTTTGCCAAGTTTGATTCTAATGGCGATCGCTGGAATAAAGTGGTCGATAAGTCTTACGAGATTATTTCTAAGAGCCCAGGCTACAGCATGGGTATGGTCCCGGACTGGATGACGCCTGATGGCGGCTGGGTAGGCTCGGCAGGGCTTGGCTATAACGCCTATTTCGAAAGCAAGGCTTTCTTCAAGGATGCAATCCGCATTTTGTGGCGTGTCGCTATTGACGCTATTTGGTTTGATGAAGAACGCGCAAAGACGTTCCTCAAGAATGCTTTGACCTTTATTAATTCTAAAGGTGGCGCAAAGGCTGCAAACTTCTACCAGATCGAAAAAGCGGGTGAGCTGTTGCCTCCTGAAGACAAGTGGTACGATTTTAACAATTCTAAGGATACGACGACTTGGCGTTACCGTAGCGAACATAGCCATTTGACGATTGGCATGTGGGCGACTGCAGCAATGGCTGTGGGCGAGAAGGAAGACCGCATTGCCTTTAGTGAAGAAATGGGCAAGTTCTACGAAGGTGGCGATTACTTTGGACTTGCAAAGAACGAAACGGATGCGCTCGAAGATACGCTTCATAACGAGATGTATTTTGACCAGTTCTTGGCTTGGTTCGGCACCTCCATGATGAGTGGTGCTTTTGTGAACGTTGTTGATGCCATTGACAATCCGAAGATGGCTACAGTTGGGGATTCTTCTTCGCTGACGAAACCTGCTGTTGGAATTGCAGAACATCGCATGGCTCGTGTGGCGGGCATGAAGATTAGCCATTTGGATGGCGCTGTGAAGATGTCTGTCCCTGAAATGGCTCAGTGGAGAATCTTTGACTTAAATGGTCACGTTGTGGCGACTGCCTCGGGTAAAGATTTCCTCTGGAAATCCCGTGGTCAAAGCGGAATCTATGTTGTGAAGGCTGTTAGCCGTAAACAAAGCTATTCTCGCAAGATTACTGTTCGCTAAAATTCGGCGGGTAGAATATTCTACACCGCCATTTTTTCTAGCAATGTATCGCAGATTTCTGCGAGCATTCTTTCGTGCGTGCACACTTCGGGAGACACTCCTTCTATTGTCCCCGTCGTGTAGTAGCTCGTGCAGGCGCATTCATGCGCGCAGCAGCGGTAGCGAATGTCGCACCCCTCGCATTCTTTTTTGTCGTTGTCCAAAAATTCTCGAATTTTGTCGCAAGCGGTCTCGTCAAAGCCGGTAAAAACGTTCCCCTGCACATAGTGGGTGTTTGGGTTTGAGGTGATAAACCGTGTGCAAGGGAACATATTTCCATTTGTTGCGACTCCGATGGCTCCATTGTACACATGGCACGAATAAAGCCTGTATCGCGAATTGATAAGCGCTATTTTTATTTTGTCATGAATTGTGCCGAGGAAGAACTTGTCACCCTTTTCGCGACATGCTCTCCAATACTCTGCCATTTTCTGGTACTGCAAAGCGAGCTTGTCAAAATCTTCGCCGCTCCACTTGCCATCAAAATCGACGCTCGTCGTAAGGCTTTGGAAACCCTGTTCGTGCAACCACTTAACGCTCTCGAAAAGCGTGTTGACATGGGCGCGCGTAACGGTGCTTAATGCAATTGCTCCGAGTTTTACGAATCGCGGAATGTGCTTTTCGATGTCCTTGAAACTTCCCGTATTGTTGACGGTGCGGCGGGCGATATCGTGATGGTATTCTGGCCCATCGAGTGAAAGGTAAATGCGGAATTTCTCACACTCGCAAAAGTCAAAAAATTCATCATCGAACAGTGTGCCGTTCGTGTTGACTGCAAATTGCAACCTGAAATTTTTGGAAATTTTGCCATTGTCCATCGCGTCATCGACAACCGCCTTTGCGAATTCGACACCTTTATAAATAGCATCTCTTCGCAAAAGCGGCTCCCCCCCAAAGAACGTGATGTTCAAGTACGACTGCCTAAAGAAAATCGTACGGTCGAGTGCGATTTTAATCGCCTGCTCGAGAGTCGCGTCGTCCATGACCGTTTTGCGGTCTGCTTGCGATTCCTTGTAATAGCAGTAGGTACAACGTAAATTACATTGTTCTGTAAGGCAAAGGACTAAATTCATGCTTGAATGTCGTCTTGCTCGAACGTGGTGACCATGCTGAATATCATACACGAGCCATCATCGCAGATGTGTATGCGAGGGTTGAGCGTATCTATGGCAGGTGTGGTTTGAGTGGCTGGGATTGCTGTTTTGCTGCTGCTGGACTGTGTGCTTGGCGTACTTTCGCTCGAGCTGCTTTCTGTAATAATGGGGTCGCCTGCGAGAGGTTCGGGCTCTTCTATGGAACTGCTTGACAGCGTTTCGCTTGAAGAGGATTCTTCGTACGGCGGGAGAATGCCTGCTTCTGGAGGTGGCTCGTAAGACGAACTGCTAGGTTTTTCGACGGAAGAACTGCTGAGACGTTCAGAAGACATGACCATCGGGGACCCCGATTCCGGCGGCGGGTTCACCATGGAGCTACTACTCAATGGCTGCATTGCAGAGGATAGTGCTTCGATGGCTTCGCTGCTGAGATGTTCTCCGCTTGAAGAAATGTCGGTATAGCTGGAACTGCTGTATTGTTCTCCGCATGCCGCCTGTCCGCATGTCGGTTCGTTCTCTGGCTGTTGCTTGGGATGGTCTCCGCTATTTGCCGATACACTGTCGTCGCAAGCTGTTGCACCGATGGATGCCGCAATTCCGAGTGCAGCTGCGACCGCACTTTGGGTAAAATGGCTCAATTTTGAGCTTTTGACGACTTTCTTCTTCTCAATTTTCATGGTTCCCCCTAACACTTGCAGATCTTATACATTGTCAAACATTTCGTATGTGGACACCATGCTCACTAGCGGAAAGTCATCGTCGTCATGGCACATAATGACGTTTACGCCCATAGAATCAATTTTGTTGCAATCTCTTGGCCATGGTGGGACGACTTCTGTGGAACTGCTAGATTCTTCCTTGACGCTCGACGAACTGCGGGGCTTTTCGACAAATGTGCTGCTAGAACTTTCGGATGAGCTGCTGACGATTTCTTCTGACGAACTGCTTTGAATTGGTGCAACAGAAGAACTGCTCGGCGATTGTACAGATGAAGAAGAAAGCGCTTCGATGGCTTCGCTGCTGAGTCGTTCGTGGCTCAGCGGAATATCGGTTACAGAAGAACTTGATTGTATTTCGGGGCTTTCGGAGGCGTCGCTGCTGTTTGGATTGTTGTTGTCTGGTTCAACAGGGCCGATAACCTGACCACTTTCAGCATCGCCTGTACAGCCGCTCATCAAAATTGCGGACATGCCAAGCATTGAGGCAACACCTGCCTTGGATGCATTCGACAAACGTGAATTTCCGGTAACTTTCTTCTTTTCGATTTTCATAAAAATTTTCCTCCTTACATCCTTACACCATGTTAATATAGTTTGTTTTGGAGTATAAAGACCACTTTTAGCTTGTTTTAATATTTTCGCCCGTACGTTTTTGTTGCATCCGTTGCATATAGAGGGGGCAAAAGAAAAACGCCCGGTTTCCCGAGCGTCTTTTGTAATTAAGTTCTCTTAACTAGTAACTATTAACTAATAACTAGTAACTGCGACGAAGTCGCGAACTACGTCTTGTCTTCGCCGCGGAGCATGATGACCTTGCCCGTGCGGATGTATTCTACGATTTCGAACTTCTGCAACAAGCTCTTGAGGGTATCGACCTTCTGGCTGTTGCCCGTAATCTGGATAATCATGGAAGTCATCGTCATATCCACCGTGTTGGCGTGGAAATGGTCGCAAAGCTGCAAGATTTCGGTGCGCTGTTCTGCTGTGCAACGAACCTTGATGAGGGCGAGTTCCTTTTCCACAGCGTCCGTACCGGTATGGTCCTTGGCCTGAACCACGTCCACGAGCTTTTCGAGCTGCTTGATGATTTGCATCAAAATTTCGGGATTGCCGTGAGCGATGATGTTCATGCGGCTGAAGTTCGGGTCGAGCGTGGGGGAGACGACGAGAGAATCGATGTTGTAGCCACGGCGGGAGAACACGAGTGCAATACGCACGAGCACGCCCGGACGGTTTGCCACTAACAAGCTAATAGAATGTGCAATATCTTTCATTTTCAAATTCTCCTATTACGTCGATCCGGTGGGTTTTTCGAGCTGCGTCTTCGGCTGTTCGGTGATCATGCTTGTGATCGGAGCGCCTGCCGGAATCATCGGGAACACGTTGTCTTCCTTTTCGCATTCGCAGTGGATGAGAATCGGGCCATCGTTGTAGTCCAAAGCCTTCTGGATCACGCGTTCAGCATCGGCCGGGCGCTTGATGCGCAGCCCCGGGATGCCGTAAGCTTCGGCGAGCTTCACGAAGTCCGGGTTGCCTCTCATGTCCACGCTGGAGTAGCGGTGGTCATAGAAGAGTTCCTGCCACTGGCGCACCATGCCGAGGTACTTGTTGTCCATCACGAAAATCTTGATGGGGAGCTTGTGGATGGCGGCCGTTGCAAGTTCTGCTTCGGTCATCTGGAAGCCGCCGTCACCGCTGAAGCTGCAAACCGGCCAACCGGTTTCGTTGCCGAATGCGGCACCGATAGCAGCCGGGAAGCCAAAGCCCATCGTGCCTGCGCCACCGCTGGAGTGGAGCTGACGCGGATAGTTGATGTGGAAGAACTGTGCGACCCACATCTGGTGCTGGCCCACGTCTGTGGTAACAATGGCCTTGCCCTGCGTAAGTTCGCTCACGGTAGCAACGATGTGCTGCATACGGAGGCCGCCCTGCTTGGCGTAGGTAAGCGGGTAGCGCTTCTTCCAAGTCTGGCAAGTCTTGATCCAGTCGGCGGTATCGAGCTTGTTTACCATCGGGAGGAGCTGTTCCAAGACGAGCTTGGCGTCACCGCACATGAACACATCCGGCTGCAACACCTTGCCTTCTTCGGCAGGGTCGATGTCGATGTGCATCTTCACGGCGTTCTTGCAGAATTCGCTGAGCTTACCGGTAATGCGGTCGTCCCAACGGCTACCGATCGAAAGGATCAAGTCGCATTCGAGGACGGCCTTGTTGGCATAAATTGTACCGTGCATGCCGAGCATGCCGAGAGAAAGTTCGTGGTCGGTCGGGAATGCACCGAGGCCGAGCATCGTGCAGCAAACCGGAGCGCCGAGCTTTTCGGCGAGTTCCTTCACCTGGCGGTGTGCGCCAGAAATCATGGCACCGTGGCCCACGAGCAAAAGCGGCTTCTTGGAATTCTTGAGGTATTCGGCGGCCTTTTCGACGCTTTCAGTAGAAGCGTAGGTCGGAATCTTGTAACCCGGAAGGTCCATCTGGTCCGTGAATGGAGCGGTGCAGGGGCCTGCAGTCACGTCCTTCGGGAGGTCAATAAGCACCGGGCCCGGACGGCCAGAACGTGCGATGTGGAAAGCTTCCTTCATCACGCGTGGGAGGTCGTTCGTGTCCTTCACCAAGTAAGAATGCTTCACGGTTGCAAAAGTCATACCGCTAGTATCGCATTCCTGGAAGGCGTCCTTGCCCAAGTTCGGAGTCGTCGTCTGTGCCGTGAGCACGACGATCGGGCTAGAATCCATGAGAGCTGTATAAATACCTGTAAACGTGTTCGTTGCACCCGGACCGCTAGTGACAAGAGCTACACCGACCTTACCGGTCTGGCGGGCATAACCGTCAGCCATGTGGGTTGCGCCCTGTTCATGACGGCTGAGCACAACTTTGATGCTGGAGTCGAGGATGGCATCGAACATCGGAATGGCCGATCCACCGGGATAGCCGAAAATTGTATCAACGCCTTCACGCTTGAGGCATTCGATAATCACTTCGGCACCACTTAAGGTCTTATTTGCCATAATTTATCCTGTCTTTTAAAGAATAGATGAAAATTTAGATGGGCTGAAATATAGGAGTATTTTTTGAGGGTGGCAAGAGGTGAAATCCGACTTTTGTAAAAATTTTTGAAATTTTTGGTAAAAATTTTAATTTTTGAAGTCTAAAAAATGTAAAAATTGATGATTTTTGTTAAAAGTTTGAATTTGATGAATTGTGGTAAAGTAAAAATTGATGATTTTTAATTTAAAATTTGATTGTTTGAAGGTTTTACGTCCAAAATAATGCGTGAAAATGGATTAGTATGCAGAAAATATCTCCATAAACCGATTCGCCTTCACAAATATCCGACGACAACAACTAATAACTATTGACTAATGACCAACGACCTAATCTCTCGCCATAAAATTTTCTAATTTAATTCTATGATTAAAAAGATTTTTCTCTCGCTGATTCTTGCGGCTGCATTCGTGTTTGCCGCCGACCCGATCACCATTGAAGGGCGTTTGACCGAAATCCCGGGAAAAATGCCGAGCAATGATTTATATAGCTATGTCTATGTATTTAAGTACAAGGTCTCGAAGGTGGTTTCGGGCAAGCTCGACGCCAAGGAAGTTCTCGTGGGCGTTTATAACCCGCTGATTGCCCGCGGTAAGGTCAAGGACAAGATGGCTGACAAGTCCAAGGGTAACGTCGGCGAATTCAAGGCTAAGTCTAAGTACACGCTCAAACTCATTCCGCTCGAAGGCAACTGGGACGGTGCTGTCGAAGACGAATACTTTGACGACGAATCCCCGCGCTACTTGGCTATTGAAGTGAACGAGTAATTAATGGTTTTCTCTTCCCAGATTTTTCTTTTCTATTTCTTGCCGACATTTTTGGTTGGCTACTTTGTTCTCTTCAAGCTCGGGGCTAAGCATTCGTTCCTGAACTTGTTCATTACCATCTTCAGTTACGTTTTTTACGGCTGGCTCGAACCATGGCTCGTGTTCCTCATGTTTGGCTGTACGCTCGTGGTGTACGTGGCGGGGCGGTTTATCTCGGCTCCTAACGCAAGCAAGTTCCAGCGAAATTTTGCGCTTGGCACGGCGATTGCGGTAAACCTCGGTGCGCTTGGGTTCTTCAAGTATTACATGTTCGGCATGGGAATCGTGAACGATTTTGCGACTATGCTCGGCTGTGAACCGTTCTCTATTATGACGGTTCTTTTGCCGGTGGGCATTTCGTTCTACTCGTTCCAGTCGATGAGTTACGCGATTGACGTGTGGCGTGGTACGGCACCTCCGGTCAAGAACTTTGCGACATTCGCATGCTATGTGGCGCTTTTCCCGCAGCTTGTGGCGGGTCCGATTGTGCGTTACAATACGGTTGCCGAAGAACTTGAAACACGCACGCATACGCTTGAAAACTTTGTGCGCGGTATTTTGTTCTTCTGCTTTGGCTTTGCCGAAAAAATCTTCCTTGCAAACCAGGTGGGCATTATCGCTGACCGCGTTTTTGCGGCCGATGCTCCGGGCGTCATCAACAGCTGGTGGGGCTCGCTTGCCTACATGTTCCAGATTTACTTTGACTTCTCGGCGTATTCTAATATGGCGATTGGTCTTGGACTTATGCTCGGGTTCCATTTCCCGCGCAACTTTAACGGTCCGTACCGCTCTGTTAGCATTACGGACTTCTGGAAGCGCTGGCACATTTCCCTCACGAGCTGGTTCCGCGATTACCTGTACATCCCGTTGGGTGGCAACCGCGTGCCAACGGGGCGCATGTACTTCAACCTTTTCCTCGTGATGTTCGTGAGTGGCGTTTGGCATGGTGCGAACTGGACGTTTGTCTGCTGGGGCCTTTACCACGCCTTCTTCATGATTGTCGAACGTGCAAACAACAAGAACGCTTGGTACTACAAGGCTCCTCGCGTGGTGCAAATCCTTCTGACCCAGGTGATAGTGCTCTTTGGCTGGGTGCTGTTCCGTGCGGATTCTATTGGCGATGCCGTCCGCATGTGGAAGAATATGCTTGGGCTTGGCGCAACGGCTGCTTCCGACGTGATTTTGTCTGCTGAAATTTTCACGCCGACGTGCATTGTGTTCATGTTGCTGGCGGGGCTGCTTTCGTTCTGGAAGTTCCGCAGTTACGACTGGTGTATTGACGTTTCGTTCAAAAAGTCGCTCATTGCACTTGGTTTATTTATTTTGGCAACGCTTGCGCTCTTTACCCAGAGCTACAACCCGTTCCTTTATTTCCAATTCTAGTTATGAAAATAAAAAAAGTCTTTCTCTTGCTTTCTATGGCGGCTGGGGTTGCCTTTGCAGACCCGATTCCCGCTGAAGCGTTGACTCAGGGCGGTCTCCAGATGCGTGACCGACAGCTTCAGGATATTGGACTTGTGATGCGCGGTGGGCGTGGGGGCTATATTGATATTGGCTATACCTATACGCCTTCGTCTGAACAGTTGCAGCTCAAAAGCAAGTACGGTGTCCACGACGGTTTTGCCTTTAGACATCATTACGGTATTTTCGGGAGCTGGGTGCTGGACTCGATTTCGCATTTGGGTTTCTTGACTTGGTATGAACGCGCCGGTTGGGATTCTCAGGACTTTTTCTTCTTCCCGCATTATGGCGATTTTGCCCATATTTCGTCTGTGCTCACGTGGGGCTTTTCTTACACGAATACGAAACTTGACGCTACCGTTGCTTTGGGCTTACAGCACCAGAATCTTGAAAAAGCGGGGTGGCGGGCTTATCCGGACGAAAGCGATTCGTTGTTGTTCTACTGGGGACACGCTCGTTATAAGAATGTGAGCTTCCAGGGAAGTTTCTATAGCAATACGTTTCAGACGCTTCGATTCTCTTTGGATTTGGAATCGCGAGAACTTTATGGTGGCGCTAAAAGCGGGTACAAGACTTATTTGCCGAATTTGAGTGCTACAGTTTATCGCCGTAAGGATAATGATGACGATAAAAACTTTGTCCGTTTGAACTGGGAACAGAATCTTTACAAACAAACTGTTTATGCCGATGTGTCTTATGACTTCCCGAAGGGTGGATTCCATTCGGCAACGTTGAAGTATTTCCCGGATCCTTCGCGTTTGATGGGCTTTGAGGCTTCTTGCTTGCGCCGTAATGAAATTGGCGGTTCCAGGGAATTGCTCTGGGGTGGAGCCATTGACTTCTTTATTCTTCGCTTGGCTTATAATTCTGCCTTTGATTACGACAACATGTTCCGTGCGAAGGGAACGTTCATTGCCGAATTCCATATTGATTTGGGCGCTTTCGAAGGCAAGTTCTTTGGTCGTGGGGCGGCGAAGGCGGCTCCGATGGAAACGTCGAATAAAACCTTTGATTTGAATAAATTTATGAAGGTTCGTGCTGAACAGCAAAATTTGGGTAATACGAAGGTTGATGCTCAGGGCAATAAGGTAATTGAGGCTAAGGGAATTCGCTACGAAAAAGTTGATGGTTCTGCAACTCAGGGAGGTAACTAATGAAATACTTGCGTTTGTTCCTTTGTCTGGTAGTGTTTTCTCTGACGGCTTGCATGAGCCACGTGTTTATTGATACGACGACGAGACTCCAGGTCGAAAACAAGACGGATGTCACGATTTTGGGGGTCGATATTATTTCTGAAGACGGAACGTCTGTGCAGCCGTGGATTCGCGATGCGATTGAACCGGGCGAAAAGAGCAAGGTCGTTGAAGAGGACTGGGTCGGAACGTTCCGCGTGAGAGTGCGGTGGGGCGGTTTTGTTTACGTGAAAGACGGCAAGTGTGAAACTCGCTTGTTGAAGAATGGCGATTCCGGTAATGTTGTGAATCCCGCTAAGGAAACTAAATCTGTAGTAAAAGAAATTAATGTTACAGAGATTACTGAATGCACCATTATTAGAAAAGAAAATAATTCTTATATAGAACTTGATTTCGAAGGCGGCAGTCAGTACCTCATAGTCTCGCAAGACGAAAACGGGTATGTGGCGTTTAAGTTGAAATAAGTAATTAGTTGTTGGTCAGTAGTTTTTGGTTTAAAGTTTGGCGGCGTTGCCGCGATTATAAACAACTATTGACTAATGACTATAGACTAGAGACTGATAATAATTATTAAATTTTTGCTACAGTGCAGATAACTAAGTTAAAGATTTTTGGTTTTAAATCCTTCGCGCAGAGGACGGAAATTAACTTCCCGACGAAGGGTCTTACGGCGGTCGTGGGGCCGAACGGCTGTGGCAAGTCCAATATTACGGACGCCATCCGCTGGGTGCTTGGCGAACAGAAAGCCGCCGCTTTGCGTATGGGTAAAATGCAAGACGTTATCTTTAGCGGTACCGAAGAACGTGCTGCCATGAGTCTTGCCGAAGTTTCTATCGTCATCGATAATAGCGATGGGACGCTTGCTTCTGATTATTCCGAAGTCATCGTGACCCGCCGTGTGCACCGCGATGGTTCGGGCGAATACCTCATCAATAACCAGGAATGCCGTTTGCGTGATGTTCACGCCTTGCTCTTTGACTCGGGTCTTGGTTCCAGTACGTATTCGCAGATGAACGCCGACATGATCAAGGCGGTTCTTTCGGACAAGGCGGATGATCGCCGAGTGCTCTTTGAAGAAGCCGCAGGTGTGAGCAAGTATAAACAGCAGCGCAAGGAAACGCGCCGCCAGCTGGAACGCGTGCAGATGGATATGGAACGCGTCGAAGATAACTTGCGCAGTGTGCGCCGTTCTGTCCGTCTTTATGAAACTCAGGCCGAAAAGGTCAATGCTTACAAGAAATTAAATACGCGCCTCCGCGAACTTGATTTGTCTGTCAGCTTGGACAAGTTTGAGGACTACAAGGAAGGTCTCGCTACGCTTGATTCTACGACCAAGCGCATGAACCACGAAGTGGAATCTTCCAAGACGCAGGCGACGGAATTGCAGGCTAAGATTGAAGAAAAGAAGCTTGCAATTAGCGAAGACGAAAATACTTACCGCGATTTGGAACGCAATGTCCAGGCGGCAACGATTGCCTTAAACGACCTGAACAACAACATCATGCGTTTGCGCGATTCCATGGCCGCCCTAGAATCTTCGAACGAAAAGGCTCAGGGCGAAATCGAACGCAGTGAACAGAAATCGCAGGAACTCTCCGAAGAAAAAGCTCGCCTTGAAGAAGAAATTGCCGTTCTCGGTAGTGAAAACGACATGGACGAGCTGAATGCTCTTTTGGAACGCGAGCGCGAAACGCTCCAGGTCATGCGCGACAAGGTCGATGACTTGCGTACGCAGTCCCGTGAACTTTCAAATGCTCGTTTGCAGGCCACAAACCGCGTGAACTCCCTCCGCGGGCGCTTCGAACGCATGGATGCCGAAGTCAACATGCTTCAGTCAAACATTGCGAAGTGGCAGACTGAAATTGAAGGCCTTGACAAGCAAAAGTCCGATGCCGAAGCAAACATCGCCGAAATCCAGGCGGGCATTGAAGACACGAATCGCGAAATTGAAAATCTTGAAGAACAGCGCGCCACGCGTGAAGAACGTTTGGAATCTGAACGTGCCGAACTCTCCGAAGCGCAACAGAAATTGCAGGGCTTGAAGAACGAAGAAGCCCGCTTGCAGTCTCGAATTGACGTGCTCCAGAGCGTGATGAACGAAGGCTCGGATGCCAACCGTTACCTCAAGGAAAATAAGGCGAACCTCATTGGCGGTCTTGTTTCGGAACGCATCGAGGCAACGCCTGAATACGCATCGAGTGTCGAAGCCGCTCTCGGTGAAATTCTGGATTCTGTTGTCGTGAATGGTGACAGTGCCGTGAACGAAATTGTGGATGCGCTCAAGAGCGAAAACGTGGGCAAGGTGCTCATGTCGCTTGTTTCGAGTGCAGCCCCTGCTTACGACAAGCCGGTGAACAATCCGGGCGTTGTCGGTTCGCTCAAGGATTTTGTCAAGACGGATGACGAAGTTTCTCCGTGGCTCTCGGGAATCCTTTCTCGCTATTTTGTTGTAGATTCTTTGCAGACCGCACTCAACTTGGCGAAGGAATACCGTGGCGAAAACTTGAATTTTGTCACCGCCGATACGATTGTGCGTACAAGCGGTCTTGTGTCGTTTGGCGTTTCGACGTCGGGAGCGCTCTCCCGCAAGAACGAAATTGCTGATGCCGAAGCGCTTTTGGAGAAGGTGCTTGGCGATATTTCTGCTAGCGAAGAAAACGTAGACCGTTTGCGTGAATTGACTGAAGAAGACGCTCAAATGCTCTCGTCCTTGGTCGATGAAATCCGCGAAAAGCGCGATTCTCTGCGTGGTGGCGATGCTTCTATCCGCATTCACCGGAATACGGTTGAAAACTGCACCCGTCGTTTGAACCAGTTGAATGGTGAAGTGACGAATGCGCAGAACAGAATTGATGCGGCGGCGCAGTCCAAGAACAGCGATGCGGAACTTGCCGAAGCCGAAACCGAAGTCGAAAAGGTCGAAGAACGCTACCAGACGATTTCGGACCAGCTCGGTGAAAACGAGACGATGCTTCGCGAAAAAGAAGAAGATGTCCGTGAACTTGAACGAAGCGCGCAAGACAAGACTTCTCGCTTAAAGCAGAACCAGAACCGCGTGGTCGCTATTGCCGACCAGATGGAATTCTTGGACAATACGATTCGCAACCGCCGTGACGAAATCGAAAAGAATACAGTTTCTATTGAAAAGTTTGAGACGGATTGCAACAAGCTCTCCGACGAAGCGCAAGTGAAAGATAACGCGCTCCGCGAACTTGAACGCAACCGAGACCTCGCTCGTGAACGCTACGACCTCGTGAGCGGCGACCTTGAAGGATGGCGCGACGAAGTCAACCGCCTCCGCGATGACATGATTGAAAAGATGAAGGAACTGAATGACGTCGGCCGTCGTCAGGAATCCCTCCAGAATAATCTCGACCGCCTCCGCGAACGCATTACGAACGAATGGACTGTAGATTTGGACAATCCCGAGAACGTTGAACGCGTGGAATATACGCAGCCAGAAGCGGATCGTGAAATCCGTGAACTTCGCGGCAAGATCAAAGAGCTGGGCCCGATCAACGTCAATGTGATGGAAGATTACGAAGATGAAAAGAAGCGCCTCGAAGAAGTCGAAAAACAGTTCGACGACCTTGATCGCGCCCGTGCATCGCTCGACCGCACTATCACAAAGCTTGACGACATTGCCCGCCAGCGCTACCTGGATACGTTTGCACGCATCCAGAAGAACTTCCAGTTCGTGTTCAGTAAGCTGTTCCTCAATGGCGAAACGAAGATGAACCTCGTGGAACGTGTGGACGAAATGGGCAAGCCGATGGACATTCTCGATGCCGACATCGAAATCAACGTCCGCCCGACCGGTAAGAAAATGCGCGGTATCAAGGCGCTTTCCGGTGGTGAACACGCGCTTACGGCAACGGCGCTTTTGTTCGCTATTTACATGGAAAAGCCATCTCCGTACTGCGTGCTGGACGAAGTCGACGGTCCGCTTGATGACGCTAACGTCGGTCGCTTTATGGCGCTCCTCCGTGAATTCAGTAAGCAGACCTTGTTCATCGTCGTGACGCATAACAAGCGTACCATGGCCGAAGCCGATATGCTCTACGGCGTGACGCAGGAAATCAAGGGTATTTCCCGCATCGCCAGCGTTCAGCTTGCTGACGCTACGAAGTTTGCTATATAGACCGCTCGGCTCTATTGTCGTTTTTTTGTCATCCATGATTCTCTCGTCTTTCGTCTCTCGTCTGCCTTCTCTGAAAGGTTTCGCTTTTGCGGCGGCGTCCGCCATTTGCTACGGCACGAATCCGCTGGGTGCGTTGCATCTCTATGCGCAAGGCTATTCGACAGAAACAGTCCTTTTTTATCGTTTCTTTACGGGGGCGATTCTCCTTTTTGCAATTATGCTGTTGCAAAAAATGAGCTTCAAAATCAATGCTCGTGAATGCAAAATTCTCGTGGCATTCGGCTTCTTTTTTGCAATTAGTTCCCTAATGTATTATGCCTCGTTCAAGTACATGGATGCAGGGCTTGCCTCAACGCTCCTTTTCTTGTATCCACTTGAAGTGGCGGTTATCATGTCGCTATTTTTCAAAGAAAAAATGAAAAAGAGCGTGATAGCGTCTATCGCAGTTTCGATGGTGGGGGTCTCGCTTTTGTACAACGGTGATAAAGGCTTTTCTGTAAGTTCCATCGGCTGGCTATTGGTCTTTATTTCCTCGTTTACTTACGCCATTTACATCGTGATGGCGAATCGTGTGAACCTACAGATGGGCTCCGTGAAGATGACTTTTTACGCCATCTGTTTTTGCTTGTGCTTTCTGTTGCTTTATTCCGTGACGCTTGGCTCTGGATTCCCACCGGTTTTTACGCAGGCAAGTTCGTGGGGCTGGGGCTTTATGCTTGGCCTCGTGCCGACGGTGCTTTCGCTTATCTTCATGGTCAAGGCTGTGAAAATCATCGGCTCCACACCCACGGCAATTCTCGGGGCGCTTGAACCCGTGACCGCCGTGACCATTGGCGTGACTGTATTCGGCGAAACGCTAACGACTCGCATTATTGCGGGTATCGCCTTGATTCTCGGTTCTACCATGCTGGTGGCTGTGAAAAAGTAGAATAGTCGCACCGTAGGTGCCAAACTAAAATCTACTGACTAATGACTATTGACTAGTGACCAATTACAAACAACTAAGTTCTATATAATACATTTTGACTTTTTTTTGCGTAGTTTCTTGCGTCCACGCCCGTTTTTCATTCATTTTTGCACTCGCTTTTCTGTAATCATTTTATAGTTTTATTTACATGAAAAATTTAGTCCAAACTCTTTTGCTTTCTTCGGTGGCGGCGTTGTTCGCATCGTGCAATAGCTCAACATCTGGTCCGGAATCAATTTCGGAACCGATAAGTTACACTCCGGATGGCAAATGTACGATTGATATGTTAAAGTACAAAACTCAGGAACAGTTGGACTCGTTGCGTACTTTTTGTGATACCATTTTTGTTCATAGTGTCTTGAATGTTTATAAGGACACTGTTTACGACGATACTTTGATTACAGGCAATGAAAAGTACACCAGCTTTATTTATTTTGATCGTTATACGGAAAAATACGATACACTTACTAAGCAAAGTGCTGCAAAAAGTGGGACTTCAGGCCCATGCGGTAGAGTTCCTGTTTATTGCAATCTTGATTCCTCTGATACGCAAAAGACGTTTAGTTGCGAAATTTCCAGTGTGTGTTATATGTATAATCAGACAGATAATCTTGCAACGAGTTCTGCCGAGGTTGCTGTCGTTCGTTTAGATCCTGTATTAATAACGAATGAGCCACTGTGTTCTCAACCGGGGTATCGCTGTGTGCGTGATACTGTTTTCCATGATGTTCTTCATAAAACATATCGAACAATTGCTCGTGACACAACTTTCTTGAATTATGGTCCAAGAGCTTGGACGGATTATGTTCCTGCCATCAATGCGCCAGCATTTGATACGGCTACATTCCGCAATGCGCTAGATTCGCTCGACACGCAAAAGCCAATCTTTGGAATAGATACTTTGTTCTCGGCATATACCGTTACAGTGGAGGGCTTGCCGGACTGGGCTTCGAATACTACAAAGTGCACAACGAAGGAAGATTCTTTACGTGTCTGTATTTATAAAGATATTCTTCGTCCAATATCAATGCTTACGACTTATCCCACGTTATACAACAAAAAGCCATTCTATCTTTGGAATAATCTTGAAGCGTCTTTAGAAAAAGATACTTTGATTACTTGGAAATTGAAATACAGTTATTATAATGGACATTCTTTTAAAGGAAATAGTGGCTCCCTGGAAATAACTACGCTCTTTAAGGGAATTTAGACTTTGGTCATTGGTTAATAGTCAATGGTTTTATAACCGCGCCATTGGCGCCAAACTTAAATCTACTGACTAAAGACTAATGACTAATAACTAAATTGTTATATTAGCAGCATGCTAAGTACATGTTCAATTTGCAAAAAGGAATTTAATGACAAGGTGGGGATGTCCCCGATGGAAAGTAACCTTGCCATCCGTTATCGCAATAAAATCGGCAATATCTGCCCCGATTGTCAGGCCGAAATCCGCAAGACTAAGCAGGGAAGGTGGCGGCTTTTCTTCTGGAATATGAAAGTCGCTCTTTATTGCTTGCGATTCCTTGCGCTTTTTGTGCTCCCGTTTATTGCACTAGTTGTTGTTCTTGCGCTTTACGTGCTGTAGCTTCTGTATACTTATGTAACAAAATCCCGCGGAAATCTCAATTTTTGCGGGCGTTTTTGTATATATTATTTTAAAAGTTTTTCTATCGCAATGTATTATCCCCGCTTGACGGGCATCATGAGGTCTCATGCTTCTAGAAAAAATCAAGTCCCCAGCCGACGTGAAAGCGTTGGACATCAAGAGTCTCGAACAGCTTGCCGCCGAAATGCGCACAGCACTCCTTAAAAAGCTTTCTAAGCGTGGCGGTCACGTGGCACCTAACCTCGGCTTTGTCGAAGGGACGATTGCGCTCCACTACGTTTTCGATTCTCCAAAGGACAAGATTGTTTACGACGTGAGCCATCAGAGCTACAGCCACAAAATGCTCACGGGCCGCGCCCAGGCGTTCTTGGAAGAATCGCATTACGGCGATGTGACGGGCTATAGCGAACCGACCGAAAGCGAACACGATTTTTTTATGGTGGGGCATACCTCTACGTCGGTGAGCCTTGCGCTTGGCCTTGCGACTGCTCGCGATGTGCTGCGTGAATCGGGCAATGTGATTGCTGTAATTGGTGACGGTTCCTTGAGCGGTGGCGAAGCGTTTGAAGGCCTTGACAATGCAGGCGAATACGCTACGAATTTTATCGTTGTGGTGAACGATAACGAAATGTCCATTGCCGAAAACCACGGCGGGCTTTACAAGTCCTTGGCGAATCTCCGCGCGACTGCAGGCAAGTCTGAAAACAATTACTTCAAGTCTCTTGGCTTTGATTACAAGTACCTTGAACAAGGTAACGATATCGCTTCGCTCATTGAAATTTTCAAGTCCGTGAAAAATTCGACGCGCCCGGTCGTGGTGCATCTGCATACGCAAAAAGGCCGTGGCTATTCCTATGCCGAACAAAACCGCGAAGGCTGGCATTGGGCGGCTCCGTTCAACATCGAAACGGGCGAAATCAATTGGGGCAGTGGCGAAAATTACGGTGAAATTCTCGGCCTTTATCTGATGGCAAAAATCAAGAGTGACCCGAAGGTTGTCGTGATACATTCCGCAGTTCCGGCGGGAATCGGCTTCCATACGGCTCGCCGTAAGGAGGCTGGCAAGCAGTACATAGATGTGGGTATCGCTGAAGAACATGCGGTGGCTCTTGCATCTGGGCTTGCAAAGGGCGGGGCAAAGCCGATTTACAGTACCCATGGCACGTTTATCCAACGCACCTACGACCAGCTTTCGCAGGACTTGTGCGTGAACAATAATCCCGCTACGATTCTCGTGACAATGTCGGGTGCAGATGGTATGAACGATACGACGCACCTCTGCATTTTCGATATCCCGATGCTTAGCAATATTCCGAACTTAGTTTATCTTTGCCCGACATGCGTCGAAGAATTCAAGACGATGGCGGACTGGGCGATTGACCAGACGGAACATCCGGTGGCAATCCGCATTCCGAATGCCGTGCACCATAGGAGTGATATTTTCGAGAAGGATTACTCCAGACTCAACAAGTTTAAGGTCGTGCATCGTGGCGAGCGCGTAGCTTTGATTGGTCTTGGCGATTTCTACCAGCGTGCCGCAGCTGTGGCGCTTGAACTGCGTCGCGAAGGTATTGATGCAACGCTTGTGAACCCGCGTTATGCAAGCGGTGTGGATAAGGATTTGCTTTTGGAACTTGCAAAGACTCACGATGTGTTTGTCACGCTCGAAAATGGCGTGGTTGAGGGCGGTTTTGGTCAGAAGGTGGCTGCAGCTCTTGGCGAATCAAAGGCGAAAGTGCTTGTGCGTGGGCTTTACAAGGAATTCTACGACAAGGTGAGCTTTGCGGATCTCTGTGAGAAAAATCACTTGAATCCGTCGCAGGTCGCAAAAGACGTGATGCAACTCCTATCGTAATGACCGAGCGTCGCTAATTTTAGTATTATGTAGCTCATGAAAAAAGTTAAAATAATCGTCATGATTATTCCGCTGGTGCTTTTCTTTATTGCATCGGCGGTTTATGTGTATTTTGCGAATGCCGAAGCGATGCACGATGTGATATTGGATAGTACGTCCAAGATTGATGTGGATCCCGATATTATTGAAAAGTCCCTGTCTAAAGTGCAGGTGGACATGGAACTCGGCGAGCCTTTTAAAGTTTACCCGATTGAAACGAGCCCCGATAGCGAGGAAGTTTTCCGCTCGACGTTGATTGAGTATCCATTTGGGAGTTCTCCGCGTGCAGATTCGCAGAATAACGTGAGCTTGCGTGGTATCATCTTGTACGTGCATGGCTACAACGATTACTTCTTCCAGAAGGAACTAGCCGAAAAGGCGGATTCTGCGGGCTTTGCATTCTTTGCGATTGATTTGCACTATTGCGGACGTTCGTATGTGGATGGCGAACCGCGTGGTGACATGCGTAATATCAAGGAATTTTACGCTGAACTGGATGTCGCTGTAGAACTCAGCAAAAAAATTGCCGTGGACGATTACGAAGAGGCGGAACGCGTTCCGTTTGTGATTGTGGCGCATTCCCAGGGTGGCTTGATTTCGTCACTTTACGTGAATGACCGTAGTGATGAACATTTTGCGGCACTTGTGCTCAACAGCCCGTTCTTGGATATGAACTTTAATTGGTTCCTGCGTAAAATTGGGCTCCCTATTATTGCGGACTTGTCCATATTCTTGCCGGATTTTTCTGTCGGTTCTACGGGAAATCCCAACTATGCCTACTCCCTTTTGAAACATGAAAAGGGTGAATGGGAATACAACGAAAATTTAAAAAGTGAATCTCGCCCGGAACAATTTTTGGGTTGGCTCCGTGCCATTATGAATGGTCAAAAGCGTGTTCACTCCAAGCTTGATATTAAGTCTCCGGTGCTTGTGATGCATGGCGATTGCTCTGAAGATGGCGATGAATGGACGGACGATTACATGCATTGTGATGGGGTGCTGAACGTGGATCACATCCAGGAATGGGCTCCGAATTTGGGCGAAAAGGTAACGACGCGTACAATTCCCGATGGCTTGCACGACTTGTTCCTCTCTCGCAAGGATGTTCGCGATAAGGCTTACCAAGAAGCGTTTGGTTTTATCGATTCCCATGTAAAGAAAGATTAAATGCTATCTCATTCTGAATCCCAAAGAATATTACGTCATTCTGACCCCCAAAGGGGTGAAGAATTCAGCGCATATTTTATTTGATCTTAAAAAAACAGTTATCTTTTACTTTGTATTTTCAAGGAGTACGTAAATGAATAAATTTTTGGCTATTTCTTTCTGTGCCATGTTACTTACGACGGCTTGCAATTCTTCTGAAGAACCGAAGCCGCAGGCTGTTGCTAAAAAGGTCGAGGCTGTCCAGCCGGCCGCAGCTGTTGTTGAACAGAAAGTAGCTCCGATTACGACTGTGGATTGGCAAAAGGCTTTTGAAATGCATAAGGCTGGTGCTGTCCTTATTGACGTGCGTACCCCGGCCGAAGTGGCAAAGGGCATGGCTGCTCCAACTGCAATTAATATTCCGCTTCAGGAAATGCCGCAGCGCTTGAGCGAATTCCCGAAGGACAAGGATTTGCTGATTTACTGCCGCAGTGGCAAACGCAGCATGGCCGCTTCCAAGTTCCTCGTTGAAAACGGTTACACCCGTGTGTTCAACGTCGAAGGTGGCATCCTCGCTCTCCCGCCGCAGAACTAAGTGCTAACGTCATCCTGAAACCCAGTCATCCAGACTCGTCATCCTGAAACCCGTAAGGGTTGATATAGAATTGTTGGTGATTTATTACCTTACAATTCTTAGGTTCGAAGGAGCAGGATCCAGTGAAATTTAAATGGCTGTAATGACTCCAGAAATCACAAACTTCATGCAGTTTGCCTTAGAGCAAGCTTTCTTTGCGATTGGCGAGAGCCGCCCAAATCCGGCGGTCGGTGCCGTAGTCGTCAAAGATGGAATTGTCGTGGGGAAGGGGCGCACGCAGCGTCCTGGGAGCGCTCACGCCGAAGTCATGGCATTACGCGATGCGGGTGAACTCGCTCGCGGAGCCTCTATTTTTGTGACTCTGGAACCTTGTTGCCATTACGGTCGCACGCCGCCTTGCACCAAGGCGATTATTGAAGCGGGAATTCAGAAAGTCTATTTTGCACATTCCGACCCGAATCCCGTTGTGCATGGGAAATCTCGCAAGATTCTTGAAGAGGCGGGTGTTGAAGTTCACGAGGGCGTGGACGCTTGCATTCTCGCTTGCGTCGAGGATTGCTCGAACGGTGAATCTTGTACGGAATGCCGCGTCTTTGAGTTTACGAGCTCGTTGCCGTTGGATAAAGCTTCTCGTGAAGCCGAAGGTCGAGCGGTCTTTGCCGAAGTCGAACGCTATTTTGAAGCGTATGATTATTTTGTACGCACCAAGCGCACCTTTGTGGAAGTCAAGTCTGCTGTTTCTCAGGATGGCTTTATGGGCTGCGTGGATAAGGCGGGGAACCATTTGCCGCTAGCAATTACAAAGCAAGGCGCAAACTGTTGGAATCATGAACTCCGTGCGATGAGTGATGCTGTTCTTGTTGGTGCGGGCACGCTCCTTGCCGATAACCCGGGCCTTGACGTGCGTTATGCCGCAGGCAACAATCCTGTGAAAATCGTCTGGGCGGGGCATCACGAATTTACTGCTGATGAAATTTCGCGTTTGAAAATTTTCAGTGCTAGTGATGCAAAGCCTATCGTGTTTTCGTGCGTGGCGCAACCGAAATTGCTGAATGTTGCGGAATGCGTTGTACTCCTAAATGATTCCTTTGCTGAAAATTGGCGTGCGATGGTTGACGATTTGTCTGCTCGTGGAATGCACCGATTGATGGTGGAACCGGGTGCACGCCTTGCCCGCGAACTGTTCAACGGCGAATCTCTCTGGAACCGCCTCGATCTTTGGCGCTCCACCGATTCTTCTGTCGATATATCCCTTGAAAATCTCATCGAGTCTGGCGTCGTCAAGGCTGGCCTCGAATACCCTGAATTGCCTGCCAACATCGTCGCCAAAGAATCCGCTGTCATCGGCCCCGATGTCTTGACGGTGTATTATCCGGGGTAGGCGAAAACTAATCCGCCTTTTCCCCTAGTAACTAGTAACTAATAACTAATAACTAACGCCATTTTTTCTACATTTGTGCTCGTATGTTTACGGGTATAATTCAAGCAACCGGCGAAATCATTTCCCTCGAAAACAGGGGAGACGCGCTTACAATGCGCATGAAGTCGCCGGGATTCTTCAAAAACAGCAAACTGGGCGACAGCATTGCCAATAACGGCGTGTGCCTCTCCGTTGAAAACTGTACCGATGACGAAGCTACGTTCTGTCTCATGCACCAGACCGTCGTGAATACGTCCTTCCAGCAGGCAAAAGTTGGGGATCTCGTGAATCTCGAGTATCCTTGCCGCGCCGATAGCTTTATGGGCGGTCACTTTGTGATGGGGCATGTGGACTGCACCACCGAAGTCTTGCGCGTCACTCCGCGTGAAACGGGCGTGGAAGTCGATTTGGCTCTGCCAGCTGACTTGCGCCGCTATGTCATCCGTCGTGGATCCATCACTTTGAACGGCATTAGCCTTACGGTGGCCGAAAAAGGGGAGGATTACATCCGCGTCTGCATTATCCCCGAGACCTTAGCCCGCACGAATCTCAGGAACTGGGTGCCTGGCACCGTGGTGAATGTGGAAGTCGATATGCTCGGCAAATATATTGAAAACTATCTAAAGGAACGTGACCTTGCTTAATACGATTGAAGAGGCCATTGAAGATTTCAAGAACGGCAAGTTCTTGGTCGTGGTTGATGACGAAGACCGTGAAAATGAGGGCGATTTCATTATCGCCGCCGAAAAGATTACTCCCGAAAAGGTGAACTTCATGCTCCACGAGGGGCGTGGCGTGCTTTGCTGCCCGCTTCCGATTTCCCGCTGCCGCGAATTGAATCTCACGCGCCAGACTGCCGAAAACACCTCCATGCTCGGCACTCCGTTCACCGTCATGGTCGATAAGCTTGAAGGCTGCACTACGGGTGTTTCTGCCCACGACCGTGCCGCAACGATCCAGGCTCTCGCCGATCCGAATTCCAAACCGAGTGACTTCGGTCGTCCGGGTCACATTTCTCCGCTTTACGCCCAGGAAGAAGGCGTTTTGCGCCGTGCAGGCCACACCGAAGCCGCAGTGGACCTCGCCAAGCTCGCCGGACTCCGCCCGGCTGCCGCTCTCATCGAAATCATGAACGAAGACGGCACGATGGCTCGTATGCCGCAGCTCCAGGAAGTCGCCAAGAAGTTCGACCTCAAGATTATCTCCATCCGCGACTTGATTGACTACCGCCTGAAAACGGAAAAGCTGGTGCAGCGCGTGGCCGCTCCGCACGTTTCGACCAAGTACGGCGATTTCACGGCTTATGCCTACCGCAGCAAGACCGATGGCGTCGAACATGTGGCCTGGGTTGCCGGTAATCCGGACTTCAGCAAGCCTGTCTATGTGCGCGTCCACAGCGAATGCCTTACGGGCGATATCTTTGGTAGCCTCCGTTGCGATTGTGGAGACCAGCTTGCAGCAGCCATGAAGTTCATTGGCGAACACGGTGGTGTGTTCCTCTACATGCGCGGTCAGGAAGGCCGTGGCATTGGTCTTTGCAATAAGCTCCGCGCTTATGAATTGCAAGAAAAGGGTATGGACACGGTCGAGGCGAACCTCCACCTTGGGTTCAAGTCCGACTTGCGCCAGTACGGTACGGGCGCCCAGATTTTGGCAGACCTCGGTGTGAAGGAAATGCGACTCCTCACGAACAACCCGAGCAAGATTTCTGGCATTTCCGCTTACGGCTTAAAGATCGTGGAACGCGTGCCGATTGAAATCAAGCCGAACAACATCAACCGTTTTTATCTGCGCACCAAGAAAGAAAAGATGGGCCACGAGCTCCATCTCGACAATGCGGATCATGGCGCAGCCGAAGTTTTAGATGAAGGAAAATAAGATGAAAGAATTCAAAAATTCCCTCAATGGTTCTGGTTTGAAGGTCGCGATTGCAGTCGCCCGCTTCAATGAAGTGGTGACTGACCGCCTCCTTGAAGGCGCTGTCCGCGAACTTGAAACGCTCGGCGTCGATAGCGATGATATCGCTGTGGCTCATGTGCCGGGTGCTTTTGAACTGCCGGGCCTCTGCCGCAGATTTGTGGATTCTGGCAAGTACGATGCCGTGATTGCTCTCGGTGCCGTTATCCGTGGCGAAACAGGGCATTACGACGTTGTCGTGAACAATTCTACGGGCGGAATCGCATCGCTCGCTGCCGAAGGCAAGGTCCCGGTGATTCTCGGAATCTTAACGACCGACACGGTTGACCAGGCGATGAACCGCGCAGGTCTCAAGGCCGGCAACCTCGGCTGCAACTGGGCAAGAACTGCCGTTGAAATGGTAAATCTTTACAAGCAGATTGGAAAATAATTATGGCACAAGTAAGTTTTAGACCTGCTCGCGTCTTTGCGATGCAGTTGCTTTACGCAATGGAAATTTCTGGCGGTACGGTTGCTGATGCTCTCCCGGGCGTTTTGGAAGCCCAGCCGCTCCAGGACAACATGAAAAAGTACGGCATGAAGCTTGTCGACTTGGTCCTTGCTCACAAGGCCGAACTCGATTCTGAAATCGAAGCCTGCTCCGCTCATTGGGGAATTGAGCGCATGGCGACTCTCGACAGGATTGTGCTGCGCATCGCGATGGTTGAACTTTTGTATGTTCCTGAAATCCCGATGAAGGTGGTCATCTCTGAAGCAGTTCAGGTTGCCGCCAAGTTCAGCACGGATTCTTCGGGCACGTTCGTGAACGGACTCCTCGCCGGATTCTTGCAGAAGCGTGGCATGGTTGCAAACAATACTAAGAAGGATGCTTAATTTTTATGAAGATTAACGAGAAGTGGCATAAGCACATCTTTGCCGGTATCGCTGGCTTTATTGCTTTGATCGTTTACATGATGACGATGGCTCCGACGGTCTCTTTCTGGGACTGCGGTGAATTCGTCGCTTGCGCCAACACGCTTGGCATTCCTCATCCTCCTGGAACGCCGTTCTTCGTGTTTTTTGCCCGTGCGGTCATTCTCCTTTTGCCGTTCGTGGGTGAAATCGCAAAGCGCGTGAACTACATCTCTGTGGTGAGTTCTGCCGCAACGGTCTATGTGACAGCCCTCTTTGCCTGGGAACTTTTGGCAACGGTCCTCAAGACGGACGCCCTTGCCGAAAAGATTTCTGAAAAGATGCGCACGTTTGTGCTTGGCACTGCCGCTCTCGTCGCTGGCTTCCTCCTCACGTTCTCCGATACGTTCTGGTTCAACGCGGTTGAAGCCGAAGTCTATGGCGTCGCCATGCTCATCTTGATGCTTGTCTCTTACCTCGGTCTCGTGTGGTACAACAAGCGTGATGAAGCGGGTAGCGATCGCATCCTCATCTTCATTTGCTATATCGCATTCCTCGGTGTGGGCGCTCACCTTTACACGATGCTCACAGTCCCGGCTGTGTTTGCCTTGCTTCTCGTGGCTCAGCCGAAAAAGATTGTCGAACGCATTCCTATCTGGATTACGGGTACGCTCCTTTGCTCCGTGATTTACATGGTCTCTGCGTTTATTGAAATTTCCCTGGTTAGCCTTGTCGTCCTTTCTGTTATTGTCTTTGTTCCTGCGATCAGAGCTGCTTTCCCGGCTCGCGTGAACCATGCGTTCAAGCTTTCTCTCGCCTTTGCATTCTTTGCTTTGGTCGGTTACAGCACGCACCTTTACATCCCGATTCGTTCGGAACTTAACCCGACGATTGACGAAAACGACCCGGAACTCAACATTCGCGACGAACAGGGCAACCTCCAGCTCGGCAACCTCTTTGAAGCTAAGAACTGGGATGCCTTCAATGCGTTCATTGAACGTAAGCAGTATGGTTCCGAAAGCATGATTTCCCGTGCTTTCTACCGTCGTTCCCAGATTGCTCACCAGGTGCTCTCTTTCCCGAGCATGAGCTATGGTGGTTACCAGATGGCCCAGTACCTCCCGTATAAGGTGGGTGGGGTAAACTATGCTAACGGTGTCTATACGTTTGACGCTTCTGAAAACGAACCGGTCGAACGTCTTGGTATCAAGTTCCCGACGCAGATGTCGTTCATGGGCGACAACACCTTCTTGCAGTTCCTTTTCTTCTTGCTGTTTAACGGCCTCCTTATTGCTACTTGTGTGTATGTCTACAAGCGCAATAAGCATGTCGGTATTTTCGTCTCGACGCTTTATGCCCTTTGCTCTCTTGGCCTCCTGTTCTACATCAATTTTGCCGATGGCACTCGCATGGAACAGCGTGACCGTGACTACTGGGTAAATGCCATGACCCGCAATGTTGCTGATTTGAACAATGCTGGTGCAGGCATTACGTCTCTCCCGGATCCGAACGAACTCATCGATCTCCGCCAGACGATTGACTACTCCAAGCTCGCTATCGAACGCCTTCGCATGAACAATGCTCCGGCTTCTCGAATTGCTGAATTCGAAAAGAAGATTAGCGATGCCGAAAATACGTCTGCTTGGAGAAATTGGCAGAAGATTGAAGAAAGCTTTGCCCGTTTTGGTCAGCGTGCCCCGTTCCCGGAAGCAGTCCACATGGAAGTCCGTGAACGTGACTACTTCTATACGCCGGCATTCATTTTCATGAGCATGATTTACGGTATCGGTGCGGGTATTCTCGTGCTGCTCGCTGCAACGACTGCATCGACAATGGCTTTTGCATCCCCGATTGCCGCCGCACTCGTGCTTGTTTCGTTCCTGGTTCCGTGCATTTCGAACTACAAGGAACATGACCGTTCTGGTCTTTGGGTTCCTTGGGATTATGCCTACAACCTCCTCAACAGCTGCCGTCCGAATGCTATTCTCTTTACGAATGGCGATAACGACACGTTCCCGCTGTGGTTTGCTCAGGAAGTTGCCGGTGTCCGTAAGGACGTTCGCGTGGTGAACCTTTCCTTGGGCAACACGGATTGGTACATCAAGCAGATGCTCACGAACGAACCGATTCTCAAGCTTTCTTACAACAAGGAATCGATCGACAACGATATGGTCCTTGACAATAGCAGCGCTAACAATCCGAACCACCTCGTTTCTACTTGGGTTCGCCGTGCCGAAACGCTCAAGCCGAAGCTCAAGGAACGTATCGACCAGATGGAAGCTGCAGGTTTCCTCTCCGATGCTGATTCTGCAAAGCTTCTCCAGTTCAAGGTGAATTACCAGGTTTGGGATGCATTCCTGGATTGGGCCAAGAGAAACCGTTCTAGCATGATGCTCACGCAGTACAAGCTTGTGATTGATCTTGCTCTCCAGAACATGGATCGCCCGATTGAAATCTCGACGACGGTCGGTACGTCTAACTTCATGGGTCTTGAAAAGTACATGGTCCAGGAAGGTATGGTCTATAACCTTGTAAAGGGCGACCTCACTCCGCGTCAGAATTCCTTTGATGCCAAGGCTACAGCAGCCATGATCGATACCGTTTACAAGTTCCGCGGTCTCGGTGACGGTTCTGCTTACATCAATTCCGAAACCGAACGCTTGCTCAGCAGCTATGTCTCGCTCTACTTGCAGATTTCGTTTGACGCTCGTGAAAAGATTGCTGCCCTTGTCTCCAAGAAGCCGTTTACCTACGCCGACAAGGCTGAAGTCGAAAGCATTGCCACGAACGCTGCTAAGTATCTCGAACTCGGCATGTACCAGTTCCCGAGAGAATGGCGCAACTACTGGGCTGCTTCTTACGTTTATGCCTCTGCAGGCATGAAGGCTAAGGCTCTTGAAGTCGTAAATCGTGGTCTCGAAAACATCCCGACTTACGATGGTCCGGGCCGTAGCCGCTTGAAGATGTGCCTCCAGCAGATTGAAGCGATTACCGATGATGTGCTTAAAGTAGATGAAGAACCGGTGACAACGCCGGCTACTGACGCTGCTCCTGCTGTAAATTAGTTCTCGAGGTATTGTCATGGATTTGAGCTTGGTTATCCCTGTTAAGGAAGAAAGTGAAAATCTTCCTGAGTTGATGAAGGAAATTTGGGCAGCCATTCAACCGACCGGTATGGAATTCGAGGTTATCGTTATTGATGACGGTAGCCGAGACAATACCTGGGAAGTGGTGGAGGACTTGGCGAAGGAATACAACGCAAAGCCGGGTTCTTCGGTAAGCGCATTCCGTTTCCAGTTCAACTGCGGCAAGGCTGCCGCTCTTGCCCTTGGTTTTTCCAAGGCTCGCGGCAAGTACGTCGCAACGCTCGATGGCGACTTGCAGGATGACCCGCTCGAAATCCCGAAGATGATCAAAATTCTCGAATCCGGTTACGACCTCGTCTCTGGCTGGAAAATCCGCCGCCTTGATCCGTGGCACAAGACGATGCCTTCCAAGCTTTTCAACTTGACCGTGTCGATAGTCTGTGGCAAGCGCTTGCACGATTTCAACTGTGGCATCAAGGCTTACCGCAGTTCCGTGGTTCGCTTTATCCAGCTTTACGGCGATTACCACCGCTTTATCCCGGTCATGGCAAAGTGGCAGGGCTTTCGCATTACCGAGATGCCGGTGGCTCACCGCGCTCGCGTTCACGGCGTCTCGAAGTACGGTGTTTCCCGCTTGGTGAGCGGGTTCCTGGACTTGGTTTCCCTCATGTTCATGCGTAGCTTCTCTTCGAAGCCGCTCCATTTCTTTGGTCTGATTGGGCTTATATTGATGCTTTTTGGCCTTGGCACTTGCGGCTATTTTGGCTATGAATGGATCCAGACGGGAGCAATGCATGTTCGTCCGCTCTTGTTGGCTGGCGCATTTTCGCTTGTCATGAGCATCCAGTTCTTCTCGCTTGGTCTTTTGGGCGAGATGATGAATGGCAATAAAAAGAGGACTTATCCTGTTTCTGATGTCATTGGCGAACTGTAATTTTGTATAGATTTGTGTTTAGAGAGGTATTTAATGGCGTTTCCTAAGAGTTTGGTAATTGTTCCGACATACAATGAAAAGGAGAATATTCTCCTTATCATGTCGGCGATTTTGGAACAGAATGAATGTCTGGAAATTTTGGTAGTGGACGATGGCTCCCCGGATGGTACGGGCGACCTCGTTCAAGCCGAAGCCGACAAGAATCCGCGAATCCACTTGATCCGCCGTAAGGGCAAGATGGGCCTTGGCTCTGCTTACGTGATGGGTTTCAAGTGGGCGCTCGAACGCGATTACGAACGCGTGTTCGAAATGGATGCCGACTTTAGCCATTCTCCGACCGACCTGAACCGCTTTTTGGAAACTGCTGAAGATGCTGACCTCGTGCTGGGTAGCCGCTATCAGGATCACCGCATTAGCGTGGTGAACTGGGACTTGCGTCGATTGATTTTGAGCTACGGTGCAAACGTCTACACGCGCATTGTGACGGGTCTCCCGATTAGCGATGCAACGGGTGGCTTCAAGTGCTTCCGTCGCGAAGCTTTGCAGGCTTTGAACCTCGACAAGATGAAGAGTGACGGATACTGCTTCCAGATTGAAACGACCTTCAAGATTTGGAAGAAGGGGCTCCGCGTCAAGGAAATCCCCATCATCTTTACGGACCGCACCCGCGGCACTTCCAAGATGAGCGGCGGAATCATCTCCGAAGCGTTCTTCCTTGTGCTCAAGCTTCGTCTCGGACTCGCTTAGGTCTGTGCATCTCGTCATCCTGAACGCGCAGCGTGAAGGATCCAGTTAATTTTGGAATTGTCAACTTGCCTATGCTTTCTTGTTCAGTCATTATCATTGCTTATAACTCTTGCGACTTCATTCCGGCATGCCTCAAGTCTGTGCGCGATGCTTGTGAAGGAATCGATTCGCAGATTATCGTTCTGGATAACGGTTCCACCGAACCGATTATTCCCGAAATCAAGAACTTCTTCCCGGAAGTGGAATGGATTGACTCCAAGGAAAACCTGGGCTTTGGTAAGGGCTGTAACCTTGCTGAAAAGCATGCGACCAAGCCGTATCTGTTCTTTATCAACCCGGATACGATTATCTCGAAGAACGCCTTCCGCGAAATGCTCAAGTTCATGGAAGAGCATCCGGAAGCGGGCACGGTCGGCTGTCGCATTCTGAACGAAGACGGTACGCTCCAGTGGGCCTGCCGCCGTTCTTTCCCGACGATTGTGTCTGCCGTCTCAAAGACGATTGGTCTTGCGGCGATGTTCCCGAAGAGCAAGACGCTTGCCAGCTACAACATGACGTACGCCGACCCGGACGAGATGATTGAAGTCGATGCCATTAGCGGCTCGTTCTTCTGCATCCGTCGAGATGTCTATGAAACGCTGAACGGCTTTGACGAAGACTACTTCATGTACGGCGAAGACTTGGACCTCTGCTTCCGTACAAAGCAGATGGGCCTCAAGAACTATTACACGCCGGTCACGAATATCTTGCATTTCAAGGGCCAGAGCTGCCGCACGCGCCGTTGGGGGTCTTATGTGGACTTCTACAAGGCGATGTTAATCTTTGTGAAGAAGCACAAGGACCTTTATTTTGTCCCGAATTTCCTCGTGTCTTTCGGTATCTTGTTTGCCGCATTCGTGGGCATGTTCTCGCGCCTGATTCCGAAGTTCTGGAAGATGTTCCTCGACTTGGGCGTGGTGGCGATTTGGGCGTTTTTCATTCTCTGCTATGAAACAGGCGTGTTCTCGACATGCCTTGATTGTGCAGGCAAAAGCGATGTCATCATCCATTCTGGTTCTGAAGACTGGATCCTTGCTATTTTAGCTGTTGTTTTGAACATCGTGTTCCTCATGTTCCGTGGGGAATATACGGTATCCAGTCTCGCGGGCGAAAAGTTCTTGCATTACTTGATTCCGTTGAACCTGCTTATTGTCGGTGGGTATTCGGCATTCCGCTACTTTACCCAAACGCCCGTTGTCGATGGTGCTACAACTTATTTGCCATACGGTTCTCATTGGATTACCTTGGCGGTCTGCTCCAGCCTCTTTATCCCGCTTGCGCTCCTCGCTTGGCGTCGCATTGCGTTCTGGATAAACTATTTCTACCGTATTTTTGCGAAAAAACGCCACCGTTCCATCTTGCTGGGTGGTCGCGAAGATTCCCTCAACAACTGGTTCGACAGCTACAACGTGATCCCGGGTATCGAAATTCTCGGCTGTGTGAGTTCTGAACCCGAAAAGTTGAGCGAAGAAAACCGCAAGCACCTCCTTGGTCCTCTTTCGGACATGGAGTCCATCTGCAACCGCACGGGCTGCCGCGAGCTTTTGGTGGTCTCGAATTTCTCGGGTTACCGTGAAGAATTCAACATGAATTGGCTCGATAAATTGGGGATGTGCGTCTATTTGCTCATTGGAAATGGCAAAAACGGCAATTTTGCCCTTGTAAACCTCAAATATCTTCGTTAAATCGCTCTTTTTTGTAAAAATTGTGTTATTTTTTTGATGAAATAACAAATTTGAAAGGTCTTATGCTCGATTCTAAATTGTTAAGTATTCTTTGCTGTCCGGAAACTCGCGAGCCTCTTTCGCAGGCGGGCGAGGATTGCATCGCTCTTTTGAACAATGCTATTAAGGCTGGTACGCTCAAGAACGTTGCTGGCGAAGCTATTACTGAACCCCTGACCGAAGCGCTTACGACTCCTGATGGATCTCGAGTCTATCCAGTTCGTGAAGGCATACCTGTACTTTTAGCGGACGAAGCTGTTCTTCTTCCATTGGAGTAATGATGGCTGTAACGTTGGATTCTCTTAGAAAGGCTGTAAAAAAGAATAAGGGGCGTTCTCAGGCTTTGGCCTGGCTTGCCGATATGGAACGTGCTTCGGGTGATTACGAAGCTGCCCTCAAGACTGTGGATGCCGCACTTGCCGCATTGCCGTCCGATGTACCCGCTATGTTGGTTCGTGCTAGAATATTAGCAGGTCAGCAGGATTTTGCCGGTAGTATTACAGAATACAAGAAGGTGCTTGCAAAGGATCCGTTCTGCCTTTCTGCCCATAAGCGGATGGGTGAATCCTACGATAAGCTAGGCAAGGAAGTTGAGCGTAATGCTTGTTTCCGTCGTGTCCATGATATGGACCCGCTCGATCCGTTCTGGAAAGATGAATACGACGTTCTGCCTGAAGAGGACCAGACGCTTGTTGCTCCGCCGATGGACGATAGCTCGTTCACGATGGATGTTTCCGATGATGCTGAAAATGCAGAGGGTGGTGAAGACAACATCTTTGCAAACCTCGCTGCGTCTCTCCCGAATACAGACGAAGAAGACAATGCCTCGATGGATGACTTGCGCAATTCTCTGAACTTTGCTTCGGATGAAATTGCAAGGAATCCCGATGGTACTGAAATTCCGGACTTTAGCGGTCATGTGCTGAATTCGTCCGAAGTTTCTTCTGCTATTTCTGGAATCTTGGGCGGTGATGACGATCTTGATGTGGCGGAGTCTGGTGAAAAAACTGAATCTGCGACATCGTCTCTGTTCTCGCACTTCTCGGATGAAGAAGAAAAACTCGATGTGGTGGAAGAACCGAAGTCCGAAGATGTTGCTGAAGAAAAGTCTGATGATGAATTCAGTCTTGACAGTTTGGACGAACCGCAAGAGGCGGATGAAAAATCGACGAACATCGATGACGCATTCTCTTCGCTCCTTGGTGATGATGAACTGCCGGAAGAAGCTCCTGTTGCGGAACAACCTGTGGAGCAATCCGCAGAAGAACAGCCTGCAGAACAGGTTGCTGAATCCGTTGCCGAAGATCTCGGTGCACCTGATGAAGAACCGACAGATGAAGAAAACCTAATTGGTTCTTCTGATAGTGGTATTCCTTCGACGCATATGGACTTCTCGGATGAAGAAGATGCTGGCGAAGCCAATCTTCTTGATTTAGATGAAACTCCGAAGTCTGAAGATGTTAAGTCTGAAGAATCTACGACGAATGTAGACGATGCATTCTCTTCACTTCTTGGTGAAGATGAACTTCCCGAAGAAAATGCTACTGCGGAATCTTCTGACAACTCTGATTCTGAAGCTGAAATCGCACTGGAAGAAGACGTTGAACCGGCTGCAGAAACAACGGAATCTACCGAGAAAACTGAAGAAAAGCCTCTTGAAGAATCCGTTGAAGATTCCTTCGATAACTTGTTTGAAAAGTCTGCTGAAACAGAAGATAACTCTGAATTGACTTTGGATGAACCGGCTGCTGAAGAAAAATCTGATGAAGATTCTTTTGGAAGCTTGTTCGAAAAATCCGCAGATGCTGATTTTAGCCTGAATGATGAGACTCCGGCAGAAGCAGAAAATACTGCTGAGCCCGTTGCAGAAACTCCGGCTGCCGAAGAAAAATCAGATGAAGATTCTTTTGGTAGCTTGTTCGAAAAGTCCGCTGATGCAGACTTTAGCTTGGACGATGAAGCTCCGGCAGAAGCTGAAAATAGCGCTGAGGCTGTTGCAGAAACTCCGGCAGAAACCGAAACTGCTCTTGAAAAGGCTCCGGAATTTGTTCCGTCTGAATCTGCTGAAAATATTGCTCCGGCAGAAGGTCTTGTTCCGACATCCCATATGGATTTCTCGGATGAAGAAGACTTGCTGAAAGAAGGCGATGAATTTGTCCTGAACTTGGACGAAGAAACTCCGGCTGCTAAAGAATCTACTGAAGCTCCTGTTTCTGAATCGCTTGAAGAACCCACCGCTGAAGAAATTTTGGAAGAACCCGTTGCTGCAGAAGAGCCTGTTGCAGAAAAGCTTGAAGAACCGGTAAATGAGGCTGCTGCTCCTGCTACGGAAACTGCTGAAGAAGATACTGCAGCAGAAGAAGTGGATGGTGCTTTTGATGCCCTCTTTGGTGATGAAAGCCAGGAAGCCACGGGTGCTGAAATTGAAGAAGCCTCTGTAAAGGATAGCGTTGGCGACTCTTTCGATAGCATTTTCGGTAAAGACGAAGATTTGGATTTGCCGGAAGAAAAGTCCGAAAAATCCGTTGCTGCAGAAGAACCCGTTGCAGAAAAACTTGAAGAACCGGTAGCAGAACCTGAATCTGCTGAACCAGTCGCTGAAGAACCGGCTCCGTCTGCCGAACTTGATTCCATTGACACTGAAGTTTCCAATGCCTTCAAGGGTCTCTTTGACGAAGACGACTCTTTGCCAGAATCGGATGAACCGAACAATAATGGTGTCGATTACCTGATGTCCGGCGATTCCGATGATGAAGTGGCAGCAAGTCTTGTTGAAAATGCCGAAGCTCCGCTTTCTCGTGGCGCTGTTGATTTGGACGATAGTCTGAATACGCGTACGCTTGCTGACATTTATATGGAACAGGGCGTTTACAATAAAGCTCTTGAAATTTATTCGGACCTCGCCAAGAAAAATCCGGATGATGCCGAAATAAAGGCTCGCCTGGAAGAAGTCGAAAAGCTTTGCCGCGAAAAGTTTGGAGAAGGCTGATATGGCTGAACTTCGCATAGAACAGCTCTTGCGCGAGATGGTAAACCGCAAGGCGTCTGACTTGCATTTACGAGTTGGCGTTCCGCCGGTTTACCGTATCAATGGTGCATTGCAAAGACTTTTTGATGTGCGCATCGATAGCGCTATGATGGATTCCTTCTTGGATGATATCATGAACCGCGATCAGAAGCAGCGTTTTGAGGCTAATAAGGAATGCGACTTTGCTGTGGGCGCCCGTGATATGGGACGCTTCCGTGTGAACGTGTTCCGTCAGCGTGGTACAATTGCTGTTGTGATTCGTCATATCAAGGCTGTGATTCCTGCTTTCGAAGATTTGCACTTGCCCGAAGTGATTCGTGACTTGGCTTTGACTAAGCGCGGTCTTGTGCTTGTGACGGGTACGACGGGTTCTGGTAAGTCTACGACGCTTGCTTCAATGATTGACTATATCAATCAGAAAGAATCTGTGAACGTCATTACGGTTGAAGACCCGATCGAATATCTTTATAAAGATAATGTCGCGATTATCTCGCAGCGTGAAATCGGCGTGGATACGCTTTCTTATGCGAATGCGCTCCGTGCAGCGCTCCGTCAGGACCCGGATGTGCTCCTCGTGGGCGAAATTCGTGACCTTGAAACAATGCAGATTGCATTAACCGCTGCTGATACGGGCCACATGGTCTTTGCGACCATCCATACGACGAATGCTGTGGAAACGATTCACCGTGTGCTTTCGATGTATCCGCCGCACCAGCATGATGAAGTGCGTCTTTTGCTTGCGGAAGTCTTGGCAGGCATTATTTCGCTCCGTCTTTTGCCGACGAAGGATGGCAAGGGGCGAGTCCCGGCTGCCGAAATTCTCGTGAATACGGGCGCTATCAAGGAATACATCCAGGACAAAAACAAGATTGACATGGTGGAACAGGCTGTTGCCGAAGGCCACATTCAATACCATAGCCAAACGTTCGACCAGGCACTTTTGGAACTTTACCAAAACGAGCAGATTTCGCTTGAAACGGCAATGAACGCTGCCACGAACCGCGATGACTTTGATCTTAAGATTCGTGGTATTTCTGGTACATCTGATCGCGGCTGGATGTAATTAGTAGACAGTAGGCGGTAGGCAGTAAACAGAATGCT
This sequence comes from Fibrobacter sp. UWB13, assembly GCF_900177805.1. Lineage (NCBI taxonomy): Bacteria > Pseudomonadati > Fibrobacterota > Fibrobacteria > Fibrobacterales > Fibrobacteraceae > Fibrobacter > Fibrobacter sp. UWB13. The sequence goes on along the minus strand of NZ_FXAX01000001.1, from coordinate 756,945 downwards.
CCTGCAATAAATTTACGATTTTTGAATTTGAAAAAGGCGAGCATAATTGCTCGCCTTTCTAGTAACTAATGACTATTGACTAGTAACTGCGGCTATGCCGCACTACTTCGTATAAACGCAGCGATCGGTGCTGTTCCCAAAGCAGGTCTTGGTCATGCCGCTCACGCTGCTCACGACGCCCGGCTTACCTACGCTAGAGACCATCTTGCTGCCCGAGAAGCTCGGTTTGAATGCAATGTCCGAAGAGCCGTAGTAATTGCTGGTCGAGAAGCTAACGCTGTACTGCGTACCTTCTTCGGAATTGTTTGTGCCGAATCCGAGCAACTTGCCGCCTGTAATCGATGTCGTTCCGTCCGAATCGACCATACCGCCCATGCCGCCGTTCATGCGGCATTCCACGATGATGACACCGCCGGTGATGCTGATGCCGCCATTGCTGTCAATGCCGTCTGTGTCGCCTGTGCCGACGTAGATGTAGTGGTAACCGCCTGTGACCTTGAGCGAACCTGTGCTACCGCCCATGCCTCCGCCTGCTCCGCCCCAGCCGCCGCGACCTGTGTTGCCTGTGGAGGTCGTGCTTGTGCCGCCGGCTGCATTCCAGCCGTCGTCCGTGGTGATCACGCTTGTGATGCCGCCTTCAAAGTTCATGTCCGGAGATTCCATACCTTCGTAGGCGATGGTCACGCTCACGTTGGCGTTGTCCTTGACGTAGAGTGCTTTTTCGGCGTGAACACCGTCGTCGTCTGTAGCGATGGTCATTGTGCCGCCGCTGAGAGTAATCGTGCCACTGCTGTGGAGACCATCATCACGGCTGTTGATGTCAATAACGCCACCGCTGATGGTTATGCTTGAATCGCCCTTGATGCCCTTCATGCTTTCGCTCGGGGAGCAGGAGCTTCCACCCATGCCGCCTGGGAATCCGCCGCCGAATCCGCCTCCATTACCAGAGGAGGTGAGGCTGAGGCAGTTTTGGCCGCCGCCAGCTGTAACCTTGATGCTCGGGGATGCAGATTCGCCATTGGCAATGACAACGGCGTTAGCTGCCGTGATGCCGTCAAAAGCGGATGTGACGGTGATTGTACCACCTGTGATTTCGATGGAACCCTTGCCGTTTGCCAAATCAGTTGCGTCCTCGGTATCGCTCTTGATGCCGTCGCCTTCGGTCGTGGTGATATTGATTGTACCGCCGCTGATTTCGACGGAGCCTTTACCCTTGAGGCCGTTATTCTTGGCGTTCACGGTGATGAGGCCGTTTTTCACTTTCAAGTCGTTGCTGGTATGGATACCGTTGTTGTAGTTGGCCTTGACGATAAGCGTACCTTCGCCTTTGATGGTCAGGTCATCCTTGGCGTAAATGCAAGCGCCCGTCGTATCGGTCTTGGCTTCGCCGGAGTCATTGGTGTAGTTGTAAGTCTTGGTGCGCGAAGAACCGTCCGTGAACGTGTTGGTCGTGCCGTTTTTGGCAACGACAAAAGTCTTGCTTGCTTTTTGCACGTAAATCGGGGCGTCCGCGGTGTTTGTGAGCGTGAGGCCCTTCATGTTCAAGTAAACTGAGGAGTCCGTTTTGGCTGTGTTCACGAGAATCTGGGCATCGCTACCGCTGTAAGAACCGCTAAAGTCGTATTCGCCGCCGCAAGTAATGGTAACTGTACCGCCCGTAGCGGTGACGCAGTTATTTGTATTGGCGACCGTTGCGCCACTTGCGGCGTAAGTGATTACAGGGCGTTCCCCGGTGTTGCCACTAACCTGTTCAGGCTGAGTGCTGGAGGAACTTTGCGTAACAGGAGCGCTCGAAGAGCTTTGTGCAACAGGAACGCTAGAGGAACTCTGTACGGTCGGTATCGTCGAGCTGCTTGAATTGACGGCCGGGGCAACGCTGCTTGAAGATGCGATTACGGCGCTGCTTGTGCCGTTGCTTGCACTACTTGCGTTGATGGCGCTACTTGTCGGAACAATTTCAGAACTGCTAGAAACTGTAACGTTGCCCGAATTTGTGGCGCTACTAGTTGCACTGCTGATTTCGTTTCCTGCGCTACTTGTTGGATTTTCCAGAGAACCCGTTTCCTGGCTATCGCTGGAGGCGATTTCTTCGGTGACGTTGTAAAAATCTACAGCCGAAGTCGAGTCCGAGCAGCCGGAGTACATTGCTAATGAAAGGCTCGAAATACAGCCCATGGTCAGAAATTTTTTATTCATAGAATATCTCCCATTCAACATTTTCTTAAAACTTATATTAGATGAAATCGCTTTTAAATGTGTGTATTGTTCTTTTTTACGGACATTGAAATTTTAAGCGGAACAAAAAGTTCCGTACGGAACGAAAGGGCTCAAATTTTCCATTTTTGGCGAATCCGGCGAGCGAAAATGCTAAATTTGGAAAATGCTTTTAAAGAAAATATTCCCCTTTTTGTCTTGTTTTTTACTGGTTGCGGGCGTAAGCGAATCTTTTGCTGCATCCCCGGTTATTGAACCGGAACATTCTCGTAACTTGCGTAATCTGGAAACCGCTCCGATGTTGTTCGAATACCATCGACAGACGACAGGAAACAACCTCCAGTATTTTACTTATCCGCGCAGGGATACGACATTCCGCAAGAATTTCACGAAAACGGAAAGCAACGCTCTTCTCTATTTTGATAATGTTCATGGAGCGGGGATTTTAGGGAATGGGCTTTCTGTTAAAGATACGATTCCGAGAATTGCTATTGCGGCTAGTATTATTGGCGGCATTGATTATCGTAGTGGAGAATCACTCGGCGACCAGGTTTGGACAGGGCGTGATTATCGTGTTTCTAATAAATCCATTGGTGATACGATTTGGCCGGGCGTTGATGGCGGTATTTACTTGCGCGGCTTTGTGGATTCTGTGGACTTCTTCTTGGATGCCCGAATTTATAGCGAAGGGCATTCCGCCAAGTCTCCGAAATCTTTTGATGGTGAATTTTTGGAAGTTCAGCACGAAGAAAATAATTCCGGTGTGGAATACACAAGCTATGCCCGTTACCGTACACATTTTGCTTTTAACTATGACTGGTTGCGTTTGGACTTTGGCCGAGACGTGATGCACTGGGGCCCGGGCTACTACAATAACTTGTCCTTGAACCAGTTTGCGCTTCCGTATAATATGTTGAGCCTCGACATGATGATTGGCCCTCTCCGCGTGATGAGTTTTTATGCGGACTTGCGCATTTACAATAACAGCATGAGCATGTCGAACAAGACTACGCGAAATCTTTTTGGTCATCGCTATGAACTTGCTGTAGGGAATGCAACGTTTGGTATCAGCGAACTCCAGGTGCTTTACGACAATATGAAACCATGGCTTTTTATTCCGACCGCACCGCTGTTTATGGAAAAGGGGAATTATTCTGAAAACAGCAATAACGGATCCATTTCTTTTGACTTCAACTACCGCTTGTTTAATGCGGTGCGCCTTTATACGGAATTTTTCCTGGATGATATGGAATCCCCGATTAGCTTGATCCGTAATGACAACATTGAAGCGAAATGGGCTTGGATGGCGGGTTTCCAGGCGGGTCATGATTTTTATTACAAAGGACACAAGATTGAAGCGGGTACGATTTTTGAATACGCCCGTGTAGAACCTTATGTGTACACGCACTTTGAAAAGAATACTGCTCAAGTGGCGCATCTCGGATTCCCGTTGGGTAACCAGGGTGGTCCGAACAGCAGAACGATTGACTGGAATGTCTTTGCGCGTTTGGATGGACATATCTTTGCTTCTGTTCGCCAGACGTGGTTCTGGAAGGGAACGGATTATGGTAGCGCTGTGAACGATACGACACCAAAGAATCATTTAAAAATTCCCAAGAAGTTCCTCGATGGTGCCAAACTTCAGTATATGCTGTCTCCTGCGATTTGCTATGAAGGCTTGCGCTTCTCGTTCTTGGGTGAACTGACGTTGATTGATGATAAAAAAGCGTATATCCGCGCTGGATTCAAGTGGTAGAGTGTATGAAAAAGCCAGAACTTTTAGCACCTGCGGGTGACCTTGTACGAATGAAGTATGCATTTGCCTATGGTGCAGATGCTGTTTATGCTGGGCAGCCGGCGTTCTCGCTGCGTGCTCGCGAAAACGGTTTCAAAAATCTCGATGACCTTGCCGAAGGCATTGCCTATGCGCATGAACATGGCAAGAAGTTCTACCTCACGAGTAACGTGATTCCGCGAAACGTGAAGGTGGAATCGTTCCAGAGAGCTTTGAATGCTGCTTTGGAACTTAAACCGGATGCCTTGATTGTGGCTGACCCTGGCTTTGTGGGCTGGCTTTTGAAAGAACATCCTGAAACCGAAGTTCACTTGTCTGTGCAGGCGAATACGACAAACTATCTTGCAGCTTCGTTCTGGAAAAATCTGGGCGTTCGTCGTATCATCTTGAGCCGTGAACTTCGCCTGTCTGAAATTTTGGAGATAAAGAAACAAGTTCCAGACCTTGAACTTGAAGTGTTCGTTCATGGTGCCGTTTGTATGGCTATGTCTGGCCGTTGCATGCTTTCGAACTGGGTAACGCATCGCGATGCCAACCAGGGCGCTTGCGATAACAGTTGCCGCATGCCTTATCGCTTATATGCGAACTCCGGTCCTCAGGTCGAGGACTATCGCGAACATGAGGGTTCGTTTGCGCTCCAGCGTACCGATCGCCCGGAACTTGACCCGATTGCGCTCGACGAAGATACGTGGGGCACCTACTTTATGAGTAGCCGCGACCTTTGCGCTCTGGATGTGATTCCGGAACTCGTGGCGGGTGGGCTTGATTCGTTCAAGATTGAAGGCCGTACGCGTTCTGTGTATTACTTGAGCCAGGTCGTGCGCGCTTATCGCATGGCTATTGACGCCGTTGCAGAAGGAATGCCCGTGCCCGAAGAAAGCCGCCGTGCGATAACCTTTGTTGATGGGCGAGGCTTTATGCCTGGATTCTTGCGTGGACCGTTGCCGCAGAACTATGAAGCGACGCATGTGGATGCCGCTGGTGGCTGCGTTGCTGCCCAGATTAAGGATTTTGATGAAGCTACGGGGGCATGCCTCGTGAACGTGAAAAATCCTTTCTCTATGGATGATACGTTGGAACTCATGACTCCTGATGGCATGCAGAAGTGCGAAGTCGAGGAAATGCTGGATTTCCGCGGCGCTGCCGCAGATCGGTTAAATCCGGGAACGGAAGGACGCGTTTTCCTAGGAAAAAACACCTTAAATAGCGAAAAAAACTCCAAATTTGGCTTTCTTGTGAAACGTGCAAATTCATAATATACCATAAAAAAATAGATTTGGAACATGGCAGTCGATAAAGCGACAAAAGAACAGGATGAACTTGAACTTTATCAGATTGATGATAAAGCGATTGTGCCGTTCTTCCAGAAACATCTGGAAGAGTTACGGCAGTTCATTCACGATCATCAATGCAATGATCATCTTTGCTTGTTGGTGTTGTTGAAGCAGTTTATTCGTACTTACCGCATGCCGTTCAATATGCAGCGCTATATGGAAGTTCAGAGAACTTTCATCCAGCGTTCTTTGCATGACAAAATCCAGGACCGCCAGCAGGCCGTGAGCCACTGGATTCAGGAATTTGCTGGTCGCCATCGCAATCGCATGATCCAGCTGCAGTGTCTTTATCTGGATAGGGTCAAGGACCGCTTGCTCCCAGAAATCGAAAAGTTGCTTGAAAACCGGATTGATCACTTGCAAGAAAAGCTCGGTGAAAATAAGACCGAGCCTCAGTCCACTCCAAGCAACGAGTCGCAAAACGTCTAGAATTAATTAGGTCATTAGCAAAAAAACTACTGACTAATGACTATTGACTAATAACCAAAAATTCAATAACTAATTACTGCATGTAACTTGTTGATTTTCACCAAGTTACATTTTTTTATAATGTTGAAAATTGGCGTTTTTGAGCAAATTTCGCCAATTGTATAAGAATTTGTATGTTTTAAGTAAGGAAAATCTTGTCAAGGGATGTTGAAAAAAATACCTGTTGATAAGTTGTGCTGATAGTAAGTGATAATTTTGTCACTCATACGTTCGTAAGGGTGGTGTAAATTGGAAAAAGGGTGATAAAAAATGTTTCTAAAAATTTTTTGCCTTTTTTGAACCAAAAACACGCTTTTCAAATTTTTTTCGTTCGGGGTGCTTTTCCTTTAAAATTCCTTTCTTATTTTTTGCTTGCTCTTTTATACTTTGGATTGGTTTTTTAGATCGTGGATAATACTGTTTCTTTGTTGGATATTGCAGAGTCGCCCTGGCAACAGGTGCTCGACCGCGTGCGTTCGGAATGCAAGGACTTTTTTGGTGCCGTAATTCTCGACGCTCTTGGTTATGAGGGAATGTGCAATGGTTATGCCTTGCTCACTGTTCCTGACGAGCTTCGCGAGAACTGGGTGAATTCCCATTATGGCGATTTGTTGCGCAAGTCCTTTACGGCTGTATTTGGTAGTGAATTTGTTGATTATCGCATCCGTCAGATTGCTCCTTCGGACCCGATTCCCGAAATCAAGCTCACGATGCCTGTTATTCCGCGTCCAGAGAAAAAGAAGGCCGAGGTTAAGCGCCCGAAGCAGCCTTTGGCTCTTTATGCCCGCTATACTTTTGAAAACTTTGTCGAAGGGGAGTGCAATTCTACGGCTTTCCGCGCTTGCCAGGCGGTTGCCGAAAATCCGGGTGACCCGGCTTTGAATCCGCTTTTTGTCTATGGCGAAAGCGGCCTTGGCAAGACGCACTTGCTGCAGTCCATTGCCGCAAAAATCCAGAAGAGCCGCCCGGAAGCATCCATTGTCTATTGCCACGCTTATGACTTTTTGCGTGATGCAACGGCTATGGCGTCTGCACTCCACAACAAGACGGGCAATGTGCGCGAGCTTGCGCAGAAGTTCCGCGAACGCTATGAACTTTGCGATGTGCTTTTGCTCGACGATGTGCAGCTTTTGGAAAAAGGCCTCTGGACGCAGGACCGCCTTGCTATTTTGATTAAGCATTTGCGCGCTGAAGGCAAGCAGGTCGTGATTTCTTGCGACCGCCATCCGAACCTGTTTAAGGTTGTCGATACGGATAATGAATCTCGTGGTTTATCCAGATCTTCGATTCCGAGCATTTCCAAGAAGCTCCTTGCTCCGCTTGCCTCCTGTGTGGCTGTGGGCATTGACGAACCGGACCTTGCAACCCGTATGAACTTGATTAGCAAGAAGTCCGAGGACTTGCCGTTTGCAAAGGCTGACCGCGAAGAAATTTGCCGTTACCTCTCGATGCCGCCGCGCAAGAACGTGCGCCTGATTGAAGGTCTCTTGAACTTCCTCGGTGCGATGAACATGTTCTGCAAGGCAGATTTGAACTTGAATGGCGTGAAGCGCCTCGTGGCTCCGTCGGAACATAGCGGCCATGTGGAACTCACTGCCAAGAACATTATTGAAGCGGTAGCTATGGATTACCGTGTCGAGGTCTGTGAACTCTCGTCCAAGCGCCAGTCTGCCGCGATTTCTATGCCCCGCAAGGTGGCGATGTTCCTTTGCCGCGAACTTACGACCGATTCGCTCCAGAATATCGGTGCGATGTTCTGCAGGGACTATGCCACTGTAATCGCCGCCATTAATTCCCTGAAAAAGCAGATGGAAACGGATGCGTCCCTCGCAAGGCGCGTTCAAGATATCCGTTATATGCTGGAAGCCTAGCATGATTGCTCTTTTAACGGGTGGCGCCGGCGTCGTAGGGAAGGCGTTGTGCCGGGAACTAATAGCACGGGGAGTGTGTGTCCGCGTCTTGACGCTTCCGGGCGATTCTTTGGCGAAGTCCTTACCGAGCGAGGTGGACGTCCGTTATGGCGATGTGACCGATTTAGATTCTATCCGAGATGCGTTTGAAAACGTCGATGTCGTCTATCACTTGGCGGCAATTCTTTTATCTACAAAACGCGGTGCTTTTGAACACGTAAATACGGATGGCACGCGAAATGTGCTCGAAGCTAGCAAGCTTGCAGGCGTCCGCCGTTTCCTCTATGTTTCAAGTATTTCGGTGACATACCCGATACTCACGCCGTATGGCGAAAGCAAAAAGAAGGGCGAGGCTTTGGTGCAGGCTTCTGGACTCGACTGGACGATTGTGCGTCCGACGCTTGTGATTGGCGATGGGGGCGGTGTGGAGTTCAACATGTTCCGCGATTACGTAAAGCGTTTCCCAGTCTATTTTATGCCGGGTGGCGGCATGTGCTTAAAACGCCCGGTCCGCAGCGTGGACTTGGTCAAGGGAATTGCCGTGGCGGGACTTATGAAAAGTGCCGTGGGAAAGACCTACGCCCTTGCGGGTTCAACGGTAATGACGATGGCGGAAATGGCTAAGCATGTGCTGACCGACGCCGGGATACACCACCTGATGGTTCCGCTCCCGTGGTGGATATCGAAGCGCCTTGCTGTCTTGAAAAACTGGATTGGTGGCAAGCGCGTGTCTGCCGAGCAGGCTTTGGCGGGATTTCTGTACGATGCAGCCCCGTCCATTGATGAGGCTGAACGAGATCTCGACTACCATCCGGGCTGCCCTTTCTAGTAATTCGGGCTTTTCCATATAATACGTTTTCTTCTAAAACAAGGCGCTTTGGGGCGTTTTCTGCCCTTTTTCTGTATAAATTGTAAACATTTATTGGTCTAAATTGGACTAAATAATTTATATTACATAACATGAATAAGAAAAAATTACTTGCCCTTTTGGTTTCTTCTGCATTCCTTTTTGCGGCTTGCGGTGAAGATGAAGCCCCTTTGTCTCCGGTAAATGACAAGGATGAAATTTCCTCTTCTTCTGAAGAGGATGATTGCGATTCTGATGAATGCGATGAAAAGTCTTCTTCGTCGAAATCCGATGATAAGAAATCTTCTGATTCTAAGGATGATGATAAAAAATCCTCGGATTCAAAAGATGATGACAAAAAGTCTTCAGATTCGAAGGATGATGCAAAGTCTTCTTCTTCTCAAAAGAACGACAAGAATTCATCATCAAGCAAGGGCAAGGATGCAAAAAGCTCTTCGAGTAGTGTAGCTCCGGAGTCTTCGTCTTCTTCTGTTGATGTTCCAGAAGGTGCTCGTACAGCAAAGCTTGAAGACCTCGAAAAGAACTATGAATTCAAGATTTTTGATCAGACGGTTTACCTTTCTACCGGTAGCAAAAAAGGCGTTGTGGCACTCCGCATTCCTGATGAATTGTGGGTAGTAACTTATACGGATTTTGCAAATGGCGTGGTGACGTTTACCGATGAAAATACCGGTATGCAGTATGCCGATACGGACGGTGCTAAAAAGATCAAGGAAGAAGTTGAAAAGGGACTAAAGCTTTCGTTCATTGTTGATAAGGATGAAAAGGTCAAGTATGCACTCAATGATTCTGAAGAATATAGCGAAGCTGTAAAGGCTAGTGTCGCGGTTCAGAAGGGTAAAGTCTCCAAGGCTGCCGACATTCAGAACAAAATTTACGAATGCACTGATGGCGATACGACGAGAACATTTACGTTCTTTGACAATTCGTATATTGTTGACGTTTCTGCAGGTGAAAAACTTGCTTACTGGGTTGGTGGTCACTATGATATCCAGCGCAGTACGTTGCTGATGCGTCCTGCTTACTTTAGCAAAACAGCTCATACCATGTATGCTTATTCTGTTGGAACGGATAACACTATTGCTCTCTCGGATGGTAAGGCAATGAACTGCAAGGTTGAAGCTACCGAATATGAATACGAAAAGGCTAGCGATTTTGTCGGTGAATGGCAGGCGACAAAAGATGGAATCGAATGGGAATTTTCGCTAAAAGAGGATGGTACATTTGAAATTGCCGCTTTTGAAGGCAACAAAAATGTAGAACTCAAGTCTGGTTTCTGGGACATTTATGGTTATCAAATGATACTGCGTAACAGAAGCTGCTTGAATCTGGATAGGTGTACAAATATTCATGGACAGCTCCAGACGGGACCGATCGATAAAGCAACCAACAAGATTAGCGGATTCTCGTTCATCCATAATGGCACGGATACGCCTAAGATTCCGACCTCTTTCGATGCTCCGCAGTACGAATAGGTTTTAGGACGCGTCTTTCAAAAAATGCATCGCTCATGGGCGGTGTATTTTTTTTATTTTCTTTGTCAAAGGAATTAAATCATGAAACTCTATATAGCGCAGATGAAGATTTTGCCGGGCAATGTGCAGGCAAATATGCAAACAATGAAATCCGCACTGGACCGTGCTCGTGCAGCAGATGCCGATTGCATTGTCTTCCCGCGTTATGCTTTGACTGGACCGACGAATAGGGCTCTCCCTGTGGATTGGGCTGAAATCCGCAAGTATGCAGGAACGATGCCGTTCTTTTTAAGTGGGGACGCTCTTGATGATTCTCCGCTTCATGGTATTGCCCATGTGACTCATGGTAGAGACTTTTATACGGTCGGTCGCCGTGAAGAAGAAAATAGGGAATTTTCTCATTTGGCAAAAGACAGTGCAATGCCGATCGTTTGTGTGAACGGCGTTGGAACTGACAATACCGGTAAGAACATTTACGCTCTTGCTGGCGGTAGCCGCGTGTTTGACTGCGATGGCAAAATCGTTTTTGAAATGCCACTCTTTAGCGAAGCGGATGCTGTTGTCGAATTTAACGATGGACTGGTGCAAGCTGATGTAGAATCGGCGAAACCTTATCCGAGTGAAATTGCAGAGATTCACGATGCGCTTGTGTTCATGATTCGCGAAAACTTGAAGATGTTCCATATCTCGCGTATGGTCATTGGCGCAAGTGGCGGTATCGATAGCGCGGTTTCGGCAGCTCTTTATGCCGAAGCGATTGGACCTGAGAATGTTTACCTCGTGAACATGCCCACACGCTTCAATTCCGATACGACAAAGAATGCCGCTCGTGACTTGGCAGAAAATCTCGGAACGCCGTACATGGTTGCTCCGATTTCGGACATTATCGAATCTGTTTGCCATACGCTGGAACGTTGCTCTTTTGTGCGTAACGATACTGTGATGAAAGTCGCTGGAATCAACCACGAGAACTTGCAGGCGAGGACGCGTTCCGCATCGATCCTTTCAACGGTTGCATCTGTGGTCGGCGCAGGCGTGACTTGCAATGGCAACAAGAGTGAAGCGATGGTCGGCTACTGCACGCTGTATGGCGATACTTGCGGTGTAATGTGCGCTCTTGGTGACTTGTGGAAAACTCAGGTCTATGCTTTGGCTCGCTACATCAACCGTGACAAGGAAATTATCCCGACTGCATCGATCGATATTCCGGCGAGTGCTGAACTTTCCGAAGCGATGAACGTCGACGAAGGCAAGGGTGACCCGATTCTTTACCCGTACCACGACAAGCTCTTTGCGATGTGGGTGGAAAAGGGTGTGAGCCTTGAATTTACCGAAAAGCTTGCGATGGAAGGAATGATTTGCGAATCGCTCGGTGTGGATGCAGCTTACTTCAAGGCTCATTTGCCGACAGTCGAAGCGGTTATTGAAGACATGCGTCTTTGGTATCGCAGGTTCAAGGGACTTGCTTTGGCAAAGCGCATCCAGTTCCCGCCGATCCTCTCTGTGAGCGGTCATGCTTTCGGTGGCGAATACCGCGAAAGCCAGCTGAGTGCTTAGCCTCTTTTTTCTACATTTGGGCATCAAGATTCAACCGCGGGTTCGCTCGCGATTCTAAAGGATATTTATGAAAATTGCAGAAAAAACAGTCGTCCAGATGCACTACACCCTGAAGTCCGATGAAGGTGCGGTTATCGATTCCTCTGAAGGTCGCGAACCGCTCCAGTACATCCAGGGCATGCGCATGATCGTCCCGGGTCTCGAAAAGGCTATGGTCGGTCACGATGTGGGCGACAAGTTTGACGTTGTCGTCATTCCGGCAGAAGGCTACGGCGAATACGACGAACGCATGACTCAGGAAGTTCCGCTGAACGTGTTCCAGGGAGTCGATAAGGTCGAAGCAGGCATGGCTTTCTATGCCCAGACTCCGGGTGGTCCGATGCAGATTCGCATCAAGTCTGTTGGCGAAAAGACGGCTATTATCGATGCGAACCACGAACTTGCTGGCAAGAACCTCAACTTTGCTATTGAAGTTGTCTCTGTTCGCGAAGCTACCGAAGAAGACCTCAAGCCGTTTGAACACCACTGCTGCTGCGGTGGTCACGATGGTGATCACGAATGCGAATGCGGTGGTCATGGCAATAAGGAAAACTGCGATGGCAATGGCGGCTGCGGTTGCGAACACCACGCTGAACATCACGGCAAGTAAGGCTTATTGCTGAGATTTCGAAAATCTCGCGAAATATGAAAAAAAGACTAGACCAGGACGTACGTTCTGGTCTTTTTTTATTTAATTTAAGCTGAGGAGTCGTGGAATCTTCACAAGAGGTTGAATATGCGTTTTGCAAAAATTTTGTCAGTGGCTACTTTGCCCATGTTTCTGTTTGCTTGCAGCGATGATGCTGCATCGGTAAGACCTTCTTCACATAGTGAGACTCCGCAGGATACCTCTAAAACAGAACCCCCTCCTAATATTCTCGATGATGATTTGAAACCGATTGAAAGGGATTATTCCCTGATTTGGCCACAAGGTGATGGATCTGCTGAAAACCCGTATCAGATTTCGAATGAACAGGAACTGAAAGCGCTTGCTTTTTATGTGAACGATTCCTCAATGACTTTCAAGGATAAGTATTTCAAGCAAACGGCTGATATTGCTCTTACGGAAGCGTGGGAGCCGATCGGTCTTTTTGGAAAGAATGCTTATGGTTTAGGCAACCGCCCCTTTAGCGGAACCTTTGATGGCGATTCCAAGACCATCTCGGGGATGACGATTAACGATACGGCTAGTTATAAGGGCTTGTTTGGTCTTGCACGCGGTGCCGTGGTTAAGAATGTTGTTCTGAAGAGTGCTAAAATGGTGGTGGGTACTTATGCAGGAGCCCTTGCTGGCAAGATGGATTCTTCTGTTGTCGATAATTGCGTTCTCGAAGATATCGATGTTAGCGGTATGGACCGCGTTGGCGGTTTGATTGGCGAAGCTTCTCATGTTTCGGTGGCTAACGTCGTGGTCTCGGGTGTCGTGAAAGGTGAAAATTCCGTTGGTGGTGTCGTCGGTCGTTTGCAAGATGGTGCTTTTGACCATTTGACGAATAAGGCCGAAGTCTTTGGTAAGTCCACGGTCGGTGGTGTTGCTGGCGCTTTTGCAACGACTGTCAATAGTGATGGTTCCGTGACGGAAGGTGAAGGCTTTGTCCGTGATTTGTTTAACTATGGCAAGGTTTCGGGAACAAAGGATGTCGGCGGTGTAATGGCAACGCTTTCTGCTACAAAGCTGGACCATGCTGGCAACTATGGTTCTGTGAATGCTGATGAAAGTGCCATGAGCAATGTCGGTGGTGTCATTGCTGTAGCATCGAGCAAGTCTGTGTTAAGCGAAGTCTTTAATGCTGGTGTTGTTACCGTGAAGAAAGTTTTGTCTGCAGGTGGTGTCTTTGGTAGCGTGAAAGGCGCTACGGTCACGAATGTTTTCAACATCGCTGAAGTCTCAGGTACCGCCACGAATATGGGTGGAATTATGGGTATTGTCGATGGAGAATCTAAGGTCGATATTGGTTACAATGCCGGTAAGGTCCCTGATAACAACGTCTCGGGTACTGTTGCAGGTAAGGCTTCTTCGACGGTAACCGTGTCTAATGTCTATTATGACAAGACTGTCGGTGGAACGTGCCTCGTTGTAGCAAGCCAGATGAACATGGAACTCCCGACAGGCTTTACGACTGATGAAATGAAGGCGGCAACGTTCATCGCCACTTTGAACGGAACCGGCAGCGCTTGGAAGGCGGGTTCGGCTACGTTTGGTGGCTATCCGGCTTTTACTTGGACTGAGTAATTTCTACATTTAGAACATGGCTAAAAAGAAAAAATTTTGGAAGTCGCCTTCTGCTGAGGCGGCTTTTCGTGGTAAAGAAGACCGTCTTCGCAAGACTCTTTGCGAAATTGTGAACGGACAAAGCCGTTTGTTGCACCGCCCGGACGAACTGTACGAGGCTATTGCGAACGGTCTTGATGATATTGAAAAAATCAAGGATGTGAAGCTCCAGCTTGAACTTTTGGCTTGGACGCTTCGCTGCGATTTCTTGGCTTTCAAGGCAGACGACGAAGAAATGGATACGTGGAACGACTTGTTCTACGATGCCGGAACGTTCTTTATTGAAGTCGCCAAGACTTATGACGACAAGGATTACATTGCGGACCTGATCCACGATTTGGCGGTGCGTCACGTGGGTGGGGAAGGTCGCGAAGTCGTGTTCCTCTCGATTGAAGATGTAATGCCGGTGGAACGTGCAAAGGCTTTGATTGAAGAGCTCCTGAGCGTGATTGATGCGACGGAACTTGAAAATCGCGAAGACGTTCTCGATGCGATTTGCGACATGGCGGATGCCATCAAGGATACCGAAAACTTTGCGAAGGCTTCGCTTTACAAGGATCCGGACAAGAGCAATGCAACGCTCATCGATATTGCAAACTCTTACTTTGTCGCTGGCAACATTTCCATGGCAAAGCAGTGGCTCGGTGATGTGAAAGATCCGGGTGCCGAAGACGAAGAAGCGTTCCTCGATTTGCAGGCTGCCATTGCTGACCGCGAAGGCCGCAAGACGGATTGCCTCAAGTACGCCACGCGTTTGTACGAATGCTACCCGAAGGTCATGAATCTTTCAAGACTCTGCATGCTTAAGGACGACGCTAGCGTCGATAAGCTTTTGTTCGATCACATCAAGTACCGCGATAGCGGCAAGTGCGATACGAGCTTGATGATGCTCCTTGCAAATCTCAAGAAGTTCGAATTGCTCGAAAGCTACGTTAATCATTACGAACGCGATTTGCCGGGCCTCGATGCATCCGAGCTGAATGCGATTTCGGATGAGGTGGAACGCGCTGGAGCAACTGAACTTGCTAAGCACATCCGCGAATGGACTGTTGAAGAACCCGAAGACGCCGAACCCCTCGACGATCGCGAGTAACGACTACTTGTCGCTTTTCGCGTATTAAGCTGTCATGCCAGATCTGTTCTGACATAGCTCATTATGCTGTCATGCCGGATTTATTCCGGCATCGCCATTTTTATAAATTTCTATTTTTACTCACATGAAAGTCCTTTTATACGATACAACGCTCCGTGACGGTAACCAAGACCGTAAAATAAGTCTCTCCCTAGCTGATAAAGTCCAGATCGCTCGAATTTTGGACCACTTTGGATTTGACTATATTGAAGGCGGTTGGCCGAATCCCAGCAATCCGACCGATGAGGAATTTTTCAAGCTCATCAAGGACGTAAAGCTCAAACATGCAAAGATTGCCGCATTTGGCAGCACGCGCCGTCCGGGTATTTTGCCCGAGAACGACCCGCTTTTGCAGGCGCTCATCAAGTCCGAAGCTCCGGTCAAGACGATTTTCGGCAAGAGCTGGGATTTGCATGTAACGGACGTTATCCGCACGACTCTCGAAGAAAACCTCGACATGATCGAGTCTTCGGTCGCATACCTCAAGGAACATTCCGAAGAGGTGATTTACGATGCGGAACATTTCTTCGATGGCTATAAGGCTAATCCGGAATACGCGCTCGAAACGCTCAAGGCAGCCGAACTTGGCCATGCCGATTGCATCGTGCTTTGCGATACGAACGGCGGAACGATGCCGTGGGAAATCGAAGAAATCGTAAAGAAGGTTCAGGCTAGAATTTCGACGCCGCTTGGCATCCACGTGCATAATGACAGTGGACTTGCCGTGGCAAACTCGATTTACGCTGTGAAGGCGGGCTGCGTGATGGTGCAGGGCGTGGTGAATGGCTACGGTGAACGCTGTGGTAACGCAAACCTCACGACGATTGCCGCCGATTTGAAGTTCAAGATGGACTGCGATTTTACGGCTGCCAAGAAGCTCTCTCACTTGCGCCAGTTGAGCAGCAACATCGACCAGATTGTGAACTTGCCGAGCGACGTGCATGCTCCGTATGTGGGTGATGCTGCCTTTGCCCATAAGGGTGGCGCTCATATCGATGGCGTCATGAAGGTTAGCCGCAGCTTTGAACATATCGACCCGCATACTGTGGGCAACGACCGCGTATTCGTGACAAGCGACCAGGCCGGTGGTTCTCTCGTTGTCGAAAAGCTCAAGGCGATTAAGCCGGGCATCGATAAGAAGGATCCGGTGGTGGCAAGCCTCCTCAAGGAAATCAAGGAACGTGAAAACGCTGGCTGGCATTTTGACAGTGCAGAAGCAAGCTTCAAGCTCTTGGTCTATCGCCACTTGGGAATGGTCAAGGAACCGTTCAAAGTGCTCAACTACCGCGTGATTGAAGACAAGACGCCGCAGGGTGTTTCTGTGTCGCAGGCGACGGTCAAACTCCAGGTGGGCGACAAGATTAGTCATCAGGTGAGCGAAGGTGACGGTCCGGTGAACGCTCTTGATGCCGCTCTCCGTAAGGCGCTTTTGCCGTTCTTCCCGTGCATGGAAAGTGTGCGCTTGGACGACTTCAAGGTGCGCGTGCTCGGTTCCAATGTGGCATCCGATGCGACGGTTCGCGTGTGGACGACGTTTGGTGATGAACACGGCTACTGGAACATGGTCGGCGTTTCGAGCAACATCATTGAAGCCTGCTGGACGGCTTTTGTCGATGGTCTTACGTACAAGATTTTGCTTGAAGACAACGTTATCCCGAATGCATACAAGCATTTGGATGTGGCGTCCGTGTAAATTTGCTGAACCGCGACAATTTGCCGAACCGCGCCGGGTTTAAGAGTTTTAAAAATAGAAGGTCTGTTAAAATGAAAATCGTAAAAGTCACTCCGAAGTCTCAAGAGATTGACAGAATTTGTGGTCGTGAAGTTGCTCCGAGCAAGGAAATTCACGACAAGGTCATGGACATTCTCGCCGACATCAAGAACGGCGGTTATGCCAAGGCTGTTGAATACGCTCAGAAGTTCGATGGTCTCAAAGGCAAGAACCTCCGCGTGTCCGAAGCCGAAATCAAGAAGTCTGCCGCCAAGTGCCCGCCCGAAATGCAGCGTGCATTGAAGCAGGCTATCAAGAATGTTCGTGATTTCCACGTGAACCAGATGGAAGATTCTTGGCTCATGGAAGGCAAGGACGGCGTGGTTCTCGGTCAGCGTATTCGTCCGATGAAGCGCGTGGGTCTCTATGTTCCGGGTGGTGCTGGCATTTATCCGAGTACCGTCATTATGAATGCGGTTCCGGCCATTGTCGCTGGCGTCAAGGACATCGTTGTCGTGACTCCGATCAAGGGCGAAATCAACCGCGCTGTGGCTTTTGTGCTTTGCGAACTCGGCATTACTGAAGTTTACCACATCGGTGGCGCTCAGGCTATCGGTATGCTCGCTTACGGTGCGAAGGATGGCAAGGGCAAGGTCGTCGTGGAACGTGTCGACAAGATTGTGGGCCCGGGTAACGTCTTTGCCGCAGTCGCCAAGAAGGAAGTTTTTGGCATTGTCGATATCGACATGGTGGCAGGCCCGTCCGAAGTGCTCGTGCTTGCAGACAACACCTGCGATCCGGACTTTGTCGCTGCTGACCTCTTGAGCCAGGCAGAACACGGTTCTGGCTTTGAAGCCGCTATCTGCATTACGGACAACATGGAAACCGCACAGATGATTAGCGAATGTGTGGACATCCAGGTTGAAAGCTCCCCGAAGAAGGAACTTTTGACGAAGGTGCTCGATAACTTCGGCCGCATCCTTGTGGTGAAGGACTGGTTCGACGGTGTGGCGATTGCGAACGCCATTGCTCCGGAACACATGGAAATCATGACGGACGAAGCTGAATCTATGGCAGCCCAGATCGAAAATGCGGGTGCCGTGTTTATCGGTCCGTGGTCTTCTGAACCGGTGGGCGACTACTTTGCAGGCCCGAACCACGTGCTCCCCACGAACGGCACGGGTCGCTTCTTCAGCCCGCTCGGCGTCTATGACTTCCTCAAGCGCATGAGCATCATCAAGTACTCTGAAAAGGCTATCAAGAAGAACGCAAAGGCAATCGCTGTCGTGGCTAATGAAGAAGGCTTCATCCACCACGCCGCCGCAGTCCTCAAGAGACTGTAATTGTGAATTGTCATTCCGGCCGGAGCTTGTGCTGAGCGCAGTCGAAGTATGCCGGAATCGCCTTACACAGTTCTATTTTCATTTTATGAAACGGCTCCGCATTTTGCGGAGCTTTTTTTGCTGAAAAAGCGTTTTTCGCTCGCTGAAAGTGGACAAAATGCGAAAATGTGCTACTAAATGCTTAAAAATCCGAATTTAGTAGCATAATTTTTGAATAAATTAACCAATCTGGGCGCTTTTTTTCAGAATTAACGCTGTAATTATGCTACTAAAATTGTTGAAATGCTGATTTAATAGCATATGACACTCTTTCATTATCAAAAATCTATTGAACAAAGTAAAAAACGTGCTACTAAATTGCTGAAAATGAATGTTTAGTAGCATAAAAACGCAAAAAAAAGTCTGTTCGATTGCCTCAAACCTCTTTTTTAGCCACCTTCATTGCATTCTTGTCTTCGTCTTTCTAGTCTTTAATCTTTCCCCTAAATTGCTATATTTGGGGCGGTAAATATTTAGGCTAAAAGAGGTCAAAATGCTCATTCTTCGTGGTACTCCGGCTCTGTCGGATTTCCGTCTGCAAAAGCTTTCATCTGATTTTAAGGCCGCTGGGATTCCGGTTGCATCTGTGTATGCCGAATTCCTCCATGTGGTGGATCTGTCCGCCGACCTGACCGCTTCCGAAAAGGAAACGCTCGAAAAGGTCCTTCATTACGGCCCGATGCGCGAAGTCAAGGCGCTCGAAGGTGAACTCTTTGTGGTCTGCCCGCGTCCGGGTACGATTAGCCCGTGGAGCTCGAAGGCTACCGATATCGCTCACATTTGCGGCCTCCCGGCAATCAAGCGCATCGAACGCGCCATTGCTTACTACGTGAAGTTCGAAGGTGCCGCTCCCGCCGGTGCCCGTGAAAAGATTACGGCCAAGATTCACGACCGCATGACTCAGGCCGTGTTTGCTGATACTGCCGCTCTCGAAGTGCTCTTCAGCAAGGAAGAACCGCGTCCGCTCAATGTGATTCCGGTGCTTACCGAAGGCCGCAACGCTCTCGTGAAGGCTGACAAGGAAATGGGTCTTGCCCTCTCCGCCGACGAAATCGATTATCTCGTCAAGAATTTCACTGAACTCAAGCGCAACCCGACCGACGTGGAACTTTACATGTTCGCTCAGGCCAACTCGGAACACTGCCGCCACAAGGTGTTCGGTGCCGAATGGACCATCGACGGCGTGAAGCAGGACAAGTCCTTGTTCCAGATGATCAAGAACACTTACCAGCTCCACAATTCCAACATCTTCAGCGCTTACAAGGATAACGCCGCTGTGATGAAGGGTGCAACGGCTGGCCGCTTCTACGCTGACCCGCGCAACAACAAGTATGACTTCCACAACGAAGAAGTCTACATCCTCATGAAGGTCGAAACCCACAACCATCCGACGGCTATTTCTCCGTTCCCGGGTGCCGCTACGGGTAGTGGTGGTGAAATCCGTGACGAAGGTGCAACGGGTAAGGGTTCCAAGCCGAAGGCTGGCCTTACGGGCTTCAGCGTTTCGAACCTTAAGCTTCCGGGTGCAGTTCAGCCGTGGGAAAAGGACTTCGGAAGCCCGTCCCGCATTGCATCTGCTCTTGACATTATGATTGAAGGCCCGCTCGGCGGTGCCGCGTTCAACAACGAATACGGTCGTCCGAACATCCTCGGTTACTTCCGTACGTTCGAACAGGAAGTTTCTTCTGAAAAGGGTACCGAAGTTCGCGGTTACCACAAGCCGATTATGCTTGCTGGGGGCTTGGGCAACATCAAGCACCAGCACATTGAAAAGGGCCACATTGACCCGGGTGACCACCTGATCGTTCTTGGTGGTCCGGCCATGTTGATCGGTCTTGGTGGCGGTGCAGCTAGCTCTGTTGCTAACGGTGCCGGTAATGAATCTCTCGACTTTGCTTCTGTGCAGCGTGAAAACCCGGAAATGGAACGCCGCTGCCAGGAAGTCATCGACCGCTGCTGGGCGATGAACGAAGAAAACCCGATTACGTTTATTCATGATGTGGGTGCAGGTGGACTTTCAAACGCCTTCCCGGAACTCGTGAACGATGGCGGCCTCGGCGGTAAGTTTGAACTCCGCAACGTGCCGAACGACGAACCGGGCATGAGCCCGTTCGAAATCTGGAGTAACGAATCCCAGGAACGTTATGTTATCGCGATTGCTGGTGACAAGCTCGATGTGTTCGACGCTATCTGTAAGCGTGAACGCTGCCCGTACGCAGTTGTGGGCGAGGCTATCCCTGAAAAGCACTTGACCCTTACGGACAAGCACTTCGGTACGACTCCGATTGACATGCCGCTTGGCGTGCTCCTCGGTAAGCCGCCGCGCATGATTCGCAATGAAAAGTCCCAGAAGCGTCCGCTCTCTTCTCAGGTTGTGCCGGCTGGTGTGACGGTGAAGGACCTTGCACATCGCGTGCTTGCTAACCCGACCGTTGCAGATAAGACGTTCTTGATTTCCATTGGTGACCGTTCCGTGACGGGTATGATTTGCCGTGACCAGATGGTTGGTCCGTGGCAGGTGCCGGTTGCTGACTGCGCCGTGACCAGTGCAACGCTCGACACGTACGAAGGCGAAGTCATGAGTATGGGCGAACGCGCTCCGATTGCTCTCATTTCTCCGGCAGCTGCAGCTCGCATGACGGTTGCAGAATCTCTCACGAATATGGCTGCCGCTTGCGTCCCGGATATGGGCCGCGTAAACTTGTCCGCAAACTGGATGGCTACGCCGAACTACGAAGGCGATGGCGCAGACCTTTACGAAGCCGTGAAGTCCATCGGTATGGAACTCTGCCCGGAACTTGGCATTACGATTCCGGTCGGTAAGGACTCCATGAGCATGAGCACCGTGTGGCAGGATGAAAAGGGTAGCCACCGCGTGACTGCTCCGATTTCTCTTGTGATTAGTGCCTTTGCTCCGTGCGCTGACGTTCGCAAGACGCTCACGCCGCAGCTCTTGCAGAAGAAGGACACGACGCTTGTGCTCGTGGACCTCGCTCGTGGCAAGAACCGCATGGGCGCATCCATTGCCGCTCAGGTTTACAACCTCCTCGGCGACAAGGCTCCGGATGTCGATTCCGCTAAGGAACTCCGCGCCTTCTTCGAAACGATCCAGAAGCTCAACGCCGATGGCAAGATTATGGCTTACCACGACAAGAGCGATGGCGGCCTCTTCACGACTGTTGTCGAAATGGCATTTGCCGGTCATGTGGGTGTAACGCTCGATGCTACTGCTCTCAAGGGCAATGTGATTGACGCTTTGTTTAACGAAGAACTCGGTGCCGTTCTCCAGGTCGCAAACGCAGACCTCGCTGCTGTGAAGGCTGCTTTCGAAGCTGTCGGTCTCGGCGATACCGTTTCTGAAATCGGTAAGCTCAACGATACGTACAACATTGTGATTGGCGACTACGCCGAAGGCCTCTCTGACCTCCGCGCAATCTGGAGCGATACGACTCGCCGCATTGCCGCCCTCCGCGACAATCCGGAATGTGCCGAAAGTGAATACAAACTCAAGCTCGAACAGGACGATCCGGGTATCACGCCGAAGGTCACCTTCGATCTCGCTGCTAGCGCCAAGGTCATCAAGGATTACGCAAGCCGCCCGAAGATGGCTATTCTCCGTGAACAGGGCGTCAACGGCGAACTCGAAATGGCTGCTGCATTTGCAAAGGCCGGCTTCGAATCCATCGACGTTCACATGACGGACATTCTCTCCGGTCGCGTAAGCCTCAAGGACTTCAACGGTCTCGTCGCTTGCGGTGGCTTTAGCTACGGTGACGTTCTCGGTGCAGGCGAAGGCTGGGCCAAGAGCATCTTGTTCAACCCGAAGGCTCGCGCTGAATTCGAAGCTTACTTCAACCGCAAGGATACCTTCACGCTCGGCGTTTGCAACGGCTGCCAGATGGTCTCGAACCTCAAGGATTTGATTCCGGGCGCTAAGCACTGGCCGCGCTTTGTGCAGAACATCTCCGAACGCTTCGAAGCTCGCTACTGCTCTTTGAAGGTCGAAGATACGCCGGCTGTGCTTCTCAAGGGCATGGCAGGTTCTGTCCTCCCGATCGCTGTTGCTCACGGCGAAGGTCGTGCCGAATTCGCAAGCCGCGAAGCTGCCGAAGCCTGCCTCAAGACGGGTCTCGTGGCTCTCCGCTATGTCGACGGCAAGCACGAATACACCGAACGCTATCCGCTCAACCCGAACGGTTCTCCGTTTGGCATCAACGGCCTCTGCTCTGAAGATGGCCGCGCTCTCGTGATGATGCCGCACCCGGAACGCGTATTCCGCACTTGCCAATACTCTTGGCACCCGGCAGAATGGGGTGAAGATGGCCCGTGGATGCAGCTGTTCCGCAACGGCCGTATCTTCGTAGGGTAAGGTCCCTGAGCCTGCCGAAGGGCCTGCGTTATGTCATCCCAGCTGTCATCCCGGACTCCGTTCCGGGACGGGGTCGCCTTAGACGCTTGAAAAATCCGCTTCCTGCTTGACCGCAGGGGCGGATTTTTTTTGTGAAAATCTATAATGTCACAATATGACATCGTAAAAGACTATATTAATTCATGAACAATTTTATGTTGCCTTTTTAGCTTGTAGGCGATTGGAGGTATTATGAATAAGAAGAATTTTTCGTTAATCAATAACAAAAACAATAATGGTGAGAAAAACGAAATTATTGTTTATCAGCCGGAGGGCGGTGAATTTCACATTGAAGTTCGCGTAGAAAATGAAACTGTATGGTTGACACAAGCGCAGATGGCGGAGTTGTTTGATGTTCATCGCCAAGCAATCACCAAACATGTGAAAAATATCTATGAATCTCATGAATTGGATGAAATGTCAACTAGTTCCATTTTGGAACTAGTTCAAAAGGAAGGTAATAGAGTTGTAAAACGTTCCGTAGCGCTTTATAATTTGGATCTCATTATATCTGTTGGATTTCGTGTAAACACTCAAAAAGGAATTGAATTTCGTCGATGGGCGAACCAAGTTCTTAAGGAGCATTTGCTTAAGGGATATAGTGTTAATCAACGATTGATTTCTCAAGAAAATAAAATTGAGAATTTAGACTCTCGTGTCGTTAACCTTGAAAAGCAGGTAGACTTCTTTGTCAAAGCAAATCTACCTCCTAGTGAAGGCGTTATACCTGCTAATGCACGTTGGAGCGGTTATGAATTTGCGGTGCAATTAGTTCGCTCCGCGAAAAAAGAAATCATAATTATCGATCCGTTTGCAAATGACACATCTCTTTCGCTTGTTGCAAAACGTGCCGTTGGGGTCAATGCTATCATTTACTCCGCTCGAATTACGCGTATGATGAAGGATGAAGTTGACCGTATAAATCGCCAGTTTCCAACTGTTGAATTGCAGACGATGCGTGATGTTCACGATAGATTTATCATCGTTGACGAAACTATATATCATGTTGGGGCGTCGATTATGGATTTAGGCTGTAAAATGACGGCGTTTTCGGTACTGAACCTTGTAACCAAGGAACAGTTGCTTGCTTTGGTAAAGTGAAGCCCAATCTCTAGCCGATTGGTGTAGATTTTTGTATTTTCTAGGCGAAAAAAGCGAAAATACAATGAAAAAGCTCGTTATTTACATTCATGGGAAAGGCGGCAACGCCGACGAGGCCTATCATTACAAGCCTCTTTTCCCGGATTATGATGTCATCGGTTTTGATTACAAGGCTGAAACCCCGTGGGATGCCAAACAGGAATTCTCGGCGTATTTTGACTCGGTTGCCGCAAACTACGACGAAGTCGTGCTTATCGCAAATAGCATCGGCGCGTTCTTCTCGATGAACGCATTGGCTGAAAAACGTATCAAGCAGGCGCTTTTCATTTCGCCGATGGTGAACTTGGAAAAGCTCATTTGCAATATGATGCAATGGGCTAACGTCTCCGAAGATGAACTCCGCGAAAAAGGTGAAATCGCGACGAATTTCGGCGAGACGCTTTCTTGGAAATACCTTTGCTACGTGCGAGAAAATCCCATCAAGTGGAACATCCCGACGCACATTTTGTACGGCTCCAATGACAATTTGACCGACCTCGAAACGATGCAAGACTTTGCTCAAAAAGTGGGCGCGTCGCTCACGGTTATGCAAGGCGGCGAACATTGGTTCCATACCGATGAACAGATGCAATTTTTAGACAGGTGGATTGAAAAATGTCAGAACAAACATTAACTCGCGAAACCTTAATTGAATTTTTCGGTGAACAAGAATTTGAAAAACTTTGCCGCCACGAGGCGGGCCACGCTCTAATCGCATTCCTGTTCAAGCGCCAGATTGATTACGTCAGAATCAACAATTCCAAGGAAAAACCGAGTACCACGCGCATGCCCGGGAGCTCGCTCGATGGTGCCGCCCACATTGCTATTGCGGGCCACATGTCGGACTTTTTAATCCGCAAAAATTTTGCTTGCGATCTCGACACTGTTATGAAAGAACTCCCGATGGAACTTTACAGGAGTGACCCTGATTACCAGAGTTTCCAGGCTGCTTGCTATTATTACCAGCTTGCCGAAACAAACGTTGTCGAACAAGTTTACAATCTCATGATGGCTTGCCAAAAGTCGCTCACAGCAATCGTTGCCGCCTTAAGCGAAAAGACGAATTTGAGTGGTGCTGATCTCGCCGCCATTATGAGCGGCAAATAATCCCTTTTCGACCATGTCATCCCGGATTTATTCCGGGATCGCCATTTTGTATCTACTTTATTTTACTATACCATATTAAATCTATGGACGGTCATGTTGTTATATTATAAACATGGCTTCTGTTTACAAATTCCTTCTCCTCCTCCTTGCCGCATGCGTTCTGCTTTCTTGTGAAGACGAAAAAGTCATCAAATTGTCTTCGAACGTGAAGCAAAGTTTCGAAGGCTTTGTTCGCGATACGAGTGCGTATGTCATGATCGTTGATTCTAGCATTCAAAGCAAACCTTTTAAAGAAAAGCTTGTTCCTGTTGAAAAGGGTGGTTTTGCAGAACATTTTTCTAAAAATAAACGTGAAATAGAGGGACGCAAGATTTTTTATGCGTATTCCGATTCGATAAGTCCTTTTGTCAGAGGTACGTCTGATAAATCATCTTTCTTTGATGTCGTTACACTTGCGTTTGCCAATCATTATTCCTTGGAAATAAATCCGGATGATATTTGGCTTATGATTTTGGATGGTTTCCGCCTTCATGTCAAAAGCAATCGCGAAGCTTTGAAAGATAAATTTGTCGCTCCAGGCACGGATACTGTAGTTGTTTTTGAGGACAATTCGCTGACTACCGAATCAACGCATCGTGAATGGTTCTGGACGCTTGCGAATTTATTTGAAGTCTTACAGTCTAAGTTGCCTGAAGAGACTGGTTTGCCGCTAAAAACAAAGTTTTCGACGACAAGCCCGGTGGATTATAACATTTCTAGTGCGATGGTCATGGCTGTGGCTTCGGAATATTACGTTTATTCGGTTACTACTCTTTGCGGAATCCCCAAGATCAAGATAAATGGTAAAAAAGAAGACTGGATTTTGCTCAAGGATTCCTTTAACAAGCTTGCTTCGCGTCTGGATATGGACTGGTGGGCTGTTGGGCTTAATCCAGTTCTTGATGAATTTATCAATGTTTTTGATGGCAAAATTAATATGGAACATTGGAGGGGAATATACAAGTATTTCGAACCGGAAGGGTGCGGCAATGTGACCTTTAACGGTTGGATTTCTAGATTTTTCCCCTATACGGGAATAGGTGAGAGTCTTGATGTTTATAGAAGACATTCTCCGGATTGGAATGAACAACTGGATGCTCAGAATGTTCCTAGAGGTGTGACCTCGATACGTGTTGAATGGAATTATTTAGGTGAAGTGAATCCTTTGAAGCTTTATACTGGTTTTATTGGTATTCAAGTTGATACCACCACGAATATGTTGAAAGCGGCCCGAGGATACGCTCTTTTCGAAAGCTTTAAGTTTTGATTTGACAAATCGTCAACACTTTTAACGGCAAAACTTGGGCTTTTGCCGTGCTTTGAGCGTATATTTAAATTCGGTGTTATGGTCTTTCGTTGTTTGGGGATAAAACGCGAATGGCATAGAACCAAAGGATTAACTATGTTGAAACAGCACATTCGCGTTGCTGCTCTTTGCAGCGCGTTCTCTTTTGCATTGGCGTCAAATTCCTTCGCGGCTGATTTGCCGACGGCAAACGAAATGTTTGCCAAGATGGGCTTTGGCATAAACATCGGGAACACGATGGAAGTTCCCCAGAATCCAACGTGGTGGGGCAATAAGTTCCCGACCGAGGCGTACATTGATTCGGTCAAGGCGGCGGGCTTCAGCACGATCCGTATTCCGTGCGCGTGGTACAGCCATTCGAATGCCTTGTCGCGCGATTCTAGCAGGGCAGACATTGTTCCGGGCGGTGGCCCGAACGAAATTGCTTCTAGCTGGATGGATTCCGTGCAGACGGTCGTGGATTACTGCATGCGCGCAGGCCTCGTGACGATTTTGAACATCCATTGGGATAATGGCTGGCTCGAAGGCAACCTAAACGACAAGGAAAAAGACAAGGTGAACGCCCGCCAGAAGGATTTCTGGACGCAGATTGCAAACCGCTTCAAGAACTATAACGAAAATTTGCTTTTTGCAAGCGCTAACGAGCCTGCGACAACGGATGACAATTACAAGCACGAAACCGAAATCTTGATGACGTATCACCAGTCGTTTGTGGATGCCGTGCGTGCGACGGGTGGCAACAATGCTAGCCGTACGCTCGTGATTCAGGGGCCGTCGACAAGTGTGGATCGCAGTTGCGAAGTGATGCCTGTGAGCAAGCTCCCGAAGGATGTGATTGCAAACCGCCTGATGGTCGAAGTGCATTTCTATGACCCTTATACCTACACGCTGTTGAATGACGTTGTTGATTGGGGCGCTCAAGTCTATCCGCAGTACTACTGGGGCGATGACCTCGCGACTGGTGCGGATATTGTGCATAACTGCGGCTACAACGCTTGGGCAGGTGCCATGGGCGACAAGTGCACGAGTGCTCAGATTCAGGACCAGTTCGGCAAGATGAAAACGAACTTTGTCGATAAGGGCGTGCCTGTGATTATCGGCGAGTTCGGTGCGAATGACCGCGTGGGGGTGTTGACCGGCGACAATTATGCGAAACACCGCAAGGGCCGCCTCGCTTATTACGAAGCCGTGATGAAACTAGCGAAGGAAAACAAGGTGGTGCCTATCGCCTGGGATACGGGCCACGAAGGCGAAAACAACATGACGATTATCCGTCGCCAGACAGAACCGGACGGTTCCGTGTTTGACAAGGACGTTCTGAACATCATGCGTCACGCTTATGGCCTTGCGGATTACGTGAACAACGGCATTACGCACATTGAAAACTTTAAGACCGATGACGGAACGATTTCCATCTTTAAGCGCAATCGCCCGGCGCAGTCCCGCAGCTTGCGCACATCCCGCACTTACGACTTGCTTGGCAAGCAGAACCCGCAGGCGAGAGTCGTGAAAGTGAAGAAATAATAGACCCCGGAACGGCGTCCGGGGTGACAAGTGTATAAGTCATCCCTAACCTCATACATCAAAGGCGAAGCTGAACTTCGCCTTTTCTCGTCATAAAAAAAGCCGCGCTTTTCAAATGCGCGACCTTTGTCTAACTTAGAATCCTATGCTTGCCTGGACCATGTAGATTCGGTTCTCGTCCTGACCGGTGTAGTAGCCGCGTTCTTCGCCCCAGGTGGCGGCTTCGATCGAGAAGAATCTCAGCACTTCAAGCCCGATACCCGCTGACGGGTAACCGCCTCTGAAACCGCCTGCAAGTCGCAGAACAAGGAAGCGGAACTCGTTGTTTAGGCCTGGAATTGCCACCAACGTCTGCTCCAGTTCAAAACCGAAGTTCAAGTGCGTAAAGAACTTGTAGTTCCTTTCTGCATTGAACATATCGGCAAAGTCCATTGCGAAATTAAATTTGCGCCCGAATCCCGTATTGCTGTTCATAAATCTTGGGCTGTAGTTTGCGCCAATGGTAAAGTTCGGGACTAGAGTTTCACCAGCGAGCTGCTTGAAGTAAATATCGCGCAATGATGCACCGAAACGCACTTCACGGTTGAACTGGTAAAGCACGCCCATATCAATGCCGATAGAGAATGTCTTGGAATCAAAGAAGTTGTCTGTCGCATCGCCTGCTTGATCTTTGAGGGTGTCGACAATCGAACTGTAATTGGCAAGACCTACTGTCACCATGTTGGTCTTGTGACGTTTAGCGATTTTACCGCCCAAGCCCACAGAAAGCTGATTGGGGATGATTTCGTAGGCACCACCCATCTGAGCGACGGCGTCGATGATGAATGTGTCGACAACGACATAGGGGAGAACAAGACCTGCATCAACGTAAGGGGCAACGCTTCCGTTCATCCAGAAGGCTGCACCAAAGTTGTGGAAAGCCATTTCCGCATCAAACTTGACTCTTGCTTCCATTGCCTTGTGGTCGTAAGAGTTGACGATCTTGCCGTATTTCGGATTCAGAAGGAGTGAATCGAGGATGGCTCCTGTCTGGCTCGTGACTTGCGGATGGTCTTTTGTGATACTGTTCGCGTCTTTTTGTGCGGCTCGGAACAAATCTTGAACATCTTTCACATCGCTATATGTCGAAAGGAACTTGAAAATGTCGCCAGCGCCACCAAAGGTAATGCGCATGTCGCCAATCCAGTTACGTGGGTAGTAACCTTGTTCTGGGCGATGTTCGTAATTGCCAAGTCTGTTGATCTGGGTCAAGCCTGCATAGTTGTAATGGATAGCTTCTTTATCGTCAACGACAGCGACGTGGGCGCCACCCATGGATTCTGCACGGAGTGAAAAATGTGTAGGAGCTTTTGCCGAGGCTATGCCAAATGCGCAAGCGAGTGCTGCGAGTATTGTTAATTTATTCATTTTTCATTCCTCCCTTCAAACCACTTGAGGAATTCTTCTTCATCGTAGTTGACCCAGCAACCTCCGACCATTTTCTTTCTCTTTTCAAGCGAGTACTTTATGTTGTTTACGTCCGTGTCATGGCGGATGAGTTCTTTGTTCTTAATCTTCTCGTCGAGATCTTTTCCTGGGAAGCTCAAATCAATAGCGAACTTGAGGAGGTGGTTGTCCTTTTCGTCTCGTTCGTTCGGGTTGCGGTAGACAAACTGCCATTCATCCAGGTCTTCCTGAGTAGTCTTCCCGTCCATGTCAATATCAATGATGTTGTACTTTTCAAGGACGCTAAGCGAATCAATTTGAGACTTGGTCAAATCGTATGTTTCCGTGTCCTGGCTCAATTTAGCAACGTCTTCGACATTTTGAGGTCTTTTCTTTACCAGGACAATAGAACGGCTGTCGCGAACGTCTTCGTCAATTTCTCCGTCACCGTCGTTGTCGTAATTATCAAGAGCTTCTTCGTCTACGCAACCATCGCCGTCGTCGTCACGACCGTTTCCAAACTTGAAGAACACGTCGTTACGGTCTTCTTCGACGGTTTGTGCTCTGTCGTTTATCTGGATAATTGTATTGGCAAGGCCAACGGATACATCTGCGTAATCTTCATCGTCAAAGTACTGGCGAGTGGAGTCCGGGAGGTAAGCCTTCACGATTTCTGCGGCGGCGTCAGGAGATGCCTTGATGGCTTCTGCTGCGGCTGCCATGTCGCTCAGGAATGGCTTGAGGCTATCGCCCATGTCGTTGAGTGCGTTGAGGTCCATCATCATACCTGAGCTGCCTGCGGACACCACTGATGAAATCTGGGAGTTCACAGCTCTGATGCGGAGAGCTGCCTTGGTTAACTGGAGAATGGTGTAGCTATCGGCGATAGTACTGAACCGAACCTTCTTGTCGGTCCTGTCGGTTGTATCGCGAGCGACAAACTGGTTCAGGTAGAACATGACGGAATCGATTCCTCTTGAAATTGTGTCTGCCTTTTCGTCGCTCATGACGAGGAAACCGCTGGTCATCTTTCCGTCAGGACCTTCGTATCGTTGTGCTAAGGAGGCGAGCTCAAAGACATTTATGCCTTCCTGGGCTTTGATAACTGTCTTGCAGAGACCAATCCACGCTTCGGAGTACGAAGAGTCGGCTCGGATGGCTTTGTTGAAAAATTTGCGCGCAGCATCGTAGTTCGAATTTTGGTATTCCAAGTAGCCTTCTAGGGTAAGGGCTGCTGCGTCATCGTTATCGGCGTCGCGACTGTCTGTTGGGTGGAACAGGTTGCAGCCTGCGAAGCCTAAGAACAATGCGGTTGCAAGAGACCACATCCATTTGCTGTGCGTATTTTTTCTCATATAGCCAGTCCTGAAAAAGTATTTCATTACTTCGTATAATAAAATAACTTCATTCTAACTAAAATGAAATCTTTGCTTTTTTTTAAAGCCCGTTTTTACGGTATTCTCGTAAAAAAATATATTTGCGCTCAATGAATGCTTATAAAGAGTATTTTCCGACGAAGGCTTACCGCATTGCCGAGATGCGGCTTTCCACTCTGCTCAGGGTCGAGAGAGATCGCCTAGACGGTATTGCTGCCGCCTTGGGGCGAGAATGTGCCATTGGTCCCGACAATTTGCGGGAGCAGTTGCCCGAGATACTCAAGTTCACCGAAGCTTACCATGCCGCTTATGACCAGTATTTGAAAGCAGTGCTCGTGCAACAGCCACGCCCTATCCAATGCAGGCCGGCATGCGGAAACTGCTGCCACCACTACCCAATGTCGGTGGAGCCGTTCGAGCTGATTTTCATGTACAATGAACTCCGTAAGAGGGATGACCTCTTGATGCTGATGGAAGCCTGCCAAATGCGCTCGGATAAGTTTGAAACGTTATTCGAAACCCGTAAAGGTGAAGGACTTTCTGAAGACGATGCTGAGGACAAGGCGCTTCACGATTACTTTGCATGGTGGCGTTCGTGCCCGTTTTCGAATGGCGTGGGGGACTGCACGGTCTACCCGCTCAGGACGGTCTCTTGTCGCATGTACTTTAGCGAGACGGACCCGAAATACTGCACGCCTGACATGCTTCAGACCGAAAAGAACGATAGCTATATAGTTTATATGCCAGATGTTGTCGAAGATGCTGTGTATGGAATCTCGGAACATTATGCAGAACTGGATTTGCCAGAAAGTTTTTTTGGTGGACTCCTTGCTCTGAACGGCTATGAAGGAGTGTTGGGCGCGTGAACGACGGGCAGCTGGACTTGTTTGGCTTTGTCGCCAGTGACAATGCACCTGTAGCCAGGGATCCTTCGCCAGAATGCTCCGCTAATGGTCTTGTGCATTTCAAGTACAGTCCGCTGATGAAAAAGAGCATCCGCTGCAAGGGCGGGTTCTTGTTCGGACACCCGGAAGTGCTTTTGCCCGCATACATGAAAGCTCCAGAATTTGCCGATGCGCGTGAACTAGCCGCAGAATGGGCAGAGCATGCGGTGCGTCGCAAAACGCAAAAGAACAAAGCAATTATCAAGGACTTGGTCAATCGCTTTTGGCAGACTGTCGACCAGATTTTTTCTGATAAAGGTGAAGCTCCGCTGGCGAGTAAAGGTCGCTTGCCGCCCATACGTCCGCAGGGCGTTCATCACAACTTAACGGATGTGCTTGCCGCTATTAACGATACGTATTTCGATGGAACGCTGACATGCCGAATCACGTGGAGCAATCGCGTGGGTGGGCTTAGTTTCCATTCCGTGCGCAAGGATCCGGTGACGGGCGAGAGTTTCCATCTCATCAGCATTAGCCGTGGGTACGATGCCGCTAATTGTCCTTTGTATGCAATTGCTGGTGTTGTCTATCACGAGTGCCTGCATATCGTGATTCCTGTCGAAGAACGTGGCGGGCGTCGTGTTGTGCATGGGCGAGAATTCCGCCAGCGCGAAAAACGCTACATCTATTACGATGAATGGATCAAGTGGCACAAGGAAGTCTTGCCGCGAAATATCCGCGCCATGAGACACCACAAAGCGCTTTAATTAAAACCATTCCTGTATCTTCTGGAATATGTGGCTTAAAACGCCGGTAGAGTCTCCGACAACTTCGAGAGAGTGTTTAGGAGTGTGTACCACAATAACAGATTCGTTCTTGTCGTAAGGAATCGAAAAGTCGATTAGACTGCTGCGTTCTTCGGTAATGCTCATGGCGGCGATGCAGAGGTCCGTTTTTTCGTTTACTAGGGATGGAATCAGCACATCGAAGTTCATGTCCGCAAACTTGATGTTCTTGTTCAGCATTTTGCCGATGGTGTACATGATATCGATATCTATGCCGGAGATTTCGCCCCACTGGTAGAATTCGTAAGGAGCGTAAAGAGCTTCGGTGCCAACGATAAGCGTATCGCTACCAATCCAGTCTTGCTTGATGGATCTGACTGCGGACTTGTTCCTAGACCATTTGTCCTTGATTTTCTGGATTTCGCCTTTTTTCTGGAGCACGCTGATGCACGAATCGATGCTAGCTTTCAGAGGACTATTTTTGCTCATGGCAATGCCAAATTCGTCCTTGTTCAGCCTATCCTTTAAAATGGAAAATTCAGAATGATGCTTGAGAATGGATTCTGCAACAGAATAATCTACTGCAATTCCGTCCAGGCTCCTCTCTTCCAAAGCCTTGGTCATTTCGGGAATGTTTGCAAAGTACTGGATACGGGGGAGCTTGATTAGCTGCTGTACTTGTTCATCGAGCGTTGTTCCTGTCTGGACTCCGACGAATTTCCCGGACAAGTCGGCGAGCTTGTAAATCTCGTCGGGCTTCTTGGGTTCGAGGTAAGTCATCTTGGGAACTTTGCTGAGTGTCGCTTCTTTGCCAAAGTCATTGCGAATGGCGAAAGCGGTTTTCCCGATGTAGTAGGGCTTTGAATTGTCAATTTCGTGCTGTAAGCATTCGCAGACGGTGAATGCCGAAATGACGAGGTCAGCTTCGTGATTCTTGAGTGCAGAGACGAGCTTGTTGCGGTCCGTCTTGATAATCTTGGTCTTGACGTTCAGTTTTTCTTCGAGGAGCTTCGCTAAATCGATATCAAACCCGACAATCTGGTTCCCGCTGGTAAATGAAAACGGGGGAACGTCGGCTGATGTGGCGATTCTCAGGACTTGCTCGGATTCGCTTTCCTTGGTGCTGATTAGCGGATTTGTTTTTGAGTTCTTGTTCCAGTGCTCGTTGAGCTCGGTGAGCGTGCCAGCCGCGTTTAAGCTGTCGATAAGGCGGTTGATGATTCCTTTTAAGTCAGGAATGGAACTGTGCTTGTTCATGGCGATGACGAATTCGTTCGGAACGCCAACATCGTTTTCGATGAACGTAATGCCGCTCATGCTATCGTTGAATGTGTGCGTAAGGACGTTCTCGTCATAAGCCAATATGTCGATATCGCCAACCTGGAGCGCAAAATAAGCCGTTATTAAGTCGGGGTATTGCTTGATTTGTGTTTTAGGAAGCTGACCGGCAACCCCTTCGGATATGCTTGATTTTTCTTCGACACCGATTTTATACTTGGACGAATTAGCATTGGAGACTTTGGAGGGAGGCTCTTCGGAAAATCCATTACAACCGGTGCTAATAGCGAAAAATACACCGAAAACAACGAAAAGTAAAGCAACTCGTTTTCTCATATATGCTAAATGTAAGAAAATAAAATGAAAAAGCAACAGGAAAGTGCTAAAATTCCGGGTAGCCGTCTTTTAGAGCTTCGTTGTAGTGTGCACGTTCACCACCGATGAACTTGGGGCGGGTACGTGCGGCAATGATGATGGCTTTACCGATATGGTTCTGCTTTAAGCGGACGGGAACGGCGACTTCACGGAGGTGCATGCCGATAAGGGTCCCGCCGATGTCGATCCCTGCATTTGCCTTGATATGCTCGAGAGCCACAGGAGCCTTGAAGCTTTCGTAACAAGCAGTAGCGAAGGAGCCCCCAGCCTTTGGCTGTGGCACGACGTTCACGATTTCGGCATTCGGGACTGCCTCGTGTTCGATGATAATGGCTCGGTTCAGGTGCTCGCAGCACTGGGCGGCAATGTAGATGCCCTTAGCGCCAAAAACGCTTTGAAGCCCGTTGTAAATAGCTTTGCCGACTTCCGGGACGGAGTGGCTCCCGACCTGGTTACCCAAAGTTTCGCTAGTGCTGCAACCGACGACAACGATATCGCCCTTTTTGAGCTTTGCCACTTCGACGAGTTCTGCTGCGACGCTTATGGCATCAGACTTGATTTGTTCAACAATGTTCTTGTCGTCAATTTCGTAAGTAATTCCTGCCATTTTAAAACTCCTGCTAAAAGCATGTAAAAGATAGTCTTTTTTGTGGATTTAGGCAAAAAAAGGCAATTTGGAGTATTATTTTGGAGATTGCTTTGCCAAAATCCTCTTACAGCAATGTATATTAATAGTAAGAAATATATTGGGTTTTTATGAGTGCTGAAACTGACAATTCTTCGAGCGTCATTGGGCTCGACCGGAAGAAGATCAAGGATTTCTTTCTGCGCAAGCTTCCTGAGATGAAGGAAGCGGTTATTGATGCTATTATCGAAATTTTGCCGAGTGTTCCGCACTATCAAGAAGAAAACGACCACTTTACGTTCCGAATCATCATGGGAAACGGGAACCCGCCGATGGGCTGGAACCGTCGTATCTATGAGTTTGCGGGAGATGCACTCGAGAACCTGTTCAAGGAACGTGTAAAAGCTTGTTTGAAGGATGTCATCCACTTCTGCAAAAGCGGATGCGATTTGATTATTCTGCAGATGCCGGCACGAGAAAAGACCGAACCCTCTATCCAGGTGGGGGTGTTCCAGTCGGATATCGGGAATGCGGGCGAGACGGAACGTGCGCTTCTCGAAAAGGGATTTTTGCTGATTGAATGCGTGAACCGTTCTAAAATTTGCATAAATTCTCATACCTCTTCTGGTGTCAGTGACCACTTGCTCATCCGCTTTGATTTGGATGAAAATGAATTCTCTGATAATCTGGAAGACAATAATCTGGAGTCATACCCGAAGGGCTTCTGGGCTGGGCTTTTCTCGCAAATCAAAAGGGAAGTTCATGGCACCATCTGTCTGTTTGTCGATCCGTCCTGGAATGGCAATGCGGATGACAATTTCGATAGCGGCAAGATTGTCTTTGACGACTACAAGGAAATGCAGATCAAGCCGGACTCCATGCTGGACTCGCAGTCGTACCGCGATTTGTACGAGCAGAATTTTATTCGTAAGATGTTCATCTCGATGTTGAACTACGACGGCATTACGGTTATCGATACGAACGGTTGCGTGCGTGCATTCCATTGCTTTGTGTCCATCCACCGTGGTAAGTTTACGTCTGGCGGTGCAAGACACCGCGCCTATAGAGCTCTTGCGAATTTGTTTAAAGATAACGAAAAGTACAAGGCGCTTTACTTCCAATCGCAAGAAGGAAACATCAGGTTTTACCATAAGTTCCGCGTATCTTCATCGTTCGATTCTACAGTCATGGATCGTTGTGATGGTTCTGCTGAAGTCGAAAATACAAAGGCCAAGAATGCAGAACATGTTGATGGCAAGGCTGCCTCTCTTGCTTCTGCAGTCAATGCGGGAATGGTTGAAAACTCGATTGCCGATAGCAATTCTCCGTTGTCTGATTTCTTGAACCGCTTGCGCGACGCCCATTTGGGAATTGACAACTTCTACAACGAACCGAAGCCTGCCGAAGATTTAAGCAATGCCGCTTTTGAACTGACGGAAGAATCCTGGAGTGGTGTGAACGAGGAACGTGTGATCAATGTGCCTCTTATATGCCTGATTGGTAACTCTTACGGTTATTCTACAAATGCAGAACCGTTCCTCAAGAATTTCCTGGAGAAGATTCCTCAGTCCGTTTGGGAAAAATATATGAAAAACAAGTGCTACGAAGATACGTCGCTATCTTCGACGCTTGGTAGCAAAAATCAGGAAAGCCAGTGGATGAAGCTTATGAATGAAGCTGGTGCTGATGATGGTAAGGCAGAGAAATATGTTACCGATGAATTGGCGGTACATATCAAGGCTGTCTACAAACAAGTGAGCAAACTTTTTGCTCAAAAGTTCGAAGAAGAACGTAACCTTTGGGAAAACTTGTTTAAGGGTTATTAGCTTTCTTCTCTTTGTAGAAGAGGTAAATCATCCACACGAGACCGGCAATAATCATTGCCGAGCAGAGCGTCTGACCTCGGCTCATGCCAAAGAGGTCCACGCGTCCAAGGTGTGCATCCGGTTTGCGGAAAAATTCAATGAAGAAGCGGAACAGACCGTAACCCATCAAATAGAGGCAAGGAACCTTGTCGTGGAGCTTTGGAATCTTGCGCAGGTTGTACAAGACGATAAAGAGCACGATGCCTTCGAAGACCATTTCATAAAGCTGGCTCGGGTGGTGGAGAATCGGGTTTGCAAGCGTGCTGTCATGGGCAAGCGGGAACCACATGCCGATGGCGCTTGTAGTAGCTTCTCCAAAAAGTTCACCGTTGATGAAGTTGCCCCAACGTCCCCAAGTATAGGCAAGAGGCGTTACCAAGAAGGCTAGGTTGAAAGTCTTCCAAATGTCGAGCTTGTTGCGCTTTGCACCGATATACATGAACAGAAGACCAACCACGAGACCGCCATGGTATGACATTCCAGAAATTCCGACAAAGTGGTAACCGAGGTCATCGTGAACCATCGGGAATAAAATTTCGGACGGATTGGAAAGGTAATAGCTTGCCTTGTAGAAGAAAACGTAACCAAGGCGGGCGCCGAGCAGAATGCCTGCGATAATCCATGTGAAGAAGTTGTCGAGCTGATCTTTGGTGTAGCCGAGTTTTTCTTTCTGGCTGATTTTCCACATGGTGATATAGGCGGTCACGAATGCAAAAATGTACATGATGCCATACCAGCGCACCGGAAAACTTCCGAGTTGGAATGCCGTTCCATCAAAATAAGTCGGTATTAAGTTCCACCAAGATAATTCCATGATAAGCCTTCTTCTTTTGTGTTTAAATCTAAATTATTTTTTCAAGTCCAGGTTTTGGTGTGCCCAATAATTGATGACGGTTGCTGCCACCTGCGTTGCTGGTTGCGAACGAATTTCTTTGTGCATCTGCATCACAATCACGACAATTGATTTGCTCGGATCGTTTTTCGCTTCGGCAAATCCCATGAACCAATCGTAACGGCCGGCGGGATCTGTACCATCAAGAGAACCGGTTTTTCCGCCGAGGCGGAGCGCTTCGAAATTCTTGCGAGCCATGTTTTTTGTGGACATGTGCTTGCGTGCGGTGCCCTGTGTTACGGAGCGGAGCATCGATTCGCGGAGACCGTAGTATGTGTTTTCTGTGAATTTGCCAAGGTTGAGGGCGAGTGGCTTTTGCGGGGCGAATGGAGCCATGTCGCGAGCCCATGGAATTTCAAGAGGCTTCTTGGTAAGGATAGCACGGACTTGCGCTGCAGCGAGGAGCGGTGTAAGGGTTGTGGAGGTTGTAAAACCGCAGGAAACTTCGGCAAGGCCGTAACCAGTGTCCGGGGCTGTATAGTGCGATGCGTTGGGGGCGTTCCCGGGGAAATTCTTGTTGTATCCGAGTTTTGCGGCGGCAGCGTTGAGGCGCTTTCCTCCGACATTTTTACCGACGATTGCCATCGGCGGATTTGCAGAGCGGGCAAAAGCTTCGGAAAGTTCCATCGTGGGACCGTTGTACTTTTCGGGGACGCGGAGCTGGTTCAGGTAAAGCGTGTGGTGGCGCCCAATCATTGGGATCGGTGTATTGAGCGAGTAGCGGTTGCTTTCCATGGCGGCGGCTATTGTCACGAGCTTTGCAAGCGATGCGGCAGGGAAGGTGGGGCGACCAATCCAGTCCGGCTTGTTTTGTACCTTACCATCGCGGCGTTCGCCCCAGGCTATGATTTCGTTTGTCTTGGTGTCCACGACAAGGATGACGCCCAGGTCTGGGTGATAACGGCGTAAAAGAATGTCGATTCTGTCAGCGAGTACGGGGTCTTTTTGCGACTTGATGTGAACGGTGTCGCGGACGTTATCCGTGCTTTCGCTTGTTGCGTTGGAAGCGCTTGCGTCATTCCCTGCGGCTGTGTTGCCCGATTTTTCGAAGTCTTCGTCTTCGATGCCTTTCAGGGCGGCTAGTCCGTTCGAGTTTTCTTTTGCCGCAGTTTCTGCAGTGAATGATTCATCAAAAGGATTTGTGTCGTTCGTGGCAATTGCTTGCGCGACCGTATCTGCAGCTAGCTGCTCGGTGGTTGCTTTTGCGGATTCCGCCGGGTCGTCTTTTGTGGAACAGTGAACAATGGCAACAATAATCGTAACGAGGACGGTAATCGCAATGCAGCGGTTGCGCATTCTCTGGGCGTAGGGGAGTCTTTCCATAAAATTACTTGAAGATTGTCTTTCGGTAGTAGGCGAGTTCGGCGATGCTTTCGCGGATGTCGTTTAAGGCTTCGTGGCGTTTTTCTTTTTGGAAATCTTCGAGGTTCGGGTACCAACGATAGCTGAGTTCCTTGATGGAGCTCACGTCAATATTCCTGTAGCAGAGCCATTCCGAAATTTCGGGCATGTACTTGTACAAAAAGCGCCTGTCCTGCGTGATGGAGTTTCCACAGAGGAGGTTCTTTGTTTTTTCGGTAAACGGCTTGATGAACTTGAGCGTTTCTTGTTCGGCATCCTTGAGGGAGTACTGCGAACGGCGGCAACGGTCCACGAGACCGCTTTGGTTGTGGTGTCGCGTGTTCCATTCGTCCATGCTTTCGAAAACGTTTTCGGGCTGGTGGATAGCGATAACAGGGCCTTCGGCGAGGATGTTCAAGTTGGCGTCAGTAACAATGGTCGCAATTTCGAGAATGACATCTTTTTCAGGATAGAGACCGGACATTTCCAGGTCCATCCAAACTAAATTTCGAGAACTCTTTGGCATACGCGCGAATAATAGCATTTTTTTTGATTCGTCGTTCCCGCCGGAACCTGTCCCGACCTATGACTATTGACTAATGACTAATAACTGACCGTAAGTATTGCGTAATAGAAATGAAAGAAAATGCTATATATATGGATAAATTCTTGCAAAGTTATAAAAATATTTTCCAAAATGTAATTTTTTGTTACAAATTGTCTTTTTCTTACAACACTTACGAAAATGTTACCTTTTTTTTTATTATATTTGGCGCATTATGGAAAATGTTGTTATTACAGGTATGGGCTGCGTTTCCTCTCTCGGAAACTCCCCCGAATTATTGTGGCAGAACTTGCTCCAGGGCAAATCTGGCATTGCTCCCATTCAGCGTTTCGACGCTTCCGCTTACACTTCTCGCATGGCTAGCGAAATCCGTGAGTTCGACGCTTCGGAAATTTACAGCACCAGAGACCAGTCCAGGTTCTCCCGCTGCATCCAGTATGCTGTTTACTCGGCTTTCCAGGCATTGAAGATGGCTGGAATCGCTCCGGAAAACGAAAATCCGGAACGTTGCGGCGCTATCATTGGTAGCAGTATCGGTGGTTTGCAGTATTGCTATGACGCCGCTGTGGCTCTCAGCAATCGTGGTCCGTCCCGCGTTTCTCCGTTCTATATTCCGATGGCTATCGTGAATATGCCGGCCGGTGAAGTTTGCAACAAGACTGGCTGGATGGGTCCGTCCTACACGGTCACTTCCGCTTGCGCAACTTCCAACCACTCCATCGCCAATGCCTATGACATGATTCGTCTCGGCCGCTGCGATGTGATGCTCGCTGGTGGTGCCGACGAAACGGTGAACCCGCTCAGCCTCGCTGGCTTTACCAGCATGAAGGCTGTCAGCAAGCGCAATGACGCTCCGGAACAGGCTTCCCGCCCGTTCGATAAGGATCGCGATGGTTTCGTGATCGGTGAAGGCGCTGCAGTCCTCGTGCTCGAAAGCGAATCTCACGCTAAGGCTCGCGGTGCAAAGATTCTTGCCCGTATCGCCGGTGTCGGTGCTAGCTCTGACGCTCACCACATCTCCGCTCCGCGTCCGGATGGCAAGGGCGTGATGCTCGCAATGGCTAATGCAATCAAGGAAGCTGGCATCGAAGCTAAGGATATTAGCTATATTAACACGCACGGAACATCCACACCGCTCGGTGACATTGCAGAATGCTCTGCCATCGAAACGCTCTTCAAGCAGTCCTCTGCATCTGCTCTCGACAACCTCAAGGTCAATTCGTCGAAGTCCATGCTCGGTCACTGCCTGGGTGCCGCTGGTGCACTCGAATCCGTCGTGACTATCATGTCTGTTATGGAACAGAAGATTCATGGTACTCTCAATGTGTTCGAGCAGGATCCTGCAATTCACCTTGATGTCTGCGCAAATGGTGCCGTCAACCAGAAGATTGACTACGCTATGAGCAACGGCTTTGGCTTCGGAGGCCAAAATGGAGTTATCATTTTTGCGAGGAATTAATGCGTAAGGCCAACAGTTCTGCTATTGGCTCTTCCGCTTCTCGTAAATTAAACGCTAAAATTTGTGCGTTTTTGCTTATGCTGTCGCTGGTGTTCCCGGCGGCAGCTTTGTCGTCTCCAGGGGATCCGCTCACGTGGCGTGATTCCACCTGGGATTACCGGAGTGAAGATCCGACTGATATCGATCCCGAAATTAAGCCTTTGCGACTTGCTGGGGTGGCGTCATTGACGTTGATTGCCTATGGGGCTGCTTACGGGTTTGTCTTTGAAAAGGGCTGGTGGGACGACAATGGTGGCCGAGGCTTCCATTTTGAAAATGATTTCGACTATGCTTTGAACTTGGATAAGCTTGGGCATTTTGCTTCGGGTGTCGTCATTGGCGAGGCTTTCTACGAAGGCTATCGTTGGGCTGGGGCTAGTGAATTCCAGTCCTATTTGTTTGCTGGGTTAACAGCGCTTGCAACACACATTGCGATTGATATCAAGGATGGCTTTGCTCCCAAGTGGGGCTTTAGCATTTTTGACGTGCTCTCGGGAGGTATTGGTGGCTTCTTGCCGATGGCGGAACGTTATGTGCCGTTGTTCAAGTACATAGACCTCAAGTGGAGCTACTGGATTAATTCCAATGCGTATTACGATAGTGAACATAATGCGTCTGGAGGCGTGTTTACGGATGACTACGTGAACCAGACTTTCTGGCTTTCGCTGAAGCCTTACAGGATGTTGCCGGAAGCGGCTCGTAAGTATTACCCAAGCTGGCTTGCCATTGCTGTGGGTCTCAGCATTGATGAAAAGGTGTTTACCAAGGAACCGCACCCGCGTCGTGAAGTTTATGTCGCTTTGGATTATGACCTGGAAGCATTCCGCCCGCAAAGCCGTTTTGCACGTTTTGCCGTTAAGATGCTGAACTACTTTAAGCTCCCGGCGCCTACGATTCAGGTGTATCCGGAGTTCCACTGGTACTTGTTGTACCCGATCAAGTTCTAGATTTGTGTATGAGGTAAATGATGACAGAAAGAGAAAACTTTAAGTCCCGTTTAGGATTTATTTTGATTGCCGCTGGTTGCGCCATCGGTCTTGGCAACGTTTGGCGTTTCCCGTTTATCACGGGGCAGTATGGCGGTGCCGCCTTTGTGCTGATTTACCTCTTCTTCCTTCTGATATTCGGTTTCCCGATTCTCGTGATGGAATTTGCGGTTGGCCGCTCGTCTAAGCGTGGCGTGGGCCGTTCGTTTGCCATTCTTGAAAAGCCTGGGCAAAAGTGGCATTATGCAGGTGTCCCGATGATTGCGGGTAACTACATCTTGATGATGTTCTACACAACGGTGACGGGGTGGATGCTCTATTACTTCTATCGCATGGTGACGATGGGCGACCTTATGAACTTGTCTCCAGCCGAAGTCGGTGCCGAATTTACGAATATGCTCGGCAATGGCCCCTTGCTCTCGTTCTGGATGGTGGTTGCGACTTTTGCGGGTCTTTCGATTGTGGCGCTTGGGCTCCAGCGCGGTGTGGAACGCATTACGAAGACGATGATGTCTGCGCTCCTTGTCATTATGCTTATCTTGATGATTCGCGTGCTCACGCTCCCGGGTGCAGGCGAAGGCCTCAAGTTCTACTTGTTACCGGACTTTGCAAAGCTCAAGGAAGCCGGTATTGGCGAGGTCGTGTTTGCGGCGCTTGGTCAGTCGTTCTTTACGCTGAGTATCGGCATTGGCTCCATGAGCATTTTCGGAAGCTACATCAAGAAGAAACATTCTCTCTTGACGGAAGCCGCCCACATTTGCGTGCTCGATACGGGCGTTGCCTTGATTGCTGGTCTTATCATTATTCCTGCTTGCTTTGCTTTTGGACTCAAGCCGGATGCTGGTCCGGGGCTTATTTTTGCAACGCTACCGAACGTGTTTGCGCAGATGCCAGCAGGCCGTATTTGCGGTGCGGCGTTCTTCCTCTTTATGTCTTTTGCGGCTCTTTCGACGCTTGTTGCCGTGTTCGAAAACATTGTTGCTTACTGGATGGACGTGCGCAATGTAGAACGTAAAAAAGCGGTGAAGTGGAATTTTGTCGCGATTGTGATTTTGTCTCTCCCGTGCGCGCTTGGCTTTAATGTGCTTTCGGGCTTTGAACCTTTTGGTCCGGGCAGCTGTGTTTTGGACTTGGAAGACTTCCTCGTTTCGAATACACTTTTGCCGCTGGGTTCGCTTGTGTTCGTGTTGTTCTGTAATTCCCGCTATGGCTGGGGACAGTTCAAGTTCATTGCCGAGGCGAATTTGGGCTCGGGCATGAAGTTCCCGAAGTTGAAGATTTTGCACCTCTACTTTAAGTGGGGCTTGCCTATTATCATTTCCGTAATTTTCGTACTCGGCTACATGCAAAAGTTTGCCCCGAGCTTGTACAACAAGATATTTGAATAAATAGTCTTACATCAAAAATACGGCGGGTAAAACAAGGCCAATGGTGAGTACTAACCCGGCGTAGATTCCGCCGAGCAAGTCATCGGCCATGACTCCCCAAGCGCCGGGGAGTTTTTCCGTTTTATGGATGCCGAGCGGTTTGAGAATGTCAAAAAAGCGGAAAAGCGCAAAGCCGATGATTAAGATCCAGGGGGCGTTCAGAATCCATTCGGGGCGGATGAAGGCGAATGTCATGAAAATCCCGCAGACTTCGTCAATCACAATCCAGCCGGGGTCTTCAGTGCCGGTATCCTTCATCGCTTTTTTCACAAACGGGATGGCTGCAAAAAAAACGAGCAGCGCTGCAATCATAAAGTTTTTGGGAACCGCGAGGAAAATGGCGGCAAATGATTCAAGTGCATTTGCATCTTTCGTGTTGAACGCGTTGTCGTTGATGACGATGGGGTAGGCGTAACTTAACATGGCCAAGGGGTAGGCAACGATTGCCGCGGCAAGGCTTCCCATGGTGCCGGGCGCCTTCGGGCTCATTCCCGAGCCGAAAAAAGTCGTAATCAGCGTAGAAATTTTGTCTGTCTTGCGCCATTCGTGCGGAACGCGCTTCTTGCCGTATTTTTCTTTAAGTTCTTGTTTGTTCATTCAAAAATCCATTCCTTTTTTAACGTCATGCTGAATGTAACGAAGCATCCAGTTAAGTTTTTTTTGTTTATTTGTCATTCCCGCCACCGAGCGGGAATCTCCTTTCGATTTTTTTGAGAAGGGAGTTGCCCGATTAAATCGGGCATGACAATTTTTTTTTGATTACGAATTGTCTTCCGGCGGCCATGGGGCTTCTGCAATTTCTTTTTCTTTGGCTTCGGCGGCGGCGCGTTTCTCGTGCCAGCGTTCGAGCTGTTCCTTGAAGGCAGCCCGGAGGCGTTCCATGCCGATGTTCTCTTTGGCGCTGATTTGGATGGCGTCTGGGTAGTTCTGCAAAAGCTCGGTTCGGCGCGCTTCGCTTGCGACTTCGACCTTGTTGAAAACGCGGAGGCGCGGCGTATCCTTGTCGATAATGCTTTCGAGCGTCTTGTGCGTGACTTCAAGATGGTCGCGGTAATCCGGGGCGCTTCCGTCAACGACTTCTAAGATGCAGTCCGCGTGGGCGGCCACGCCGAGCGTGCTCTTGAACGTTTCAATCAAGTTGTGGGGGAGCTTGCGAATGAACCCGACCGTGTCGCTCAAGATGATATTTTCGCCGTCGAGGTAAAGCTTTCGCGTGGTGCTGTCGAGCGTCGCAAAAAGTTTGTCTTCAACATACACGTCGGCGCCGGTCAAGCGGTTCGTGAGTGTCGATTTTCCGGCGTTCGTGTAGCCGACGATGCCGACCTGAAAAATGTCGTTTCGCTTGTCTGCCTGTTGTTCGCGGGCGTCTTCGATTTTCTCCAGCTTTTTCTTGAGTTCCTGGATGCGCTTGCGGATCATACGGCGGTCTGTTTCGAGCTGCGTCTCGCCCGGCCCCTTGGTGCCGATGCCGCCATTGTGCTGGCGGCAAAGGTGCGTCCACGCACCGGTGAGACGCGGCATCATGTACTGCAATTGCGCCACTTCGACCATCAAACGGCTTTCGGCAGTAACTGCATGTTTTGCAAAAATATCGAGGATAAGCCCCGTGCGGTCGAGAACCTTGATTCCCGGCATGCGTTCTTCGAGATTGCGGACTTGAGAACCCGAGAGGTCATCGTCAAAGACGACCATTTTGGCGTTATCTTCTTCGAGGGCGCGTTTGACTTCGCCCACCTTGCCTTCGCCAATGAGCGTTGCTGGGCTGAAGTTCTGTACGCGCTGCAAGAAACTACGTGTAACGTATGCACCCGCTGTTTCGGCGAGGCGGCCGAGTTCGGCAAGTTGTTCGCCTGCAAGCCATGGGCGAATTTTGGGCGTGGCGAAGCCCACCAAAATGCATCGTTCCTGTTCTT
Organism: Fibrobacter sp. UWB13; assembly: GCF_900177805.1. Classification (NCBI taxonomy): domain Bacteria; kingdom Pseudomonadati; phylum Fibrobacterota; class Fibrobacteria; order Fibrobacterales; family Fibrobacteraceae; genus Fibrobacter; species Fibrobacter sp. UWB13. The sequence goes on along the minus strand of NZ_FXAX01000001.1, from coordinate 712,029 downwards.
TTTTGTGTTCGACTGGCTTGACACCTTTTTTCTTTGGTTCTTCCATAATCTCTATTTACTGAATTGCTTTGGAAATATATCAAAAAAATAAAAGCGATTTTAGATACGAAAATGGAATATGATGAATCTGTTGTGAAAATCTGTAATGGTTTGTTTACTCAATTTGAGGCGTTGTAAATTTCACAATAACTAAAAATGTGATTTTTTAATTTTTTTCAACGTTTATTTGCATATAAATTCCTTATTTGTAATATTTCGTTAATTGTGATATATTGCACATGAAAAAACATATACTAAATTTGAGAATACAAAAGTTAGGGATTTGTATGAGGAATAAAATCTGCCTTGGAATGGGTGCAACGCTTGCGTTTGCCATGAGCGTTTATGCTCAAAATTATAAAATCAACAAAGTCGGAACCGATGAAGAAAAATCGTTTAACGTCTTGCTAAACGAAACTGTTGTTGGTGAAGCATCAGCAGGGTCTTGGCTGAATATTGATCCCATTGTTCCCGATGGAAAAGTCTTTATGGGCTTTACTGTTTACGATGAATATGGTAATACCCGTGAACAGCGTAGAGTTTCTACTACAGAAAAAAAAGACTCGTCTTTTTTAATGCCGTATCATGATGTTTTTGTATCGGCTTCGTTTGAATCCTTAAGATATTTCCTTAATGTAAAAAATACAGATAACGGAACGATAACGCTTGTATTCAATGACCGCTATAGGGATCGTACAAAGCCGGGAAACAAGGTTACCGTAAATCCGAATGCTGCAAACGGCTACAAGGTTGCTTCGATTACCGTGAGTCGTTATCTTGATGCTAGCACGACAGTGCCTTGCGTAAAGAATGAAAATGGCGCGATTGGCTCGGGCGTGTGGGGCATTGGCGCTGTTGAAGGAAGCTGTTCTTTTGACATGCCGGAATTTGATGTCGAAGTGACCGCATTATTTGTGGACCAATCTGTTGATTTGTCTTCTTCTAGTTCAGAAGAAGTTTCGAGTTCAAGCTCTGTTGCTGAATCAAGCAGTAGTTCTGTAGAATCGAGTTCCAGCGTCGAACAGTCCAGTTCTAGTGAAATCGTTTCTTCGAGTAGTGTTGAATCCTCGAGCTCTAGCGCAGATCTCTCGAGTTCCTCAGCTCAGGAATCAAGCAACTCTGTAACTTCGTCGAGTTCTAGTGCAAAGTCTAGCTCTAGCCAGAATTCTTCTAGCAGCAGTTCTAAGGAAGTTTCGAGTTCAAGCGTCAAGACTCAATCTTCTAGCAGTTCTAAAACGGAATCTAGCTCTAGCGTTAAATCTTCGAGCAGTAAGAATGTTTCGTCTAGTTCTAAGCAGGAATCCAGCTCTAGTACAAAATCTTCTTCTAGCGTGAAGTCTTCTAGCTCTAGCGCAAAGCAAACCTCTTCTAGCAGCGTAAAACAGTCTTCGAGCAGTACAAAGTCTACATCTAGCTCTTCTGCAAAATCAGTGTCGTCTAGTAGCACAAAGCAATCTTCAAGTTCTTCTGCCAAGGCATCTTCTTCGTCTAGCAGCAAAAAAGCCTCGAGTTCTAGTGCTAAACCCGCTTCTTCGAGTAGCAAGAAATCTGCTTCGTCAAGTTCGAAGGCTGTGTCTAGCTCCAGTGTTATCCCGGATATCGTTGTCGAAGCCGTGGGAACAGAAGAAGATATGCCGAGCTGCACCGTCAAACGCGAAAACATGACATACTACGTAACTGAACTCAAAACTGTATTTGTTTGCAAGAATAGAGTTTGGGAAAAGTTTAATCCGGGTACAAAACTCGCTCTGGTTGCAAATGTCGCGAAATTCTCCGCACTTGTGAACGGTCGCAATCTCCAGATTTCGGGCGCTAAAGTCGGAAGTGATATTAATTTGCTCGATATGCAGGGCCGCGTGATTTACAATGGTCGTGTTGGTACAACAAACTTCTCGATGCAAGCTCCGGGCAGCGGTTCTTACCTCCTCCGCATTGGAACACAGCAGAAGGTTGTGAATGTCCGATAGTGTAAAACAGAAAATATAGATCAACCCAATCTAAACGAGACCCTGCACTAGCGGGGCCTTTTTTGCATTTAATTTTTTCTATTTCTCGTCTCTCGTCTCTCGTCTTTTTTCTAAATTTGCGCTCCTTCGGAGCGCATTTAGTTCGGCTCAGCCATGTCAAAGTAAAAATTGCTTTGCCGCGGCGTTCGCCTTTTACTAAATTTGCACCCGTCAGGGCCTATCATCCAGGTAGGTTCCTAGTCCGGCCAATACATGCCTCATGGGCACGGCCGATAAAGGATATATAATGGCAAAGAAAGTTCAGGATGCCCTCAAGGACATTATCTCCCTCTGCAAACGCCGCGGCTTCATTTTCCCCGGCTCCGAAATTTACGATGGCCTCGCCAATACTTGGGACTACGGTCCGTATGGCGTGGAACTCAAGCGCAACATCAAGAATCTCTGGTGGAAGAAGTTCGTGACTTCCCGCCACGATGTGCTTGGTCTCGATAGCTCTATTCTTTTGAATCCCCGCGTTTGGAAGGCTTCTGGCCACGTGGGTAACTTCTCTGACCCGCTCGTGGATTGCCTCGCTTGCCATGAACGTTTCCGCGCTGACCAGCTCCTCGAAGAAAAGCTCGGTGAAGGCTGCTGCGCTGGCAAGAATTTTGACGAAGTTCACCAGATGATGGTGGACAACAAGATCGAATGCCCGACTTGCGGCAAGACCGATTGGACAAAGCCGCGTGCTTTCAACCTCATGTTCCAGACTGAAATCGGCGTGATTGAAGGCGAAGGCAACAAGGTTTATCTCCGTCCGGAAACCGCTCAGGGTATCTTCGTGGACTTCCGCAACATCGTTGACAACGTCCGCCCGCGCATCCCGTTCGGTGTCGGCCAGATCGGTAAGTCTTTCCGTAACGAAATTACTCCGGGTAACTTCATCTTCCGTACTCGCGAATTCGAACAGATGGAACTTGAATTCTTCTGCGAACCGGGTACTGAACTCGACTGGTACAACTTCTGGCGTAAGTACTGCTTCGAATGGCTCGTGAACGATCTCGGCGTGAAGCGTGAAAAGCTCCGCCTCCGCGAACATGCCAAGGAAGAACTTTCTCACTACAGTAACGGCACCACCGACGTCGAATACGAATTCCCGTTCGGCTGGGGCGAACTCTGGGGTATCGCATCTCGTACAAACTACGACCTCACGCAGCACCAGAACGAATCCAAGGTCAAGCAGGAATACATCGACCCAGTACAGAACAAGCGTTACATCCCGTACGTTGTTGAACCGTCTCTTGGTGTGGAACGTTTGCTCCTCGTGCTTCTCTGCAACGCTTACGAAGTCGAAAAGCTTGAAAACGACGAACGTACCGTGCTCCACTTCGATCCGAAGGTCGCTCCGGTCAAGGTTGCAGTGCTTCCGCTCGTGAAGAAGGGCAAGGTCAAGGAAAAGGCCGAAGAACTTTATCAGAAGCTCCTCAACCGCTGGAACGTCGAATACGACGAAACGCAGTCCATCGGTAAGCGCTACCGCCGTCAGGACGAACTCGGCACGCCGTTCTGCGTGACCGTTGACTTCGACACTGTTGGCGAGGGTGAATCCGATCCGGCAAAGCTCGGCTTCGTGACTGTCCGCGAACGCGACTCCATGAAGCAGGAACTCGTCGCAATCGACAAGCTCGAAGCTTACCTCTTCGAAAAGCTCGGCTGCTAGTCAGACGCAGAGGAATGGGCATTCCCTTTCCTCAGGACTCCTTTCCCTTTTCGCAAAGGAGTTTGCTTTAGACTGAAGGCTGTAGGCAATTGTGGAGCTTTGCTCCACAATTGTCATTCCCGCTGAAAGTCCATTTGTAAAAAGAGAACTCGGAAACGGGTTCTTTTTTTGTACAAATTTTTATTATTTTGTAATAGATGGAGGTGCAAAATTGTATTACTTAATGCTTTTGCTTGCGATTGTCTGTGAAACAGCGGGGACAACGCTTTTGAAATTCTCTGAACAGTTTACGCGTGTTGTGCCGACAGTTGCATCACTCATTTGCTACGTGGCTGCGCTGTATTTCTTGAGCGTTTGCCTAAAAGCAATCCCGATTGCGGTTGCTTATGCAATTTGGTCCGCGCTTGGGGTCGCGTTTATTACTATAATCGGAATTGTAGCCTTTAAGCAGGTGCCAGATATTGGTGCTTATATTGGCTTGCTCCTGATTGTTTCGGGTGTCGTTGTGTTGAACCTCTTCTCTAAAATGGATGTGCACTGATGAAATTTTTGAAGTTGTTTGCGATAGTTGCTTTTGCGTGCGGATTTGTCGCCTGTAGTGATGAAAATGCTCCTGTAGTGTGGAACTCCGCGGAATTGTCATCCAGCACTGTCATCCCGGACTCCGTTCCGGGAACGCCATCTAGCAGTAGCACGGAAAATGTCGCACAGTCTTCATCAAGTGAAACAGTCGCGGATACCGTTTGGCATCAGGCATATCTCACGTGGTACACCTCCTGGCCGGAACCCGACAGCGAAGAATGCATTGAGTACAACGGCTGTACGTGGGCTGGCTACTTTGCTGGTGTTGAAGGGCAAATGACCGAAGAATGGGTGAGCCAGCACAACATCATTGCCGTCCACGAAAAGGACTGGAAAAAATACAAGCTTAAAACCTTCAGGCTCCGTATGAATGGTTCGACGATTGATGCCGTGGTTTACGACATGTGTTCCGACAGCGATTGTGATGGTTGCTGCACCGAAAATGCCGGCGAAATCGGATTCCTCATCGATATTGAAAAATACACACGCGAACGTTTTGACGGTAATGGCGACGGTGTTGTGGAGTGGACCTGCTTGGATTGTGAATAGTTTAATCCTTTGCAAAATTCTCTATTACAATGTTCTCGATTGATTAAATCGGGGCATTTTTTTATATTCCGTTTAAAACAGAATTTTAGGACTTTGCATGATTACTGGCGATATCAAGAACCGTATTGACTCGATTTGGGACACTTTCTGGACGGGCGGCATCACGAATTCCATCACCATTCTGGAACAGATGACGTATCTGTTCTTTATGAAAATGCTGGACGATGCCCAGATGAAAAAGGAAGCGACAGCGAATGCCATGGGCGTGAATGTCAAGGACCCGGTTTTCAAGGCGGGCAAGTGGCATAACCCGGATACGGACAAGGATGTTCCTTACGAAAATTTGCGTTGGCACTTGTTCAAAAACAAAGAAGCCGAGGTGATGTTCTCGACGATATCGAAGGACGTGTTCGTGTTCATCAAGACGATGAACGAGGGCAAGGAATCGGCTTACAGCCGCTTTATGGACAATGCGACGTTCCTCATTCCGAATGCGAGGACGCTGACCAAGATTGTGGAAGGTATCGACGGTCTCGACATGAACAACCGCGATACGATGGGCGATGTTTACGAGTACATCTTGGGCAAGATGGCCGCGAGCGGCACCAACGGTCAGTTCCGTACACCGCGTCACATCATCCGCATGATGGTCGATATGATGGAGCCTACGCTCGAAGATACCGTGTGCGACCCGGCAATGGGGTCGGCAGGCTTTATCGTGGAGGCGGCGAAGTTTGTTCAGGACCACCACAAGAAAGAACTTTTAAAGAAGGACAAGTCCGACCATTACCGCAATCACATGTTCCATGGCTTCGATACCGACCAGACGATGTTGCGTATCGGTGCAATGAACTTGATGTTGCATGGTGCGGACAATCCGGACATTGCTTACCGCGACAGCCTCAGCACGGACAACACCGACGAAAACAAATATTCGCTTTGCTTGGCGAATCCGCCGTTTGCGGGAAGCCTGGATTACGAGGCGGTCAACAAGACTGTGCTTGCGATTACCAAGACCAAGAAGACGGAACTTTTGTTCCTCGCTCTGTTTGTGCGAATGCTCAAGTTGGGCGGTCGCTGTGCGTCGATTGTGCCGGATGGTGTGTTGTTTGGCAACAGTACGGGCCACAAGGCTATCCGCAAGGAACTCATAGAACACCAACGTTTGCAGGCAGTCATCAGCATGCCGAGTGGCGTGTTTCAGCCCTACAGTGGTGTTTCGACGGCTATCGTGATTTTTATCAAGACGAATGCGGGCGGTACGGACAAAGTATGGTTCTACGACATGAAGGCTGACGGCTACACACTCGACCAGAAACGCTCCGAATGTAAGGAAAACGACATTCCCGATATTATTGCGCGTTGGAAGAACCTCGCTGCCGAAGAAAATCGCACCCGCAAGGAACAGTCGTTCTTTGTGCCGGTAGATGAAATCATCGCGAACGATTACGACCTCAGCATCAACAAGTACAAGGAAATCGAAAAAGTCAAAGTCGAGTACGAAAATCCCAAGACTGTCTTCAAGCGCATCGCGAAACTCCAAGACGAAATCAATGCGGCAATGAGTGAGTTTAAGGAAAAGTATCTGTAGGAAAGTGGTTAGTAAACAGTGGTTAGTGATTAGGAAGTGGCATTCTGGAGCGTGGTTTGCTTCGACAAGGCTCAGCACAGGCTTAAGCTCACCAACCTAATAGGTCCCTGAGCCTGCCGAAGGGCCGATAGAATCCATAAAGCGAGAAAAAGAAATGAAGCGTAATTGGGAATACAAGAATATCGAAGAATGTCTAGAAAAGGTCACTGTAGTATCAAAATTACAGACGAAAGACTTTTTGTCGAAAGGTAAATTTCCAATTGTATCGCAAGAAGTGGATTATATAAGTGGCTATTGGAATAATGATTCTGATGTAGTTCGTTTGTTACATCCAGTAGTTGTGTTTGGAGATCATTCAAGAGTTGTTAAGTATATCGACTTTGATTTTGTTGTTGGTGCCGACGGCGTTAAAATTCTATCTCCCAAGGATTTTCTTAATCCAAAATTTCTGTATTATTTCGTGAAAAGTGCTGATATTCCGTCTTTAGGTTACTCGCGCCATTATAAGCTCCTAAGAGAAAAAGATGTTCCCGTCCCGCCGCTTGAGGAGCAATCTCGTATTATTGCGGAGCTGGATTTACTGACGGGTATCATCGACAAGCAGAACGCGCAGCTCAAGGAACTCAATAACCTCGCTCAGGCAATCTTTTACGACATGTTCGGCGACCCCATCGAAAACCCCAAAGGTTGGGAAGTCAATAAGTTGGGGGATGTCTGCCTTTCTATAACAGATGGGGATCATATGCCTCCTCCTAAGGTTAATCGAGGTATTCCATTTTTGACTATTTCTGATATAGATAAAGAAACAAGAATGTTGAATTTTGAAGATACATTTTATGTTCCTCAGGAGTATTTCAATTCTCTTAAAAATGATAGAAAGGCTCAAGTTGGAGATTTATTATATACGGTTACGGGATCATATGGAATACCTGTTGTTGTGACGGAAAAAAGAGATTTTTGTTTTCAAAGACATATTGCACTTTTGAGACCTAAGAAGGAATTTTTGAATACGTATTTCTTGTGCTATTGGGCTTTGTGTAAGAGTGTAAAGTTGATGGCTGATGGTGTTGCGACTGGTATTGCGCAAAAAACGGTTGGCTTGGGTTCTATTAGAAAATTTGATGTCATTCTCCCGCCACTCACTCTCCAGCAATCCTTTGCCGAAAAAATCCAGTCCATCGAAAAGCAAAAAGAAACCATCCGCGCTTCCATCGCCGACACGCAAAAGTTGCTTGACTACACCATGGACAAATATTTCGGATAACGAATTTACACAACTTTAACAAACTCAACCTTGCCAAAATAGGGGCTTATTCTACATTTCCTCTTGCGGTTCAGAAAAGTGTACCGAGACATCCAAGAATTTGGATGTTTTTTCTTTTTCTGGAGAAATGTGCATGGAGATGAACCGCGAAAATTTAAATAAGCTAAGCCGCAAAAAAGCTCGTTTGCGGGCGATTCAAGAAAAGAAGGCTGAGTTGAAGAATCAGGTATTCTTCGACCCGACAATGGATCCGACCTTTAAGAGAATCTTCAAGAAGATTGCAAATCTCATCCATTTCTTGAACGCTATTTTGCGTCTATACGGCGACCAAAAAATTGTTCATGTAGAACGGCTCAAGCCGACGGTGCGTTTGGCTACTTCGGCCAAGAAACCTAAAATAGTCCGCTTCGATATACATGCTCGGACTGCGAACGGTGAATATATAGATGTGGAGATGCAAAGGGCTGCCCAAGAGGATTTTCTTGACCGCATCGAGTTGTATTCCGCGATGCTTTCGGTCAATGCAAAAATTGCTCAGATTAACAACGCAACCAAGAATCAGCTAAAAAGCCATCCGTACCTCATGCCAAAGGTATATTCCATTTGGATTTGCTGTTTCGATGTTGAATTTTGCGACAATTACCGCGAAGATTTTGCCCTTTATAGGGCTTCGGATGTCGGAAAGTCGGGGGCCTTGCCAGTTTACCCGAAGAAAAGGTATATTATAATTGACCTAACCAAATACGTTCCGAAAAACGATGATTCGCCCGAAAATGAGTGGATTAAGCTTTTCAAGACGATGCGGTTCGCGAAACGCGCTCCCAAGTGCAAGGACGAAATCATTGCAGAAGTCTATGAATGTATGAGGATTAGCAACTCGACGGACCTATTTATCACAAAGGTGGCTAAAAGTATGATTGATAGAGATGAATACAATGCTTGTATGAGTTTCGCTAGTCGTGTAGGTCACGAAAAGGGCTTCGCTAAAGGTGAGGCTCTTGGCATTGCTCGCGGTGAAGCCCGCGGTGTGGCTCTTGGCGAGGCTCGTGGAGTTGCGAAAATGAAAAAGAAAATGGCCGCTCGCGATAAAAAGATTGCAAAATACCTCCGTTCTATTGGGGTATCTTCCGCGCATATTGCTACGGCTCTTGCTACTAAGTAGTCTTTTTCAAGTACATTTAGTTGCTGTTAGGGGTAAAAGAATTTATCTTTACAGGTAAATAAGGTCTATATTTGATCTGAGCCTATGAAGAACTTTGACTACTTACAGCAATGTGGCATGCTTCGGTTGCACAGCCTGTGTGCCGCCGCCGAAGATAACCAGGTCAGTCACCCTGACTTGAGTGTTATCAGTGCACGTAGGGCGTTGGAGTACATTGTAAAGTCCATCTATGCCATGAAGCACATCATGGTGTCGGAAAAAGCTTCTTTGTTCGAGCTGATTGATGGCGAACCGTTCCGTGAATTTATTGGTGACAATCGCATCATGATGGCGGTTCATTACATCCGCAAGGTGGGTAACGCTGGTGCTCATAACGATCATGTAGGTAAAAAAGAATCGTTCTTTGGGCTGTTGGATTTATACAACGTTGTTGCTGCGGTTCTCGTGAAGCTCAAAGTTGTCGAAACTGTAGCACCCTTCGACAAGACCCTTATTCCCGAAAGCAAGTTTGCTCCTGTTGTTGCTGAAACGAAAATTGAAGTTCAGGAATCGGACGAAATCGTCTCCAAGGCGGACAAGGAAGCGCTGGAGAGCAAGGAGCCAGCCAAGGAAATGCCTAGCGGAATGTCCGAAGCCGAAACGCGTAAGGCGTTCATCGACTTGATGCTCCGCGAAGCTCACTGGGATGTGCTGGACACCGAAGGAATGGTGAAGCGTTCTGCGGCCTGTATCGAAGTTGAAGTGGAGGGAATGCCGAACGGCCATGGGGTCGGTTATGCGGACTATGTTTTGTTCGGAGCCGACGGATTGCCGCTCGCTGTAATCGAGGCGAAGAAGGCTTCCGTTTCTCCTATCAAGGGCAAACATCAGGCGGAACTTTATGCGGATTGTCTGGAAAAACGCTATGGCCGCCGCCCAGTTATTTACTATACCAATGGTTTCGAGACCAACATCATTGATGGCTTGGGCTACCCGCCACGTCGCCTTTATGCATTCCATACTGAAGCCGATCTAGAACGACTGATTCAAAAACGTGGTCGCAAAGACATTAGCGATTTTAGCGTGAAGGCGAATATTACGGACCGTCCGTATCAGAAGATGGCTATCAAGGCTGTGTGCGAGTGGTACAATGCCAAGCATCGCCGTGGTCTGTTGGTGATGGCGACGGGAACTGGCAAAACGCGCGTTTCGATATCGACTGTCGATGTGCTCATGCGTAATGATTGGGTAAAGAACGTGCTGTTCCTCGCAGACCGTACATCGCTCGTGGATCAGGCAAAGAAAAATTTTGCGAAGCTGTTGCCGAATACGTCCATTACGGTTTTGAGCGATAAGGACAACAAGGAAGATATTGACTACAATGCCCGAATTGTTTTTAGCACGTACCAGACGATGATTAATTACATCGACACGGACGACAAGAAGTTCTCGGTCGGTCGATTTGACTTGATTATCATTGATGAAGCGCATCGAAGCATCTTCGGCAAGTTCAGTGCGATTTTCAACTACTTCGATAGTTTGTTGTTAGGATTGACGGCGACGCCTCGCGACGAGGTGGACAAGAGCACGTACGATACGTTTGAGATGGAAAACGGTTGTCCGAACTATGCGTATGAATTGGAAGATGCTGTGGCTGATGGTTTCCTCGTGAATTATCGGGGGTTCAAGCGTGGCTCCATGATTCTCAAGGAAGGAATCAAGTACAGTGCTCTTTCTGACGAAGAAAAGGCTCAGCTTGAACAGGTTTGGGATTACGAAGAAACTTTGCAAGAGCTTGGTTCGGGTTTGGTCTCGCCTGAGAATGGTGGAAACGCACGCGGACGAAATATCCGCAACGACGAAATCTTCAAGTACATTTATAACGAGAATACTATAGATAACGTTCTTCAGGATTTGATGAAAAATGGCCTGAAAGTCCAAAGCGGTGAACGTATCGGCAAGACGATTATATTTGCTTATAACCACAAACATGCCGAGCTTATTGTTCAACGGTTTAATGTACTTTATCCGGAGTATGGCCCGAATTTCTGTGTTTTGATTGATAACTACGTGACGTACGCTCAAAACTTGATTGACAAGCTTGAAATCCGCGACAAGGATCCGCAAATCGCTGTGTCGGTCGATATGCTGGATACGGGTATTGACGTGCCGGATGTGCTGAATTTGGTGTTCTTCAAGATTGTGAAGTCGAAAATCAAGTTCATGCAGATGATTGGCCGTGGAACGCGTTTGTCCGAAAATATCTATGGCGTGGGCAAGGACAAGGAATGTTTTTACATCTTCGACTGGTGCCGCAATTTTGAGTATTTTGAACAAAATCCAGATGGCAAGGTGGTTCAGCAGAGCTTGTCGCTGACGGAACGGCTTTTCAGTTTGCGAGCAGAAATATCATTCTATTTGCAACATCAGACTTATCAGGAAGATGCGTTTGCCAAGAGTTTGCATGACGATATCAAGGCGGAATTGAAGGGTCAAGTCGCAACGCTTTCGGATGCCCATATCTCCGTGCGAAACCGCTGGGAAGCTGTGAGCCATTTCAAGAGTGACGAAGCTTGGGTTTGCCTGACTACAGCCAACGTGCAAACTTTGAAACTGGATATTGCACCATTGTTGCCGCACAACACGCAAGACGAAAACGCAAAGAAATTCGATGTGCTGATGCTTGCGATTGAACTTGGATTTGTGAATAACGAGTACAATGCTAGCAGAGCTATTGTGAATGTGCAAGGGCTCGCTGAACGCTTAATGACAAAGGCTTCAATTCCGCAGGTGGTCGCCAAGATGGGGACTCTCAAGGAAGTGCTGAATCCGACCGCTTGGGAAAACATGTCCTTGGGTTGGCTGGAACGTGTCCGTGTCGAGCTCCGCGACCTCATCAAGTTCCTTGTGGGAGATAGCAAAACTTGGACCGTCGATATTGAGGATGTTATTTCTGATGACGGCGAAAGTACCGGTGTGCAGACGCGAGTGACTTATAAGCAGAAGGTTCTGGACTATATCGCCCGTAAAGACAAGAATCCTGTGCTGCAGAAGATTTATAATTTGGAACAGCTGACCAATGACGATATCATTGAACTGGAACGCGTCATGTGGAAGGAACTTGGTTCAAAGGAAGATTACGACAAATATACGAATGGTATGGCGTGTGGCGAAAACGTGGCTGTTCTAATCCGTTCGTTGATTGGGGTGGATCGCAAACAGGCGATGGAACGTTTCAATGACTTTTTGTCTGGTAGCGTGCTGAATGCTGACCAGGAAGAGTTTTTGAAAGATATCATTACTTATGTTTGTGAGAACGGCGATATTACACCAGATACGGTCGTGAATGAAGCTCCATTTGAAGATCACGTGATGGATGTGTTCGACGATAAAATTATTCCGCTAAGGCGTTATCTCGAAAATCTCCACGATGTGGTGGATCCAGCAGGAATGTCGGGGTAAGAAAAATCCGAATGAGACAAACTCATTCGGATTTTTTTTAAGCTTTGAATGCTTAGTTTATTCCCATTGCGACTACTGCCTACAGTCTACTTCCTACTGTCTACTGCGGCGAAGCCGCTTACTCCCACTCGATGGTTCCGGGCGGCTTGTGCGTCACATCGTACCACAGGCTGCCAGCGCCTTCGGCTTCGAACTTGCGCCAGAGACCGGCGAGCAATCCCTGGTCGATTTCGGCGAAGTTTGCTGTCATGGCTTCGGTGGAGTTCACCGGGCGCATCACGATGCAGGGCTTGTTAGCCGTGCGGAGCGGAACGAGCACGACTGGCATCTGCCAGATTTTTTCGTACAGGTCGTTTGCCTGCAGGAATTCGGTGCAGATGTTGTCGAACTTGCGGAGCGTATCGAAGTTTTCGCGGGTGGCGTACTGTTCGACAAGCTTCGGATCTTCATCAGCAACGCTACCGATCTGGTAAATCACGCGGTTGATGGCCTTGAAGCGGTTGGCAAGTTCGGTAGAGAACTTTTCGCAATCCTTCCAGCTTAAGCCCGGAGTCGTGATGAGGAACGGCTGTGCGTAAGTACGGCCGTCGCCCTGGACGCCAACGCTCTTGATCGGGAGCATGCGGCCTGCAATGTTGTTTGCTTTGAGGTAGTCGGCGAGGGACTGGCCTGCGGTGTCCTTCACGTCTTCGAACTTCACCATATCGTTCGTGAGCTTGCCTTCGCTGCAAAGCAAGCGAACGCCGAGACCCGGACCCGGGAACGGGTGACGCCACACGAGGTTGTGCGGAATGCCGAGTTCTTCGCCGAGCGCACGGACTTCGTCCTTGTACAAGTCGGCGAGCGGTTCGAGCACGAGACCCTTTTCCATGAGGTCCAAAACTTCTTGCACGCGGTTGTGGTGCGTCTTGATCTTATCGGCGTTCTTGGTGCCGCCACTTTCAATGGTGTCGGGGTAGATGGTGCCCTGAGCCATCATCCATTCGTTCGGATCGAGGTTGAGCTTAGCCATTTCCTCGTCCTTGACCGTCAAGAATTCCTTACCGATGATGCCGCGCTTGGTTTCCGGTGCAGTCACACCCTTGAGTTTTGCAAGGAAGTGTTCGCTAGCGTCGCGAATCTTGAGGTTGTTCATTCCTTCCTTCGTGAGGAAGTCCATAATCTTCTGGGATTCGCCGAGGCGCATCATGCCGTTATCCACATGCAAGCCGAGAACCTTTTCCGGTCCGAGCACGCGGTTCAAGAGCACGAATGCAACGGTGGAGTCCACACCGCCAGACACGAGCAAGAACACCTTGCGGTCCTTGACCTGGTCCTTGATGCGCTGCGTGATGAGCGGCAAGTAGCTCTTCATGTTCCAAGTCTTCTTGGCACCCGTAAAGTCGACGAAATTTTCGAGAAGCTTCATACCGAACTTGCTGTGCGTGACTTCGGGGTGGAACTGGATGCCGAAAATCTGGCGTTCGGGCTTGTCGCTATCGAATGCAACGGCGGCGATTTCGCAGTCCTTGGTGCTGGCCACGATCTTGTAGCCTTCGGGGAGCTTGGTGACCTGGTCGCCGTGGCTCATCCACATCGGGGATGCCTTCGGGAGACCCTTCAAAAGCGGGCACTTTTCGTCGCCCACGATAAGGTCTGCAATGCCGTATTCCTTGACCTTGCCCGGTTCCACGTGACCGCCCAACTGTTGGGCGATGAGCTGGTGACCGTAGCAGATGCCGAGCTTCGGCACCGGGAGGTTCAAAATTTCAGGATTGTATTCCGGAGCGTCAGCCGCATAAACGCTAGACGGACCGCCACTGTAAATGATGCCCTTCACGCCTTCGAGTTCGCTGACAGGAGCGGCAGGGGAGTGAATTTCGGTAAACACGCCCAGACGGCGTACACGGTTGGCTATCAAGTGAGCGTACTGCCCACCAAAGTCCAAAACGGCAATAGTATCAACGTTTTTCATACATCGCAAAGATAGAAAAACCTTCAGAAATCTGAAGGTTTTATAATACTCACGTTAATGATTTGTTTAACAATTTATTTAACGATTCGCCTAGACTTCCACAGCGGCGTATTCTCCGTTGTCGTCTTTGTTTGCAGCGTCTTCGCTAGCCACACTAGACATCCTTCTGGCAAGCTCGATGAGCGTCTGCACACCAAAGCCGGTGGCACCGTATTCAGTGTACTTCCAAGCCTTGTTCACAAAAGCCGTGCCTGCGATATCCCAGTGCGTCCAGGCGGTGTCTTCGGGCACGAATTCCTGCAAGAAGAGGGCGGCGGCAATGGCGCCAGCATCGCTTCCTGTATTCTTGAGGTCGGCGAAATGATCCTTCAAGGCGTCGGCGTATTCTTCTTCGAGCGGCATGCTCCAGAACTTTTCGCAGCATGCTTCACCGCAGTTGATGACGTTCAAGGCGAGAGCGTCGTCATTGCTGAAGAATCCGGCAACAGCGTAACCAAGAGCGCGAACCATGGCTCCCGTAAGTGTGGCGAGATCAACAATGTGCGTTGCTCCGATAAGGCCTGCTTCGGCAAGACCGTCGCTGAGCACGAGGCGTCCTTCTGCATCGGTATTGTCGACCATGACCGTCTTGCCGTTCTTGGCGGTAAAGATGTCTCCCGGCAATACGGACTTGTTGCCAATCGCATTTTCGGCGAGGCAGCACACAGCGCTCACCTTAATCGGGAGTTCTAGTGTAGCAATTGCCTGGATGGCGGCAAGTACCGTTGCGGCACCGCTCATGTCGCTAATCATTTCAGGCATGGATTTAGGCGGCTTGAGGCAGAGACCGCCCGTGTCAAAGGTAAGGCCTTTGCCGACAAATACCAAGTGATCGGCGGAAGTGCGCGCATTTTTCGCAGCTTTCTTGGAGCTCTTGCTTCCGTCGTAACTGAGCGTAATCATGTACGGCTCGTGCGAGCTGCCCTTGCCGACAGTCACATGTCCCATGAAGCCTTCTTTTTCGAGCTGCTTCATGTTGCGCACCTTGATCGAAAGCCCCGGCGTGTACTTTGCAATAGTATTTGCATTTTCAACAAATTCAGCAGGTGTGAGGTCGCTAGAGCTTGTGTTGATCAAATTCTTGGCGAGCACAATTGCTTTGTTTTCAACAGCGACTTCTTCGGCAATCTTCTTGAATTCTGCGGTATGTTCGCCTGCGACAAGTTCGAACGTGACCTGGAAGGCCTCTTTCTGTTTGCTCTTGTAGGCATCGAACTTGTAGTCTGCATAGTGAAGCCCAAGCAAAATGCTCTTGAACTGTTCCGGTGCGGCGTCGGCAAGCATTATCGAAACAACAGGAATTTGGCGCTTGCAAGCTTTCTTGGCAAGGCGGAATGCAGCCATGCGCAAGTGGTCGAGGCTCGAAAGTCCGCGTTCCTTGGCGGCGTTCACGAAAAGGGTGGACTGACCATCAATTTCCAGAAGTTCCAAGTCTTCGAACGGTCCGTCTTCCATGCCGTTCAAAACAGATTCAACCTGTTTTTCGGCGTTTTCCGATAAGACATTGGAAAACTGGACGGACTTTTTAACAAAAAAGAGGGCACTTACATTAGCTTTGCCCGTAGCGGTTGATACAATATTCGTTTTCATATAGCGTAATCTAGCATTTTATAAATGAGGCGCTTGTTTTTTATATTGGTTTTTCGATTATAAAAATACTATAATATTACATGATTATCATTGGAGGATTATATGAATCTGAAATGTACTGGATTTTTAACCGCTATTGCCGTTTCTGCCGTGATGGCTCAAAACGAAACTCCTGCCGCTGAAGTTGCCGCTCCGGCTGCAACACCGGCTCCGGTAGAACAGGCAGCCCCTGCTCCAGCAGCTCCTATCGCTGAACAGGCTACACATACCGAAGACAAGTTCTCCCAAGTCGAAAAAGAACTGGCTCCGGAGAACCTATTCTCTGAACCGACTGCCGTCCGTGGCGAAGATGCCGCCAAGCCGGTAGTCAAAGAAACGACAAAAAAGTTTGTTTACCGCCCTGTCTATTCGCCTTCCGAAGTTGAAACAAGCGGAGCTCCCGTAAAGACAATCTACGTTACCGAAAAGCCTTCTCCAGAAACTATCGACACAGATGAACTTCGTGGGCTTATCCCGCTGAAGTTTACATTTGGTCTTCAGGGCTTTATTGGTAACGAATTCCTGTCGGGGGATAATGGTCGTTATGAATACGACAGCTATTCTGGCTTGACTTGGAATGTCGGTGCATTCGCCCTTATCCCGCTCGATGAATACAACATGGCAATCAAGACGGGTGTGATGTTTGAACACGATAAAGTGTCCAACAGTTTCGGTTATAACGTTGATGGAAAGTATGGTGAATACCGCGCCACGTTCAACCAGTATCGCATCTCTATCCCGCTCCTCCTCTCATTGAAGGGAGCGAGGTCCAATCTCCATTTCGACGTGGGTCTCCAGCCGTCCTTTGCCGTTTCGGATAACTTTAAGTTAAAGTCTTCTGAAAGAACAAGTAAGTTCGATATGATGGACAAAGATTATCGTTCTGCGATTGACTGGTCGATTGTCGTTGGCTTTGGCATCCGTGCTAATCGTTACATTGGTTTCGACGCCCGCTTCTGCTGGGGACTCAACAACCAGTATGACGACTTCCCGTCATCAGTTTGGGGCGGTGTCAACAACCTGTCCTCGAAGGCTGTTTCTGTTGGTGCAACATTCTACGCATTATAGTATAACATGATTCTTGCTATTGTGGCCATTGTCGTAGGCCTTGTTCTTCTGGTCTGGAGTGCAGACCGGTTTGTGGATGGGGCCGTCGGCGTGGCCCAATTTTTTGGCATGAGCACATTCCTAATCGGCATGATTATTGTCGGTTTTGGAACGTCTGCGCCAGAAATGGTCGTCTCAGTTTTGTCTGCAATGAACAATTCTCCACAGCTTGCGTTGGGGAACGCTTATGGTTCCAACATTGCAAACATAGCACTGATTCTTGGTACAACGGCTCTTATCGCTCCGGTTGTCGTCAAGAAGCAGGCTATGGTTCGAGATATTCCGATTCTTATGGCAATGACCGCTTTGACGGTTGTTTTGCTGATGGATGGGAATGTCTCTTTTGTTGATGGTGTTGTCTTGTTGCTCGCTTTTGTGGTGATTACGGCATTCAACATTTCAATGGAGCTTCACGAGAAACGTAAGCGCAAAAAGGCAAAACTTGCAGACAACGCCGATGAAAATTTGCCAGCCGAAAAAGTATCAATCGTCAAGTCTTTCGCATGGCTGCTTGTGGGGCTTGTGCTTTTGATTGTAAGCTCGAGAATGCTGGTCTGGGGCGCTGTCTACACGGCACAGGCACTTGGTGTGAGCGACTTGCTGATTGGGCTTACGATTGTCGCAATTGGAACGTCTCTTCCGGAACTTGCAAGCTCTATTGCAGCCGCTCGTCGCGGCGAAAATGATTTAGCCGTCGGAAACGTAATTGGTTCGAATATTTTTAACACGCTTGTCGTAGTCGGGCTTGCATCTGTTATTGCACCGATAAAAGCGGCAGATCCAGAAGTCATGAGTCGTGACGTGCCAATTATGATTGCTCTCACGCTTTTGCTTTTCTTTATCTGTATCCCTTTCAAGAAAAAGAATGGCAAGCGTGTGAGTGGTTTTGGACGAATTGGTGGAGCGCTCTTCTTGAGCCTTTACATCGCATATTTAGTACTGCTCGGAATCCAGGCGGTTTAAACGATTAATTCCCAAAGGTCCAGACGATGCCGTAAGCGAAACGGAGTCCTTCAGGCGTATAGCCGGATTCCGGGGCGTAAATGCTGTGATTGAAATTCTCGATGCGGTTGTAAAGTTCAAACGTGAGAATCTGCATACGCGCTTCGAAATCCATCGCTAAGTACTTGTTGAGCTGTACTAGCTTGGGCTTGCCATTCTCATCAATGGTGCAGTCATAGCGGTTGTTGAACCACTGGAAGTCCACGCGAACACTCACGCCGAGTCTATCTTTCACAAATCGATTTTGCCAATGGATACTGCCTTTGTAGTAAAGCGAAGGTGTATCGATAAGCTTTGTGCGAGTGATTTTTTCGCCACGTTCGAAGTAGAATTTCCAGTTTCCAAGACGGAAGCCGATTTGCATCAACCAGTCGAGCGTATGGGCATGATCGAGATTTTCGTAGCGGAAGGCGTTTTCCAGAGAATCGGTAACTTCGGTAATCGTCACATCGTTAATATCGTCGTATGAACTCGTTGAATCGATTCGCCCTGCAATAGCCCAGTGGGGCTTAATCAAGTTGTTGGCATGTTCATAGCGCAGACCAAGACCGTAAAAGACATCGCGTTTTTGCCACACGAGATTGGCGGTCGTACGGTCGCGCACTTCGTGCTTGAGGTCTTCGTTCGGGAATGCAATTCGTCCTGTTTCGATTAGCTTGATTTGATTCACGTCCGGGAACTTGTTGTCGTGGCGGTACGAGGCG
Organism: Fibrobacter sp. UWB13; assembly: GCF_900177805.1. Classification (NCBI taxonomy): domain Bacteria; kingdom Pseudomonadati; phylum Fibrobacterota; class Fibrobacteria; order Fibrobacterales; family Fibrobacteraceae; genus Fibrobacter; species Fibrobacter sp. UWB13. Next base: position 693,300 of record NZ_FXAX01000001.1, on the reverse strand, counting down.
CTTGCCATCAAATGATATGGAAGCAAGTACGTTCCATCAATTGAAAACGCGGGTGCAAATTTGACCTCGTTAAGGAGCGAACTGTTGCGCTGCATGCCTGCTTGCACACGGAAAAGAGCCTTCCCGAAAAGCGTATCGGAAACTTCGGCATAACCAATTTCGCGGTCTTGGTAATGCGTTTTCTTTTTCGTGTCGCTGCCCGATTCTTCGGTGTTTAAAAATTCATATTCAAAATGGAGCTTCGGGTTCAGGAAGGCGTTGTAGCGAACATCGAAGTTTCCGAGAATCGTTTCGTAATTGCGGACTTTGCTCGTGTCGTAATAACTGATGTTGATGCTGCGTAGCCCGTTTTCATTGTAAGTCGTGTCCGAACTTTTGATAATCCTGGAGAGCTTACGCAATTCTATTTCGTGATTGCCGTAATGGATTTCTGTGCCAAGCGTCAAATCCTTGATGGGGTAGAATTCAACGCCTCCGCCATACGTGCGAGATTCGATGATAATCCTGTACGGGTCTGTCTGAAAATTGCGAGCTGTCGGGTCAAGTGTATCGAGCAAAACTTCGTGCGTTGTATTGTCGGCATTGTCGAGACTTAAATAGTTTATCTTCACAAAAGCCTTGCCGTAGCCAAATCGCCAAGTGACAATGGGCTGGAGGTGCATGCTGTTCATGGCGATGTTACGGCCGCCAAACGGAATTTGCGTAGAGTCACGACCCAATGCAAAATACGGCGAATGCGTCACAGGCTGGTATTCATACGGCTTTGAGAGCATGTCGGAATGGCTTGCCACACCGAGATCGAGCGTCACCGAGTCTGTAATGAGGCGGCGAAATTCCAGTCGCAAAGCGTTGCCTTCAAATGCACCGCGTTCCCAGTTCACATCTGTAATCGGCGTATCGACCGGGATTCCATGACGCTCTTCAAAGAGAATGCCGTTTTCGCCATTGAGGGCGAGCGTCGAACCGTCATAGCTTAAACGAGTCGTGTAAATGCCCGCAAGCTTGCTCGGGTAGCGTTTGCTTAAGCTACCAATGCCAAGAGCTTTGGCAGGGAGTTCCGGACTACCGAGGATGGACGTGCCGAGCACCCATTCTGATTTTTGCCCAGAAAGGTCGTACGTGCGCTGCATGACTTCGCGCAGCGGAATGACCCAACGACCAGCATCTGTTTCTCGAGGTGCTGGGTCGGGGGAGTTCGGCGTTTCAAAAACAGAGTCCTGCGGAGCGGGGCGCTTGCTCTGCTTGGCGTGGATGACATCAGCAAAAACGCTTGATACAAGCGTCGACAATACAGCAATTAGAAGAATTCCACGATTCATTAGAACCATTCTGCACGAGACTTTTCGCGTCTTTCTCGAAGTGCCTGGACAACTGTGTAGGGCATTTTCATGCAACCTGGGGGGTAAGTCCCGTTTTCGGTGTGGAAGTCGGAACCGCCTGTGCCCACAAGACCAAACCGTTGAGCCATTTCCTTGTACTTGCGTCCAACAGCACCTTTTTGCGCAGGGCTGTAGACTTCCATGCCCTGGATACCCCATTCCACCATGTTCTCGATGAACTTGTCGCTGAGCCCGGATTTGTATGGGTGGGCAAGTACGGCAATGCCACCAGCGTTTTCAATCAGTCGAATTGTTTCTTGTGGGTTGAGACCTTTCTTTTCGACGAAAGCGATACAACCGTCACCGAGGTATTTCGTGAACGCTTCGGAGAAGTTCGAAATGTATTCTTCATCGACGAGCGACATCGCGATGTGTGGGCGTCCGATGATTTTCCCCTTGCAGTACGAATGCACTTTTTCGAATGTGATGCCTATGCCGAGCGCATTCAACTTCTTGATAATCGCTTTCACGCGGGCGATGCGCTGCTTGGCAAAATCTTCGAGTTCCATGTTCAAGGCGAGGTTCGTCGGGTCGCAGAAGTAACCCAGAATGTGGATGTCCTTGCCCTGCCACACGGCAGAAATTTCAATTCCAGGGATGATTTCGAGACCGATTTCCTTGGCGGGTTCTTCGGCGAGCTTGTAGCTGTCGAGATTGTCGTGATCCGTGATGGAAATGCAACGAAGACCTTTGCGCTTGCAGAGCATGAGCAATTCATCAACGGAAAGTGTACCGTCAGAGAGCTTGGTATGCATGTGCAAGTCTGCATAGCCGCCATTTTCGGTGATGATTGTCGAAAACATCTTTTGCATGGCTAGCCTTTTTTACCCTTTGTAAAATAGCGTGCCATCATCCTAGCGGGCGAAATCGTCTTGAGCGGGTGGAGACTTAAGTTTAAGAACGGGTACTCCTTGGCGCAATCAAAACCGACTCGACACACGGCACCACTAACGAGGGCGAGGTATAAAAATTGTGGTTTGTACGGACCTGGATAAACACAGGCTGTTGGGGCAAAAGTTTTTACTTGATATTCAAGCTTATCGAAAAGGGTCTCTCCATAGCGGCAGCCTTTATCGGTGTAGTAAGAAACTTGAGCCTTTGTCTTTGAAAAGAGAATTTCTAGATCGCCGTGGGCAACAAACAAGATTTTTTTGAGATTTTCGTCGGGGATTTCGCTTAGGATGACTTTAGCGACTTCCTTTTCCTCGGGCATGAAGAACACGACTTTTTCGCCGTTCTGCAAGCATTCGGGGAACGAAAATGTCATGGAGTTCTTTATGTCTCCTGCTTTTTTGGCAAACCAACGATATAATAATGGCTTGCAAAGAAAGCGCATTGCAAAATAATTTTTGCCGTCGGCAAAGTACCGTGAAGAAAACAAAAGGTCTCCTAATTCTAAATTCGATAAAAATATATTAAATTTGCGCCATGCCTAAACAGAAGTTCTATGCCGTAAAAAGCGAAAATGAAAAGAAAATTGTAACCACGTGGGACGAGTGCCAAAAACTCACGCATGGGGTTAAAGGTGTTTTGTTCAAATCCTTCGGTTCCCGCGATGAAGCGCAAGCTTGGCTCGACGGAATGGAGGCTCCTGCGCCCGATGGGATCCGTGTATTTGTCGATGGTTCGTTTTCGCCTGGATTTGGCCCTGCCGGCTGGGCGTTTGTTGTAACTGAAGACGACAATGAACTTGCCCGTGGTTCGGGAATTACGGCATTCGATGCTGAAAGTAGGAATATCGATGGGGAAGTGATGGCTTCGTTCCAGGCGATGAGATGGCTAGATGCGCACGATATGAAGGGCGTTATTTGCCACGACTACGAAGGCATTGCGCGCTGGGCTAAGGGTGAATGGCAAGCCAAGAGCAATATCGCCAAGATGTATGTGGCGGCTGCAAAACCTTATCTGCACCGTGTGCAGTTCGAAAAGGTCGCCGCCCATACTGGCGTCAAGTGGAACGAACTTGTAGATAAACTAGCAAAAGAAGCAATCGCAAAAGCGAGAAAGAAATAACTACTCGCTTTCGTGCTTGCTCATGCAGTGGAGGCTGCCGCCTTCTTCAATCACAGTGCGGCAATCAATACCAATTACCTTGCGATCCGGGTACACGCTCTCGAAATACTTCTTTGCCTTCGCATCGTTCGGGCACTTGTATTTCGGGAAGATGAGTCCACCGTTCACGTAGATGTAGTTCATGTACGATGCTGGGAGAATTTGTCCGTCATCTAGCACGCGCTGCGGCGGGAGCGGGAGCGTATCGACCTTGGCGGTTTCGTAATGTTCCTTAAGCCAGCTTTCGATGAACTGCTGGGCTTCGGTCAAAATCGCGTAGTTGGGGGAGCGCTTGTTGTCCGTCATGCACATGACGACTCTGTCTTTAGCGACAAAGCGTGCAACGTTATCGATGTGGCCGTCCGTGTGGTCGCCGTGTAATCCGTGCGGGAGTACGAGCATTTCCTTGAGGCCAAAAGCCTTGCAAAGAGCTTTGACGACTTTCTTCAAGTCTTTTTCATCGTTGCGGTTCTTGCCGACGAGGCAATCTTCGGTCGTAATGCCGAGACCATCTCCGTTGACTTCGATAGCGCCGCCTTCGAAGATGAACGGGACGCTTTCGTTGAGCGGGAGCCCCTGCTTTTCGGCAATCTTCTGCGGGATGGCGTTATCGAGTCCCCATGGCGGGAACTTGGCGCCCCAGGCGTTAAACTGCGTTTCGGTAACGACCTTCTTGTCGCCTTTTTTCATAAAGAACGGACCGTAGTCGCGAATCCAGATGTCGTTTGTCTTGATGACGATAAAGTTCACCGGGAACGGGCGATTGGCGAGAGATGCCTTTTCTTCGTCGGTCAAAAAGTTTTTGGCGGGGAGCAACAGATTCACCGGCTGGAATTCCGTGATATTACGGATAAGTTCTACATAGAACTTGCGGATGTTGATGCCGCGTTCACCATACCAGTTCGTCTTGTTGTGCGGGAATGCAAGCCACGTGGCACTCTGCTTTTCCCATTCCGCCGGATAACGAATTGAATTTTTCGTCATGGAAAAAATCCTTTATATTAAATCTTTGGTCAATAGTCATTAGTCAATGGTCCTTAGTCTTATAATTGCAGCTTTGCTGCCTTTTTTACTAATAGCTAATGACTAACGGCTAACAACTAATCAGCCCAAATCTTCAAAATGTCCTTGTACAAGTCCACGCGTCTGTCGCGGAAATGCGGCCACCAACGGCGATTTTCTTCGGTTTCGGCAAGGTCGAGCTCGACATAGCTTGCACCCAAGAATTCCGGATCGCACTTTTGCAAGATGTATCCGTCCGGTGCAGCGACAAAGCTTGTGCCCCAGAACGTGAGGTGTCCTTCGACGCCCGAGCGGTTAGCAGCAATCACGAATGTGCGGTTTGCAATCGCATGTCCGCGCATGACTGTCATCCAGCTATCTTGCTGTCGCGGGTAAATTTCCTTGGGTTCAGAATCCATCCAGCCAATTGCGGTCGGGTAGATGAGCACGTCGGCACCCTTGAGACTCATGATACGGGCGGCTTCAGGGAACCACTGGTCCCAGCAAATAAGCACGCCAAGCGTACCTGCGCTCGTCTTGATCGGTTCGAAACCGGTGTCACCCGGAATAAAGTAATACTTTTCGTAGAAGGCGGGGTCATCGGGAATGTGGCTCTTGCGGTAAAGCCCAGCGATGCTTCCGTCACGTTCAAACACGAATGCCGAGTTGTGGTAGATGCCACGAGCGCGCTTTTCAAAGAACGGGAACACGACAACGGCGTTCAGTTCCTTTGCAATTTCTTGCCATTCGGCGACAATCGGGTGATCCTTTTCAATCGCTAAATCGAAAAAGTCTGCGTTTTCTTCGAACGGGAAGTACGGAGTGTGGAAAAGTTCGGGGAGGACGAGCAAATCGATGTCTTTGCCCTTGAGCTTGAGCGCTTCGTCCTTGTACCACTTGTTATTGGAATCGAAATCCCCGGTCCATTTGCCTTGCAACGTATATACTTTAATCTTGTTCATGTGCAATAATTTAGCAAAAACGAGTCATAACTTCAATTTTTTGTAAGAACATTGTTTTGTTTGCGTAAAATCACGATTATGATACGCGTGTGAGTTGTAAGTTTTCTATATTAACCCTTGAATTTTAAAAACCTTGATATTTTTAATAAAAGGATAAATAATGTCTCTTAAACTCATTTCTCGTGGTGTTGCTGCCGTGCTCGTTACTGCCGGTATTGCTTCTGCTCAGTTGATGAATACGAAAAGCATCGATGTCATCCGTGTCGAAAAGACCGGTATTTCTGCTGGTAAAATCGATAGCCTTGCAACCATGCTCGGTCAGCAGCAGGCTCCGGGCCAGAAGTTGACTGAAGAAATGATGACTCAACTTCGCTATGCCGTTGTTGACAATCTCGTGGGTCAGGAACTCATCAAGCTCGAAGCCAAGAAGATGGGCATCAAGGTTTCCGCATCCAAGGTGGACAGCTTGACCGCACTCTTCAAGAAGCAGTTCCCGAGCGAAGAAGCTTTCCAGAAGGAACTCAAGAAGTCTAACACGACGATGGCTCAGTTCAAGTCCAAGATTGAAGACCAGCTCAAGAGCGAACAGATTCTCGAAAAGAAGGTTCCGTATCCGGAAGCTCCGACCGAAAAGCAGCTCCAGGCTTTCTGGGAACTCAACAAGACTAAGGTCGCTATCAACGATACGATTAGCGGTGCCCGCATCTTTATCTCTACCAAGGGTAAGAGCGCTCAGGAAATCAACGACGCTAAGGATATGTTGAAGGGTCTTGCAGCCCAGGTTCGCTCCAAGAAGGCTACGTTTGCTCAGCTTGCTGCCATGTACAGCGACGACAAGGATGCTAAGAAGACTGGCGGTATCATGAACAAGTTCCTCGCCAAGTCCAAGAGTGCCGCTTTCGCCAAGGCTGTTGGCAAGATCAAGGTCGGTGAAATTTCCGAAGTCATTACGGAAAATGACGGTGTGTCTATCTTCATGCTTACTGAAAAGAACGACGGCAAGTTTGAAAGCTACAAGCACCAGATCGATTACATCTTGCGTGTGCAGGCTGAACAGGAACGCCAGGCTAAGCTCAAGGCTTACCTCGACGACCTCGGCAAGACCTACAAGGTCCAGTACCTCGACAAGAAGTACGAACCGCCTCAGGCAATCGGCTCTGCTAAGTAATAGCACGAACTGTTTGTACGTGTCATTCTGAGCGAAGCGTAGCGAAGTCGAAGAATCCAGAGATCCTTTTGGGTCCTTCGATTTTGAATCTACGGTTCTGCACTCAGGATGGCACTTCTTTTTTTAACTAGCTGATATTAGAGGTTTGATATGGCATTCAACACTACACATACCGGGCTTATCGAGTTGCGCAGCCGCATCGATAAACTCTGGGGGTATCTTTGACTTAGAGGCAAAGACCGAAGAACTCTACGTCCTTGAAAAGGATTCCGGCGACCCGAACCTGTGGAACGATCAGGAAAAGGCGCAGGCAATGATGAAAAAGATTGGGAACCTCAAGGGTCTCATTGATTCCTGGAAAGAAGTTTCTCAGACATGCGACGACCTTGCCGAGCTTTATGAAATGAGCAAGGACGAAGAATCTGCCGACCTTACGGCGACGCTTGAATCCGACATTGCAGACCTAAAGTCTAGAGTCGAAGCTATGGAATTCAAGAAGATGCTGAACGGTCCGGACGATGCCTGTGCATGCCTCATGTCCATCCATCCGGGTGCAGGTGGTACAGAGTCCCAGGACTGGGCGCTCATGCTTTTCCGCATGTACACGCATTTCTTTGAACGCGAAAAGATGGATTTCAAGGTTGTGGACTTCCAGGAAGCAGAAGATGCGGGTCTCAAGAGTGCTACGATTGAAATCACTTGCGAAAACGCTTACGGCTTGCTCCGTTCGGAAATCGGCGTTCATCGCTTGGTGCGCATCAGCCCGTTTGATGCCAATGCCCGCCGTCATACGAGCTTTACTGCCGTTTATCTGTACCCCGAACACGAAGATGTGGAATTCGATCTCGACATGTCCGAAGTGCGCGTGGACACGTACCGCAGTAGTGGTGCTGGTGGTCAGTACATCAACAAGACGGATTCCGCAGTGCGCATGACCCACTTGCCGACAGGTATCATGGCGAGCTGCCAGACGGAACGTTCCCAGATCCAAAACCGTGAAACCTGCTACAAGATGCTCAAGACCATGGTCGCAGAACACTACCGCTTGGAAGAAGAAGCGAAGCGCGATGCCCGCATGGCCGAGAAAAAGAAGGTCGAATGGGGTAGCCAGATCCGCAGCTACGTGTTGCAGCCGTACCAGCTCGTGAAGGACCTCCGCACAGGCGTTGAAACGTCTGACACGGCAGGCGTGCTCGATGGAAAGATCAAGCCGTTCATCGACGCTTATCTGCTGAGCACAAGCGAAGCGAATAAGCAGTAACGCGCCTTGCTTTCGTGATTCGTCATCCTGAGCGAAGCGAAGACAACTCAGAAGGCGAGTGTTGCAAAAAAGAGCGTGCTCTTTTTTATAACCGAGCCAAGGAGTTGGGGCTTTAGCCCCATCCAGTTAAATTAATAAATGTGGCGGGCTTTGCCCGCCATTTTTTGCATGCCTGTCATGCCCGCCACCGAGCGGGCATCTACATCTCGAAAAAAAAGAGAAGCTCTGTTGAGCTTCTCTTTTTTGCTTTATGCAATCAAAGATTACATTGCACCGCGTTCGAGCTTGATCGTGAAGTTCGTGATATCGCAAACTTCGCTCGGACCCCAGTACTGGATCGGACCCGGGTAGGTGTAAGATTCAGTCTTTGCCCATTCGTCGCGGCGAGCGGCGAAGTACTTGAACGGAGCGCTCATCGGGCCTTCGAGTTCAACGAGAGCCTTACGGATAACCGGCTTGTCGGCACCGTGACGGCGTTCGATGTTCATCATCATGGTGATCGGAAGGCCGCCAGCGACCCAGTTTTCGATACCCTTGGTGACGTTGCGGACTGAGCTCATGTAGCCGTTCATGCCATTGAGGGCGAGAACAGAGGCAGCAAAGCCGAGGCTGTAGCAGTAGTCTGCGTCGAAGTTGGACGGAGCTGCGCAACGGCCTTCGTAACCGAAGAAGTGGTTGAGAGCAGAGAACTTGCCCTTGAAGTCACCACGGTTCTTGAGTTCCTTCTTGACCATTTCGATGATGAGCTTTTCAGTTTCGATGAGAGAAACCTGAACGTTGCCATGGCTGTCGCGTTCGAGCATGAGCTGAGCCTGGATGCCAGCCGGGAGGCTCTTGAGGACTTCAGCGGATTCAGCGCTGACCCATGCGCAGAGCTTTTCGACCTTAGCAGCCGTGTCGAGACCTTCGACTTCAGCTTCGTGGTGGGCGAGGGCTTCAGAAAGTTCAGAGATAAGGACGCCAACGTCCGGGATGAATTCGAGGAGGCCTTCCGGAATGAGGGCGACACCGAAGTTCTTGCCCTGAGCTGCACGAGCATAGACAACGTCAGCAACCTGCTTGATCACGTCCTTGAGCTTCATCTGCTTAGCCTTGACTTCTTCAGAGATAAGGCAGATGTTCGGGTGGGTCTGGAGAGCGGCTTCGAGAGCGATATGGGAAGCAGAGCGGCCCATGAGCTTGATGAAGTGCCAGTACTTCTGAGCGGAGTTAGCATCGCGCATGATGTTGCCGATGAGTTCAGAGTAGGTCTTCACAGCGGTGTCGAAACCGAAAGAGGTTTCGATGTATTCGTTCTTCAAGTCACCGTCGATGGTCTTCGGGCAACCGCAAACGCAGGTCTTGACGCCCTTGGACTGGAAGTATTCACCGAGAACAGCTGCGTTCGTGTTGGAGTCGTCACCACCGATGATAACGATAGCGTCGAGGTCGAGCTTGTTAGCAACAGCGATGCACTTGTTGAACTGTTCTTCAGTTTCGAGCTTGGTACGACCAGACTGGATCATGTCGAAGCCACCGGCGTTGCGGTAGGCGTCCATCTTGGCGTCGTCAATTTCAATGTACTTGCCGTTTTCGAGACCGCTCGGACCGCCGAGGAAACCGAAAAGGACGGAATCCTTGGAAACGGACTTGATGCCGTCGTAGATACCAGCGATAACGTTATGTCCACCCGGAGCCTGGCCACCAGAGAGAACCACGCCCATGCGGAGAGCCTTGCCAGCCTTGGCTTCGGCAGCTTCGAACTGAACAACCGGAAGACCGTAGGTGTTCGGGAAGAGTTCCTTGATCTTTGCCTGGTCGCTAACGGATTCCGTAGCTGCACCCTTGTTAATCTTCACGCTCAGGGCACCATTCTTGAGGGAGACCGGGAGCTTCGGCTGATAGGCCTGACGGGCCTTGGTCAGTACAGAGAGATTTTCGGACATTGTTTATTCCTTTTGTTAATCCCGCAAAAAGGCGGGTTTTTGGTTAAAATCCGGCGTAAATATAGTAATTATTCTTTTCAAGAACCAAAAAGTACGTCATGCGGGCGGGGCCCCAGCTCGGAAAAACTTAAACCCATCCTGGCGCAAGCGCCAACCTTACGGCTCGACCATGACCATACAAGTATGGTCGCGGCACTCGCCTTTTAATTTATTTACGAAATGTGATAAAAATCAAATTTTTGTATGATTTTTTTAACTTTTTATTCCAAATTAGAGTAAATTTTACTATATATGCGGCGCGTAAGAAAAAAGTAATGAATGTCATCCGGCAAACATTGCTTGATTCTCAAAAAAGAAGGTGGATGTATGAATGTTTTGATCTGGGGATCCGATACGATTCTGGGTCATGGGCTCCTGTCCATGCTCAAGGACATTAAGGATGGTGTGTTCAACGCTATCGGTAATATCGAAATTGGGGAAATCTTTGCCTGTGACGCAGACTCCGACAAGGATGTTATCGATGAAGCATGTGCCAACGCCGACTTCGTGTTCAATTTGTCCTATGGATTTAAATCCGACAAGCTCATCGAAGGCTTGAACATTCATAACAATACTTGCCCGGTGCTGTTAGGCCATTCCGTTGGCGACAAGAGCCTCTTCCGCGAATATGCCCAAAGCAACAACGTGCCGATTCTTGAGTGGGCCCCGAATTACGACATGGAACTTTTGAGTATCGAAGCTCAAGTCTATGACATGCTCGGTGCACTGCAATGCGCATAAAATTATTCCAACATTAATTCATTCGGAATGGCTCCCTCCATGCAGAGGAGCCTTCTTTTTAATCCGACGCCAAGCGCATAACCGCTCAGTCGACCGCGACTGTCAATCACGCGGTGGCAGGGGATGACGACCTGAATCGGATTGTTGTGCAGAACATTCCCAACGGCGCGGACTGCCTGCGGATGTCCGACAGCTTCGGCAACTTGTTTGTACGTACAAGTTTTACCGTATGGAATTTTGCGTGTGACTTCGAGAACTTTCTTCTGAAAGTCGGTGCCGTAGATTTTTATGGGTATAGAAAACTCGCAGATCTTGCCTGCGAGGTACAAATTAAGTTCGTTCACCGCCTTGCGGTAGGCGCTGCGAACGCGACTATTTAATTGCGTTTCCATGTCGGGGCTTGCATAGGCGCAAGCCTGCACGTTGCTCGGAGTCGCTTTTACTTCATCTGAAGTTTCCCGAAATTTTAGACCACAAAGCTTTGATCCTTCGAAGATAAAGGTCCATTCGCCCCAGACATTCCGGTGGCTTATCTTTGTGAATTTCGGGTCATTAAACTTCATACCATGCGGTGCTTCTCCTAGCGCAATGGATATTCCTTGAATTCCTTGACGCCGAATTCTTCCTTGAGGTAATCCCAGCGCACGAGGCGGTTCTTCCAGTAGTACTTGCGGTACAGGCGGCGAGCCACGCGGCTAGTGATTTCGTACGGAATCGTGTGGTGTTCTTCAGCAACGCTTTCCATCGAAATGCGGAAGTCGAGTTCACCGTTCACGACGTCAACAGTTTCGCCAACTTGCACATCCGGGATGTGGCTTACGTCGACCATCGTCGCATCCATGCAGACGCGTCCGAGAATCGGGCAAAGCTGTCCGCGAATGAAGACAAAGCCCTTGTTGTATTCGCCGCGGAGGTAACCGTCGCCGTAACCGATTGCGATGGTTGCGATGCGCGTGAGCTGCTGGGCTGCCCAGTAACCGCCGTAGCTAACAGTTTCGCCAGGCTTCACGTCGTGCACGTGGCGGATGGTGGACTTGATTTTCATGACCGGCTTGATCGGCAATGTGGTCGGGACTGCACCCATGCAATTGTAGCCGTAAAGCGTGAGACCAGGGCGCACCATGTCGAAATGGCTTTCGGGGTGTGTGAGCGTGCCTGCGGAGCTAGAGCAGTGGCAAATTTCAGGACGGAGTCCTTCAGCTTCGAGCACATCGACGAGTCGTGTAAAGCGCTGGATCTGAATTTCTGTTTTCGGGTTGCCCGGCATGTCGGCTGTAGCGAGATGCGTGAACATGCCTTCGAACTTGAGATGCTTGAGGCTGAGTGCAGCGCGGATGTTGTTGAAGTCTTCGGCATCAAAACCGTAGCGGTTCATGCCTGTGTCAATGGCGAGGTGAGCCTTGCATTCGGTGCCTGTTTCACCAAGGAACTGGTCGAAAGCCATTGCGGTGCGGATGTCGGTAATGGCAGCCGTGAGCTGGTATTCGACAAAGTATGCAAAGTCAGAAGGTGTGCAAGGACCAAGCACGAGAATCGGCAAGTCCATGCCGTACTGGCGAAGCAGCATGCCTTCGCTGATGTGGGCGACACCGAGGTAATCGGCACCACCGAACTTAGCGGCGAAAGAGCAGGCGAGGCTTCCGTGACCGTAAGAGTCGGCCTTGACAGGGAGCAAAATCTTTGTGGAAGCCGGAATCTGGCTTCTGATAAATTGAATGTTGTTGCAGAGGGCGTCTAGGTTGATTTCAATCCAGTTCGGGCGAGCAATCTTATTTAAATCGGGAGGAGTAGCTAAAAGTTTCATGATAATGGAAATATAGGTAAGCCATTTTAAAAATGGGCTCGCGATCGGTAAAAAAACGCAAATATAGAGGGTGTTTTGTGAATTCTATTCTAATATGGAATAAATTATACTGGTCTAAGTTTTGTAAAAATCTAAAGCTGAGAAAAAATCGATAATCGCGAGCAAGCCCAATAACTACGCGCCAAGCCTTATTTTATCTGAGTTTACAAACTTTCGTATGAAATTTTCTTTACTGTTTTGGAGTGGTTTTTGCGATTTTTTTATTGGTACTTTATGGGTGTGGTAAGGATGTGGGTTGTTTAAGTAAATACCTTACTTTGTAATTAAACTTTTTCTGACATTATATGTAATCGCGTGAAACTTCGCAATCAAGGCTTGTTCGGGTAGCCTTATTCCGAAGTATTGCCATTCGGCAAATTGATACTCCGCTCACGGGGTAGTTGGTTTGCTGATACCCAAAAAACAAAAACATCCAAATTCCTGCAAAGGGAGGATAAAATCATGAAAACAACAAAGCAAAAACAAGATGCTTTCATCGCATCCTTGATGCCAGATTCCGACAAGAAGATGGTGCGCATTTCTGGTGCATCGCTTATTGTCGCATTGATGCTTGGCTTCTGGGCATCTACGTATGAAGCGTTGATTGGTGAGGTCATGTTTGAACCAGCACCTGAAAGTCCAACAATCACAACAACAATGAAAATTGACGAACCTTTAAAGGAGGAACCGAAAGTCAAAAAAGATGTAAAGAAAAATGATGAAAAAATCAATCGTAAACATAAAGGAGGTGCAGCAAAGCCTAAAGGTGAAGGTAACCCGAGGGCTCCTGTCAACCGCGGTGTCCTTAAGGAACTTGCCATACGAACAAGTAAAGCAGGCTTGTCTCCTTACGATTTGATGGGTACGAAGTTTGCTAAAGATATCCATGAAGTTCTCACTCATGTCAATGGCGTGATGAAATCTGGAAAGACAAAAATTGGTGAGCGTCGTGGCAAAAGAGGAGGTAAATTCAATCCTGGAAGCATTGCGGGAGGTTCTGGTGGAATTGGCGACATGCTTGACGGCTTGCTCGGCGGTTCTGCAGGAGCCATCTCGACACAGGCTATGGGTACTATGAAGGAACCGAAGATGAATGAAATCGATATGGGATCTCCGAGTGCATCACGTTCGGCTTCTGAAATCATGAAGGTCGTTAAGCAGCGTACACCGGGACTTCGCCACATTTACAACAAATACTTGAAGAAGAAACCTGGATTCCAAGGCAAGGTGACAATGAAGTTCACTATTGCGCCGGGAGGCGAAATCATCAGCATCGCTGTGGTGGGTTCTACGACGGGATATGCCGAATTCGATAGCGAAGTCAAGAAGTCTGTGAGTGGATGGAAATTCAGCAAGATCAAATCTGGAAATACGACAGTGACGATTCCGTTTACCTTTACGGAGTAATGGAATGGAAATTGGAGTAGAATAAAGACAAATAGATTTTTAAATTTAAGTCGGCGATTTTTGTCGCCGACTTTCGGTGATTTTAATTTATGGGGTAAAGAATGAAAGATCCTCGCATTACGCAACTTGCAGAAAATTTGATAAATAACGCCATTGCACTCAAGGCGGGCGAAAACATTTTAATCGAAACGACCGATACGCCGGACGAGCTCTCGACTGAGCTCATCAAGGCTGTTGCCAAAGTTGGCGGTAACGCATTTGTCCACAATTACAATAGCCGTGTGCGCCGCGAAGTTATCCGTAGCGCCTCCGAAGAACAGATGAAGCTCTCTGCGGACCTTGCGATGAACGAGATGAAGCAGATGCAAGCTTACCTTTCTATCCGCGCAATGAACAACGCGATGGAAAACTGCGACATCGATGACAAGAAGATGCTTGCCTACAGGACCATCACGCAGGATGTGCTCAACTACCGCGTGAACAACACGCGCTGGTGCGTGCTCCGCTGGCCGAACCCGTCCATGGCACAGGGCGCAAAGATGAGCACGGATGCATTCGAAGACTTCTACTTCAAGGCTTGCCTTGCCGATTACCCGAAGATGCAGCGCGCCGCCCAGGCTTTGGTCGACCTTATGAACAAGACGGACAAGGTGCGTCTCGTGGCGCAGGACACGGACATCACATTCAGTATCAAGGACATTCCGGCGGTGCCGTGCTGCGGCAACATGAACATTCCCGATGGCGAAGTCTATACGGCGCCGGTGCAGGGGAGTATCGAAGGCGTCATCCATTACAACACGCCGACACTTTACGAAGGCAAGCAGTTTAGCAATATCCGTCTCGTCTTCAAGCAAGGCAAAATTGTCGAAGCGACTTGCGAAACGGGCGACAACAAGAGCCTGAACGCCATCTTTGATACGGACGAAGGCGCTCGCTACGTGGGCGAATTCGCGATTGGTTTCAACCCGTTTGTGCTCTCTCCGATGTGCGACATTCTGTTCGACGAAAAGATTGCTGGTTCCATCCACTTTACGCCGGGCATGTGCTACGAAGATGCCCCGAACGGGAACAAGTCTGCCATCCACTGGGACTTGGTCTTGATCATGCGCCCGGAATACGGTGGCGGCGAAATTTGGTTCGACGACAAGCTCATCCGCAAGGATGGTCTTTTTGTGGTCGATGAGCTCAAGTGCTTGAATCCAGAGAACCTTGTTTAATTATATTTTTCTCACACAATTCAAAAAATCTTATTACAAGGAAAGACTATGAATTTGAAAACGATGTTTGGCATTGGCCTCGTTAGCTTCGGTGTCGCTTTTGCACAGGAAGCTTCTGAATCCGCTACGACAGCTCCGTCCTATAGCGAACAGCAGCTCCAACAGCAGGAAGAACAGGCTGCTTCTTCTGAAAGCCTCACAGCTCCGGTTCCTTTCGTTGCTCCGGAAATTCCGAAGGAATCCAGAAGAACTCCGTTCAATGCTATCTTGCACGGCAAGTCCTACAACAGAAACCGCAACATGGCCGCAGCAAACAATACGGACCTCTTGCTCGATTTCCCGAACTTGTTTGCAAACCGCAAGTTCTTCTACATTGAACCGACCAACAAGCTTGGCATTGTTTCTCTCGGTTCTTTCTTCACCGCATTTGACATTAGCAAGGCTCCGTATGATGACAGCCAGCTCGGTCGTCTCACTCTCGGTTACGCCGCTCCGGGCTTTGGCTTCTATGTCAGAGCAGGTCTTGGTCGTGACCGCGTCAGCAACGACGGTACTGTAACACAGAACGTTGAAGGTGATGAAGTTGCACCTGGCGTTAAATCGAAGACCTTTGGTGGTGATGACTGGGCAGCAGCTATCGCCAAGAGCTTCTTGGGCATGAACATTGCTGCAAATGTGGACTGGCTCACTACGAAGACTCAGACCCACACTGATCCGGATCTTGGTGCAGAAACCGAAGACCGCTTTGACAGCCTCACGGTCGGCCTCAGCTTGACCAACGCTCCGACTGCCAAGAACTTTACCTGGACTCTCGGTGCACGATTCGTCAGCTTCAATAATGAAACGGAAATCGATGGCGATGTAAAGCAACCGGGCACTCCGATTCCTTCTTACTGGGATCTCGCTCCGTACATCCGTGGCGGTCTCTCCGTTCTTGAAAACGAAAATGCACGCATTCTTCTCGGTGCCGCAGCAATCTTCTCTTACAGAAACTTTGATGATCCGGTTGACATGTACGCCCTTACCGCCGTTCTCCAACCGAGCATGATGGGTGAAGTTTTCGTTGGCGAAAGCAAGAACTTAATGTTCTACGGTGAAGTCGGTTATGACTGGGTTGCATTCCGTTATGTGAAGAATAAGAATGCCGATTATTCCAAGATGATGGACAAGATGGATGCCGTCAATGCTTCTATCGGTTTCCGTTACCAGTACAAGGACTTCCTCGCTGTTGAACTTGGTCTCGGCGAAAAGCTCTTCACGGGTCTTGGCAACTACTTCCAGGCTGATGGAACGTTCATCGACTTCAGTGCGATGGTCCGCTTCTAATTGCTAGGATTGTCATTCCCGCCTTGAGCGGGAATCTCCACAAAATGAACAACAGCGCCTCCCGAATGGGAGGCGTTATTGTATAATGGCGATCCCGGCTCTGGGGCTGGGATGACATGCAAAAAAAGAGCCTAGCAAAAGCTAGACTCTTTTTTAAAAGCGTTCCCCAGCCTTTGGCTGGAGTGCAATCGCGATTAGAGGCGTTCTGCAATCTGGACAGCGTTGAGAGCAGCACCCTTGCGGATCTGGTCACCAACAATCCAGATGTTCATGCCGTTGTCACAGGCGAGGTCCTTGCGGATACGGCCAACATAGACGTCATCCGTGCCCATGAGGTTGAGTGGCATCGGATAGACGTTGTTTGCAACGTCGTCGCAGAGCTGGAGACCTTCGCCGTTCTTGATGGCGTTCGAAACTTCTTCGATAGAAAGCGGACGTTCCGTTTCGAAGCTGATAGCTTCGGAATGGCAGCGGAGTGCGGAAACGCGGACGCAGGTTGCAGCGCAGCGGACATCGCTGTGCATAATCTTGCGCGTTTCGTTGAACATCTTCATTTCTTCCTTCGTGTAGCCGTTGTCGGTGAACACGTCGATGTGCGGAATGAGGTTATAAGCGAGCTGGTGTGCGAACTTCTTTACGGTGACCGGCTTGCCTTCGACGATTTCCTGATACTGCTGCTTGAGTTCGGACATACCGGTTGCACCAGCACCGCTTGCGCTTTGGTAAGTAGCGACGTGGATGCGGGTAATCTTGCTCAAGTCATTGATCGGCTTGAGAGCGACAACCATCATGATGGTCGTGCAGTTCGGGTTAGCGATGATGCCCTTGTGGAGCTTGATGTCTTCCGGGTTCACTTCCGGGACAACGAGCGGAACGTTCGGGTCCATGCGGAAGAAGCTCGTGTTGTCGACGACGACTGCGCCAGCGTCAACAGCAATCGGAGCGAATTCCTTGGAAACGCTTGCGCCTGCAGAAGAGAGCACGAGGTCAACGTTCTTGAAAGCGTCCTTGCAAGTCAGTTCAACTTTGAGCTTTTCGCCCTTGAATTCATATTCACGGCCGACACTGCGTTCGGAGGCGAGAAGCTTCAGGTTCTGAAGCGGGAAGTTACGTTGTTCAAGAATCTTGAGGAGTTCCTGACCTACTGCGCCAGTGGCGCCCATGATCGCTACGTTACGAATCATAGATTTAACCTTTGTTTTCTTATTGTTGAGGTTGAGTGTTCGTTAAATTTTGAATGATCTTGTTGAATTTTTCAATATGCCTTTTGGCTATCACAATCAAGTCGCGCGCTTGTGTGTATTTCTTCATCGCTTCTTGCGGGTCTTCCAGAAGGCAGTATGAATACAAAGTGTGTGAAGCACTACGGATTGTTTCAGATGCTTGGACCAGTTCTGAATGAGCTTCGCGTGCCGCCATCGGATGGAAAATTCCAATGGCTTTACGGTTCAGCAAAGTCGCCTTGTTGTTGATGGCGAGGGCTTGCTGGCTTCTCTTTTCTCGTTCCATTTCACTTGCGTTTTGTTCCACGGGTTCGAAGGAATCTATAGAACGCATGATATCGAACATCTTGTCGATGACCGTTTCCGCCTTGTCTGTATAAGTATCAAGGCGATCCATGACTTCAGGAGCGAGGTCAACATCTTCATCAATATCATCGCTAGCAAACTTGTTGCTGTTCTTTGCAGCGACGCTTACCGCTTCCGGTTCCTTGCTTCCGCTGTTCGCATTATCAAAAGACGAAATGTAGTCTTCGTACTTTTTGTTGTGCGTTACCAAGTCAGTCGGCGAATAGGAAGACGTCAGCACCAGGGTCGGACGTTCGTAACATGCCGAACCAATGCAGCCAACGAGCATGCACATGGAGAACAGCAAGAACGAAGCACGAGTGGACCATTCTTCGCTTTGTACGATGCAAAAGATGCTGAACAAGAAAAGCAAAAAGAACGACAGCAGAATACCACCTTCGACATTTTGAAGGATGATGGTATTCTTTACGAAATAGAACAAGCAGTCTATAACGATCGTGAGAGTCGATAGAATGGCTCCGATGACCTTCGTATGACGCCCAGGACTAGTTGCCGTGGCGAATAGCGTTACAAACGATATTCCAAGCGGCAGCCCGTAGATAAGCGTTATTTCTGCAATTCCTTGATTCATTCAGATAGTCTTGATTAGAACGGAAGATCGACGTCGTCTTCTGCCATGCCTGCATCGTATGCCGGAGCGCTATTCTGCTGCATGCCGTTAAAGCTGTTGGGCTGGTAGCTGTTTGCCTGGCTGAAACCACCTGCACCCGGAGCGCCACCCTGGCCGCGCGGAGTGAGGAGCTGGAACGTGTCCATGTTGATTTCTGTGACATAGCGTTTCTGACCGCTTGTCTGGTCGGTCCAGCTGCGGTTGGTGAGGGAACCTTCAACATAGAGGCTCATGCCCTTGCGAATACCAAGCTGTTCAACGATATCTGCGATTTTGCCCCAGCCAATGATGTTATGCCAGTCGGTCTGTTCCTTCTGTTCGCCGTTGTTGTCACGATAGCGACGAGAAGTGGCGAGGGAGAATGAAACGCGCTTGCGACCGCCGTTGGGATTGACGCGAACTTCCGGATCCTTACCGATATTACCGATGAGCATAACCTTATTCAAATAAGCCATATAATTATCCTATTTTAATTTTTAAAAATTTCGAAATCAAAAATACAAAATCTAGTTTGACATTTTAGTGTCAAAATTCAAAAAAATTGGCGAAATTCCCCTAATTTTAGTGGACTTAACAAAAAACCATGTGGAGTAAACCACATGGCTTTTACGATAAGGAGAATTATAAAGAGAAACTGACACGATTAGAATTCAAAGTTCACGCGATAGCGCTTGTGACCGTTCGGATTCACCTTGGCGCCCTTGGCGTTCACGATGCTACGGCGTTCCTTTGCAACCGTCGGAGTTGTACGGACTGCATGAATAGCGTTTGTGGCGCTCGAGGAGCTCGGCGGAATGATTTCGCTGCTCGAAGAGACCGGGACGCTAGAGGAGGAGCTTGCCGGAACACTACTCGAAGATGCCGGAGTGCTGCTAGAAGATTGCGGAGCCGGTTCGTCATCTTTCGGAACCTGGCCGTTGAAGCTTTCCTGACCTTTGCGGGTGAGGGCGAGGATCAACATGCCGTCTCTTGAGTAGATGTTTTTGTCGGTGAGGTCGACGCGGTTGCCATCGAATGTCCAGTCACCCTTGCCCCAGCGGGAGCCATCGAATGTGTCGAAATTGTCGGTCCAGTCGAGCGTAAAGTCGCTGCCGCCTTCGCCCTGGCCCGGCGTGTACTTATAAACCTTGACCCAGTTGATGAACTGGAAAAGCGGAAGCTTCGATTCATCAAACTGGCCAACCCAAGCCGCACTCTCAGACGACCAAAGGTTAAAACGGAGTCCCTGTGTACCTGTCAAGTTGGAAACCTGACCACCTTCAGTCTTGCGGACTTCTTGACCGTCAACAGTCCAGCGGACGTAATTCGGAGTCCATTCGAGACCGTAGGTGTGGAAAGCCTGATCGGCGGCGGGGCTAACTGCATGGTGCTTTTCGCTAGTCTTCTGTGCGCCGGCCTTACCGGTAATGATGTTGGACTGGAAACTGCCCGGATTCTTGCCGAGAACTTCGATATCCACTTCTACCCAGGGCCTTCCATCGGCGATTTCGGAACCATTCTGGTAGAGGAACATGGAACTGACCGTTCCCGATGCGGCAGCCATCTTCATACGGGCTTCAAACTTACCGTACTGAACTTCTTCTAACGTGTAGAGTTCGGCACCGCTAAAATCCTTTGCGCTAACATTGGTGGTGAGGGCTGCTGCGGCGGCGGCTACGGCGAGAGCGCTCTTAACTGCAGTTTTCTTGATGTTCATATTTTATCTCCATGAAGTTTCTGTACAAAACAGAATCCCATTTAACCGAACATAAAGATAAGTTAGCGAAATTAAATAACCAATAAAATAGAATGTATTTAAAAGATCAGCTGTATCGAGTGTGCAGTAGTGTTATGCAGGGAAAGCGCGAATTTGGGCGAAATTTGCCGTAAATTTGTTTTTTAACGGGAAAGTGATTTAATTTTTATACTAATTTGGTAGGAAAAGAGGCTATAATGAATTACTTGATTGTTCCTGGATTGAATAATTCCGGACCGAAACACTGGCAGAGCTTCTGGGAAAAGAGCTTGCCGAATGCGACTCGCGTCATCCAGCACTGTTGGGACCATCCCGAGAAAGCGGACTGGGTCGAGACTTTAGACAAGTGCATCCAGCAGTTGAATGCGGATACGATTCTTGTGGCGCATAGCTTGGGCGTTTGCACGACGGTCAACTATCTTTTGAAGGCGAAATCGCAAGGTGGCGTTCCGCCGTACATCAAAGGGGCTTTCCTTGTTTCGCCAAGTGATGTGGATAACGTAGAACTTATTGGGAACTTTGCGCCGATGCCGCTTGAAAAACTGCCGATTCCGGCGTGTGTCGTGGCAAGTGAAAACGACCCGTTTGTCTCGATGGAACGTTCTGAATTTTTTGCAAGCGCCTGGGGCGTAAAGCTGTTTAACGCAGGTGCTCTTGGACATATCAATTCGGATTCCGATCTCGGTGAATGGGAACAGGGGCGTAAATTCCTTGCAGAATTTGAATCAACGGAGGTTCTAAAATGAAGGTCATCTTGTTTAACGGCAGCCGTCGTGAAAATGGCTGCACTTATACAGCTCTGAACATCGTCGCAAACCAGCTCAAGGCCGCTGGAATCGAGACGAAAATCGTGTTTGTCGGTGGGCGAGTGCTCAAGGGCGAGGTGAACGAAGTTGTCCACGAAGCCAAGGAACTCTTGGAAACGGCGGACGGCGTTGTTTACGGTTCTCCGGTTTATTACGCCTCTCCGAGTGGCGAAATGCTGATGTTCCTCGACCGTCTTTATGGTGTCGCAGAAGCGAATCTGCTATTCAAGCCGGCCGCAAACGTGGTTTCCGCACGCCGTGCAGGAACGACTGCAACTCTCGATGTGCTCAACAAGTACCCGACTTATGCGCAACAGCCGCTCGTGACTTCGCGCTACTGGAACATGGTCCATGGTTCGAATCCGGAAGATGTGCTGAAAGACGAAGAAGGCGTGCAGATTATGAAGGAACTGGGCCGCAATATGGCATGGCTCCTCAAGAGCATTGATGCGGGCAAGCAGGCGGGCGTGACGCAGCCTGATGCCAAGCAGAAAGTCTACACGAACTTCATTCGATAGAAACTTCGCGAGACTCCGCGCTGTTTCGAGATGCCGCCGGTGAATGCCGCGCGGCACATTTAATTACGAGAAGTCGCGTGGGAATGCCCGCGCAATTTTCTATATTGCGCTTCAAATGAATACGCTATTGAATTTCGACAGCGAGCATTTGTGGCACCCGTATGCTGCGCTGAAAAATACTCCCGCAAGATTCCTTGCAAAGTCGGCTCACGGAACGACGATTGAAACCGCCGATGGATTGAAATTGATTGATGCCGTATCGAGCTGGTGGTGCATGGCTCACGGGCATAACGCTCCTGAAATTGTTGAAGCGATTCGCAAGCAAAGCGAAAAGATGTGCCACGTGATGTTCGGCGGTTTTACGCACGAGCCTGCAATTGAACTTGGCGAAAAGTTGGTGAACTTTTTGCCCGAAGGCTTGAACAAGATTTTCTTTGCTGATTCGGGAAGCATCGCCGTGGAATGCGCCGCCAAGATGGCGGTGCAGTACCAGCATTCGCTGGGTCGCCCGGAGCGCTGTAAGTTGGTCGCCTTGAAGGGCGGCTACCACGGCGATACAGCAGGTGCAATGGCTTTGAGCGATCCCGATGGCATGCACGTGCTTTTCCGCGGAATCATGCCGCACCATTACTTTGCGGAACGCCCGAATTGCCGTTTTGATAGCGATTGGGACGATAGCGATTTTGCTTCGATGGAACGCGTTGTTGAAGAGCATAAAAATGAAATTGCGGCCGTCATTTGCGAGCCTGTTTTCCAGGGCGGAAACGGCATGTGGCTTTACAATGCTGGCTACCTCAAGCGTCTCCGAGAACTTTGCGACCGTTATGGCATTTTGCTTATTTTGGATGAAATTGCGTCTGGATTTTACCGCACGGGCCCGCGATTTGCTATGATGCATACCGCAACACAGGATTGCGCCGACTTTATAAAGCCGGACATTATGTGCATCGGCAAGGCGCTTACGGGCGGTAGCATTACTATGGCGGCATGTGTCGCATCCGAGAAGGTCGCTGACACGATTACGAATAGCAAGATTCCGGCATTTATGCATGGCCCGACGTACATGGCAAACCCGCTAGCGTGCGCGGCTGGGATTGCTTCGCTTTCGCTGTTTGAAAGTCGCGATTATGCATCAAGCGTGGCGCGTATTGAAAAGCGCTTAAAGGCGAATTTGGAACCGCTACGTTCGCTCGAAAATGCGGCGGACGTGCGTGTGCTCGGTGCAATTGGCGTTTTGGAACTCAAGGCAAAGCCAAGTGCAGACGATATTCTGAAAGTCATCAAAGAAACTGGCGTGTGGCTACGTCCGTTCTGCAATTACGTCTATACGATGCCGCCGTTCATCACGAGCGATGCTGAAGTGGACCGCATTTGTGAAGCGATTAAGATGATTGGAAAATGCGAACCCGCACCGATTGTAGATGGCGAGGACGAATTCCACGAGTAAATACAACTTAAATTTTTTCTTCAAACGGAACTAAGGTCACACAGTTCCGTTTTTTCTTTGATACGTAGAGCGCCTTGTCGGCAAAGGAGAGCATATCTGAAACAATTCCGTCTCCGAATGTTCCGCCAAAGCTCATCGTTAACTTTACACCTGGGTAATCTTGCAGTTTAATTTTTTCTGCGCGAGCGCGCATCTGTTCAAGTCTGTTTCTCAGCACTTCATGAGTAATACCCTTGAACGAAATTAAAAATTCATCGCCACCATAACGTACTACGCGGTCTAAATTACGAACAGATGAATTCAGTATCGATGCAACGGCAGCAATGGCTGCATCACCACACTGGTGGCCGTAATTGTCATTAACATCTTTGAAAAAGTCAATATCAGCCATTACGACGGCTTGACTATTACGCGATGATAGTTTATCATCAAAATACTTGCGGTTCATCACTTGAGTCAACGAATCCCTGTAGATTTTATCGTTTATTTCCGTGATTTCGTTATTTTTGTCGGTGAAACCGAACACGGTTGTTTCTTCGCCGGTTCGCACAATTTTCATTTCAACATAATGGCCGACTTCGTTGTGAAATATTTTTGACAAACTATTGCCAACTGGCAAGTATTCCTTAATATAGGACTCATCAGCCACTTCTCGGATACTTTTTCGATCCTCTTCGTGTACAGCCGTATTGATAAGTTTTTCAACAAGGATCTTGAACGGAGGCGGTTCTTTCATGAAGCCAAGAGCACTTTTGATTCGATCGCTTGTGCGGAAAAATTCCACCTTTTCTGTGACGAAATCGACTCCGACTACAGAGGCGTATCCGTTCATGAGCGCATTTATCATATTTTGTTGTTTGCGGTTCTGCTCCAAGAGCTCTTTCTCTTGTTCCAGCTTTGTCATTTGCGCATTCACGTTTTCGACAACGTACAGGACTCGACGTAGTGGCTTGTCATCACCAACGCGTACAAACATTGCCTTACTCCAACCGTGAATTTTCCCGTGAAAAATTTCGGAAATAACATTTGCATTCTTCATGCGTTCCGACAATGTTGAAAGGATCGTAAAATTCTTGATGGTTGAAACGCTTTCTGGGCATGCAAGGTTCACCATGATATTGGTAATACTATCCTGTAGGGTGCTGCCGCATTTCATGAACTTATCGATGAATTCGTTGGTCTTGATAGGAAACGCTGTATTATTCTCAAGATCAAGTACATGCATTGAAATGTACAGTTCAGATGTGGCGTAAGTTATAGCTGTGAAAAACTCCGCAGAGTCCACAGGAAAGTCCGCGATAAACTTTTTGCAATCACCCATATCAGTTACCAAGAAAAGTCATTACTCCCGTTACTAGCAAAAATATATTCATTTCAATGAAAAAATAAAGACCTTTTTTCTAAATTGTGGCGCGTAAAAGAAGGCTCTTATGGATTACTACAGTTTAAAAATGCGAGCCTCGCAGCATGTTGGCGAAGGCGAAAACTCCCATGAACAGCATATTTCCGGTGCTGAACGTATTGTTGGTCGTGATTCCGTGGAAGCTGTGTGTGCGGCGATGGTGCGCCGTGCGATGAATCATTCCAAAGGCGACCCGGATTTTATCAATGTGAAAATTGAAAAGGTTCACGAAAGCGATATTCAGGTCTTGAAATCGCTCCCTGTAACGCGCGTGGATGTGGAAACGTGGCAGGAAGGGTTGGAAAAGGCGTTTGGCTTGATTACTCCGCTGATGGGCTCCGGTTGTGGACTGCGCGAAAAATTGCAGGAACTCTTGCGGGCAACGTTCCCGATGCGCGGGGCTATGCTTTACGATATTGCAACGGGAAACCGCTTGGAACCGGATAAAGATCGCGGTGTCCGTGCGACGTATATGGATGCGCTTCATTCAAGCGAAGTGGATAGTTGCAAGAATCACTTTAACGAAGCGATTGTCCTTGCGACCAAGGTGGCAAATGCACCGGGTATGGTGGCAGAATTCTGCGTAAGCGATGACCCGAATTACGTGACGGGCTATGTCGCGAGCAAGGAACTCGGCTATGTTCGCATTATGAAGATGAAGGAAATGGGCGACGAAAACGGAGGCCGCATTTTCTTGTTTGATTCTCGAAAAGCATCCGCCGAAGAATGCATCGAGTACTTGCAGAAAAAGAAAGTACTCGTGGAAATTCAGAAGTAAAAAATGAACGAACGAATTTTAGACCTTTTCACAAAAGATGCGCTTGAAGCGGCGCGTGCGAACAATACGTACCGCACGTTGCGTCACATCTCGTCGCCAGAAGCATCGCATGTGACGATTGCGGGCAAGGATACGGTTTTGCTCGCTTCGAATTCTTACTTGGATTTGGCGAACGTTCCTGAACTCAAGCAGGCGATGGCGGATGCGGTCCTTGAATGGGGTACGGGGAGCGGTGGCGCTCGCCTCACGACCGGCAACAAGACTCCGCACGATGAACTCGAAGAGTTTATTGCAAAGTTCAAAGGCGAAGAGGCGGCTATTGCGTTCAACACGGGTTACATGGCAAACGTGGGTGCGATTTCGGCGTTGTGCGGCAAGAACGATTTTATTTTCAGCGATGAACTGAATCACGCAAGCATCATTGATGGTATTCGTCTTTCGCGTGCAAAATGCTTTGTGTACAAGCACAATGACATGGCGGATTTGGAACGCGCGATTGGAGCGGCCAAGGCTGAGTTCTGCGCACGAGAAAAGCTTGCGGAAAACGCGGTTTCGAATTTCCGCGGGCTCATCGTGACGGATGCTGTTTTCAGCATGGATGGCGATTTGGCGAATTTGCCGAAGCTTTTGCGCATTGCTCACGCTCGCGATTGCCTTTTGATGATTGATGAGGCGCATGCCACGGGCGTCCTTGGGCGCACGGGGCGCGGACTTGCGGAACATTACAATTGTGAACATGCCGATGTGACCGTCGGGACTTTGAGCAAGGCCGTGGCCGCCGAAGGCGGCTTTGTCGCCGGCTCCAAGCAGTTGATTGAATTCTTGAAAAACAAGTCTCGCAGTTTCATTTTCACGACAGCGATGGCCCCTGCGGTAGCGGCGGCTGCACTCCGCAATTTGCAGTTCATCGATGCGCACCCGGAGCGCGTCCAGCAATTGCGTGACAACGTGAAATTCTTTTGCGATGCTTTGCGCTTGCATGGGTTGCAAGTTCCGCAGACGGAATCGGCGATTATCCCGATTATCATTGGGGATGAGGCGAAGGCTTTGCGGATTTCGGAAACGCTCCAGAATGAGGGCGTCTTGATTCCTGCAATCCGTTATCCGACGGTTGCAAAAGGGCAGGCCCGCTTACGCGCAAGCCTCATGGCAACGCATACAAAAGAAGAACTTGAATTTGCTGCAGCTAAAATTGCGGAGGCGATATGAGCAAAGGTTATTTCGTTACGGCGACAGGTACGGATGTCGGTAAAACTTTTATCACGGGTCTTTTGGTGAAAAAATGGCGCGATTCCGGCATTGACGCTGGCTATTACAAAGCGGCTCTTAGTGGTGCTGAACTCCGTGATGGCAAGTGGATTGCAGGCGATGCCGATTATGTCAAGCGCATTGCAAATCTCCCGGACACGCAAGAACAGCTCGTCAGTTACGTTTACAAAGAGGCGGTCTCACCGCATCTGGCCGCACAAAAAGAAGGCAATCCCGTTGAACTTTCGAAAGTTCAAGCGGACTTTAATGCGGCCTGTTCGCGCCACGAATTCATCTTTGCCGAAGGAAGCGGGGGAATCATTTGCCCCATCCGCTATGATGACCAGAAAATTTTCCTCGAAGATATCATCAAGACGCTCAAGCTTCCGCTGCTTATCGTAACAACGGCGGCGCTCGGCTCCATCAACGCTTGCGTGCTCACTATAGAATACGCTCGTAGTCGCGGCCTAGATATCCGTGGAATTATCGTGAACCGTTACGGCTGTAGCGGCAATTTTGAAATGGAAGATGACAATATCCGCATGATGCAGGACTTGACGGGGCTTGAAATTCTTGCAAAAGTCAAGGAAGGCGACAGCGATTTAGGCGTACAGGTATTTTAGAGCGAGTCCGCTTTTTAATATTTGAAAAGTGTCGCAAAATTTCTATCTTTGCAATAGTCAGTTCGAGACCCATCCTGACTCTAAACAAAACTAGGAGATTTTATGAAAGACGCTTTGCTGGTCTTGTCCGGTGGAATGGACAGTGTGACCTTGCTCTACGACCGCGCTGCGGATATTGCGCTTGCCGTTTCATTTGATTACGGCAGCAACCATAACGACAAAGAAATTCCTTTTGCGCGCATGCATTGCGAAAAACTCGGGATTCCGCACATTACGATTCCGCTCAAGTTCATGCACGATTACTTTACGTCGTCACTCCTTTCGGGGGCAGATGCCATCCCAGAAGGGACTTACGCCGACGAGAACATGAAATCGACGGTGGTGCCGTTCCGCAATGGCATTATGCTTTCTGTGGCGGCAGGGCTTGCCGAAAGCCGTGACCTCAAGCGCGTGATGATGGCAAACCACTTTGGCGACCATGCGATTTACCCGGACTGCCGCGAAGAATTCGTGAAGAACATGTCGGCGGCGATTTCGGCGGGTACATACGCAAACATCACAATTGATGCTCCGTACACGAACATTTCCAAGGCGGATATCGCTCGCAAGGGTAAGGCTCTTGGCTTGGATTACAGCGAAACTTGGTCTTGCTACAAGGGCGGTAAAATCCATTGCGGCAAGTGCGCAACCTGCCTGGAACGCAAGGCGGCTCTCGCCGAAGCGGGCATCAACGACACAACGGAATACGAGGCGTAATATGTACAGAGTTATCAAGCGTATTGAAATTTCTGGGGCTCACAAGCTCTCGCTCCCGTACGAAAGCAAGTGCCGCGGTCTGCATGGCCATAACTGGATTATCACGGTGTTCTGCCAGTCCGAAACTCTCGACGAAAACGGCATGGTGGTCGATTTCTCGCACATCAAGAAAATTGTGAAGGGCAAGCTCGATCACCAGTTCTTGAACGATGTGGTGGACTTTAATCCGACGGCGGAGAACTTGGCTCGCTGGATTTGCGAACAGGTGCCGCATTGCTACAAGGTGCAGGTCCAGGAAAGCGAAGGCAATACCGTCGAGTACGAAGTGTAATGGTGACTGTGCCGCGGTTTGCACTGTCATCCTGGAGCGCAGCGATAGGATCCAGTCAAGTTATGGGTGTTTTTATGAAAGTCTCCGAAATTTTTAAGAGTATCGAGGGCGAAGGGATTCGCATGGGGCAGTCGGCAGTGTTCGTGCGCCTGCACGGCTGCAACTTGCGCTGTAGCTATTGCGATTCGAAGTATGCGGTCGAAGGTCCTGACTTTAAGCAGATGAGCGTGGGGGAGGTCCTTGCAGCGGTTGAAGCGTATCGCAACGAATCCGGTGTAAAATGCGTGACGCTCACCGGAGGCGAACCGCTGATTCACGAAGGCGTGGGCGAGTTGCTTACTGCATTCAGTGATGCCGGCTTTGAAGTCAACATCGAAACAAACGGCACGGTTCCTTGCAAATGGCAGTTACCGGGGCTGTTCTACACGATGGACTGGAAGTGCAAAAGCAGCGGCATGTCTGCCCGAATGAAGATGGAAAATATCATTTCACTCGGCAAAAATGACGTGCTCAAGTTCGTTGTTGGGAGTGTAGAAGATTTGCTGGAAGCAGAAGGCGTTGTCGCGCGACTCTCGCTAACATCTCCAGATAATATGCCGCACATTTTTATTTCGCCGGTATGGGGCGAACTCACCAACGAGCAAATTGTCAATTGGATGGTGAGTAGCAAGGTCATGACACAAAACAACGCACGCTTCCAAGTGCAACTCCACAAAATCGTGTGGGACCCCGACATGCGCGGGGTGTAACTAATCTAAATACACAACTTCGCCGATTAGCGGCATGAGCAAAGGCTTGCCAGATTCCTTGGCGGCCTTTTTCGCATTTTCGAGAGGCTCGTAATACGGATGCTTGCTCAGGCAGAACTTGGAATGGTGAACCGTCAGATAGCGCTTCGCGCCTAGCTCAAGCATTTCACGACCCAAATATTGCGGCATCGTATGGACTTGCGCCCAATCCGGATTGTATTGTCCGTTTTCAAGAATCCCTAAATCGATGTTCGGGAAGTTTGCCTTGATTTTTGAGTAGTGCGATCCGTAGCCGCCATCTCCGCCTATCCAAATTGTACGTTTGGGTGATTCATAAACGAACGACGCCCAGAACGTCTTGTTCTTGTGCAAATCGCGCCCCGAGAAGTGCCTTGCAGGCGTTGCCGTAACGCGGGTGCTGTCGCCAAGCTGCGCTTTTTCCCACCAGTCGAGCTCAATAAGTTTGCTCACGGGGTAGTGCCAATATTCCAGATGCGAGCCTACGCCAAGTGCGGTTATGACCTTCTTGACGCGCGGTTCCAACTCCGTGACGGTCTCGTAATCCAAGTGATCCCAATGGTCGTGAGTAATAACCAGGTAATCGATATCCGGCATGTCGGCGGGCTTGTAAATGTCCGTACCCTTGAACATCTTATTGGCAAACTTGACGGGGGAGCCCTTGTAAAACACCGGGTCCACCAAAATTTTCTTACCCGAAAGGTTCACAAGGTACGACGAATGGCCGAACCAAACAATCCAATCCTTGTCATTCGGGAGTTTTCTCAAATCCGTCTTGATCGCGTGCAAAGCCGTGTCGGGGACGGTGTTCTTTTTTTTGTTGAACATGAATTCACGCCAGACGGTAAGCGTGCTCTTGTTGCCTGTCATGAATTCCGTTTCTTCGTCATTCACGAACTGCTTGCCATCGTAATGCGGGGACTTTTTGACGCGTTCCAATCGCTTGCCTTGCGGTAGCTTGCCAAAGCTATCTTGGCTTAGGAACAGAACGCCCGCATCGCCCAAAATGAAAAGGACTGTTAAAATAATCGTTGTAATCATAGCTAGGCTTTAATATATAATTGTTTTTTGCTAAAAATTCTATCCAGATGTGCAGGTTTACATTGGGCTCTGTTAGGCCAGGCCGTATAGCTGCGAACATGCTGCGGACCGCCGAATGACCATTTCAGCGTAAAAACATCGGTCATGCAGCCGAAAAACAGTTTTGGAAGGGCTTACGGATTGAGGATTTTTTGCTAGCCGAGCACAAGTGTACAGTTTAGCCCGACAGAGCCTAGCCCGACAGAGCCAGGCTAACGCAAATGTGGAAAGTTGATTTTTTGTAAGTTGTTTATGAAACGCATTTGTATCATATTCGTTTTTCTTTTGAAAATTTTTTGAAAAACGGTGATTTTTGTTGCAAAATCGCTATTTTTGTTTTATTTTTCATAACATGAGACCCGTTACTGAATATCAAGACTACCGCCAATATATGCAAGACTTCTATGAAGAACGCAAAAGAAGTTCTTACTTCACATGGCGTAAATTCGCAAGCCTTGCTGGTTTTGCTTCTCCGGCATACCTGAAACTGGTCTGCGATGGCAAAACAAGCTTGAGCAAGCCGGGTGTCGCTAAGGTGGCTCGTGCCATGAATCTAGAAGGTTTTGATTTCACCTATTTCGCCTTGCTCGTAAGATTTGGCAACGCCAAGAACGACAGCGAAAAGGAAGCGGCCCTTATGGCGCTTGAACGCGAAGCCCGCATGAATAAGATCCGAATAATTGATGCAGATGCATTTCGCTACTATGAAGACCCGACCTGTCCTATCGTCCGCGAACTTGCGCCCGTCATGCCGAGAGCTACTTTTGGTGAGATCGCTTCCAAAATCCGTAGCGAGACGACGGCGGCACAAGTCCGCGACACCCTGCAGTTCCTTGTCAAGGCAGACCTGCTCAAAAAGAATGCTGACGAAACATATGAGCAAACGCAAAAGGCCGTGAAGGGCTCCAAGGAAACTATACCCCTTGTCATTCGAACCATGAATAAAAAGATGACCGAACTGGCGGCACGCTCCATCGCCAACGATTCTGTCGAGGAACGCAACTTTTCGGGAATCACCATGGGCATTGACAAGCGCACTTATGATCGTATCACCAGGGAAATCGAAATTTTCCGCAAGAAGATTATCGACATTGCCAACGAGTGTCAAAAGATAGATCAGGTCTACCAAATGAATTTGCAAATTTTCCCTTTGACAGACAAGATTAGCAACATTGAATCAAGGAAAGGCTAATGAATATGAATAAGACAAATTTCGTAATCGCTTTATCCGTAGCTCTGCTCTGGGCCTGCTCCGATTCTCCTAACGAGGCGGGGACTACAGAAATTGACAACACCGTGGCGCAGAACGATAGTTCTTCGAGCTCCGTAGATAATTCGTCCAGTTCCGTAGACGTCAAACATTCTTCATCAAGTGAGTTGCAATCTAGTTCTAGTGACAAAGCAGAGCCTTCAAATGCGTTTGCAGAAGACACTAAACGAGGCTTGAAACTCGGCTTTTGCATTTCATCTGGTTTAGAGCAACGAGTATTAGCCAAACGATCTGCCCTCATTGCTAGTGTAGAAGACTCATCAGAAGAATTGCCCAAGGCTTACATTCTTCAAGACGGTAAAGGAAATTACCAAGTGATGATTTTGAACGTAATGGATCTCTGTCAAGTTGAAGCAGACCTGTTGACAAAGCGTTCCGGTGATACATTGGAAATCGAATACGGAGAGCATTATATGGAAACGACATGTTCGTGCTATAGTGATCACTGGTTCGACATTGATGCGAACAACAAGAATGTCAAGTTTGTTCGGTTCAGCGGAATCACCTACGAAATCAGCGAAGGATCGGCTCCAGAGCCTACAAAACGCGAACACGACTATTCCGTTATGGACGATTCCCGTGATAGCAAAACTTATAAGACGGTCCAATTAGAAGAAGGCGTCTGGATGGCTGAAAACCTCAACTACGAAATGGAAGACGGAGTCCAGAGCTGGTGTAACGAAAACAAGACGGAAAACTGCGACAAGTATGGGCGCCTATATACTCTCAAGGCAGCCAATTCTGTATGTCCTTCAGGATGGCACCTTCCTTCAATAGAGGAATGGCCGTTCAGTGGAAATGGGGGCTATTCGGCATTTTACGATTATGCCGCCCAAGGTTGGAAAAAAGCAATTGACAAATACGGCTTTGCCGCTCTGCCTGCCGGCGAATATTCCGCAGAATTCCAAAAGTTTTTTGAGCCCGGAACTTCCGCCTATTTCTGGACATCTACCATAGACACAAGAAATAATGACTGTCCTGTGATAGTCGAATTCAGCAATAGTTCTGCAGGAATGATAAGTGTCTGTGCCGATAACGAAAACGACGGACTTTCTGTCCGCTGTGTCAAGGACTCTGAGTAGGGGTGTTTGTAGACATTATTGGAAACGAGTTTTCCCAGGGTTACGAAACGGGTGTAAAAGCTCGTTTTTTTCGTTGTTTCTGGCGGTCTTTTTAGGACTAGCAAAAACAGCTTTATTTGTGATTCCACGGCGCGATTCTGGGCTGATTTTGGGGCTAAAACCATGTTCAACTATTTGGGCTTTGTTTCGTGAGTCCAGAGGTACCCCGAAACACGAATATGGCGATTCTAGGCAAAAAAACGGTAATGGACTATTTTTGGTGAGCTAAATGTAATGAACAAAAAAGCACTAATAAAAACGGCTCTGTCGGGCCAGGCCGTACTTTGGGGTCAAAACTGCGAAAAAGCTGCGAAAATGGCCCTTTGGCTCTGTCCAGTCATTCTGTACGGCTACGGAAACGCTGCGGACCGCCGAACGGTCATTTCAGCGTAAAAACATCGGTCATGCAGCCGAAAAACAGTTTTGGAAGGGCTTACGGATTGAGGATTTTTTGCTAGCCGGGCACAAGTGTACAGTTTAGCCCGAGGCTCTGTCGGGCCAGGCCGTACTTTTGGGTCGAAACTGCGAAAAAGCTGCGAAAATGACCCTCTGGCTCTGTTAGGCCAGGCCGTATAGCTGCGAACATGCTGCGGACCGCCGAACGGTCATTTCAGCGTAAAAACATCGGTCATGCAGCCGAAAAACAGTTTTGGAAGGGCTTACGGATTGAGGATTTTTTGCTAGCCGGGCACAAGTGTACAGTTTAGCCCGACAGAGCCTTACATTGTGTTATAAGGTGATGCCGTTCTTGAAAGGGTGGTGCCCGCTTACTTCGACTTCGCTCAGCACAGGCTCCGGCGGGCATGACAGGTTTAATGTTTAGGTTGAATCTTTCCATTTTCTTCCTACTGCCTACTTCCTACCGCCTACTAATCGCTAAAATTCATTGACCAATACCCATATTTTTTGCTATCTTGTAGCGCGTTCGAAATATCTCGAAATCTAACACGTTAAACCAATAGGAGCTCATAATGAGTCTTACTCTTAACGATATCAAGCACCCGAAAATCAGTACTTGGGTGAATGAAATGATTGCCATGTGCGAACCGGACAACGTCGTCGTCGTTGACGGTACCCAGGAAGAATATGATGCCCTCATGCAGAAGTGCGTCAAGGCTGGCCTCGCAACGAAGCTTGCCAAGAAGGAAAACTGCTACTTGTTCCGTTCTCTTCCGTCTGACGTGGCTCGCGTCGAATCCCGTACGTTCATCTCCTCCGTCAAGGAAGAAGATGCAGGTCCGACCAACCACTGGATCGACCCGTCTGAACTCAAGCAGACGATGCGTAAGCTCTACAAGGGTTGTATGCACGGCCGTACCATGTACGTGATCCCGTTCTGCATGGGCCCGCTCGGCTCCCCGATTTCCAAGAACGGTATCGAAGTCACTGACTCCGAATACGTCGTTCTCAACATGGACATCATGACTCGCGCTGGCAAGAAGGTTCTCGATATCTTCAATGCTGACCCGAACGCTGACTTCGTTCCGTGCCTCCACTCCGTTGGTAAGCCGCTCCGCGAATGCGAAAGCGACAACGGCATCTGGCCGTGCGCTGACGTTGAATACAAGTACATCACGCAGTTCCCGGAAGAACGCCTCATTTGGTCCTACGGTTCCGGTTACGGTGGAAACGCCCTCCTCGGCAAGAAGTGCTTTGCTCTCCGCATTGCTACCGTTCTCGCTCGCGACGAAGGCTGGCTCGCTGAACACATGCTCATCCTCAAGCTCACCAACCCGAAGGGCGAAGTCAAGTACGTGACTGGCGCATTCCCGTCTGCTTGCGGTAAGACGAACCTCGCCATGCTCATCCCGACTATCCCGGGCTGGAAGGTCGAAACCATCGGTGACGACATTGCATGGATGAAGTTTGGCAAGGATGGCCGTCTCTATGCTATCAACCCGGAAGCTGGCTTCTTCGGCGTTGCCCCGGGTACTTCTGCAGAATCCAACAAGAACGCTCTTGTTTCTGCTGAAAAGAACACGATCTACACGAACTGCGCTCTCACTGAAGACGGCGACGTGTGGTGGGAAGGCATCGGCTACCCGGCTAAGGGCAAGCTCGTTGACTGGAAGGGCAAGACCCGTGACGCTCTCCCGAAGGACAAGGCTCCTAAGGGCGAAGAAATGGCTCACCCGAACGCTCGCTTCACCGCTCCGGCTAAGCAGTGCCCGTGCATTGCTAAGGAATGGGAAGATCCGGCAGGCGTTCCTATCTCCGCAATCCTCTTCGGCGGTCGTCGTCCGTCCACCATTCCTCTGGTTCACCAGTCCTTGAACTGGAACCACGGCGTGTTCCTCGGCTCCATCGTGGGTTCCGAAATCACGGCTGCCTCTACGATTGACGCCTCTCAGGTCGGTAAGATCCGTCGCGACCCGTTCGCAATCCTCCCGTTCTGCGGCTACAACATGGGTGACTACTTCAAGCACTGGATCGAAATCGGTCAGAAGTCCACTGAAGACAAGCTTCCGAAGATCTTCTACGTGAACTGGTTCCGCAAGGATGCCAACAACGAAAAGCTTCCGGGTGGCTTCATGTGGCCGGGTTACGGCGACAACAGCCGTGTGCTCGCTTGGATCTTCGACCGCTGCAACGGTGTTGACAACGCTGTCGAAACTCCGATCGGTTACATGCCGAAGGAAGGCGCCATCAATACTGATGGTCTCGCTGACTACTATAAGGAAACTCTCCCGCAGATCACGAAGGTTGACGTGGAAGGCTGGAAGAAGGAACTCGCTGACGTTAAGGAAAACCACTATCCGAAGTTCGGCAAGCACCTCCCGAAGGAACTCTCTGAAATCATCGACATGATCCAGGATCGCCTCAATAAGGCATAATTGTTCCCTTTAGGAACTTTAAAATCCTCGTTACCCCAAAGGTAGCGGGGATTTTTATTTTGTGTTTATTTTTTTTAACAAGTTGGCTATGAAATAAACTATATTTACGTTATGGTAAATAAAATATTCTTCTTTATCTTAATTGCAATTTCAGTCTCATTGGCAGATTTCTACTACAATTTCACACCAACCGAGACGGGGAATCAACAAGCAGCATCAACGCAAATAGCCAAATGTTCGGATAACTTAGCGCAACTTTCACTACAAAAGAGAAATCTGGCAAAGAAATTTGGCGAATGCACTGAAAAATATTCGCATTATTCAATCTCCATCCTCTTTTTCACGGTGGCAGAAGGCGAATCGGGTCAGATTGAAGAACAAAGGTGCTTTAGAGAGTACATAGACACATTGAAGACCCTTGTGACATGCCTCAAGACAAACCATCCGAATACATCTTTTTACTCTACAGACGAGAAAAACTCTTACCTGTTTTACTGGGCTGCAAAAGAAGACGACCTGAAAGCATTAGCCTTCAATGAACTACTATCGTACATAACTCATTATAAAGAAGTTCAGGAATCTGAAGCCGGCTTTAACGTTCTTGACCAGTTCAACACATATGACGAAGAACTCGCTTTGCGCCATGTTTCAGCAGAATACATCGAAAGAAAACTAGCCGAATTGAACGGCTCTCGCGAAGATAAAGATGTGCTGAGACTTTTTTTCAAGTACCTTAAAGCTAAATATGATTACCATTACCGCTGCAGCATCAAGCCTGCTATAAGGTGCGATACAAGCTGGCTTGGCGAAGACAAGAATGCATTCTTGAAGAAATATCCGGAATCGGAATATCGTGGCTTTGTCGAAACACAGATGCCTGGCTTTGCTGATAGAACCGCCGAAGAAAAGAGACAAGCAAAAGAAGAAAACAAGCTCATCAAGCAACAAATTCGAGAACAGGAAATTGCCAAGAAAATCGCAGAACGCGATGTCTGGGTAGCATTGACGGGTATTGCGATGTTCGGTATACCTTCGACATCCACTTCAGGCTTTGACGACAACTTTGATGTTTCGAACGCTTTTGGAATTGCGCTACGAGCAAGCTACCGTAGGGCATTTTTCCAATACCAGTATAACTTTTCTATCGGCGATAACAACAAGGGTGGCTCCATTTCGGAAAAGTCTTACTCTCTGATGGCAGGAGCCGCAATAGGCCCTAAAAAGAAGTTTACCGTCGATATTCTGTTCGGTATCATGTATGTCGATGTCTACCCGAAAAGCAATGACATGCCTGCCGCTATTCTCGATGATGAATCCTGGACATTTGCTGTACAAGGGAACTACTATTTCCCGATTTCGGATTCCTGGGACATTACCGCATTTGCCCAAGCCCGCATGAATTTTGTCGAAAACTATTGCAGGGATAGCTACTGGAACTACGATCCTCGTGGTTACGGTTATTATTGCAATGACCCAAACAGGAATGACGATAAAGCAGAAACCGAAAGATTCTGGGACGGAATTCAATGGACATTAAGCATTGGTGTTGGCATTCGATTCTGGAAACCGAAGCCGGCATCTTGGTACTAAGGAGGTTATATGAAGTTTAGAGCATGTTTAGTTGCAGTATTCTCGCTTTTGCTAGTCGGCTGTGGCGGCAAGCGTTTGGCGGTTGATCCGCAATGGAAAACCCCGCCCAAGAATTTTACGATTCTCATTTCGGAACCTTATGTTGCAAATTCCGACGATGTCACGGATGACTTTGGCGATGAGGACTCATTTAAGCAATGGTTGCTTGCATATATGGATAGCGCATTTTCTTCGTACACAGAAGTGCCTCATACGGTAATGCAAGCCAAAGACGAAACCTTTATCATGAGCCAAGCCCCTCTTGAAGATGGCTATATCGCTATCCCGTTGCCAGAGAAAGAAAAGATCGAGGAAATAAGCGGTATTGTCGTCTCCATCCATCCAATCCGCTTTTGGAGAGACACCGACATTTGCCATAACCGAAACGGCTGCATAGGCAACAACAACCTTAATCTACAAGTGATGTACAGTATCGTTTCTGTGGATGATACAAAAGTGTTAGCTTATGGCGGAGCTTACGACAAGAGCTCTTTCACTTTTGCCATGACAAAGGGCGACTGGGAAAGTGTCATAAAGGGGATTGCTAAAAAAGTCGTTAAAGAAACGCCTCTTGAAAAATAATCCAAAAAGGAATTAAAAAAGTGCCGCGGCTTAACGTCGCGGCACTTTGAGTATGTTATTGGTTACGATTTATTCTATATATTTCTTGATGAGGCGGACCATCAAATCGGCTAGCTTTTCCACTTCATAATCGCCGACGGAAGCTTCAATATGCTTGTTTCCGATGCCGCTATCGTTAGTGAGGAAGACGTACGTGCCGCCCGTTGCAAGTTCAAAGAATCTCAGCATAAATTCGGTGTCCTTGTCCACGCCGCTAGCAGCTACCGGGATGATCTTGATGCCGTTCTGGGCAAAGAGTGCAATAGATTTTTGCAGGCTTTCGATGACGTTGTCCTTATGGTGCGCAGGGGCGTCAAGAATTAAGAAAGCGATACGTGCACGAGCCGATTCGTTCCAGGAAAGCTTTTGCAAGGCAGCTTCAAGTGCATAGTCAACAGCTTCGGGATAGTCGCCACCACCGCCTGCTTTCTGTTTGGCGACAAATTCCTGAGTCATAGAAACGTTATCTGAAAAATCATCGTATCGAGTGATGTATTCGTCTTGGACATCGCGGTAGAACAATGCTGCAGTGCGCAAAGCGATGTTGTTGCCCGAACTAGCGTGGTCGATAATGTAATTGAGGTCCGAAATGAGGAAGCGGATTTCGTCGGTCATGGAGCCTGTTGCATCCACGATGAATGCGATATCGGCTTTTGCTGCGGCCTGTTGGGCGTCGGCACTTACGACAACGTTAAGATTGACTTGTTCATCGCCCTGCATTGTGAACTTTAGCGGTTCGATATAGCTTGCGCCATTGACGTTAAGAGAATAATCGGCCGCTACGATATCGCTATCATCATTGGCAAAAAGGCTCTGCCAGCAGTAAGCGAACCCGGCATTATCCGTCTTTGTGGAGAATTGTACGGAGCCTCCCTTAAGGAGTTCCACGGGGACGTTTGCAATGGCCGTGTTATTCCCGTCGACAACTTGTACTGCCACTAAATTCTTGGGATAGAATTTCCAGTAACTCGTTTTTTCGTAATACTTGTTTTCGTTGAGGAGGTCGCTCCAGAACTTCCAATTGTCGAGATCGTTCCATTCACCAGCCGTGAGCAAACCCGATGTTCTGTTGTTTGTGCCACCAAGGCCTCCCGCGCCGCTCGTTCCGCCGACACCACCAGCGCCCCCTGGAGATCCGCCTGTTACGCTAACGCCTCCGGCACCACCTGTTACGCCACCGGCACCGCCGCCTTTCGTAGAAGTGGTTGCATCAGAGAATCCGCCGCCAAAGCCACCAGGAGCGCCCGCACCGCCTTCGTAGCTATCAGTAAGGGCAAATTCATAGTCACCAAAAGGCGTATCTGTGGTATTTGCCGCGCTGCTTTTGGGCGTAACACTTGAGGAACTTTCTGTTCCCGAGCTACTTTCAGCGGAGCTTTCTGTAGAACTTTCTGCAGAGCTTTCAATGCTAGAAGACATTGCAGAACTGCTTTCGGCTTTGGGACTATCGGCAGAGCTTTCGACACTTGAGCTTTCTGCACCGGAGCTTTCGATCCCCGCACTTACGGGAGTTTCGTCGATGCCCGCGGTACTCGCAAAATTAGCGCCATTATCGTCGCTACAAGCGGTACTCAATAGCGAAAACGCTATAACCGCCAACCATTTCTTTTTCATGTTAACACCTCCTTCTTGTTTTACACAACTTAAAATATAATTCAGCAACACAACAAAAATGTGTAAATTTTTGAAATATCGCTATTTCTGTTGAGAAAATTGTCAAAACATTTTCTATATGCAACAAAGCGTTTTATATAGGGGAGGAGAGCACAGCAAAAAAGAGAATTCCCATTAATATATATTTCATCACGAGGTTTACATGGGCAAGTTAATTAAAGTCAAGTGTGATTTTTCGAAAGTCTTAAACTTTGCAATGCAGCAGAATCGTGTTCCTGTCATCCGTTCATTGCAGATTGCCAACATATCAGAAAAACGTTTGGAAAAGATAACGGTTGAAATTTTTGCAAAACCGGAATTTTCAGCTCCAGCGAAATACACCTTTGAAAATCTCGACCCACAGGAATTGGTGGATATTACATCACCAGATGACCGGCAGACATTTTCGGAAGTGGTCGACTTGCATCTAGATCCCAATTTTTTCATGGGTATTACAGAACGCTTTGCAGGGCTCCTTGAAATTGTGGTATCCGTGAACTCGGTCGAAGTAGAACGGCTGACGCAAGAAATTAGTTTACTTGCCTATAATGAATGGGGTGGCGATTATGTCTTGCCCGAATTACTTGCCGCCTACATTACACCGAATCATCCGCTTGTAGCACAGGTACTGCGCCGAGCATCGGAAAAGCTGAAATCGTGGACGGGTGATGGGGCATTATGTGGTTACCAGAGGAAAAGTGAAAATCATGTGCTAAAGCAGATGGCTGCCATTTTTGCAGCTCTAGAAGAGTTGGATATCCATTACTCCATGCCTCCGCAAGGCTTTGAAATTTCAGGACAGAAAATCAGAACTTGTGATGAAATTGCAACGCAAAAATTGGGAACTTGCCTAGACCTCTCGATTCTTTACGCCTCATGTTTGGAACAAGCGTGGCTCCACCCGATTATCGTTCTGACAAAGGACCACGCATTTGCAGGCTGTTGGCTTGTTGAAGAGACGTTTGCCAGTGCAGTCCAGGATGACCTAAGCCTTCTTTCGAAACGCGTCAGCAACGATGTCGGTGAAATTTGTCTTGTTGAATGTACTCTTTTTGCACAAGGAACACAGATTGATTTTGACAAAGCCGTCAACGAAGCGAAAAATCATCTTTTGAAAGAAAACTATTTTCAGTTTTTTATCGATGTAAAACAAGCCAGATTTGGCAATTCAATTCGCCCGATTCCGCAGAGAAAATATGATGCAGAAGGCAATTTGGAAAAACTGCCTGAAAATCAAGAAGAAAAGCTAGATGAAACGACGTGGAGCGCTCCCGAAGAAATCGAAATTGCAGAAAAGGACGAAAGCGAAGGTCCCGTAAAACACAGCAAGCAGAGAATTTGGCAGAACAAGCTCCTGAACATGACGCTCCGAAATTCACTTTTGAATTTCAAACCGACAGGCAAGTCCATTCAGCTGATTTGCAATGATTTGGGAATTTTGGAAGACGCCCTTACAGCAAAAGAGGAATTCAAGATTGTTGAATTTTTTGACGGACGGAAAAAGGAATTTGAAAACAACTTCATTTCCATCGCCAAAGACGATGATATCGATGAACTTCTGGATCATGAATTCCAGAACAAACGCCTTCGCACTTTCATGGGGAAGACGGAAACAGAAAATAAAATTCGTGCACTGTACCGCGCCGCAAGAGCCAGCCTAGAAGAAAACGGCTCCAACACGCTATACCTCGCACTTGGATTCTTAAAATGGTACGAGACGAAGGTCAGCGAAAAAGCTCTTTATGCTCCTCTTGTTTTGTTGCCTCTTGAAATTGTCCATAAATCGGCTGGACAAAACTTTATCATTCGCGAACGCGATGAAGAACCGCAATTCAACATTACGTTACTTGAGAAACTGCGTGGGGAATTCAATCTTGTCATAAACGGTCTTGATCCGTTGCCAATTGACGGGAGCGGTTTAGATATAAAGAAAATTTTCGCGACAGTCCGCCAAGCTATCAAAAACAAGAAGCGCTGGGATGTTGTAGATTACGCATTTATTGGACAGTTCTCGTTCTCGCAATATATCATGTGGAACGATATCAGACAACGTAGTGAAGAACTTTCCAAGAATAAGATTGTCAAGGGGCTTATTGACGGAGTACTTCCAGAAACTCTGCCGGAACTTGTTGCATCAGAAACATTGGATGCATCGTTCAAGCCTTCGGACATGGCAATTCCGCTAAGCGCCGATTCTTCACAGATGGCGGCAATCTGTTCTGCTGCGAAAGGGTGTAGCTTTGTGCTGCATGGTCCTCCGGGAACCGGAAAATCGCAGACCATTACAAACATGATTGCAAATGCTTTGTTCAACGGAAAATCCGTGCTGTTTATTGCCGAGAAAATGGCGGCCCTTTCTGTTGTTCAAAACCGTCTTGAGAAGCAAGGACTTGGTGCTTTTTGTCTTGAGCTCCATTCCAATAAGGCAAACAAGTCTTCGGTCATGAAGCAACTGAATTCAGCATTGGAATTTGGGAAACGCCAAGCACCGAGCGAATACAAATCTGAAGCCGAAAATCTCCACAAGATGCGCGTCCATTTGAATAGCCTTATGGATAAAATCCACAAGGTTCGCGCTTCAGGATATTCCCTTTACGACGTCATTGGACTCTTCGAGGAACATCCGGAATTTGTCGGAGCAATTCCTGTCAAGAACAATCTTGTAAAGAGCGCAGATTCCGCAAAATTGAAAGAATGGTTCGACGCTAGTGATCGTTTCAAAATCATGGGCGAACTTTGTGGAAATGTGTCTAGTCATCCGCTTTCAGATTGGAACTGTTACCAATATTCCGAGACGGAGCGAGAAAACATTTCAAACTTCTTAGATCAACTTGAACATTGCGTCATCCACATTTCGGAAATCCTTTCGGAACTCAAACAAAAATTTACAACGCTGAATATTGATTCGCAAGATAAAGCCGAAGCGTTATCATCTTTATGTGATAATCTCGGAACAATCGATGCATTGCCATTGGGCGTTTTATTTAAGGGAAATTCTGACTTTGAAAATGCTTTGGCGGATGCCTGTAAAAATGGACGCCTGAGAAATGAAATTCAGGATAAAATAGATAACATATTTGAACCTGAAATCTATGACATCGATGCCGTCGCTTTACGCGGAGAATGGAAGGACGCATCTGCCAAATGGTTCATTCCGAAATTTTTCGGTCAGAGAAAAACAATTTCGGCACTTAGGCGTCTGGCGAAAAATCCGAAAATTGATAAAGACCACGTCGCCGAAATACTGGACAAATTGGTTGAATTCAAACGGCACTCAAAATCGATTGACGAATCCGCAGCAGTTCTTTCGAATGCCTATGGCAATTTCTGGAAATCGTACAAAAGCGACTGGAATCTTCTTGAACAACAATACGCTCTAGGCACGAAACAGTACGGAATAATAAGCCGCCTATACAATGATCCAAACGACATTAGCGCTGCATGCAAAGATATAGCAGACTTAGGAACATTCCGCGAAAGAAACAACAAAGTTCTCGCTGATTTTAAGCGAACCTATGAGGAAATGCAAAATCTCTGGAGGTTCATTCGCACCTTAACAAACATGGAACGAGAAATTCCATTTGGCGATAATTGGACAACAGGGCTCCTAGAAAAAATCCGTTCATGGAAAGCCAACCTCCACGGATTGCGTGACTGGTGTAATTACAATGCCTGCAAAAAGACTCTCGCTGATTTAGGCATAAAATGCGTTTCTCGTGCGATTGAATCAGGACGAGTTGCAATTTCTGATGTGACGACTGCGTTTAGAACAAACGTTGCTTATCGACTGATAATCCTTTACATCGAAGAAGATTCTGAATTAGGCAACATCAACGCTAGCTTGATTGAACACGAAATCAAGCATTACAAGCAGTCCATCGAAAAATTTGCCGAGCTTACCCGTAAAGAACTTATTGCAAAACTTTCGGCGAATATTCCATCTTCTACAATGGTCGCGTCGTCATCTGAAATTGGCATTTTGAAGAGGAGCATCGCAAGCAAATGCAAGGGAAAATCCATACGCCAGTTGTTCGATTCAATCCCTACTTTACTACGCAAGCTGACCCCGTGCATGTTGATGAGCCCGATTTCTGTGGCGCAATATATCGGTCCGACATTCCCAAAATTTGACCTTGTCATTTTTGACGAAGCGTCCCAGCTACCGACTTGCGAAGCGGTTGGCGCGATTGCACGCGGAGAAAATCTCATCGTTGTCGGCGACCCCAAACAAATGCCCCCGACAAGTTTCTTCAAAAAGGGATATACTGACGAAGACAATCTAGACAAGGAAGACTTGGAAAGCATTTTGGACGATTGCTTGGCAATCTCTATGCCCGAAATGCACTTGCTTTGGCATTACCGTTCGAAAGACGAAAGCCTCATTGCTTTTAGTAACTACAAATACTATGACCATAAGTTATTTACGTTCCCGTCGCCAAGCGATATAGAAGGTTGCGTGAAGTTCATTCCGGTCAAGGGTACATACGATCGAAGCAAGACCCGCCAAAACCTCGCCGAAGCGAAACTAATAGTGGAAGAAATAATCAGACGCTTAAAAGACAAATCCGAACGCAAAAAAAGCATCGGGGTCGTCACGTTTAGCGTTGTTCAGCAGAATCTCATT
This sequence comes from Fibrobacter sp. UWB13, assembly GCF_900177805.1. Taxonomy (NCBI): domain Bacteria; kingdom Pseudomonadati; phylum Fibrobacterota; class Fibrobacteria; order Fibrobacterales; family Fibrobacteraceae; genus Fibrobacter; species Fibrobacter sp. UWB13. The sequence goes on along the minus strand of NZ_FXAX01000001.1, from coordinate 649,536 downwards.
GATGACTTGCTCGATGATGAATTCTCCAAAAATCCGAAATTGGAAGAATGGTCGAAAACGTCTGGCGAGGAGATTTTCATCAAGAATCTGGAAAGCGTACAGGGTGATGAACGCGACGTGATTATTTTCTCTATTGGGTACGGACCGGACCATAATGGAAACGTGTCGCTCAATTTCGGACCGATCAACAATGCCGGCGGATGGCGTCGCTTGAACGTGGCGGTTTCCCGTTCGCGTTATGAAATGCTTGTGTATTCGACATTGCAGCCGGAACAGATTGACTTGAATAGGTCTTCGTCCGAAGGTGTCGCTGGACTCAAAGCGTTCTTGACTTATGCAAAATACGGCAAGAGGGCGCTCCCGGTATCGCATGTTGCAGGGGCTACGTCTGCGAAAGATTTCTTCAAAATTTCAATTGCAAATGAACTGAAAAAATTAGGCTATAACGTTGAACTGGATGTCGGTTGTTCGAAGTTTAAAATGGACTTGGCAATTGTACATCCCGAAAACGAAAAGAAGTTCATTTTGGGAATTCTTTGCGACGGGAAAAACTACAAGAAAGCCCGCACAGCAAAAGACAGAAACGTTTTACAACAAAGTATCCTAGAAACACTCGGATGGAACATTGTCCGCTTGTGGTCATTTGAATGGTTCTTGAACAGGGAACACCGCGACCGCATTGTGCAGGGAATAAAGCAAAAGATTGACCAAATCATCGAAAAGGAAAAGCAGCCCGTTTTAATTGATGATGTCGAAACAAGCCCAGTCGAAGAAACGGCGCTTCCGGCGGAAAACGCAAGTGGTGATACGGGGACAAATGTCTCCGATGAAACCACCGGGCTAAAAACATTCCAGTCGATGTTCAAAACGTATCAGCTCGCAAATGTGGAGCACCCGCCCAAAGGTCGCGACATATATGATATGTCTTCTACAGAACTTCTGAAAAGTCAGATCGAGAAAATCGTAAGAGCGGAATCTCCAATCTCGTCTACCGTACTCGACGCTCGTCTCTCGGATTTGTGGAATGCCAAGCGCACGCAAAAATTCATAAATCGCATACACGGTTTTTGTAAGTATCTCCATTTTGCCGAAAAGCAAGAAAATGGAAAGACTTTCTATTGGAACCCGGATAGCAAGGGACTTGTTGAATTTAGGAGACCTTCAGACGGATTCAAGCGCAATGTGGACGACATCCCCATGCAGGAGATTGCATTTGCAGTCAAGGCGATTGTCGATAGTCAAATAAGCATCGAGCTCGAAGAAATGGAACGATTGATTGCGAAAGTTTCAGGATTTACGAAATGCACTTCGCAAATGAAGGATGTCATCGACAGAGCCATCGAATGGGCTGCCATGATGAAATTTATTGCAAAGGACGGAAATCGCATTGCAATGATAAAGCAATAAAGTCATTATCATTGTCATTTTATCAAGACAAATTCGTTTTTAGCCTCATAAAAAGTGAACTTTTCAACTTACTTTAAAGTAAGTAAGGTCCAAAGGAGGCTATATGACGGTTTCAATTAAGGGATTTTCTCTTTTTGCAGGTTCCATCGCATTTTTGAGCACTCTTGCCTGTGCTGCAACGATAAACGTTGACATGGGCAAGGAATACCAGCGCATCAGCGGCTTTGGTGCAGCATCGGCATGGGCGGGTTCCATTACCGACAAAAACGCAGCCTTCCTTTGGGACTCCACTAGCGGCGCGGGGCTTACGCTGCATCGCATCCGCATTGCTCCGGACGGCTCCACCTCCGAAACAAGTATCGCAAAAAAGGCGAGTGAATACGGCGTCAAAGTCTGGGCCGCTCCATGGACATCCAAATACACCGTAAATTACGATGGCAACAAAAAGCATCTGGATTTCAATCATGCTCAAGACTGGGCAAACACCATCTTAAAGTTTACGCAAGACATGCGTAAAGCTGGAGTCAACCTGTACGCGATTTCGTCGCAAAATGAGCCTGACGGCACCGGCGATAACCACTACGAACCCGATGAATTGGCTCGTTGGGTAGGCGACTATCTTGGTCCCACCCTCGATACCACGGGCATCAAAATCATAGGCACCGAAGCCATCAACTGGTACGGATTCCCCAATTACAAAAAAGCATTCTTCAACAATCCTGCCGCCTTAAAATACACGGACATTTTTGGAACGCACGAATACGGTGGAGACCCAGCCGCTTACCCCGAAATCCATGAAGCAGGCAAAGAATTCTGGGAAACAGAAGTCTACGATCTCGGAAGCAACAAGGAAGACGTTGGCATGGGAAGCGCTCTCCGCGTTGCAAACATGATCCACGACGCCCTTACGATTTCGAATATGAACGCCTGGCATTTCTGGTGGATTTATTCATGCAGCGAACCCAGCTGCGGTAACGGAGCGCTTTGGCCACAAGGACAAGGCAACCCCGATAACGTGGAGCCCACCAAACGACTCTGGGTCATGGGAAACTATAGCCGCTTCGCACGCCCCGGCTCCTGGAGAATCGATGCTACCAAGAATCCCGAAAGAGATGTAAAGGTCACCGCCTACCGCGACTCCCTCAAGACGAAAATCGCAGTCGTCATTCTCAATTCCAAGAATGAGGAATTCAAGGCGGACTTTGACTTCGGAAGCACAAAGATTGGAAGCTTTAAGCCCTATGTCACCGACGACAATAACAACCTCAAGGAAGGGAACGAAGTCAAGGTTGACGGTACAAAGTGCAGCTACAGCGTCCCGGCCCGCAGCGCAACGACAGTCGAATTCATTCTATGGCAAGAGCCAAAGGTGGAACCGCCCAAAGATTCAACAGACGCCATAGCCTTCAGGATACGTTCTGTACAAAAAAATCAAAGCTCATATAAAGTATTTAGCCCGATTGGTACGTTTATCGGCGAATTCCAAGCGGAACACATCGGCGAACTTCGCAACGCCATGACAAGCGCAGGCTTAAGCCGCGGCGTGTACATGGTCAAACTCGGCAATGCGAAGACGCAACGAGTGGTGTTGAAATAAGCAAAAGGTCGCCCCGCAAGGGACGACTTTTTTGTTAGAAGCCCAGTTCGTCCAAAAGTTCCTGTGGTGTCGAATATGTTTTGGCATTCAGGGCGTGAGCGAGTTTTTCGCCCTCATCGATGGACTCGATAAGTTTCTTGGTGAGGACTGGATTGTTGCCATTGAACTCTAAATTGACGGATTGATTTTTCAATAATTCTTTCATATTTTTAAATATCTATGAAAGAATTTCAAAATGCAAGAGATTGCAGTTTTGTTCGTTTTTAACGCATTTTTGAATTCGTTAAATTTTAAAATTTTTCGTCGAAATTTTTGGAAATTCGTTAAAAATTCGTTAAGTTTTTTAAATTTTCTTTAAAATTGTCGAATTTTCGTCAAAAACGCCGCTTTTTACTCAAACTTGTTTTTTTTCGATAAAAAAGTGGGAAAAAGACCAAGTTGATAGAGTTAAGTAGGTCTTTTTCTATGGATAAATGTGAGAAAAAGACCTATTATGCGAGGCTTAGGCGAGTGTTTCCTTATTTGGGGACTAAGCACAAGGTTAGTGGAGCGATGAAAAGAATTATATTTACTTTGCAACTAGTGGCTCATTACTATTTAAAGGAATAGACTATGCTCAAACCCGCAAATAAGGAAGAACTGAAGAAAATCATCGAGAACCGCATTCAGACCGAGGGGCCCGAGTGCAACTTGAACGACATTGATGTTTCGGGCATCACCGACATGAGCGAGTTGTTCAAAGGATGCGAATTCAATGGTGACATCAGCAAGTGGAACGTGTCCAATGTGACCGATATGAGTAGGATGTTTCGTGAAAACAACTTCAAAGGCGACATCAGTCAGTGGAACGTTTCCAATGTGACCGATATGGGCGGAATGTTCCTTGACAGCCAATTCAACGGCGACATCAGCAAGTGGAATGTATCCAATGTGACCGACATGACCGGGATGTTCTCCGGCAGCCAGTTCAATGGTGATATCAGCAAGTGGAACGTGTCCAATGTGACTAAAATGAGCGGGATTTTCTTCGGTAGCCCGTTCAATGGCGATATCAGCAAGTGGAACGTGTCCAATGTGACCGATATGAGTTGTATGTTCTGGGATTGCAAATTCGACGGTGACATCAGTAGGTGGAATGTATCTAATGTGACCGACATGAGTAGTATGTTCTCCCAAAGCGCATTCAACGGCGACATAAGTAGGTGGAATGTGTCCAAAGTAACCAAAATGAGCTGCATGTTTTGGAATAGCTATTTCAATGGAGACTTAAGCAGGTGGAATGTGTCCAAAGCAATCGGAATGAGCGGGATGTTCCTCGGTACCCCGTTCAATGGTGATATCAGCAAGTGGGATGTGTCCAATGTGACCGATATGAGCGGAATGTTCGAAGGAAGTGCGTTCAATAGTGATATCAGCAAGTGGAATGTGTCCAATGTGACCGATATGAGCGAGATGTTTTTCCGTAGTGATTTCAATGGAGACATCATCAGCAATTGGAAAATACGCCTTGACTGCGACACCTCGAACATGTTCGGTTAAAAAATTCATAAATAAAAACGCCCAGCTTTTGCAGGGCACCCCTTCCTTAGCACACAAAGCCTTGATGCGGATCTGCACAAGGCTTTTACTTTTTTCTCATTTTTTACAAAAATCTCAAAATGTCATAATATGACATTCTATAAAACTATATTATAAACGTGCGAATTTCCGCAGGAGACCAGGTCGTGAAAAAAATAATTACGTCTATTGTAATAGTGCTGATTACATGCATATATGCATTTTGGCTGTTTAATTTAATCAAGCATGACCAGGAAGAGACAAAAAGCAACCTACGGAAGACGAGGGAACTGCTGTTCAAAACGCAGGAGCAGAAGAGCGCCCTGCATGACCAGAAGCTTATCCTGCAGGAACAATTAGAATTGTCACAGGAACGGTCAAAAAATTTGGACTCCACGCTTCGACAGTTCTTACTTGAGGATTCGCTGAGAGACGAATTCCAAAACAGCCTATACGCACACGAGGCTCTCGCGGAAAACAACGACATTGAACACTTCACAGTCTCCATAGACACGGTGCAAAGGCCTTTCAGTGAAGTTTACGCTCATTGGACGCTCCCCGCCAAGGGTATAAGCAAAACAGCCCGAAACAGGATAATCCGCACGCTTCTAGGTGACAAGGTTCAAAAGACCGATTTGACATTAGATAAGTCGCACATGCAGGCGATTTTAAAAAGATTCGCCGATGACGTGCGCAAAGACCAAATCCACAGATGTATGTATCCTTCAGATACCACCACAAATATTCAAGTTTTAGAACAACGCTATAGCTATGACACCATACCTATGAAATTGGTTGACAGCATTGCCCCCATATACGAAACGAAATCCTGGGCGACCTACCTGCTGCACAAAAGGGAAGACAAAGACTGTGAAGCCGTCCATTGGAGAAGAAACCTCTACATGACGTTCTCCAAGCAAGACGGTTCCGTAGTAGACAGTTCCATTTTCTTGCCAGGGTCGCAAGACCTTCTAGCCGCCCTTATCCGAAAAAATGCGGCCGGGCACGTCAATGTCCACGAAATTAACCAGGAAATCCAGCCAAGGCTCGCCTTATTCTTGAAAGACGGTGTCGGATTCAAATATTTCGATATCGGCACTACCGATTTCAACACAAAAGACGGCTTGGTTGTGGTGCCTTACAGCCAGATTCTTCCGCTAATCCGTAAGGATGTGCTGAAAAAATTCGGCTTCGAAAAATATTAAAGCGTCATAATGTTCTCAAATAAAGAGTGCGGACTTGCTTTACATTGGCGGGATATCCATCGATAATTATACAGAGAGGAAAACCAACAGAGGCATAACCATGTTTGACTTCATCAGTAACATCCTAGAACGCATAACGTATTTCTTCACGCAGGTGGTCTTGTTAATCATCATCGTTCTCGCAGTCGTCTTGCTTGCCCTCGCAACTAACAGGCACAACAAGAACCCTTATGTGGATCACTCTCAAGAAATCCAGAAACAGAAAATCGAGGCTGAACGAGACGCACAATACAAGGAGGCTTTGCAACGCCTCTATGAGGAACAATACGGGAAGTGAACCATCAACAACGGAGTTGTCACCATGGGATGCCTTGTCAACCTTATCAAAATCTTCCTAGGCTTAATCATGATTGCCATCATGATTATCGTGGGTTATAAGCTCATCTTCGATCCGTATAGACCCGAATCACCTAACAGCAGCTGGTCCCATAGACCTGTAGCAGAACAGACATATTCGAATCCCGAGCGTAGGGAACCCAAGACCCAGGAAGAAAACTACGACTTCCGAACCAATGTCCCTGTCCAAGTGGGTGAAAACCATGACTACATCATGGAGAACACCATCCAGAAGGGCTATGTCGTCATGGAGCTTACACCCGCCCTTGAACGAGGCCTCGTGTATGTCATCAAAGTGTTCAAAAGCCAGTTCGGAGAGGACTTCGCCCCGACCATTATATCCGCCCATGACTCCTTCGATAGACATGACAAGTGGTCCCATCATAAAACAGGTCGAGCTGTCGATATCAGCCTCGTGGACCTACCATACTACAAGAGAAGACGAGTCGTCAAAATTCTACAAGGAACCCTGCCCAAGGAATATAAGGTAGAATGGGAAAGCCAGGGAACCGTGAACGAACATCTCCACTTCCAATCTCGACATTAATCCAAACATCTTATAGGGCTTTTATTAGCCGAAGGAAAAATATGGCAGTTTTTGAAACTCTTTTTATCATGGCAGGGATTCTCATTGGCCTTGTGTCGCGGGGCGGAATGTACCTATTCTTGCTTCCGCTTGCCATAGTGGCGTTCGTGCTCGCTATTATGAACAGGCCGAGTCCAACGGGTTCCAAGGCAAAAAAAATCGCAAGCTCGTTTTTATCGGCAGCATACCTTATCGCGGTAATTGTCTGCCCACTTACTTTTTTCAAAAACAATTTCAAAGAATCGGAAGAAGCCCCCAAAACGGAACCAACCGTTGCATTGCAGGCTCCGGATGATCTGGAGCGGATCAAAGCGGAGATTGCCTTACATGACGACGAATTGATTGAGTGCGACCCCACAAAAATGAAAGGCTGTTTGCAATTTACCAATTATGGAACGGAACGCGACAGCAACAGGTTTTACACGGTTTCCTTGCATTGGGTGCTGCCGAGGTTCCAGGTTTATCCTAAACGGGTCCACCGGAAAATCATCAAGGGGCTGTTGGGCGAGGAATTGACCGATGCCGACACGATCCTTGATTCTGAACATTTAGGAGAAATTCATAAAAGAGCCCTTTACCGTCAGGCGGAAGAATACATGAGGAACATTGAGTCCGAACTCAGGAATTATCCCAATGACTGGTACTATGACAGCGCCCATACGCAAGTTGCCGCCACCCTCCATTACGAACGCCAGGACAGTATAGATGTCGCATTCGATTCACTGCTGTGGACGACTTATTATATTTCGAACGCCGGGTACGAAGCCGGTGCTGCCGGAGGATACTTTTACGAGTATCACCGGACCTTCTCGAAGAAAGACGGGTCGTTGGTTGATTCCACTATTTTCAATCCAAATGAAAAGAAAGCGATTATATCGCTTCTTCGCAAATATGCGGAAAAATACGATGCCAGGGCCGAAGCCATCGGCATGGATTTCCAGCTGGAGCCTTCTTTTTTGAAGGACGGTATCGGTTTTGACGGTTTGTCGTTCGACATCGGCTGGCATACCCACGGTAGCGTGATGATTGTGGTACCTTACAAGGAAATTCTGCCCTATATGGAAACATGGGCTCGCCAAAAATTCGGTTTTAATGAAGGTGAAGGTAAATAATATTGTTTCCCTCCATATGAAAAAGAGAACTGCTATTAAGCAATTCTCTTTTTTAATACTCTGGATCCTTCGACTTCGCGCTTTACGGGCGGAGTTTATCCCGGACTTATTCCGGGACTCAGGATGACACGTCGTGTCACTTCTTCACATGCCTATGATACTCTTGGAGGCTGCACACTTCGAATCTTCCGAAGTCATGCTTGTCCATGAGACCTTCAACGGTAGAGGTGAGGGCGGCGATGGTCGTCGTGATAGGAATGCCCGAGACAACGGCCTTGGAGCGCATCTGGATTTCGTCGACCATGGCTTCTGCGCCAGTTTCGGTGGTGTTCACGATCCACTGCACTTCCTTATCGTGGATAAGGTCGAGCAGGTTCGGGCGGCCACGGGAGATGCGGAACACGGCGCGGGTCTTGATGCCTTCGTTGTAGAGCATCGTAGAGGTGCCGCGGGTGGCGTAAATCTGGTAGCCCATGTCCACGAGGCGCTTGATGAGCGGAACTGCCTTCTGCTTGTCTTCGTCCTTGAGCGAGACGAAAATGTTGCCCTGGCTCGGGACCTTGTTGCCCGATGCCAGCTGGCTCTTGAGGTAGGCAAGGCCGCGGTCGCGATCGAGGCTCATGACTTCACCAGTGGATTTCATTTCCGGAGAAAGCGTGATGTCGACGCCCGGGAACTTGACGAACGGGAAGACAGCTTCCTTGACGCTCACGTAAGGTACGCGGACTTCTTCGGTAAAGCCAATCTGTTCGAGCGTTTCGCCGGTCATGCAGCGTGTTGCATAGCTTGCGAGCGGCACGCCGATGGACTTGGAAACGAACGGCACCGTACGTGATGCACGCGGGTTCACTTCGATCATATAGAGTTCGCCATCCTTGACGGCGAGCTGCATGTTCATGAGACCGACAACGTGGAGTTCCTTTGCAAATTCCTTGGCGAATTCACGGACCTTGTCCTGAATTTCCTTGGAGAGAGTCATCGGCGGGATAACGCTGGCGGAGTCACCAGAGTGGATGCCTGCGGGTTCCACGTGTTCCATGATAGCGCCGATAACGGTGTGCTTGCCATCGCTGATGCAGTCCACATCGAGTTCGGTTGCGTCTTCGAGGAAGCGGTCGATGAGAATCGGCTTGCCTTCGCCAATGGCGGCAGCTTCTTCCACGAACTTGCGAAGGTACTTTTCCTTGTAAACAATCACCATGCCGCGGCCACCGAGAACGAAGCTCGGGCGCACGAGAACCGGGTAGCCGATCTTATCGACAATGGCGAGGGCTTCTTCGACGTTGTGTGCAATGCCGCTTTCAGCCTGCTTGATGCCAATCTTGGTGACGAGCTGCTTGAAGAAGTCGCGGTCTTCGGCGAGGTCGATGTCTTCGGGGCTTGTACCGATGACATTTGCACCAGCCTTCTTGAGACGCATAGCAAGGTTCAGCGGAGTCTGACCACCGAACTGAACAATCACGCCCGCGCACTTTTCGCGTTCGTAAATGCCCATCACGTCTTCGAGCGTAAGCGGTTCAAAGTAGAGCTTGTCCGAAGTATCGTAGTCGGTAGAAACCGTTTCGGGGTTGGAGTTCACCATGATGACTTCAAAGCCGTGCTTGCGGAGCGTAAATGCAGCGTGGCAGCAGCAGTAGTCAAATTCAATACCTTGACCGATTCTGTTCGGACCGCCGCCGAGCACCATGATACGCTTCTTGCTTTGGTGACCCGGAATTTCGCGGACAGGTTCGGTATTGTCGGCGTAGCAGCTGTAGTAATACGGCGTGATGGCTTCGAATTCGCCGGCGCAAGTATCGACGGAGTAGTAGCTCGGGACGAGACCGATCTGCTTACGCACACCCATGACTTCTTCCGGAGTCTTGTGGAAGAGGTAACCGATCTGGATATCGCTGAAGCCGAATTCCTTGGCTTGGCGGAAGAGTGCCTTATCCTTGGCGAGGTTTTCGATAGAACCTGCAGCCGTGATTTCGTCTTCGAAGCAGGCGAGTTCTTCGAGGTGACGGAGGAAGTAGCGGTCAATCTTGGTGACTTCGTAAAGTTTTTCGATGTCCCAACCGCGGCGGAATGCTTCGTAGACTACGAAGATGCGTTCTGCACTCGGGCGTGCGACTTCCTTGGCGAGTGTTTCGTCGTCATATTCCTTGAACTTTTCGCACTTGGCGCAGGCCCCGAATCCGCCGAATCCCGTTTCGAGAGAGCGGAGAGCCTTCTGCATAGCCTGCTTGAAGTTCGTACCGATTGCCATGGCTTCGCCCACAGACTTCATCTGGGTGCCGAGTGTGGAATCTGCCTTCGGGAACTTTTCGAATGTGAAACGCGGAACCTTCACGACAACGTAGTCGAGAGCCGGTTCAAAGCAGCTCGGAGTAGATTGCGTGATGTCGTTGCGGAGTTCGTCAAGCGTGTAACCCACAGCGAGAAGTGCTGCAATCTTTGCGATGGGGAAGCCCGTTGCCTTGGATGCAAGAGCAGAAGAACGGGACACACGCGGGTTCATTTCGATGATGATGCGACGGCCGGTCTTCGGTTCGATAGCCCACTGCACGTTAGATCCACCGGTTTCCACGCCGATAGCTTCCATGACCTTCAGGGAGTCGTCACGCATGGCCTGGTAAGCGCGGTCATCAAGGCTCTGGATCGGAGCGACCGTGATGGAGTCACCCGTATGAACGCCCATCGGGTCGAGGTTTTCAATGGAGCAGACGATAACGGCATTGCCCTTCTTATCGCGCATGACTTCCATTTCGAATTCTTTCCAGCCGAGGAGCGATTCTTCGATAAGCACTTCGTTGTTGAGCGAGGCGTCAAGACCGCGGTTCACGATGGTTTCGAATTCTTCTTCGTTGTGGGCGATACCGCCACCAGTACCACCAAGCGTAAAGCCCGGACGGATGATCAAGGGCCAGCTTCCGATGGTGTGGGCGATAGCGGTTGCTTCGCTCATGGAGTGTGCGGAACCGGAGCGGGGGAGGTCCAGCCCGATCTTGAGCATGGCTTCCTTGAACAAGTGACGGTCTTCGGCGCGCTGGATGGATTCGGCTTTAGCACCGATGAGTTCCACCTGGTAGCGGTCGAGAATGCCGCGTTCGTTGAGTTCCATGGCGAGGTTCAAGGCGGTCTGGCCACCGAGAGTCGGGAGCAATGCATCGGGGCGTTCGCGACGGATGATTTCGTGGAGAATATCGACGCTCAGCGGTTCGATGTAGGTGCGGTCAGCCATTTCCGGGTCGGTCATGATGGTTGCCGGGTTGGAGTTCACGAGCACCACTTCGTAACCTTCACGACGGAGCACCTTGCAAGCCTGCACGCCGGAGTAGTCGAATTCGCAGCCCTGGCCAATCACAATCGGGCCAGAACCGATGAGCATAATCTTCTTGATGTCGGTACGCTTAGGCATTCTTGCCTCCCTTGAAATCTTCAATCATCTTCTTAAATTCTTCGAACAAGTACATGGAATCGTTCGGACCCGGGGCAGATTCCGGATGGTACTGCACGCTGAATGCCGGGAACTTTTTGTGGCGGATGCCTTCGACCGTATTGTCGTTCAGGTTGATGTGCGTGACTTCGACATCGGCGGGGAGAGACGTTTCGTCAATGGCGTAGTTGTGGTTCTGTGACGTGATTTCGACAGCGCCCGTCAAGAGGTTCTTGACCGGATGGTTGCAGCCGTGGTGGCCGAACTTAAGCTTGGAAACCTTAGCACCGAGAGCAAGGCCGAGGAGCTGGTTACCAAGGCAAATACCCATGAGAGGGATCTTGCCGAGGAGCTGCTTGACCATGTTGTAAACCTGCGGGAGGCTGTTCGGGTCGGCAGGGCCGTTGGAGAGGAACACGCCATCCGGCTTCTGTTCCATGATCTTTTCGTAGCTCATGCCAATCGGCATGACCGTGATGCGCAGGTCCTGAGCGGCGAGGTTTCTCAAGATGTTCGTCTTGATACCGAAATCGAGAGCGACAATGTGGTACTTGCCTTCGTTATTGAATTCGTAGCCGTTCGGGTCACTCACCTTGCTCGCGTAGTCCTGACCATCGAGGCCTTCCCAAGCCTTTGCCTTTGCGATTGCTTCGGCTTCGGTCATCTCCGTGTCTTCGACGTGGAGGTAAGCTTTCTGGGCGCCGTGCGTGCGGAGGTGGAGCGTGAGGGCGCGAGTATCAACGCCTGCAATGCCAGCCTTCTTCTGGGCGAGCATGTAATCATGAAGCGATTCTTCGTTCAGTTCCTTGGAAACCCAGTCGAGGGAGTTCACGACAATGCCATTCAAGAAAACCTGACGGGATTCGGACTTTTCAAAGTTCGTAGCGTAAGCGCCAACTTCGGCCGTGGTGAAAACCACGAACTGACCAGCGTAAGACGGGTCGGTCAAAATCTGCTTGTAGCCAGCCATACCTGTGTTGAACACGGCTTCGCCGACGGTGTCTTTCTTTTCGCCAAAGGCGTAACCGTGGAATACGGCTCCGTCAGCCAAGGCTATAAAAGCCTTGCGCTCGCGCTTTGCTTTCCATTGAAATTTTTCGTTCATGATTTACTCGTTGCTATAGTTAAAAGGCTGTGTATAAAAAGAAAGGCAAAAGCTAAATGCCTTTGCCTTAAAAATAAAACTCTTAAAAAAATGAATAGTCTTGTCAAAAACTGAAACCCAACCGACCTTTTTGTGGGCCGAAACTGCTTCCTTGAAGGCGAGTTCGAAGTCGACAAGTTCCATTCTTTTCATCGGGGGCTAATTATAGTAAATTGACAGGTTTACGACAATCCATTATTTAAGATTTTTTGCTTTTAATTTTTCTCGTCTGCGGCTTTGAGGAGTCCGAGGAAGAGCGGTGCCGGGTGAATCAGCGAGGACTTCAGTTCAGGGTGGAACTGGCAGGCCATAAAGTAGGGGTGGTCCGTGAGTTCCATAATCTGCATAATGTCTTCGTTGGCAGCTTTTCCGGAGAAAACGAGCTTTTGCTGGTTTGCGCCGGTCGGATCGCCCTTTTCAATCTGTTCGACATATTGCGGGTTCACTTCGTAGCGGTGGCGGAAGCGTTCGCGGATGGCGGTAGAACCGTAAACCTGGGCGGCAAGGCTGTTTTCCTTGATGACGACATCGTGACCACCGAGGCGCATCGTCGCACCCAGATCTTTGATGTGTTCCTGGCCGGGGAGGAATGCAATGACCGGAACTTCGACGTGGTTCGTTTCGCTTTCCATTTCGACCGTACCTGCGCCCTGCATACCGCAGACGTGGCGTGCAAATTCCACGACGGAGAGCTGCATGCCATAGCAGATGCCGAGGAACGGAATCTTGTTTTCGCGCACGTAGCGGATAACCTGAATCTTACCTTCGATACCGCGGCTACCGAAACCGCCCGGCACGATGACTGCATCGACGCCCTTGAGAGCCGTTTCGACAGAGACTGTACCATTTTCAATTTTCTCCGTATCGACCCAGCGGATGTTGGCATGCAAATCCAAATGGGCGGAGGCGTGCGTAATCGCTTCGACGACGGATGCGTAAGAATCTTCTAGGGCAAGGTACTTGCCGCAAATGGCAACGGTAAGCGTCTTGCGCGGATTTACAGAATTGCGCTTGAGAGCGTCCACGAGCTTGCTCCACTGATCAAGTTTCGGCGGGGCGTAAATGCCAAGCGTCTTGGAAAGAATCTCAGGAATGCCTTCGGCATCGTAAACGAGCGGGCATTCGTAAACGTGCTTCACGTCAATGCCCGAAATGATATGGTCTGCCGGCAGATTGCAGAACAAGCCGATTTTTGCCTTGAGGTGCGGCTTGATATATTCTTCGCAACGACCGATAACAATTTCCGGGTAAATGCCGAGCTTGTTCAAGTCACGCACAGACATCTGCGTAGGCTTAGACTTCTGTTCGTTCACACCAGACGGAATCGGAACGTAGGTGAGGTGTACGAAAATGGCGTTGTGGTCGCCAACTTCATGGCTCAACTGGCGAGCGGCTTCGATGTAGAACTGGTTTTCAAGGTCGCCCACGGTACCGCCGATTTCAATCAACAGCACATCGGCTTTTTCCTGATTTGCAATTCTGTAGAACTGTTCCTTGATAAGGTCGGTCACGTGCGGGATGAACTGCACCGTATGGCCAAGATAGTCGCCGCGGCGTTCCTTCTCGAGGATCATCTTAAAGATGCGACCCATCGTGAGGCTCCAATCTTTCTTGGCGGTCACGTTCAAAAAGCGTTCGTAGTGGCCGAAGTCCATGTCGCATTCGCCACCGTCATCCAAAACAAAAACTTCACCATGTTCGGTCGGGTTCATCGTGCCCGGATCTGTGTTGAGGTAACCATCACACTTGACCGGAACCACCTTCATTCTAGCAGAAAGCAGCGCCCCGATGGACGCTGCCGCTACCCCTTTGCCGAGTCCGGAGATGACGCCTCCGGTGACGATAATAAACTTAGTCTTTCCGTTGTATCTATGCTGTAATGCCATTTTAATTTTCCTAATTTACACAAATTGTAATTCTTTTTGTCGCTATAAGCAAAAGACGTGCCAAAAGTGGAGATATGGCGATTTTTGCGAATTTTCCGATAACGGACGCAAACTCCACACGAAAATATTTTACATAAAATGTAAATTTTCAATTTTGTTTTACATTTTATGTAATCACAACTTACAAAAAAAGAGCGCGCATTTCTGCACGCCCATTTATAGATCCCGACACAAAGCAGGAATCTCTATGTCTTATTACTTCACAACCTTGTAGGTCTTATCGCCAACGATGACGAGGAAGTTGCCTCTGCTATTGATGCGGACTTCTTGCATGGCGGAGCTTGTCTTTGCAGACTTGAGCACGCGACCATTGAGATCCGTAACAGCGAACTTGGTGCCAACCACAGCGTTTTCAATAACGATGGCGCTATTGGTAGACCAAACTCTCACAGCGTTGTTCAACTTAATCTTGGACCCAATGGCGATGGTTTCCGGCTTTGCGCTAACCTTGTAAAGCTTGCAAGATTCGAAAGCGTAGAACGTGGTATCCTTTTCAATCTTCACGCCACAGTATTCGCTTGCTTCGACAGACTTTTCTTCGACGGTCGGCTTCGGCTTCCAAATCTTGAAGTTACCGCTCAAGTGGAGCATGGCGAGGTAGTGGACCAAGCCATCATAGTAGCGGTACTGACCGGTCATGAACTTCGTGTCCCAAGCGTTCTGGAGATTCTTCTTGATCTTTTCTTCAGAATCAGCAGTGCTTCTCAAAGCGATGGCGGCAACTGCGTTTGCACCGGCTTCGCCCTGCGTGTACTGTTCCTGCGGATTGGAACCATCCCAGTTAAAGCGAGCGTGCTTGTAGCCGTCCTTTTCAAAGAAATTGATGATGCGATTTGCCATTTCAATTTCTCTGGTGGAGTCAGCACCGAACAGGTAGTAGTCCATACCGAAGTTCATAGCGCAACGCATGGCGTCGTACATGTACTTGGTGGAGTTGGAGTTGTAAGAATAGGACTGCGGCTGACCGTTGAAGGAGCTATAGTCGGCGAACAAGCCTGAGCTCGTGTTAGAAGACTTGTAAAGGTGATCGCGAGCAGCGGTGACTGCCTTTTTCCACTTGTCAGTATCCTTTTCTGCCCAGCGGGAGAAGAGTTCCAAGTAAGCAGGCAAGTCATAAGACGGGTCAGAGAAATCGTTTCCGTTGCCGAGCGGCTGGAACACGATAATGTAGTTGCCCTGGTTAAAGAGCTTGTGGCTTGGGTTGTTCCACATCTTGTCCATGATGTACAGAGCGTCTTTTCTGTACTGATCATCGTCCCAGCGGTTTGCTGCGAACAAGAGTGACATCATAAAGTACATTTCGCCATCAGGTGCGCAGTTGTCGTCACCGCCCATGCCGTTGTCACCACGCTGCCAGGCAAAGTAACCGTCCCAGTCACCACCCTTGTGCCACATGTGGTTCTTGGCCCATTTCCAGAGCTTGTCAAATTCTTCTTTGTGACCTGTCTGCACGGCAATCATCATGCCGTAAGACATACCTTCGGAGCGAACGTCGTTGTTGTTGATATCCTTGATGTAACCTTCGTTACCATTGTCGAAGAACACCTTGGAATTGTTGTCGCCCTTAAAATAGTGTTCCCACATCGCATCCATTTTTTCTTTGATTTCTGCGTCGGTCTTGCCCAAGTAGGTCTTGAACGGGCTTTCATAGTTGCCGGTGTAATATGCGCCGTTGAACTGGGAACCATCTTTTTCGCAGTCCGGGCCGTAGTAAGCGCCGTTTTCATCAAAGAAATTACCTGCGGTATCAGCTGCAGTGGCCATAGCGGCACTGAACAGCAAGGAAAGAGAGAATGCACAAAGTTTTGTTGATTTCATGAAAACAATTATATTTTCATTTCGCCACTTTTTATAGTGGTTTAGACAAAATCCCGATGTAAGTTTTTACAACAAAAAGAAGTTTAGCAAAAAAATCACCCGCCTTTCGACGAGTGATTTTGTCTTCGGTTTTGATGTGCTTAAATCATTAGTAGATGAACAACATCTCGCGGTACTTCGGAAGCGGCCACTTTTCGTCCGGAACAATCTTTTCGAGAGAGTCCACAACCAAGCGGAGGTCGAGCATACCGTTCAAGATATCTTCGTGCTTGGAGGCGAGAGCCTTTTCCATCACTTCGATAGCTGCGAGCAACTTCTTGATGCCTTCGCCAAGCGGCTTGGCGTAAGAATCGAGAGCCGGGAAGCCCTGGTTCAGAGCCATTTCGTTTGCCTTGAGAGCAGCGGAGTAAGCTTCGATAGCCTGCGGGAGAATGATGTCCTTCGCCATGTCGCGAGCGATTTCACCTTCGATGTGAATCTTCTTGTGGTAGTCTTCCATGTTGACTTCGTAGCGGGAATCGAGTTCGCGCTTGTTGAACACGCCGTACTTTTCGAAGAGGGCGACGTTTTCTTTCTTGGTAAGTGCCTGGAGGGCTTCCATGGTAGTGCGGGTGTTCGGGAGGCCGCGCTTTGCAGCTTCTTCAACCCATTCGTCGGTATAGCCGTTGCCGTTGAAGATAACGCGCTTGTGTTCCTTAACGATCTTCTGGAGAAGGTTCTGGAGTTCTTCGTGGAACTTGTCTGCAGGAACGTCGGCAAGCTTGTCTGCAATGATGTCGAATGCTTCTGCAACAATCGTATTGAGGATAACGTTCGGTTCAGAGCAGCTCTGGCTAGAACCCGGTGCACGGAATTCGAACTTGTTGCCTGTGAATGCAAACGGAGAAGTACGGTTACGGTCCGTAGCGTCACGCGGGAGCGGCGGGAGAGTGTCAGAACCGAGCTTGAGAGCGCCAGCCTGCTTGCTGGACTTCGGATCGCCCTTTTCGAGCTGATCGACGACATCAGCAAGCTGGTCGCCGAGGTACATGGAGATAATTGCCGGAGGAGCTTCGTTTGCTCCAAGGCGGTGGTCGTTACCAGCGCTTGCAACAGCCATACGGAGCAAGTCAGCGTGAGTATCGACGGCGTAAATCACAGCGCAGAGCGTGGTGAGGAAGATGGCGTTCTGGTGCGGGTCCTTGCCCGGGTTCAAGAGGTTGGTCTTACCATAGTTCACAGACCAGTTGTTGTGCTTACCAGAACCGTTGATGCCTGCAAACGGCTTTTCGTGGAGGAGGCAGACGAGTCCGTGGCGGTCAGCGACCTGACGGAGGACTTCCATAATCTGCATGTTGTGGTCGCAAGCGAGGTTCACTTCTTCGAACATCGGAGCAAGTTCGAACTGAGCCGGAGCGACTTCGTTGTGGCGGGTCTTTGCCGGAATGCCGAGCTTCCAGAGTTCCTTTTCCACATCGTTCATAAAGTTCAAAATGCGAGACGGAATGCTACCGAAGTAGTGGTCTTCCATCTGCTGGTGCTTAGCCGGAGCGGCACCGAACAAGGTGCGGCCGGCCTGGTAGAGGTCCGGGCGCTGGAGGTAGAAGCGCTTGTCGACGAGGAAGTATTCCTGTTCGGCACCGAGCGTGACGGTGACCTTCTGCTGGGCGACTCCGAAGAGACCCATGAGACGGTCGGCGGATTTCTGCAAGGCCTGAATGGAACGGAGGAGCGGGGTCTTCTTGTCGAGTGCTTCGCCAGTGTAGCTGCAGAATGCGGTCGGGATGCAAAGCGTTGCGCCGTTGCCGTGGCGCTTGATGAAAGCCGGGGAAGTCGGGTCCCAAGCGGTGTAACCACGAGCTTCGAAAGTAGAACGGAGACCACCGCTCGGGAAAGAAGATGCGTCCGGTTCGCCGACGATCAAGTTCTTGCCGCTGAAAGCGAGGATAGCCTTGTCGCCTTCGGGTTCCAAGAAAGAGTCGTGCTTTTCGGCAGTGGAACCGGTAAGAGGCTGGAACCAGTGAGTAAAGTGAGTAGCGCCGCGATCAAGGGCCCACTTTTTCATGCCGTGTGCAACTTCGCCAGCGATGCTCGGATCGAGCGGTGCGCCATCGTCGATAGTTGCGAAAAGCTTTTTGCAGATGTCTTTCGGCAGGTAAGTGCGCATGGCGTCGGCGTTGAAAACGTCTTCACCATAAAAGTCGATGTTTGCGGGGGCTGCGGCCATGTTTGCGCCGGCGGCTTCGCTCGCGATTTCCTTGATTGCTTTTAATCTATATGCGTTGCTCATTTGGCAAACTCCTTATTGTTTTTTGTTTTTCGCTGCCCTATTTGCAAAAAACGTGCCAAAATGGAATTTGAATGATTTTATGCGAAAAATGTGTAATTTGCGGGTTTCTAGCCCTCTTTACAAAAAACGATGTTTTTCAAATTTTGGAAAAACGAATGTTAATTTACAGAAAGTGTAAAAACAAGGTGTAAAATTGCGCTTGAACTAAGCCTTTTGTCGCCCACATGCACTTTATTTGACAAAAGTCTTTACAATTCATAATTTTGGCGTAGAAAAGTAAGCTCGTACAGCGTTTTTTTCCATGAAAATTTGGCTTTTTTTGTTAATTATATCAATATTATGGGGAGCTTGTAGCAATAGCAGTAGCTCGTCCAACGATATTGTACCCGACGTCGAACCCGAACCTGAAAGAATGGAGGGCATGCAGGTCATCAAAGGCGGTGATCTGGTTTTGGGGAGTAACGAATCTTCGTTCAGAGCTGCTGAACGCCCCGCTATGAAAGTCCATCTCGATTATGAATTTTATTTAGATGTTCACGAAGTTACTTGCGGGGACTATCGAATTCTCGCGAAAAAAGGCAAGGTGAAAGACTTTGGCGAACGCGCAAACGATGAGCTGCCGTTAGCCAATGTTACTTACTTCGACGCCGTTCTTTATGCGAATGCCAAGAGCGTAGAACTAAATCATGATACTGCTTACACGTACACAAAAGCAACTTACGATACCGAAGGCCATTGCACAAATCTAGAAGGTTTTGCGTTCCATCCTGATGCCGATGCTTTCCGACTCCCGACAGAAGCAGAGTGGGTTCTCGCGGCATCACAAGGCTGGAATCCCAAAGAAAAAAGCTGGAATTCTGATAATTCTGAATTTCATGCGCACCCCGTCTGTACTGCAGGGAAGGATTCTTTAGGATTTTGCGACTTGGCAGGAAATGTAAAAGAGTGGGTAAATGACTGGGCGGGGATGTTCCGCGACACGACTGTTACAAATTATGTCGGTGCTCCAGATGGTGGCGCTGTTGGGGAAAGAGTTTTAAAAGGCGGATATTATTCAGACCGCGCATCAGAAATAAATTTGGTTTCCCGTGGCGATGATTACACCGTAGAATCCTCATCTCATGCAGAACGAATTGGGTTCCGACTCGCTTTTGGAAAAATTCCATCTCCGACATGGCTTGATGATAATGGCAAAGTGCAACAGAGCATAGTCTCTCCGCTTGCAAGCGCGACAGCCTTAAAATCTTATACGGGAACGTACAACACGATTCTCGCTTTCAGAAACGACATTAGCGGGAATCTTGCTTACATCAATTACAATGACGGAACGTTGTCCGTTACAGAAATTGAAGACACTTTGGAAGTTTACCATCCCGATATTTCGCCTGACGGAAAACATGTAGCATTCTGCACTCGATTTGAAGGTATTGCTGGAGAATCCCGCCTTTACGTTCGCGACATGAACGCAAACGGTTCAAATCTTGTAAAGCTCGATGTTCCAAGCGCTGCTATTCCGCGTTGGCGCGTTGTAAACGGCGACACGGTTATCGTTTACGTCACGGATGCTGGCAACAACAAAGACGAAACCGCATTTGCAGCGACGAGTACGTGGCAAGTCAAATTCGCAAATGGCAAATTTGGCGTCCCAGAAAAACTTTTCGACGGAGCTTATCACGGCGGCGTTAGCGAAGACAACAAACTCGCTGTTACAGGTGCAAGATTGTTGCGTGCCCTCTTTGCGGATTCTGGTTCTGACATTACACAAAAATCGAACTCTACTATATGGTACAATGACGAACAAGCTTGCAATGCGTCCCTAGCACAAGACGGTAGCAAACGCACCGCATTCCTTGATTTTGCAGGAAAAACCGGGACTGAGTTTGTCGGAACTCCATACGCCACGCACGAACGCATCCTTATCGCCGACAGCAATGGCAAATTGTTGCAGAGCGTCAAATCTCCTGATGGCTATACATTCGATCACAGTGAATGGGCGACTGATGGGGAACGATCCAACATCGTAGCGACTCTTGTCAATAAAAACGGAGCTCACACGAAAATCGTGCTTGCAAACCCTACCGACAATAGCATTTTGGAACTTGCCGAAGGCGATGAACTCTGGCACCCCAATTTATGGGTGAAAAAAGTCTTCAAAGCACCGAAGGACACTATTCCGCAAGATACCGTAAAAAAGGATTCCATTCCCAAAGACACCATTCCTAAGGACTCCATCCCCAAAGATACTGTTAAAAAAGACACCGTTAAAAACGATACACTTCCTAAAGATACGTTCCAATTGGATCCGGACAGTGCGGGAATTTACTTTGTCCCGGGTACGTCTGAAATAGCTGTCAAGTGGCGCTATAAAATTGATTTGCTTTGGCATCAATACGACTCGCTAAACACAGTCATTCTCGGATCTTCGCGTGCGCTTCACGGCGTTATCCCGTCGCTTTTCGATCAAAAGTTCAAGGCGCTCAATATGGCAAATTCAAACAGCATGCTCTATTGCGCAAATTTCATTTTTGAAAACTACGTTCTGTCGCATGTCAGCCACCTCAAATATATCGTCATTTCCGTTGATATGGATATCTGGTTCAATTCGGCGCCCAACAGCTTCTTGTTAAACAACCACCGCAATTATCCCGGCTACGCCTATGACGAGGACCATAATTATTGGAAGGATTCTGTTCCGAGCAAGCTTGCTGAATACACGAGAAATTCTCCAGGATATTCCAAGTTTGAACCGCTATTGAATACCATGGGTTACGAACAACTTGAAGCTGCAGGGTGGGGTGATCCTAAAATTTGGACAGATAGTTTGTGGCTGAATCGCTATTCCAACCTTTATTACGACAACTTTAATTTATTGAAAACGATTATTGAAGAATGTGAAGCGCGAGAAATTTACGTCATTGGCGTCATCTTCCCGCAGAACCCCGCATACAAAAATACCGGTGCGCTCGGATTCCACGGAATACAGAGGAGCAAGGCTCCCGCGCTTATCAAGGAACTCGCCGATTTACACGATGAACACCCCAACTTTGTCCTTATGGACGAAAACAAGATGGGGGAGCACGACTACACCGACGACATGGCTTTTGACTGCAACCATCTAGCCCACGAAGGGGCTATTCAAATGACGAAACGTCTGGATTCTCTTTTGCAAACTTTGCCGTAAATAGCCCGCGAAACTCCATTTTGTGGCTCTGTCGGGCCAGGCCGTACTTTGGGGTCGAAACTGCGAAAAAGCTGCGAAAATGCCCCTCTGGCTCTGTTAGGCCAGGCCGTATAGCTGCGAACATGCTGCGAAGTCGGAACCGGCCGAAATAGCCTAAAAACATCGGTCATGCAGCCGAAAAACAGTTTTGGAAGGGCTTACAGATTGAGGATTTTTTGCTAGCCGGGCACAAGTGTACAGTTTAGCCCGACAGAGCCGTTTTTATTAGTGTCTTTCTGTTCACTATATCTAGCCCGTCAAAAATAGTCCATCACCGTTTTTAGGCTAGAATCGCCATATTCGCGTTTTGGAGCACTTCTGGACTCGCGAAACATAGTCCAAATAGTTGAACATGGTTTTAGCCCCAAAATCAGCCTAGAATCGCACCGTGGAATCACAAATAAAGTCTCTTTCGATAGTCCTAAAAAGACCGCCAGAAGCAACGAAAAAACGGGCTTTTACACCCGTTTCGTAACCCTGGAAAAAGCTCGTGTCCACTATTGTATATAATGATATGACTTACTACTTATTCTACTATTTACGAAGTTTCTTATCCGAGATTCGCTCAACGAAATAGACTGAGTCTGATTTGTCAGCCTTCATCAAGGCGAACATCAGCATATACGCCGCGGTTCTGTCAGTGAACCTTTCCAAGATTTCATATCCGTTGCCTTCCGGCTTGCGAACCTTGCACACGTTATAAATCCACATTCTGACGACCTATTTTTTATCTAAAGAAGATGTTTAGCTTTTAGCAGTTTTTCATATTTAGAGATTCTGCATTATTCGAAATAATGGTGAGCATGTATGCAATCAGTAGATAATCCGTAAGTTATTCAACAGCGTCTAACAATTTTTTGCAGTAATCTTTTTCTGGGGTACTGGTTTCTTTTTCGCTGTCCAAAATGCCATATTCATCATACTTGGAAATTTTTATGTAATAGTTACCACTCCAATCTTTATTTCCAAGACAAAAAACAGATTTGATTTTTCGCTCACCCATGCAAGTCCAGGTAAAATCACCTGTCATCATAGCTTCTGTGAGATAGGCATGAAATTTTTCGTAATCACCTTTGTTTAGGGCGGCGGCAGCTTATTTGTCCGTTTTTGTCGGCAAGGCAATGAGGTCTTTACAATAATTGACATAGAACCCTGAATGACCATCTATCTTTGCATAAAGATATTGCATCCTTTTTGCAGGCATGGTGACTGTGACAAAACCTTTTGCTTTATCTTCGCACCAAAATGCTCCTGAACTGTTGAAGCAGCCGTTGGGAGCTTTTGCTTTTTCCCAGTCTATGTCATCGTAAGGATGCGCAAACGCCATTGAGATGGCGCATATAAAAAGAAATGAAACGATAAATTGCTTTGACATATTCAATAAAATAGCAATCTGACCGTCTATTTTGTTGGTGGTGCTAGCGGTTGTGGTCCGGGCGGAGCGTCTAAACGGCAGCTGAGTGCATGTGTTTGCAGAAAGTGAACATCATGAGGCAAAATCGGAGTCATTTTCCTTGTCGCACTCTTCTACTGGCCTTGGTAGTTAGGCTTTGTCAGGTCATTTTCGCAGCGTTTTGGCAGTCTTTGTAAAAAAGTACGAATTAGCCTGACAGAGCCAACGGTCACAGAACCTATTTGCCTTTATTCAAAATCATCCTGCTTATTTTTCTTCCAACAGGTAATCCAAGATTTTTACCAGCAATTCGTTGGCGGGGCCCATGGCGGTCTTACCGGCAATGCGGATGTCCTTCGGGTTTTGAACGTAGTCAAAACCTGCGGCAATGCCTGCCTTGATTTCGTCGTCGCCGTTCTTTAACATGCTTTCCATGGATTCGGGCGTGGCTTCTAGATGGAACTGCAATGCGATTCCGCTGCCGATTTTGAATGCCTGATTCTGGCAGGCTTCACTAAAGGCGAATGGTTCTGCAATGCCCGGTAGTTCTGGAATGTCAAAGGTTTCGCCATGCCAATGGAAAACGTCCAGGCTTTCGGGCAAATTCATTTCTTCGACTGCATCGCCGGTGAAGGTGACGGGGAACCAGCCGATTTCCTTTTCGGGATTTTTCTTGATGGCCGCGCCAAAGGCGCTTGCGATCATCTGGGCACCGAGGCAGATTCCCAGAAGGGGCTTGCCCAGCTGCACCATGTCGCAGCAAAGTTCTTTTTCGCGAACAAAATGAGGGTACTTTGTTTCGTCCAGAACGCTCATGGGCCCACCCATCAAGATGGCGAAGTCCACGTCGTCTTCATGAGGAATGGGGTCGCCGGCGTAAAGGCGCACGATATGAACGTTGTGCCCCTTGGCCTGCAGGTAGGGGAGAATCGCTCCCGGACCTTCGTATTCAACATGCTGAAAAATATAGGTTTCCATAACCGCAAATATAAAAAAGACCCGCGATTTCTCGCGGGCTAATTTTTTGAGCGGGCGGTTTGCCTGCCGAAAATTACTTACCGAATTCGCTAGTCGGCTTCATGACCTGCCACAGCACAGCCTTGTGTGCATGCAAGCGGTTTTCTGCTTCTTCGAAGCTCATGTTCACGTCGAGATTGTCCATCACGGAGTCCGTGATTTCTTCGCCGCGGTGAGCGGGCAAGCAATGGCTGACCTTGCAGTGGGCCGGCGCGGGCATAGTAGATGTCGTCAAACGTTTCGTCGTTCCAGCCGTTGATGCAGGTCACGAGCTTGATTTCTTCTTCGGTGGCGATTCCGTTCTCAATGAGGAAATCCATCTTTTGTTCGAGGGTCATGGCGTCGCTCCTATTACTTGAGAAAGTCGGTGAAGGTTTCGGTTTCAATGAGTTTATCCCAGAGAGCGCCCATGGAACCGGCGTGGCCCCAGTTGTTTTTTTTTGTTTGTCTGGAATGCCATCAGCCTGGCTTCGATTCTCTTGACGATTTTGAGGGCTTCTCTTTGGCGGCCCTTGGTGACCTTGATTACTTCGGAATTTTTCATGTTGCACTTCCTTGTGGGGCTCTGTCAAGCCAAACTGTATTTTTTTACAAAATTGCATGGTCACTGCATTCCAACTGTTTTTAGGCTGCAAAAATCACCACGGCTCTGTCACACCAAATCGTATGGCTGTAGAAACGCTGCGGAAACCAAAAATGGCCAAAAAAGTCTAAATTCTGCAATTCTGTAGTGAATAAACAGCTTCGGAGGGGCTTACGAAACCGACATTTTTTGCTATGGCAATGGAACCGTATAAAATGACTTGACAGAGCCGTTTTTATGGCTCTGTCAAGCCTTTTTATATAGCTGCGTGGTTATTTCCGAAAAACTGCGCCAACGCTGCGGTTTTAGCCACGGCTCTGTCAAGTCTGGTCGTACGGCTATTTTTTGGCTGTGGTTATGCTGCGGCGCCGAAACCTAAAAACTACCTAAAAATGGCGTTTTTGAAGTAAAAATGCAGTTTTCTAGGGGCTTACAAATTGAGAAAAGTTTGCTAGCACCTACTTTTTATACGGATTGGCTTGACAGAGCCATTTTACACTTGCTTTTTTGTGCAGTTAATATTATATTTAGTGAACAAAAAGGCAAGTAAACAAGTGTGTCGTTAAAAACGATGGGAAAAAATGGATTTACGCGATAAACTGAACATTCTAGGCGATGCCGCCAAGTACGATGTTTCGTGCTCGTCGAGCGGTTCCAAGCGCAATTCGCCAAAAGGCGGAATGGGGTGCGGGCATAGCTCGGGCATTTGCCACACATGGAGCGCCGATGGTCGCTGCATTTCGCTATTGAAAGTGCTGTTCAGTAATGCCTGCAAGTACGATTGTGCTTATTGCGTGAACCGACGCAGTAACGATATCCCACGAGCGACTTTTACGCCCAAAGAACTCATTAACCTCACGTTGGAATTTTACCGCCGCAATTACATTGAAGGGCTTTTCTTGAGCTCGGCCGTGATTGGCTCGCCAGATTACACGATGGAACTGTTAATTAAGGTGGCTAAGGAATTGCGTTTGGTACACCATTTTGGCGGTTACATCCATTTAAAGGCGATCCCCGGCGCAAGTTCTAGGCTTTTGTTCGAGGCCGGGCTTTATGCCGACCGCAGCAGCGTGAATATCGAAATTCCTTCGGACAAGCAGTTGCAATACCTCGCGCCCGAAAAGAATTTTGCATCCATTTACCGCCCGATGAATTTTTTGGCAGAACGCAAGCTTGAATACAAAACGGACAAGTCCAAGTACTCTCCGAAGTTCTTGCCGGCAGGGCAGAGCACGCAGATGATTGTCGGAGCATCGGGGGAGACCGACTTCCAGATTTTGACGCTTTCGGCAGGCTTTTACAAGCAACAGCAAATGAAGCGTGTTTATTTCTCAGGTTATGTACCCATAAATGCGGACAAGCGCTTGCCCGTAATTACCACAAAACCGCCACTTTTACGCGAACACCGGCTTTATCAGGCCGACTGGCTCATGCGTTTTTACAAGTTCGAGTACAACGAGATTCTTGACGAGAAAAATCCGTTCCTGGACCCGGATTTGGATCCGAAAGTGATGTGGGCACTCCGCCATCCGGAATGTTTCCCGGTCGATTTGCAATCCGCCGATTACGAGATGATTTTGCGCGTGCCCGGCATTGGCGTGAGGTCAGCTCAGCTCATTGTCAGTGGAAGGCGTTATTCTAAAATCAGGCTCGAGCATTTAAAGAAAATGGGGGTGGTGCTCAAGCGCGCAAAATACTTCATCTACGATAGCGACGTACCGCGAGAACTCCACAAGCTTTACCCTGAGATGATTCGCCCCTTGCTTATTGCAGGCAAACCCAAGAACGATCAACTCGACCTGTTCGACTCCATGCCCGCAGCGCTGCCACAGCCAAAAGCCGCACCATACACTAACGCTTTGTCAATCGCAAACAACTAATAACTAATGACCATTGACTAACTACTAAACAATGTCCCTCGCGATTCATTACGATTCTACTTTCGACGGCTTCTTGAGTGCCGTTTTCGAGATTTACCGCCAACATCTCGATGTTTCTTGCTTTGTCGCCGAACGCACGTACGAAGCGGAACGTGAAGCGGCAACTGACCTTTTCGCGCAACCCTTCCACGTTGAAACGTCTGAAGATTCCGCCAACCGCCTCAAGCGAGCTATTACCAAAGCAGCAAGCAAGGACGTATTGAATTTACTCGAAACGTGTTTCCGTTCCGAAGACGCAAACATCGAGATGAACATTCTTGCGTACTTGCGCAAGCTTTTTGCGGGGCTAGACCCGAATTACGGTCGCAATCCGTCAAGTCTCGAAATGATTCCGCTCATTACCATCGCGCGTTCCGTGCGTCGCGAAATGGACAACATGTACGGAATGGTGCGCTTCAATAAAGCCCCCGATGGTATGTACATCGCTGAAATCGAACCCAAGTACGACATTCTCGAAATGATTGTCGGGCATTTCCGATGCCGTTACCCCAACGGCACATGGGCGATTATTGATGTCAAGCGAGGCTTTGGCGTCTATTACGAGAATTACCGGACACATTTTGTAACGGTTCCTGACCCGAGTTACATTTCGGCGCACGCGCCTCCAGATGAATTTACTCGTATGTGGAAGTCTTACTACGACACGATGGCAATCAAGGAGCGGCTCAACCCGCGCCTTCTTCGACGTTGCCTGCCTGTACGCTACTGGAAACATCTTCCTGAACGTTCGTTATCGAACTACTCGGCGAAAAACATCGGAAATGTAGTGCCGCCGCAACTTCCATCTGAAGTCGCCAAATCAAACGCGTCAGCGTCCATAAGGCTCAAATAGCTGAGCTTACGCCTTGTGGCACATATTTTGCTCAAAAAGTCCATGAATGAGCGCTGAATTTTTTATATATGCGAAAAAATTTTGGCTCTAAAAAACATTTAGTTGTATATTTATAATGGATTAATTGACATTATGGAGAAAATTAAAGACATGAACGGCTCATCTGTGAAACCGGGCTTTTTCGTTCAAGATTCTTTTCTGTATAGCAAGGACAACGAAAAGGTTGTTCTTCGTGGTGTAAACCACATGTTTATTTGGACGGATCGTGAAGGCAAGACCATTCCTGAAATTGCAAAGACTGGCGCAAACTGTGTAAGAATTGTTTGGAATACTCGTGGCCGCATCAGCGACCTCGACAACATTATTTCGCTTTGTATTGCCAACGGCATGATTCCTATCCCGGAAATTCATGACACGACCGGTAACTGGGACCGCCTGAGCGACGCCCTTGAATTTTGGCTTCGCGAAGAAACACTCCAGATGATTTACAATCATCAGGAATATTTGATTTTGAACATCGGTAACGAACCGGGCGACAAGGCTCAGAGCGCCGATGACTTTTTCAACGCCTATAACATCATCGTCACAAAGCTCCGCGCCTCTGGTGTGCGTGTGCCGATTATGATCGACGCCGACGAATGGGGCCAGAACGAAAAGAATTTGTTGAACGTGGGCCCAAAGCTTTTGCAGGCAGACCCCGAACACAACTTGATTTTCTCGATTCACATGTGGTGGCCGACCGAACGCCACAATCCGGTGGCAACAGGCTACGAAACCGTCAAGGACCGCATCAAGGGTACGCTCGAAGAATCCCTCAAGCGTAAGATTCCCCTGATTGTCGGTGAATTTGCTCCGGTGGCTGCAGGCGGTGTTCGTGAAATTCCGTACAAGTTTATCATGTCGGAATGCGAACGCTTGAACATCGGCTGGCTCGCATGGAGCTGGGGCCCGGGTAACTTCGACAGTCCAGAAATGGATATGACGGTTCACGGCTCCTACAACACGCTTATTGGCTGGGGCAAGGAAGTCGCTGTCGATAGTCCTCTCGGCATCCAGAACACAAGCGTGATTCCAAACTTTATCCAGAATAAGGATTTCACAACCGGTTCTCAGGGAACTGGCGCGAACATCATCGAAAACGGTGAATTCAACGCCGAAGATCCGCTTTCTGGCTGGACGACCGACTTCTGGGGTGGAAAGGGCGATGTCACCGTCAAGGATGGCGTTGTGCATTTCGACATCAAGAAGGGCGGCAAGGATTCCTGGAATCTCCAGTTCAAGCAGCATTTCGCGCTCCACAAGGGTGTAACGTACATCTTTAGCATGCGCGCCAAGGCTGACAAGCCGCGTACGCTCAACGTGAACATCAAGAAGGACTGCGAAAGCTATACACCGTATGCAAACGGCCGTATTCTCGACTTGAGCACGAGCTGGCAGAACTTCAGCTGGAAATTCACGATGAAGGAAGAAACCGATGTCGATGCTGTACTCATATTCGACATGGGTGGCGTGCCGATATCCTGGAATCTCGCCGATGTTTCGCTCGTTCATGCCCGCAGCGTCGCCGACCGCTTGAATAGAACGTTCCAGCGCAACGTGCAAAAGAACTCCGGTTACTTCAACGCACCGAACGGCCCGTGGGAACTGCACCTGTACTCCACAGATGGCAAACTCCTCGAGATTCTCGACAAGGGTAAGGGCGGGGAAGGCATGCGTCAATACCCGAAGATCGAACGCAGCGGCATCATGGTCATCAAAGACCTCGGATAAACGTTTCCTCCACGGTCCCTCTTGACAATTCATCCTTAGAATCGTCATTCTCGACCAAAAGGAGGGAATCCATTATTTCACGAAAAAAAGCGCAATCCCTCGTGGACTGCGCTTTTTCTTTGTCATTTTTCGAAATCAAAAAATGCGGCAGGATCAGTGCCAAAAATTTCACCGAGCTTAACAGCCATTTTTCGAGATACTGTTCTTCGACCGTTTTCCATAGCGCAAAGATTCTGCACCTGAATACCGAGTTTTTCAGCAAGAGTCACTTGAGACCAATTGCGCAAATCCCTATTTGCGACAATCATTTCCCCTGGTGTAGTATCAAGCGATTTAAACCATTCCGTTTGTTCAAACGGTTCAGATTCGTTGTCGTCGCTAACAATTACATTTTCGGGTTTATAAGTGTCACGCAAAAAGCGTACAAGTGGGGCAGGAATATGTTTCGCTCTGATTTCAATACGGGGCCTTTTCACGACTGCCAGCATAGTACACCTCTATATTTATAGATCCGTCTTTACAAGTCCAGCATGCTACCCAATTTAAAGCGAGATGACAATGGTATGTCTCGTTTCCAAGTTTTGAGTAATGCCAAAATAGTGGTTGAATCGGACCAGAAACTTTCAATGATTGCAGAAGAGCCTTAAACTTATTTTGTACAGCTTTAGGCATAGTCATTGCATTTTTCTGAGCCCGTTTTGTTACGGTCACATTATACATAATATAATCAATTTTTGATTATTCGTCATTGATTATTTTTGTAAATGGAATCTTTATATTTTTAATGTCGTTTTGTGATGGATCTTTCATGCGCTTATCTCCTTAAATTAAAAAAAGACATCCAAATTTTTGGATGCCACAGCGCATTACTCAGAAACGCAAAAGAAATGTAAGTTATATAGATTTTTTGGCAAGGCACCCTTTGTAAAAAGGGTGTAAATTCGCTTATTTACGCTTTTGCGGACTTGGCGTTCAACTTTTGCATCAGCGGGATGAGCCCACCGCCAATGGAATTGCCAATCGTAATCGCGACAAGCGCCTTGAGCATTGTCATTGAAAAATCGCCTGCAAGCGAGAAATAGAACATGTCTGCAATGCAGTGCTCGAAACCGCTCAAGATAAAGACCATCACCGGGAGGAACACGATGAAAACTTTCCCGACCTGGTTTTCTACGGTCTTGTAGCCATCTGCTGCAATGAACATGAGCATCCCGCAGAAAATTCCGAGCACGAGCAAACTAGCAAAACCATCGCCGTCCTTGATAACGCAAAGAGCATTTGCTTTCGCCTGAAGTGCCGCACCATAGCGAGTCGCAGCCATTAACTTCGCGAAAACGAACGTTCCTATGAAATTTCCGAGCCAAACAATTCCTAAAAATCCCCAATAATTAATCTTATTGTTGACGAAATAGCCGACCTTACCCGTAAAAAGGTTGAATCCGAAATTCAAAATCGTAAAAAGACCGAGTCCGAACAAGAATGATCCGAGAATCTTATTGTCGCAAGAAAGGTAAACCGTTCCGCCGAGCCCGATGCACAAACCGGAGTAAATAGACTTGATAAAATTAATCATGGCGCCAAATTTAAAATTTTTAAACAGCGCTCATTTTCCAATTTTTGTCCACAAATATGTTATAAAACTTAAATTTTTCTTATAAAATTAAACAAACCTCAATTTTCACGATTCGTAACCGAAAAAATTGCGAAATTTAGCGTCAAAATTTGTAAATCGCATCATTTATCTGATGAAACAGAGGCTTGAAGTTCATAAAATGCCATAAGCCATGCCTTGAGGCGTGTCCAGTCGTTGTCTTTGGGGGTGCGAATGTCTTTGTCCATTTTGTACACGATAAAATCTTTCATTGGAATATCGCCAATTATCGAGTATCGAAGCGCCTTAAAGAAATTCATTGTTAAATCCATACTGGTTTCGTAGACTGTTTTGCCATCTATTGCGATCATCACAAGGTCTTTGTGGATAACTATCGATAAGTGGTGGCGTTTGCTATCAAAAATTTTTTCACTGCAGTAAATTGTCGAATCTATAGAGGTCGAATCATTTTTATCTAAAATTCTCATGCAAATTTGTTGGGTGTTTTTGGGGCATTGGGTTATTTTGAAACCAAGAGAATCGTTGCCGACCGAGACTAGCGAGACTTGTTTGCGTGAGTCGCTGAGAGATTCAATCCAGAAACTAAGAGCGTAGCTAGAATCCCAAGGGTTAAAATCATAACCTATATCAATGGAGTCCGCATTGATTTTTGAATAAAGGAGCCAAAGGTTTCTTTTTTGCCGTTGTTCATTTTGATCGAATGCGTCAATCCATCGAATCTTTTGATTGGCATAACCTATGGAATCGGGAATTATCCAAAAACGGCTTGAATCCGTTTCGTTTTTGGCTTTGGACATTATTATTTCGTTCCCGCGATCATCCATTAGAGCATCGTAATTTTCTTTTTTAAAGACAGGGATGATGAGGTTATTTAATATGTGGGGGAGCTTTGCTGAGTCTAAAATAGCTAAAGCTTTGGGCGGAATCGAGAGATCCAAAGTTCCGGCTTCGTGTCCTTTTAAAAAACCGTTTGCCCAGTAATACGTTGAACCAGCCCGAATATGTTTGGGCCTCAGTAGTAATGGGTTGGCATTGGCTTTGCCATCTCTCCAACCTGTGTAAGTTTCGTAAAATCCAGGAGGTACGTCACGAATGATGACAAAGCCTTTTTCTCGATCGTTTTCGGTAATTGTGGCGCAGGCAAAGGAACCTTCCAGGCAGATGGAATCGTAATCTCTATAGCGTAAATAGAATTGCACTGAGGCCGGTTCACCGACTTCTATATTGAATTCAAACGTGTCTGGATAAGGGGTGTCCCAAAGTGTATAAACGTAGGTTTCAAATCCAAATAACGTGTCGGGATCGGTCGTCGTTTTGGCAAGCAATCTGTAACGGTGTTTATCGCCATCTGTAACGATGGAATAATATCCATTTTTATCGGCTTCGGTTGAATCCATGATATAGGCGTGTTGAGTGGTGGAATCAACTCCGGTAATATAGATTCGAGCGTGAGCTTGGGGGACGCTGTCGGCGTTGATGACTGTACCCACAATTGTCTTTCTTGAGTAATCTTTTATTTGGGGATATTTTGTTCGCGGATAATCACTATCGGTTCCGTTGTCACTGCATGCGTAAATAAAAACCAATAAAATTGCCAACGCCCCAAAGGATCCAAACTTGAATTTTTTCATCATATTAGTCATCTTGAATGTTATAATACAAAAATAGTTGATTTACAACAACATTTTGGAAAACTTTTGGAATAGCTTTCTAATTTTACGTATTTTGTAAAAATTCAAAATTTAATTTCAAAAACTGTAAATCATGTTTGCATCAAATTTTAGAGATTCTGTTCAGAAATTTCTTTCTTTTACATTTTTAACCGCTTTTTCATGAATTGAAGCGGGCTTTACGCATTTTGTCGCGAGTTGGCACAGTTTTTGCATATAGGGCGCAAAAACTAAAAAGGATTTCTATGCAAGCACAAGCTCTTTATGATCCAGCCAACGAACATGACGCCTGCGGCGTCGGCTTGGTCGCCAATATAAATAATATCGCTTCTCACCAGATTGTTGTCCAGGGTATCACCGTCTTAAAGCGCCTCCTCCATCGTGGTGCAACGGGTGGCGATCCGGAAACGGGTGATGGTGCCGGCCTTTTGCTTTCGATGCCGCACAAGTTCTTCCACAAAATCTACAACGATCTTCCGACCCGTTACGGCGTGGCGATGATCTTTGTCGAAAATACGGTGGCAGCCGATTCTGCCGATGCAGAAATTGAAAAGCTCGCTGCTGCTGAAGGTGCTCCGGTCGTCAAGATTCGTGAAGTTCCGGTGGACCCGTCCGCTATCGGTCACACGGCTCGCGAAACGCTCCCGCATATCCGTCAGTACATTTTTGACGGTTCCAAGTTCGAATCGAACGAAGCATTCGAAATCAAGTTGTTTGTGCTTCGTCGCTTAATCGAAAAGTCTGTCAAGAACCTCTACATCTGCTCTTGCAGCTCCAAGACGATTGTTTATAAAGGCCTTTTGCTTGCAACGCAGATCGAAGGCTTTTACAAGGATTTGAAGGATAACGATTTCGAAAGTGCTATCGCGCTTGTCCACCAGCGTTATTCGACCAACACGTTCCCGACCTGGCCTTTGGCCCATCCGTTCCGCTACCTCGCTCACAACGGCGAAATCAACACGCTCCGCGGAAACTTGAATAGCCTCAAAGCTCGTGAACCGTACCTCAAGAGCGACCGCATTGGCGAAGATTTGCAGAAGTGCTTGCCGCTGATTGCCGCAGGCCAAAGCGACTCCGCTAGCCTCGACAACATGTTTGAACTTTTGGTGGCCGCTGGCCGTAGCCTCCCGCATGCGATGCTCATGATGATGCCGCAGGCTTGGGGTGCAAAGCATTACCTCGGCCGCGATGTGCGTGGTTTCTTCGAATACGAATCCATGTTGATGGAACCGTGGGATGGTCCGGCAGCTGTCGCATTCTCCGACGGCGTGAACGCTGGTGCCATTTTGGACCGCAACGGTCTCCGTCCGGCACGTTACACTTTATGTAAAGACGGTTTGTTTGTCATGGCATCCGAAACGGGTGTGCTCGACATCGACGACGACCAGGTTGAAGAAAAGGGTCGTTTAAAACCGGGTGAAATCATTTACCTCGATATTGAAAACCACCGCATCTTGAAGAATGCGGAAATGAAGGCTCTCGTCGCCCGCAGCAAGCCGTACCGCCGCTGGGTTGCCGAAAACAAGATGAGCGTTCGCGGCCTCTTCAGCGAAATCAATCCGTCTGACGTTCCTGCCGATTTGCTCATCCAGCAGAAGCGTTTTGGTTACTCTGCCGAAGATTTGAGCGTAATTTTGCAGCCGATGGCAAAGACGGGCGCAGAACCGCTCGGTTCCATGGGTAACGACGCCGCTCTCGCCGTGCTTTCTGACAAGCCGCAGCCGCTGTTCAACTACTTCAAGCAGCTGTTCGCCCAGGTGACGAACCCGCCGATTGACCCGATTCGTGAAGAACTCGTGATGAGCCTTACGACCTACATCGGTAACCACGGCAACATTCTCGAAGAAACACCGGAACAGGCTCACCTCATCAAGATTCCGCGTCCGGTCGTGACCGAAGACGAAATCCGCCGTTTCGAAAACATCGGCGACAAGAGCTTTACCGCCAAGGTGCTCAAGATGCAGTTCCCGATTGGCGGCAATGGCGAAGTTCTCGAAGAAGCTTTGCAGAAGCTCGCTGGCGATGCTATCCGCGCCGTGCAGGATGGCTTCAACATCATCGTCCTTTCCGATAAGAACGTGGATTGGGGCTATGTCCCGATGCCGTCGCTTTTGGCAACCGCTTGCGTGAACCGCTCGCTCGTCGAAGCTGGCGTCCGCCCGGAAATCGGTTTGATTGTGCAGTCTGGTGAAGTTCGCGAAGTCATGCATTTTGCCCTTTTGCTCGGTTACGGTGCAACGGTCATCAACCCGTATCTCGCTCTCGAAAGCATCACGAACATGTGCCATACCGGCGAAATCAATGTGGATCCGGTCACGGCAGCAGCCAACTACATCAAGGCTGTGGACAAGGGCCTCTTGAAAATCATGTCCAAGATGGGTATCTCTACGCTCCGCAGCTACCGCAGCGCCCAGATTTTCGAAGCCGTCGGTCTCAACCGCGAATTTATCGACAAGTACCTCCCGGGTACCGCAAGCCGTATCGAAGGTATCGGCCTCAAGGAAATCGCTCAGGAAATTGACGCTCGTTGCCATATCGCTCTTGCCGACGCTAGCAGCGTCCTCAAGGAAGGCGGTCAGTACCGCTATCGCAGCGAAGGCGAACGCCACTTGTGGACTCCGCAGTCTATCGCAGCATTCCGCCAGGCGGTGCAGATGGGCGATTACGAAAAGTTCAAAGCTTACTCCAAGCTCATTGACGATCAGTCCGAACGCCTCGCAACGCTCCGCGGTCTCTTCAAGTTCAAGGAAACGACTCCGATTGACATTTCCGAAGTCGAATCTCGTGAAAGCATCGTCAAGCACTTTGTCGCTGGCGCTATGAGCCTTGGCTCCTTGAGCCCGGAAGCTCACGAAACAATCGCTATCGCCATGAACAGCGTGGGTGCCATGAGCAACTGCGGTGAAGGTGGTGAAGACCCGGATCGCAATACTCCGGGGCCGAACGGTGAAATCCGCAGCTCTGCTATTCGCCAGATCGCTTCTGGTCGTTTCGGTGTGACAATTGACTATCTCCGTCACGCTAAGGATTTGCAAATCAAGATGGCTCAGGGTGCAAAGCCGGGTGAAGGTGGTCAGCTCCCTGCTCGCAAGGTGAACGAATTTGTGGCCCGAGTGCGTCACTCTATCCCGAACGTGTCGCTCATTTCTCCGCCGCCGCACCACGATATTTACTCCATCGAAGACTTGGCTCAGCTCATTTACGACTTGCACAACTCCAACCCGAAGGCTCGTGTTTCTGTGAAGCTCGTGTCCGAAGTCGGTGTCGGTACGATTGCAGCCGGTGTTGCCAAGGCTCACGCAAACGTCGTTCTCATCTCTGGTCACGATGGCGGTACGGGCGCATCTCCGCTCACTTCCATTAAGCATGCCGGTCTCCCGTGGGAACTTGGTATTGCGGAAGCGGAACAGACTCTCGTTTTGAACAATCTCCGTGGCCGCGTGAAGCTCCAGGTCGATGGTCAGCTCAAGACCGGTCGTGACGTTGTGATTGGCGCTCTCCTCGGTGCCGAAGAATTTGGCTTTGCCACGAACTTGCTCGTATCGCTCGGCTGCATTATGGACCGCCGCTGCCATACGAACCAGTGCCCGATGGGCCTTGCCACGCAGGATCCGGAACTCCGCAAGCACTTCAAGGGCAAGCCGGAATACGTCAAGAACTTCTTGTTCTTCATCGCTGACGAAGTCCGTGAAATCCTTGCAAGCCTCGGTCTCAAGAGCCTCCATGAAGCCTGCGGCCGTAGCGACTTGCTCGACGTGAACCACGCTATTGAATTCTACAAGGCAAAGCACCTCGACTTCAGCAAGGTCTTCCAGACTGTTGAAGGCTGCAAGTCTTACGACGAAAATTACGTTCCTGAAGAACTTGTCAACTTTGACCGCCGCGAAATTCTCCCGTTCGTGCAGGATTCCTTCAAGGAAGGCAAATCGGTTGAACTTTGCGCTATGATCCACAACACGGACCGTACGGTCGGTACAGAAACTTCTGGCTACGTGGATGACTTCTACGGTGCAAAGGGTCTCCCGGAAGATACGATCAAGATTCATTTGCAGGGTGTTGCTGGCCAGAGCTTCGGTGCATTCCTCGCTCCGGGTGTTACGCTTGACCTCGAAGGTGAAGTCAACGACTTTATGGCAAAGGGACTCAGCGGTGGTAAGATTATCGTTCGCCCGCCGCACAACGCAACGTTCAAGGCCGAAGACAACGTCATCGCTGGTAACGTCATCGGTTACGGTGGCACGAGCGGTAAGGTGTTCATCAACGGTCTCGCTGGCGAACGCTTCGGTATCCGTAACTCCGGTATGCTCCTCGTTTCTGAAGGCGTTGGTGACCATGGTTGCGAATACATGACGGGTGGTCGCGTGGTCGTGCTCGGTCGCGTGGGCGTGAACTTCGCTGCCGGTATGACGGGTGGTCTCGCTTACGTCTACGACGAAACGGGTCACTTTGACTTGAGCTGCAACGTGGATTCTGTGGACCTTGAAAGCGTGCTTCCGGGTACGGAAAGCGAAAAGGAACTCCTCGACATCATCAAGCAGCACGTCGAAGCTACGGGTTCTGCAAAGGGCAAGCGCATTCTCGAAGACTGGAATGATGCCCGTCCGAAATTTGTAAAGGTATTCCCGGTTGAATACCGTCACGCTTTAGCTATGCACACTCAGAAGTAAACCGGTACGGAGGATATAATGGAAACAGTACAGAGAATACAAGATGTTTACCGTCCGGTTGATGAACGTGTCAAGGACGTAAAAGAAGTTGAACGCCCGTTGACTGCCGTTGAAATTGTGGCTCAGGCCGGTCGCTGCTCAAATTGCGGCGTGCCTTTCTGCCACGGCGCAGGTTGCCCGCTTGGAAACCTCGTTCCGGAATTTAACGAAGCGGTTGCCGCAGGCGATATCCGCAAGGGTTACGATATCATTAGCAAGACAGCTTTCTTCCCGGAATTCACGGGACGCGTTTGTCCGGCTCTTTGCGAATCTTGCTGCACACGTAACTTGAATGACGATGCTGTGATGGTCCGTCAGGTCGAAAAGTTCATGATCGAAACCGCCTTCGAAGAAGGCTGGGTGAGCCTCCCGACGGCTGAACCGAACGGAAAGACCGCCGCCGTGATTGGCGCTGGTCCTGCAGGCTTGTTTGCTGCCGAAGCACTTCGTCGCAAAGGCTTTGCCGTGACGGTTTACGAAAAGCACGAAAAGCCGGGTGGACTTCTGCGTTACGGCATTCCGAACTGGAAGCTCGAAAAGCAGGTGATTGACCGCCGCGTAGCTCTCCTCGAAGCCGCTGGCATCAAGTTTATTTGCAATACCGAAATCGGCAAGGATATTTCTGCTGAATACATCCACCGCAATTTCGATTACACGTTCCTCGCTATTGGTACGCCGAACGCTCGTGACTTGAAAATCCCGGGCCGTGAAGCCGAAGGCATTTACCTTGCTCTTGATTACTTGCACGGTGCCGAAATGCCTGATTGCAAAGATCCGGAAAAGTACAATGCCAAGGGCAAAAAAGTATTGATCATTGGCGGTGGCGATACGGGTAACGACTGCGTGGGTAAAGCAATTCGTGAAGGATGCAAGAGCGTTCTCCAGGTGGAATTCATGCCGAAGCCGCCTGAGACTCGTTCTCCCTCTACGCCGTGGCCGGATTGGCCGTACTTGTTGCGCACAAGCTACGCACACCACGAAGGCGGCGAACGTCGCTGGAATGTTTCGTCCAAACAGTTTATTGTCAAAGACGGTCATGTGGCCGGTGTCGAAGCAGTCCGTGTCGAATGGGACATGTCTCCGCTCGGCAAGCCGCTCAAGCCGAATGAAGTTCCGAATTCTACGGAAATCATCGAAGCTGATTTGGTCGTGCTCGCCATGGGCTTTACAGGCGTTCCGGCTGAAGGCCTCGTGAACGACTTGGGTTTGAAACTTACGCCACGTACGGCAATCATCCCGGACCCAGCACGTAACATTTACGCGGTCGGTGACTGTGCTAACGGAGCTTCGCTTGTGGTTCGCGCCATGGCAAGCGCTAAGCAGGTCGTAAACCGACTCAAGTAATACATCTCCGTTCCTGAAACTCAAGAGTTTTACAATTTTTGTAAAACTCTTTTCTTGTTTTTACACATTTTGTAAAATATTTCATTTCCTGAAAATCTCTTAATTTTCAAAATCCTCGAAATTACTTCAAAATCAGCGCTTTTACTGAAATTGTAAAAGTGGCACGATTTTTGCCTATAGAGCGCGAATAGCGTAAAAAGGATTACATTTTATGTCTTTAAAATTTTCAAAATGGACTGGTCTCGGCAACGACTTCGTTCTCGTCGAACCTGGTGAGTCTTTCGACATGACTCCGGGCAAGGCTCTGGAACAGCGTGTAATTGAACTTTGCGATAGACGCTTTGGCATTGGCGCTGATGGGGTAGTTGTCGTGACTCCGATAAACGAAAATGTAAAAAGTAACGAATTTGAAATGCGCATCTTCAACGCAGACGGTTCCGAAGCCGCCATGTGCGGAAACGCCACGCGTTGTGTTGCGAAGTTTATCCAAAGTCGCGGTCTTAGCGATGATTGCAATTTTGTCTTGCACACCAAAAGCGGTCTTGTAAAGCCATCCGTTCTGCCGGATGGCCGTGTTTGTGTAAATATGGGCCTCCCGCGCGAATTCATGGGAACAATCAAGCTTACGGCAGACACTTTTGATTTTACGGGCGTAACAGTTTCTATGGGCAACCCGCATACCGTCATCTTCGTAGACAACATCGAAAAAATCCAGCTTGAAAATTGGGGAAGCATCCTCGAAGTAGACAAGATTTTCCCTGAC
The DNA here is from genome assembly GCF_900177805.1 of Fibrobacter sp. UWB13. Lineage (NCBI taxonomy): Bacteria > Pseudomonadati > Fibrobacterota > Fibrobacteria > Fibrobacterales > Fibrobacteraceae > Fibrobacter > Fibrobacter sp. UWB13. The sequence goes on along the minus strand of NZ_FXAX01000001.1, from coordinate 610,231 downwards.
CGTTGCAACATCGAATTTGCACAAGTGATCAACGAAAATACGATCCGCATGCGCGTCTGGGAACGCGGTTGTGGCGTGACGATGGCTTGTGGAACCGGAAGCTGCGCAACGCTTGTTGCCGCCCAGCGCACGGGTCGCATCGGTCTCGAAGCAGACGTTGTCTTGGATGGCGGAACGCTTCACATCAAGCACGAAGAAGGCGGCCCCGTCTTTATGACCGGCCCCGCAAAAGAAGTCTTCAAGGGCGAAATCTAAATCGTTTAAACGAGTGAGCTCCTAAAACCTATTACCTAAAACCGAATACTTAAAAATGAACAATTCAATCATCAATCCGTACTACGATCGTCTTCCTGGCAGTTACCTTTTTTCAACAATTGCCAAGAAAATCAAGGAATACCAGGGCACCCACGAAAATGCAGACATCATCCGCTTGGGCATTGGCGATGTGACTTCTCCGATTATCCCCGCTGTGATCGAAGCCATGCACAAGGCTGTAAACGAAATGGGTGTCAAGTGGACGTTCCGCGGTTACGGTCCAGAACAAGGTTATGATTTCCTCCGTGAAGCCATTATCCGTGGCGAATACACCCCGCGCGGCATTGAAATGGATCCGAACGATGTGTTCGTGAGCGATGGTTCCAAGTGCGATGTCGCTAATATCCAGGAACTCTTCTCGGCTGACGCCAAAATTGCAATCCCGGACCCGGTTTACCCCGTGTATCTCGATAGCAACGTGATGGCAGGCCGTACGGGAGTTCTTCAGGATGACGGTCATTTCTCCGAAGTGACATACCTCGCTTCAACAGCTGAAAACAACTTCCAGCCTGACTTGCCCAAGAATCCCGTCCAATTGATTTATCTTTGCAGCCCGAACAACCCGACCGGTACGGTGCTCACTCGTGAAACGCTCCAGAAGTTTGTGGATTACGCCAACGAAACTGGTGCAATTATTTTGTTCGATGGTGCATACAACTGCTACATCCGCGACGAAAAGCTCCCGCACTCCATTTACGAAATTCCGGGCGCTCGCACTTGCGCCATTGAATTCCGCAGCTTCAGTAAGACCGCCGGATTCACGGGCGTTCGTTGCGCATACACAATTGTCCCGCACGAACTTGAAAAGCTCCGTGCCATGTGGAACCGCCGCCAGTGCACTAAATTCAATGGCGTGAGCTACGTGACACAGCGCGCTGCAGAAGCTATTTACACACCGGAAGGCTGGGAACAGACAAAGGCCGTCATTAGCGGTTATATGGATACAGCTGCAAGAATCCGTAAGGAATTGACGGAATGCGGTTATACCGTTTTCGGTGGCGAACACGCTCCTTATATTTGGTGGAAATTGCCTGAAGGCGAAAAATCGTTTGACTTCTTTGACCGCTTGCTTGCCACGTGCGAAGTTGTCGGCACGCCGGGTAGTGGTTTTGGCCCGTGCGGTGAAGGCTATTTCCGCCTGACCGCTTTTGGCGACCCAGATCAGACTGCAGTTGCCCTCAAGCGCATTAGGGAAAAGTTGTAAAACGAAGTCATTAGTTATTGGTCAAAGCCCTTTAGTATATAACAATCATTTACTATTTTACAAATTATGAAACAACCAATAGGTTCAGAAATCGCGGTCGTTCAAAAGATCAGTACAATCATCATCCACGAGAGAAATGTTGAAAAGCTCTTGGATAATGTGCTCACCATTTTGGATACCGACATGGGAATGCTGAACGGCACGTTTACTTTGCTGTTCGGTAATACCTTGAAAATTGAAGCATCGCATGGACTTGATGAAAAGAAAAAGCGCCTAGGCCAATATCAGGTGGGCGAGGGCATCACAGGTCATGTGGCAGAAACAGGCCGCAGCCACGTGATTCCCGATTTGCGCAAGGATTCTCGATTCTTGAACCGCACAGGCGCTCGCAATTACGATAGCCAGGTCGCATTTATCTGCGTTCCTTTGATTCACGATGAACAAATTATCGGAACGCTTTCAGTTGACCGTCCTGTCGATGTGACGACGGATCTGGACCGCGATGTCGCACTTTTGGAAATCATCGCGAACATCACGGGTGATGCCGCTAGCGAATGCCAGACAATGCTTGTGGAACGCCAGTCCTTGATTGACGAAAACCAGAAGCTGCGTGACATGCTCAGCGGTAAGCCGAGTGAACTTGTTGGCAACTGCCGCGAAATGCAGATTGTGTACGAACAAGTGCGTCAAGTCGCTCCGTCGGATGCGACCGTGCTTATTCGCGGTGGTAGCGGTACAGGTAAAGAGATGATCGCTCGTGCAATTGTGCAGCTTTCATCTCGTAAAGACAAGCCGTTTGTAACGCTTAACTGCGCAGCCCTCCCAGAGAATCTTGTGGAAAGCGAACTTTTCGGTCACGAAAAAGGCGCATTCACAGGAGCCATTAACATGCGCAAGGGTCGTGCAGAAATTGCCGATGGCGGAACGCTCTTCCTCGACGAAATTGGCGATTTAACGATGCAGACCCAAGTCAAGCTGCTGCGCTTTTTGCAAGAACGCACGTTCAGTCGAGTCGGCAGCAATGAAGAACTCCATTCCGATGTTCGCTTCTTGGCGGCCACAAGCCGCAACCTCGAAGAACTCATGGAAAAGAAGCTCTTCCGCGAAGACTTGTTCTACCGCTTGAATATTTTCCCGATTGCGATGCCGGATTTGGCAAAGCGCCAGAGCGACATTATTTTGCTTGCCGAGCATTTCATTGAAAAGATGAATCTCAGGTACGGCAAAAAGATTGTTCGCTTGTCCACAACAGCAATTAACCTTTTGATGAGTTATCATTGGCCGGGTAACGTCCGTGAACTTGAAAACTGCATTGAACGCGCTGTGCTTACGGCGACAGACGATTGCATCCATAGCTACAATCTTCCACCTTCATTGCAGACTAGCTTAAGCACGGGTACCGGAAAGATTATTACCGATCACGCTCCGCTTGACGTGATGATGTGCAATTACGAAAAGGAATTGATCACAGAAGCTATCAAGCGCAACGACGGTAATATTTCGGCAGCGGGCCGCGAACTTGGCATTTCTCCGCGAATGATGAATTATCGAATGAACAAACTAGGATTGATTACAAAATAAAATGTTCGGTTTTTACAGAATCACTTCTGTGTGTCCAACTTTGAAAGTTGCGGATACGGAATTCAATACTGATGAAATAATACGCTGCGGTCTCCTCGCCAAAAACGAAGGGGCCGCAGTTGTTGTTTTCCCTGAGTTCTGCATTACGGGTTACACCTGTAGTGATTTGTTCCATCAAGAACTTTTGCTGAAGAAATCACTTGCATCGCTTTTAAAAATTGCAAAGGCATTTGATGGTTCCGACATGATTGTCGCTGTGGGGCTTCCGCTCCGAATGTTCGGTAAGCTCTATAATTGCGCTGCCCTTTTGCAACGCGGAAAGATCATTGGCATTACACCAAAGATTCACCTACCGAACCAGCGTGAATTTTACGAAAAGCGCCATTTCAATAGCGGTCGCGATTTGCTAAGCGCAAACTGTGCTAAAATCGGCGGTTATGGGAAAGCTCCGCTCACGTATTCATTTGATGGCGTGGGCGAGGTGCCGATAACAAACTTCTTTACGGTAAACGGTAGCGAAGAAATACGCATCGGCGTGGAACTTTGCGAAGACTTGTGGACAGCGGCTCCGCCTAGCGGTAAACTTGCTTTGGCTGGCGCAAATGTGATTTTAAATTTGTCTGCAAGCGATGCGCTAGTAGGGAAGGGCGATTACCGTCGCAATCTCGTGATGAATCAGTCTGCGCGCTGCATGGCGGCATACGTTTATGCATCTGCCGGCGTTCATGAATCCACGACCGACATGGTCTTTAGCGGCCATTTGATGATTGCCGAAAACGGCTCCATGCTCGCCGAACGCAAAAATTACAGTCGCAAAAGTGAAATCGTTTTTGCCGATATCGATGTACAGCGTTTGAATGCCCAGCGCTTAAGCGAGGGGAGCTTCCAAGATTTTGATTCCACAGAATATTTTGCAAAGGCTGCAAATTTTGCATCACTTCCCGTTGTTGCGAATGATTCTAAAAAGCCCACGGAAGGTCTTAAATACCGCTACATTGCGCCGATGCCGTTTGTTCCAAGCGACATTGCTCATCGCGATTCTAACTGCCGCGAGATTTTCAACATCCAATGCGCAGGACTCGCCAAACGTCTGGAATCGTCGTATGCCAAACGTGCGGTTCTCGGGCTCAGTGGAGGTCTTGATTCAACGCTTGCATTGCTAGTCGTTGTTGAAACATTCAAGTTGCTGAATCGACCGCTGAACGAAATTCTCGTGACTACAATGCCTGGATTCGGAACGACCAAACGCACAAAAAATAACGCTGTTGCAATGGCGGAGCTCTTGGGCGTTGAACTCCGAACAATCGACATCAAGCCCTCTTGCTTGCAGCATTTCAAAGACATCGGTCACGATGCTGCAAAGCTTGACGTGACGTACGAAAACGTACAGGCTCGCGAACGTACCAAGATTTTGATGAACTTGGCAAATAAAGAAGGCGGCATTGTCGTTGGAACGGGCGACCTTTCCGAAATCGCTCTTGGTTGGAGCACGTATAACGCCGATCATATGTCCATGTATGCCGTGAACTGCGATATTCCAAAGACGCTCGTGCGCCACGTTGTCGCATGGTACGCCGATCATGTGCTGGAATTGATGGGGGTGCGTGCGACAAATTCCAAGGATTCCGCGAAAGCCCTCGCCGATGTTCTCCGCGACATCTTGGATACGCCTGTTTCACCAGAGCTCTTGCCCGCCGATAGCAACGGACAAATCGCCCAAAAAACGGAGTCCATTCTCGGGGCTTATGAAATTCACGATTTCTATCTGTATCATTTTACAAAATATGGTGCAGAACCACGCAAATTGCTTTACTTGGCCGAGAAAGCTTTTGGGGCCAAAGTGGGCGAGGATGGCTCCGCAATTGAAGCGAAATACCCGCGTGACGAACTCGTTCGCGTTCTTAAGCTCTTCTTGAAACGCTTCTTTGCTCAGCAATTCAAGCGCAGTTGCATCCCGGACGGTCCAAAGGTCGGAACGATTTCGCTCTCTCCGCGAGCCGATTGGCGAATGCCCTGCGATGCCTCTTCTGCCGACTGGCTCAAGGAAATCGAGAATCTCTGAGCCGCGCGGAATTCACCAAACGAACATTTCCAAGCCGCCTCGTGCGGCTTTTTTTGTAGCACAAAATCGAAAAATAGTCGCTACGCACAAACGTAAAACCCCGGAACATTCGTTCCGGGGTACTTTAGTCAACAGAGATACTTTTTGTAGTTGTTAGTTATTGGTTGTTGGTCGTTAGTTTAAGGCTTGGAAACTTCAGTAAGTTTTTTAACTAATAACTATTGACTAATAACTAAGTGCCAAATTACATGTTGCTGAAGATTTGGAATCCGCTGTAAGCTTCTTGACCATGTTCAGCTTGGTCAAGGCCGCGAAGTTCTTGCTTTTCAGTCACGCGGAGGCCCATGGTCTTCTTGATGATGAAGAAGATGAGGCTTGCGGCAGCGAAGCACGGGACAGCGTAGGCGAGGACGCCAACAGCCTGAGTGCCGAGCGTGTAGTCACCGGTGATATCGAAGATACCGACAGCGAGCGTACCCCAGACACCGTTCACGAGGTGGACAGAGAGAGCACCAACCGGGTCATCCAAGTGCAAGCGGTCGAACATGAAGACTGCACCGACGACGAGCACACCAGCGATAGCACCGATAATCCAGGAAGAAAGCGGGGTCACGACGTCTGCACCAGCGGTGATAGCGACGAGACCAGCAAGGCATCCGTTGAGAGCCATGGTGGCGTCCGGCTTCTTGGAAACAATCCAGCTTGTGAGCGTTGCAGTGATGATGCCTGCGACAGCAGCGAGGTTCGTGGTCACGAGAATCCAGCTAGTAGCCTTCGGGTCGCCGTTGAGAGCAGAACCGGCGTTGAATCCCCACCAACCGAACCAGAGCATGAACACACCGATTGTTGCGAGCGGAATGTTGTGAGCCGGGATAGCGTGAACCTTGCCACCGACATACTTACCGATACGCGGTCCGAGAATCATGACGCCAGCGAGAGCTGCCCAACCACCCACAGAGTGGACGAGGGTAGAACCGGCGAGGTCGTGGAAACCGTGAGCACCGAAGGTGGAGAGCCAGCCGCCGCCCCATGTCCAGCTACCGACAACAGGGTAGACGAGAGCCACGTAAGCGATGGTAAAAACGAGGAAGGAGTTGAGCTTCACACGTTCAGCAACGGCACCAGAAACGATCGTTGCGGCGGTTGCTGCAAACATTGCCTGGAACAGCCAGTCCGTGAACAGAGTGAAGTGTCCGTTGTAGGCTACGGTGAAGTTTGCCGGATTTGCCCAGTCGCCAATGCCGAAGCCGGCGAAACCGAGAATGCCGTTGAAAGTACCCGGGTACATAAGGCCAAAGCCGAGCAAGGCGTACATCGTGATACCGATTGCCGGCACAGCGATGTTTTTGAAAGCGACGTTTGCAGAGCACTTAGCACGCACAAGGCCTGCTTCGACACATGCAAATCCAAGACCCATGATGAACACCAACATGGCGCTGATCATGATCCAAATGTTTTCCGTCATAAAGATGGCGTCGTTGACGGTTGCGACTGTTGCTACTTCGTTCATTTGTATAAATCCTTTTTGAAAATTTTAGTTTCTAATTCTGAATTCCTGATTCCGAATTAACCAATCGCTTCCGGTCCAGTTTCACCCGTGCGGATGCGAACACACTGTTCAAGCGACGTGACGAAAATCTTTCCATCGCCGATGGCACCCGTACGAGCGCCCTTGATGATGGCATCGATGCAAGGCTGCACAAATTCATCATTCACGGCAATCTTCAGACAAATTTTCTTGAGCAAATTAACTTCAGTAACAACGCCACGGAAACGTTGATTGTAACCCTTCTGCTGGCCGCAACCAAGAACGTTAGTGACAGACATCTTGTAGATCTTGTTCTCATATAGCGATTGCTTTACGCTATTGAGCTTTTCAGGTTGAATGTAAGCTGTGACGAGCTTCATGTTGGTATCCTTTTTTTGAGGTTTCTTTTTGTTCGCACTCGTATTTGCAAAATGCGTGCCAAAAATTTTTCCAACACATAAAAAAGCCCGCAATCCCTTATTCTATGCGGGTTGCGGGGCAGTGTAGGGGAGAGACTTTCCTCAAATGAAAGATTTACAAGAATTGTAAGAAAGGCTTTTTATTTACAGAGTGTGAAAATTTTACGCTCTCTACGCCACAAAAAATTATTCACAACAATGATCGATTGACCTCTAATCCTCATCTTCTACAAGAATTCCTGTAGCGTTGATTTCGTCGCAGTCGGCAATAAAATCCGGAGCACTTACTGGAATCGAGTTTACAGTCGTAAGCGTTAGAGACTGTGTAATATTTTTTCCGTTACAATATACAGTTCCACTCAGAGGATCCTTTCTTGCATCTTCCTTCGCCTGATTGCAAATTTCAGAAATGGTGGTCTCAGGAATAGCATCTGCAAATTGCATTACTTCGGACATTACCAAAGTACCTCTATTATAGTTCATGTTTATATTGATGATGATTGAATCAGGTTTAACTGCGGTCATCACAAATGCGGTATCCAAGTCAACGAAAACTTCACACACAGCATCGTTTGGTTTCTCTTTATTGCTGACCGGGACTTGGAACGAGGAACTCGATAGGGAAGAAGGATTACTTGTAGAACTCGATGAACCATATACTTCAACCAGGTTCATCAATTTGCAGAGTTCTTTTGAAGACTCAACAATTTCATCGGCGTTTTTGTCGTTGGCAGAATTAATATACTTGACCGATATGGTATGTCCATCACATAATACGCTTGCGTTATTGTAACCAGCTGCACTTTCTTTGGCTTCTGCACACGTCTGTTCAACTTCGGAATTAGAAACAAAAGCATCGTAAGTGGTTACCATGTCCATTTCGACATCAGTTCCAACGAGAGTCATTTTCATCTGGACGCTTTCCGAATTTGCTACGGTAAAATCCATAACGACCACATTGTCGGATAACTTTGTTACAGAGCATTCGTTTTTCGTAAAATGCTGAAGTTGGTTTCCATTTGAACTTGACAAAGTCTGGTTGACCGAAGATGAGCTTTCGTTCGTTTTCGCCACAGAAGAACTGCTGTGGTTTGAGAATACAGAGGAACTGCTATTGTTTTGGAATTCTGAAGAGCTACTTGCGATAGAATTTGCAGAGTTTGGATTTTCTACCCCTTGGATTGAAGATGACGATTCCGCGATTGGAGCAATAGGAGAGGATGATTCATCAGGGGAGCACGCCATAAAAGCAAGGGTGGTTACAGCGGTGATGGGTAAAAAATTTTTAATCATAAAATAAATCCTTCTTATTTTCGTCAACTGGACTGAATTTGTTACAAAAATACAATTTTTTCTGTAAAATTAACCAAAGAATTTGTTGAATAATGAGCGTTGTTTAAGTATATTTTCCGACAAAACTAAAGAAGAAGAAATTATAATGAAAAAATTTTTTGCACTCTCTCTACCAATTATAGCTCTTCTCACCGCCTGTGACCCCGCTGACTCCAACCCTAATGATGTGGCTTTTGATCAAGGAACTCTCCAGCACGAGCGCCATTTTGAAAATAAGATCGGTAACGCCAAATGCGAAGTCTATGCCACGGACCACAGCGTTTCTGTAAATCTCAAAGTCACTGTATTTACAGATAATTCCTACGTAAACGAGCTAATTGAAGCTGATTACGACAATCCTACTTTTTACAGCGATAAAATAGACTATTCAGGAATATTTAAATCCACATCACAGTTCTGTGATAAAATGAAAGATGCCGCTGCAAAAATGGATGATGGTCATTATAAATGTTCTGATGGCAGTGCACAAGTTACGGCTACTTTGGGGGAACAGGATCCATCCCAAACATCGCTTGCTGTATCAAAAAAGATTACAGATATGAAACAGTACTGCGACGATTCTTATGATCATTTTTCAAGCACGCTAGATAAGTTGGCCGAGGGAACCGGGCTCACAGATGATAAAAAGCCCAATAAAGCAGAAAAAGCCCAGCTTTGCGAATCCATGAAAGTCGGGACCAGCGTACAGACCCGAATCGTTTATTCCGATAAAACTCTTACAGAAATTGTTTCTGTTCAGGATGGAATTTATTCCTTCTTTGAAATCTATGAAAAGATTGACGAAGCCACCTTTGCGCAAATTTGCGAAAATTATAAAAAACAAAGTTCCATCAAGAATTTGGTCTGCTCTGATTATATCATCCAATACGATTCCCCTAATCAATCTTCAGTTAGCTTAGATAGCTATGTGGAGATTATGCAGGATGTGGCATGTCCGGCATTGCTCGATGGCACCATGACATATGAAGACTTGATTTTTGCGAAATAAAAAGAAGCGGGCAAAAGCCCGTTTTTCTTTTTTCAAAGTTTAGTTTACATAATCCGAATTATCGGCAATACAAATTTAGAAAGGGGAGTCACGCTTGTTTCACATTAAAACAATTTTTGACGTTTTTTGTTGGCATGGTATTTGCTATCTTTGTGTCGAAATTGTAAAACAGATGTCCGTACGGACAATTTTTAAAGGAATATTGATATATCATGGCTGAAGAAAAGAATCCGGAACAGAATGTTGAACCGAATGATGCTGAACGTGCTCAATTTGAACAGGATGTGCTGAAAGCCGCCCAGGACGCAATGAATCTCGAAGCCGAAGCCAATGCTTCGGCAGGCTCAGCAACCGACAATGCCAACGCCGAAAAGCCCGCTGACGTAGAAGGTCAAAATGCAGAAGCACCAAAGGCCGAAGAAAAAGCCGCCGAACAGCCCGCAGCACCTTCCGCCGAAGAAGTTTTGAAACAGCAGCTTGCCGACGCTAACGACCGTTTTGTGCGTTTGATGGCCGAATTCGAAAACTTCCGCCGCCGTAATGCCAAGGAACAGCTCGAACTCATCGAAACCGCGAACGGCAAGCTTCTCGAAAAGCTCTCTGAAGTCCAGGACAATTTCGAACGTGCTTTCGCCAGCGAAAACAAAGCCAAGGATCTCGAAGCCTTCGAAAAAGGCATGCAGATGATTTACAACCAGTTCGCCAAGGTTCTCACGGACGCAGGACTTGAACAGATTGACCCGACCGGCAAGGAATTCGACCCAAACCTCCACGAAGCTCT